>CAVOOL010000022.1:0-107879 GCA_963697545.1 uncultured Bacteroidota bacterium | reverse complement strand
CGAATCATCAAAATGACCGCAAAGGAAAAGCAGACAGCATTTATCAAGACATACCTGAAACCGGCACTCAAACTTCATGGTTACTCTACTTCTGGACAAACCTGGTGGAAAGACAAAGGAGAGTTTTTTAATGTTATCAATCTTCAGAATTACTCATGGAACTCGAAAGATAGTGTTGACTTCCGGTTCAATGTGGGAATTGCGTTGAATGCAATTTTGGAGGACAAACAAAAAAGAAGGGCAACATATAATGATTTAGTCATCCATCTAGATGAGGGAGCTTTTTTGCCAGATAGGACAAGCAGAAAGTTTGCAAATAATCAGGGCTACTCTATAACGGAAGAAACTAATTTAGATGAATTTATTAGCGCCTTCAAGTCAGATTGGGAGACATTTATTTTGCCTAAACTTGACGAGCCGAAATCTTTGCATGACTGTGTTCAGCATTATGGCCAGCTTCCGTTTTGGGGTGAACGTTTGAAAATGATTATTGAGGACAAGAAGCTGTTGATGTAACGACTTCAGAACCGCCTGCCTATAACAGGCGCTTGCCAATATACCGGCTGAAGAATAAGTGCTGACCCAATGAATAATATTCAACTTTATCAATAAATTTAAGCTGACGGAACACTAATGCCGGTACATAGGCAAGCGCTAATCCGTTAGGCGGCATATTAAATCACAACCATTATTATGACTGTAGAACCATTTGGAGAACTTAAATATTATCGCAAAGACAAAGAATGGTTCGGACTGGTTGACAATATTTCACCGGACAACAAAGTGGAGTTAAGCATTTGTGTTGACAATGACCAGGAAGACCTTTCCGACAAAATTGTTCTGGTACAGAAACTTGCCGCTGATTACGACACAGTAATTGAAAAACTTTATTGGTTAGCTTACATTAAGTACAAAGACACTAAATGGGAGAAGCCACTAGACGAAATAAAGAGGATGTACTTTTTGACAGGAGTGAACCTAAAAATTGATAACAGAACCTGGTGGTTGGTGTTAGAACCCACATTTGATGTTGCCTCTATTTATAATCACTTTCTGCGGTTCACAATGGTTGACCGTGAAATTGTGTGGGCGAACTTTGACATCAATACGACCGCCTAACAGGGTATTGCAAAAAGCAGGGGTGACACAATACTATGTGGCTGAAGAAGAAACTGTAAACAACATAACTTTATTCAACTTCAGGAATGCCAAGTCCCTGCCTTCGGCAATCCCTAATCCGTTAGCGGTTACGTTCTCAACCTTCACCTATGGGACAAAGATGAATAATGCTATTAAGCCTAATTTCTTTGCTGCCGTCTTGTGGTACAACAAGAAGTAACGGTTCGGAAAGCAAGAAAGAATTACCAAAATATGAAAGCATAGGAAAGTTGAGGAATGTAGCGGAAAGGATCAAAATAGGGACTCATAATCAGAGGGCTGGGGGGCAAGTCCCTCAGGATCCACTTGAAAAAGGCTTCACCATCGAAGCCGTTTTTGTTACTCAAGTCTAATTCGTCAATTCTTTACCTTTATACATGCACTTTCAACTTTCCGTTTTTTACCAGGGCAGTTTGTTTTTGTACGCCATTACCACCGATGACAAGAAGACCTTTCATTTCCAGTTGAAAAGTGCACCGCCGGGTAAAAAAGCACCGGAAGTCTTTACGGTGCTTCACCCCCAAAAAGATGTTTGGAACTTCGATCAAAACTGGGACAAAGAATTTCAAGACGGCGTAATTACGGTAATGAAACGCACCAAACTTTAAACGGTTCAGTGCAATTTGTTCTTCAGCAGGAAGTAACCCGCCACCAACGCAAGTAAAACAACAGCCATTATCAACAGGATGGAAGGGCCGCCGGAAGGTTTCGTTCCATCCGTACTGCCCGTGCCATTGTTATTGTCTGTGGTGCCACCCTGCTCACCAACAATGGCATCCAACGAACTGACATCTCCCTTCGAAATCACTTTCAGGTAAGTGATCGGATGCACTTCCCATACCGTAGCCCGCCAGTTGTGCTGGCCAATGGCATCATCAGGGTCGTTGGCATAGGCTGCCGTTTCGTGTTCTGCGTCATAAGTCAGCCAGCCGGCCACTTCCACCCAATGCCCCTTGATGCTTTGGCGCAACGTCGCTGTGGACCAGTCAACACCTTTTTTTTGCATGGCGGCACGCAGCCGTGGCGTTACTTCAACAATCAACCGGTTTTCCGGGCCGGTGTTGTTTTCATCCGGCGTGATTTCAATATGCGTATCCCGAAACTGCGGATCGGAGGTTTTGCAATTGCAGGATTCGACACCGCCTAGTTTCACATCGTAAACATAGCCATGTACCACGGCGGCCTTGTCCTGCGAAAACTGATTCGGGTCGCCGCTTCTCAGCAAGGCAGCGAGTGTGACGGATGCATCAAAATCCGCCTTCTTTGGTGCGGCGTACCGGTTTTTATACGCATTCAGCGCATACCCTTCTCCGCTTTTTGCATTGCCGTGCATACCGCATTCTTGCCCATCAATGAGAATTTCATCCTGCGCATACAGTGAAAGTGAAGAACACATTGCTGCATAAAGAACAAGAGCAAAACCAATGAATCGCCGGGAGGGAGTCGTTTTCCTTCTATTGTTTGGCCCAACAAAAAAGAACGTGGAAGCCAGCAAGCGTTTTTTACCAAAAAGGATCATGGCAATCTGAATTAGTAAAAATTGGTTTCCCTTTTCCTGCGCAAAGGAAGCACCTTCTATCAAAGATAGTGCGGATGACGGTGCCGTTTCCGGACAATTGCTACTGCTTCATTTTTGTTCTCAGGAAAAAAGTTCCTGCAATGTTTGGCTTTTGCGTTGCAGTCAATTTTGTAAAACTTGGAATAAGCAAGAGTTGCAGCAAGAGAATTTCCGAACTAAGTTGGAAGATTTTGCAATATTGGTTTTCAGCGAAGTGGTATGGGAAAATATTATTACAACATATTTGACAACCCAATATCTGACAGTTTAAAAAACAGATACAATGACAGTTGTACATATATTCTTTACACGGACAAAGTAGTTTTAGAATATGGTGGTGGTGCAATTGGTCCGCAATGTTTTCCGAAAAACCAAAATTGACGGAGAAAGAAAGGCTGCCTACAACGCCAAGCCTTGGCGTTATTGGTGCAGGACGTTGAAACTTCGGCTATAATTCGCTATCAGCTTCAGTTCCAGCTCGACCTTAATAATTTAGCTTTAGTTCATAACTTCAGCTTTTAAATCAATATTGGGCATCAGTTGTCGGCGGACGTTTTTCAAATATCCCTACAACGCCAGGGCTTGGCGTTGTAGGCAATCACTTGCGATATTCTTCTATTGATAATTAAATTTAATCTGGACATTTTACAACATGCCATTTTCAGACGACGAACAAATATTGGTTGAAAGCAAATCACAACTGCTCATACCGGGTCCATTGGAGTTCACGCAGCACGATAGACATTGCCGCTTTTCATGACGAAATTCACCTTGGCGGTAACGCTAATGTCGGCGATTGGATCGCCCGGCATGGCAACGATATCCGCATGCTTGCCGACTGCCAGTATGCCAATATCATCCTGATTAAGCAGTTCCGCGGCAACGCTGGTTGCGGCCTTGAGTGCACGCACCGGAGTGAGCCCGGCGGCCACCATTGCCTGAAATTCAAGGATGCCATGACTGAAGGGAAACATACCGCAGTCGGTACCATAGGCAATTTTTACATCGCTCTCTGCGATCAGGCGCTGAGATTCGAGGATATTTCCGTTGTCACGGCTGAACTTCCAAACCGCCTGGCATGGTAGTGTATGATTGTGCAACGCATGGATATCTTCCTGAGTCATCTGCATCGTTGGCACCACAAATATGCCGGCCTGTTTCGCCATACCAAGCGCCTCGCTGTCGATCAGATAGGCATGTTCCAGGCTGCGCACACCTGCACGAATGCCCTGCTTGCAACCCTCGGCAGCCCCGGTGTGTACTGCCACCGGCATACCCAACTGCCGCGCTGTGGCGGCGAGGATATTCATTTCTTCATCAAACCACGTCACGCGGGCCGGGTCGTCACCCGGGCTGAAATAGCCTCCTGTATTTGTGGTCTTGATCCAGTTGCTGCCGAAAGTGTGCTCGCGGCGCACCAGCGCCTTGATCGTGCCCGTATCGTCAGCAATAGCAGAAACAGGAATGTCCCAGCGCGATGCGTAGAATCCACGCAGGTCGCCGTGCCCGGCGGATGAACTGATAATATGTGCGGCGACTATGAGTCGCGGGCCTTCCACCAAACCGCTATTGATAGCATTACGCAAGTCCACGGTCGGAAATTCCGGATCCGCACTGCCCATATCGCGCAGGGTGGTAAAGCCATAACCCATGTATTCGCGAGCAATGCTCAAACCCTTGAGTGCCTTTGCGGCGGACGATTGCAGCGTCTGCTGGGCCATGTCGGAGCCATCCATCGTCAGATGCACATGCGTATCGATAAACCCCGGGCACACGGTGTGCTTCGAAAGGTCAATTGTCTCCGCTCCGGACGGCCGGTGTATTGAAGATCCGATCTCAGTGATCCGATCGCCTTCCACGAGAATTTCAACCGGTCCCGTTAACTGGTTAGAAACGCCATCAAACATCTTGCCGCACGATAATATAAAAGCTCCCATATCAATACCTCCTCATTTGTGTTAATTTTTTATTCGATTTAAAAGTACTGATCATATTCGCTCGCGTTGTCAATGAGATAAGCTACATCAAATTTTTGAAGCAATTCACAACTAATAAAATATCGTTCATATTATGACATTGATGTGAAAGAAGTAAGTTATTAAAATCTTGAAGAAAAATCAAAACTAAAAACAGTAATATTAATTGTCGGAATTGGACTTTTTGCTTTTTCACTTTTCAATGTTTCCTTTTGTACAAGCAATGGTTGCAGAACTTCAATGGAAGCTTTGCTTATTGGTTGGCTTGCTGTGTTGACAGGTGGAGCTGCAGTAACTTGGTTAGCAAATCCTTTTTTGATTATTGCTTGGGTTTTGTTGACAAAGAATAAAAAATCTGAATAGTTCTTTGGTTTATTAGCTTCTGTAATCAGTATTTCATTTATAAAATTTCAAGTAGTGATTGAAAATGAAGCAGGACATTATAATCCAATAACAAAAATTGGAATTGGTTATTGGCTTTGGGTTTCAAGTTGTTTGACAACATTTATTGGCTGTTTGACAATGAGAATATTGAAATATAAACGCTCATAGTTGAATAATTTAGGAGACAGAATTCCTGAAACTAACCTAAACTGCCTACAACATTCGCATTTATGCAAGCATGGCTGAAGTGCTAACAATGAGCAGTAGAATAAATTTCATCTGTAGGTTCGTCTGAAAGAACTCTAATGAACAATAGGAATAAACATGAACTTTTAATTATAAATTTGGCAACGGTTCCGGCAGAATGGAATTCTAATTCCATGCCTGCATAAATGCGTGGACATCGTTGGCAGTAATGTTATTGACAATCCTACATCTAAATTAACTGCATGAAAAAGGTTCTCTTTACAACACCGCTAGTCGTGTTGTGCTTAATTACCAACGCCCAGTCCCGCCAAAAGGTTGACACGGTTTTCATTAAGGAACTTATGCAACTTGCTCATAAAAGAATTGAAGCATTTGATTTAGGTGATACGAGCATTTGGTCTTCCCTTGTTGCAAACGAATACATTATTGCCACACCAACAGGAAAGGTAATCACCAAGACAGATGTAATGAACGGGTTTGGACCACCCCTGCAAGGATACAGAGACGTATTTCATTTTGAAGACGTTCACGTAATCAAAGACAGCAATGTTGCCATCATGTCTTACAAAATTAAAGAACATGAATGGTGGGGCAATCAGGATAACGATGTGCCTGATTTGCGGAAAACGGACACCTATATTCTCAAACATGGAAGTTGGCTACTATTTGCCTCGCATGAAACGTTTTACCCGGTTGTAAGAAAAGCAGTAGCGATCAACCCAAAAGTCTACGACAGATATGTCGGACGTTATCAGGTTATGCCCGGACTGGTTTATACCATTTCTAAAGAAAACAATAAACTGTTTATTCGGGAAAACTCCGGTTTTGCCAAAGCTGAACTATCTCCGCTAGCGAACAATATTTTTTTCAGTCAGCCCGATATGGGTTTCTTTAACGAAGGGGGTGTTGGTTTGGTCGTGTTTGTTTCTGACAGTAAAGGAACCATGACATCTGTGGCGTTCCGTAGATACGGCACAGAAATTAAAGCCTCAAAGATGAAATAAATTCTTCCTTTCCGCTTGTCAAATCAACACTACTGCCAAAATGGGGTTTAGCGTTATTGGGGCAGGACGTTGGAACATCGGCTGTAGTTAGCTTTCAGCGTTGGTTTCGGCTCAACGTTAATAATTTTGCTTAGTTCATAACTTCAAATTTTAAAACAATATAGGCTTCAGTTGTCGGCTGACGTTTTTCAAATATCCCAACAACGCCAAGCCCTAACGTTGATTCAAACTCATGCATCAAAGCGGTGGGTAACTCTTCCTTACTTCCATCCAAAACCAATCTTCACTGTTTGCTTCCTGCAACTCCTCAAAGGTTTTACAACCCCGCTGCATATACTTGTATGCTTTAGCACTCAAATTTCATGCTTCCGTCAGTTATAATCACGTTTTACGCAGATTTTCAGTATGTACTCAAGTGCAGTCTCAAACCAGATTGTCTTAGTGACATACAAGTTTTGTTATTGCAATGCAGATTTTATCAGCACACTTCAAATGCTGATGGCTGAGTGATGACTTTATTTTTAAAAACTAATGATATGCGCAATCTTCTACTACTTGCGGTCCTGTTAATTTGTAGCCTGGCAGCACTGGCACAAACCAGAAAGGTTACCGGTCAGGTAAAAGATGACAAAGGGGAACTTATTCCTTTTGCAACTGTTACAGAAGCTGGTACCAGCAATGCTGTACAAGCAGACCAAAATGGAAACTTTTCCATCACGGTCAAGTCAGGTGCCCAGATCAGGGTAACGGCCTCCGGCCACCAGCCACAAACCTTAGCCGCAAATGCCGATAACTTGCAATTTACGCTTCCCAGCGGAGAGGCGCAAATGCAGGAGGTCGTCGTTACCGCTTTGGGAATCAGGAGGGAAAAACGATCGCTTACCTATGCAACACAAACTATTGGAAGCGACCAGATCAACAAATCAGGGACGGGTAATCCGCTTAGTGAACTGGAGGGAAAAGCGGCTGGTCTTACGGTCATAAACAGTGCCGGCGATCCGGGTAGCGGAACCTATGTTCGCTTAAGAGGCGTCACCTCCATAACAGGCGACAATCAACCGTTGATGGTGATAGATGGTGTGCCAATTGATAACTCTATTAATAGTTACGATCCTACATCAGTCACACCCAACACCAGCGGTGCTAATTCCAACCTAACCGGCGGTACCATTCCTTCCAACCGGGGAATAGATATTAATCCCAATGATATTGAATCCATCACCGTATTGAAAGGACCTGCGGCCACTGCTTTATATGGTATCAGGGCTGCCAGCGGCGCCTTGATTATTACTACCAAAAGGGGAGCTGCCGGGCAAAAAATGAGTATTGAATTTAATTCTTCGGCCAACTGGAGCACTACCAACAGATTGCCGGAGCTTCAAACGCGGTATGCACAAGGTTCCGGTGGTGTTTACGAAGGACCCACTTCGGGAGAATCCGGCAGAAGAGTTACCTGGGGGGCGGCCATTGATACCCTGTCCTGGGATGGCAACGCTAACGAATGGGATCCTCATGGGAGATATTGTAGGGAAGTCAGATCCATCAGCTAAAATACCGGTAACACCCTACGACCGCTACGAGTTTTTTAAAACCGGCTATGCCCTCAATAACAATATAGCCCTGTCGGGAAGTACAGAGCGGTCCAGCTTCCGTGCTTCTGTTGGAAATGTGTACCAGACCGGTGTAATACCCAAGACCAAATACAATAAAACCACTTTTAGTTTAAATGGCCAGACCAGACTTACCGATAAGCTGAACATAACGGGAAGTATGAATTATATCATTTCCGATAACGATAAGGTGCAGCAGGGATCCAACGTTTCGGGAGTCATGCTGGGCTTACTGCGTACCCCGCCAACCTTTGACAATTCATTTGGGCTGTCCAATGCCAAAGACAATGAAGCCGCCTATGCAATTGCCTCTACCGGGCAGCAAAGAAATTACCGGGGCGGCGGTACCAGCTATGATAACCCTTACTGGACGATAAACCGGAATCCCTTTACTGAAAGAGTAAACAGGGTTTTGGGAAATCTGCAAACCACTTACCAGTTTGCCGACTGGATAGGCGTCAGTTACCGTTTTGGGGGCGATGTGTATTCACAGGATTCTAAAAACTTTTACGATATAAATTCCAACGCCTTCCCTGCCGGCAAAGGCATCGTCAATGAATATTTTAATAACCAGTACAATTCCGATTTTACCGTTAACCTGAAAAAAACTTTTTCAAACGATTTAACAGGCACCCTGCTTTTAGGCCACAACTATTTTTATACCTTTTCCTCCGGCCGTACCACGGTTGGAGATGGGTTGATAGCTCCCAAGTTTTTTGATCTCTCCAATGCGCTGACCTATACGGCCCTGGAAAGCGATCAGGTAAAACGCACCATGGCATTTTATGGTGATCTGGAACTGGCCTATCGCAATATGCTTTATTTAAGCCTTACCGGCCGGCGGGAAACCTCATCTACCTTACCGGAAAATAACCGGAACTTCTTTTATCCTTCAGCAGGCCTGGTGTGGCTGTTTACCGAGCTGCCGGGGTTAAAGAATCACAACAGTATTCTTTCCTACGGAAAGCTGAGATTGTCCTATGCCCAGGTGGGCAAGGATGCTCCCGTATTTGGTTCGAAGACCTATTATGTACCCGGCGCCTTTAACGATGGCTTTACATCGGGCATTATCTTTCCCATCAATAACGGCACGCCCATAGGTGGTTATCAAATAACCTCTACGATATCAGTGATTGGAAACCCGGATCTAAAACCTGAAAAAACTTCTTCTTATGAAGTTGGAGCAGAATTGGGCTTCCTGAAAAGCAGGATCAATTTTACAGGCACCTATTATTATTCCAAAACCCAGGATGCCATTTTTACCGTTCCCTTTACCTATACAACCGGCTTTTCTTCCAAGCTCCTGAACGCCGGGGAAATCACCAACCATGGATTCGAATTATCATTAAATACAACGCCGGTTAAGGCCAGGCATTTCAACTGGGATCTAAACTTTAACTGGTCCATGAACAGAAACAAGGTTACCAGGTTGTATGCCGGTGTGGACAAAGTATTGATTGCCGGTTTTCAAAACGGTGAGATTGATGCTTTTGAAGGAAAGCCTTTTGGACAAATATTCGGTAGTGCCTACGTTCGTGCCAATGCCAGTGCCAGCACCACAAGCAAGGAATTGCCAAGCGGTGAACTGTTAATTAACGATGATGCTTCCGATCCGGGGTATGGCATGCCCATCGTTGCCGCACAGAATGCCATCATCGGCGATGTAAATCCCAAATGGCAGGGTTCGGTGATCAACAATTTTACCTTTAAAGGCCTGACGCTGGGTTTCCAGATTGACGTGCGGCATGGTGGTCAGATATCTGGAACGGTACCAGAGGTGCTATATCCTATTTCGGTACTTCAAAAGAAACCGATAACAGGGGCACATCCAAGGTATTTGCTGGCTTGACCGGCCATTTAAATGCCAACGGAGATATTGTACACTTTGATGCCAATGGCAATGAAGTAGCCGGCCCTGGTGGCTCCAATGCTGTATCGGCTGTTTTAAATCAATATTACTGGCAAAACATCGGAAGCAGTTTTATTGGTCCTTCTGAACCCGATGTGGAAGATGGTTCCTTTGTCAAGCTGCGCCAGGTAAGCCTTACTTATGCTTTTCCCGGATCCATGTTTGGCAAGACCTTCCGAACGCTTAGCTTGTCTGTATTTGCCAATAATATTCTGCTTCACACCAATTATACCGGTGTGGATCCCGAGACCAGCCTGGCAGGTCCTGCTAACGGACAGGGGCTGGATTATTTCAACAACCCAGGCGTAAAAACATACGGTGTTCGCTTAAACGTTGGACTATAACCTCAATACAACAGTCATGAAATACTTCAATAAAAGCCTATTGATAACAGTAGCGGTACTGGTGATATTATCGCAGCCGTCATGCAAAAAAGAGACGTTTACCAAGGCCAATATTAATCCCAATTCTCCTGCCGTTGTAACGCCGGCTAATTTATTGCCCGTTATTGAAACCTCCCTGGCCTATACACAGGGCGGGGACCTGGCCCGGTTTACCAATTTATTCATACAGCAGAGTGTTGGGTTTTCAAGACAGTCGCAAGCCTATTATCATTATATTTTAACATCAACCGACTTTGATACACCCTGGGGCAATATGTACACTTCTGTAATGGGTAATGATAAAGACATGCTGCATAAAGCAGATAGTTCAGGCTATAACGAGTATAGTGGTATTGGCCGGATGCTTATGGCTTACAGTCTTCAGCTATTGGTGGATGAATGGGGAGATGTGCCTTATTCCGAAGCGTTAGCAGGCGCCAGCAACACGCATCCTAAATACGATAATGCCAAAGCTTTGTACGATACGATCCAGAGCCTGATTGATGTTGGTATTGCACAATTGACGAATTCTGATAAAGGTGGATTACAGCCCGGAACCGATGATGTAATTTATGGCGGAGATGTTACCAAGTGGGTAAAATTCGGTCATGCTATCAAAGCAAGATTATTTATCCATCAAAGTAAAGGAAATGCAGCCATGGCGGCCAAAGCCCTGGATGAGGCTAACCAGGCCTTTGAAAGCAATGATGATAACGCTCAGTTTACTTTTGGAACCGCCGAAACCTTTTCCAGCCCCATTTACCAGTTTAATGAGCAAAGGGGCGATATAGATTATGGCTCCGGCGCCCTGGTTAGCAAGCTGATAGACCTTAAGGATCCGCGGCTCAATATTTTAACTGACACCACTTACAGTGATGTGAATGGTGCAGGGATAGGAGCGTATTATGGTAATATCAACGGTCATGTGGATTTCATTACCTATGATGAAATGTTGTTTGTGAAAGCAGAAGCAACCCTGCGTTCCACCGGTGATGTTAAGCAGGCCCAAACCTATTATAGTGATGCTATTAAGGCCAATATGCAAAAGCTGGGTGTTGCTGCGGCAGACATAACAAGTTATCTGGCAGCCAATGGCACGTTGCCTTCAAACGTGTCCGATGCTATAGCACAGGTGTCTGTACAGGAATGGATTGCCTTATATCAAAACCCCGAGGCCTGGACTTTATGGCGACGTAACGGATCTCCCAACTTATCGCCGACTGCAGGAGCAAACGGAATTCCCCGCCGGTTTCTATATCCAACCAATGAATATTCATTGAATGGAGGAAATGTTCCCCAGGCAACTTTATTCACGCCAAAGATTTTTTGGGATCAGTAGGAGACCAGTGCTTGCGGTTGTGCATAATAGTTATAAGTGCAATTTGTAACAAGCGGCTATCAAGATGGTAGATGATAGTTGATAGATGACAGAAGAGAAAGAGGCTGCTTCTGTCTCACGTCTGCCGTCTCACGTCTCACGCATGTTTCCTGACAGCGGTTTACTATTGTACATCCGTGCCCTTGATAGTTATAGGTTTGACTGATCCCTGCTCTGTGCCTGATGTGGAATGACATGATGAAAACTATGCAGTGTATATCCATCTTTTAAAGGCCGGGGCCGTGTGCTGGCTGACAATGATCGTGTGTGAAGTGTTTTCCAGATGCAGCCTGATTTGTAATTTTCCACGTTCGTAAGGCTTAAAGCTTTTTATCGCATCAATATGGAGAATATACTGGCGGTTAACTCTGAAGAATTCCTGGGAATCCAACTCTTCCTCCAGCTCTGAAAGAGATTTATCATAAATATATCTCCGGTCTTCCTTATCCAGGACAAATACAACCCTGTTTTGAGTATAGAACAAAACCACGTCTTCAAGTTTAAGAGCCAGGGTTTCTATTCCTTTTTGTACTAATATTCTCGTGTGTTTTTTCAGGTTGCCCACATATTCAATCATAGGATTAATATTGCAATGAAAAGTTATTGAATAATAATAGTATGGCAAAAAGAAATTATTGATAACATGCTTTGAATGATGCTATAAAAACCATTCATACAGATGAGCCGCACATCCGTATTGTTTACCATCTGGTGTTACGTTAGGTGTATAGTGCCGGAAGAGTTCTAGCTTACAAGAAAGCCTTTGTCAGGATATGTTACCGGGTAAATCTCCGGCGGAAAAATTTTAAGCAATCGCATTCCCAAAAGCAGCAACCGGCTGAAGATCGCCCTTCGCAACACGGCCAATGCCATTGGCAACCTCATAGACACATGTCCAACTTCTTTCGACGCATCTGCTTCCAAGGGGAAGGGCCGATGCGGCACCTGCCACTGCAAGAAAACTGGCGGTGATCGTCTGGAATATGGTAGTGAAGGGGAGGCCTTACAACCTACCCACCATCTATGAATTCCCGGACCAGAAACGCAAACGAAAAGTGCAGGAAATAAAAAAACTAATTGCTAAGTTTAGCCTCACAACCAACGAACTGGGCCCTGACTGCCAGCTCGCTGTAACACGTTAGTCAGAAGCAAAAAACAACAGCACGGCAGAAAATGAAAGTTGAGAATTTTAAGCCCTTTGACGGACAACATTGCGAAACGACAGCAACAGGAACTTTGCTGCGGCAGCTTGGCATTGAACTTTCTGAACCAATGCTTTTTGGTTTAGGGGAAGGACTTGGTTTTATCTTTTGGAATATGAAGTCAATGAGTTTTCCCTTTATTGGCGGACGGGTAAAACCGGACATTTTAACTCAGAACATTGCAAGAAATTTAAATCTGGAGTTGATCGTAAAGGAAACTTCGTCTGTTCAAAAGGCATGGGAAAATGTAAAAGACCTCATTGACAAGGGACAGGTTGTTGGACTGAAATTAGACTGTTTTCATCTTGAATATTTTTCAAGGCCGTTTCATTTTGCAGGACATTATGCCGCAATTTATGGTTACGACAACGAAGCTGCTTTTTTAGCAGACACGAAACAACAAGGCGGACAAGTAAAAACCTCTTTGAAAAGCCTGGCTTTGGCAAGAGCGGAAAAAGGGCCAATGGCTTCTAAAAACTTGTATTACACATTAAAACTTTCAGACAAAAAGGCTGACCTGAAAAAAGCAATACCAACAGCTATAAGAAATAACGCCACCGGCTATCTGAATCCACCAATTACAAATATTGGCTACAAGGGAATTTTGAAAACCAGCTCCGAAATTGTCAAGTGGTTTAACACAAGTAAAGACATTGAGAATGATTTTAAGACAACCGCAAGCCTGATGGAAAAAGCAGGAACGGGCGGTGCCTTGTTTAGAAATTTGTACCGTGACTTCTTAAAGGAAAGCTATGAACTACTTAAACTAGACAAACTAAAAACAGCACACGAAGCATTTAGGGAAATTGCATTGCTTTGGACCTCTGTTTCGCAACTGTTTGAGAAAGCAGGGCAAACAAAAGACATCAAATATATTCACCAGGCATCAGACATCTTAAAAACAATATCGGACAAGGAAAAAAAAGCAATGGAAGTATTGGCAACAATATAGCCGAACCGCTAACAGGGTATCCTATGAAAGGCGGGCTGAAAGGTATCAACAACAGCATGTTCCTGTCGCCGATGTATAAAGACACCCATATACTCTATTTGAGATACTTAAAATAAAATGCCTTTCGTTTCAAATTATCATAGTACTTCTGCTTGCTTTCCATGAACGCTGCGCTGGCAATGCTTTTAGTGGAATCAAATCCGGGGAATGAAACATTGCTCATATCCAATAGAGTATAAAACGGATTCTCCGATCCAATCCGTTTGGTATGGTTGTTAAGCAAGGCTGCTCTTTTTTGAGGATACACCTGCTGGTACTGGCCGGATGTCCAGATGAATAAGGGCACGTGCAAGGTTGCCCATGAAGAATGCGTATGTTGTTTCAATTTAGCCAGGGTCCGTGTCATAAACATCTTCGCCGTGATCCGCTACATAAAACACACTGGAAACTGCATTTTGCTTTTTTACCATGCTGATGATGCTGTCAATTATAAAATCGGCATAGCGGATAGAATTGTTGTAGGTGTTTGTCATGACCTCTTTATCTTCCTTTGAATACAAACCGGGTTGCGTATCACCCGATGGCTGAAAATAATCGAACTTCTTTGGATACCTGTGCGCATAGTTCCAGTGGCTGCCTATTGTATGCACAACGATAAAAAGGTTTTCCTTACTGCTGTTAAGGATACTGTCCACCAGTGGCAGCAAACGGCCATCATAACCAAACTCGTCAAACAAGGGTGAGTACGTGGAAGAGAAAATGGATACATCGGCTGTTTTGGCATGCAAAAGCGTAATGCCGGAGTAAAAGATCTCCTTATCAGACTGATTACTTAACCAAACCGTTTTAAAACCTGCATCCTTGAAGGCACTCAAAATGCTTTTCTCTTTGAAGCGCAAATCCATCTCATCCGGATTGGCCCTGGTAATGATTTGCGGCACCGAAAAGGTAGTATTGTGACAACCAGCAACGGCGTACGGAAAGACAATCAGGTTTTCCCGCTGCATGAGCCGGGGCGAAGTAGGCTTTGAACATCCATTTAACTGCCAGCTGGCGTAGCGGGACGCTTCGCCAATTACCAGTACGTTAAGTTGTCTTGTGGCAAGGCTGTCCTTTTTAAAAGCATGAAAAGAAAAACCTTTGGAGCCCTCCAGGTTGTTTGTCTGGATGAAAGAATAGGCTTCCATAAAGCCACCGACAACTGATACCGGGTAATACCGGTCCAGGAACTGGTATTTGTCTTCATTTTGCTGGTACACCTTTTTATAATACAGGTAACCCACGTTTAAAAGTCCCAACAGGGACCCCGCCAATGCTAATTGGAAAGGGATTTTTGTGAACGGCAACTTTTTTACAGCATACAAATAAATAAACAGGTACAGCAGTGTAAAGACTATATACATGGGGATATAGCTTTGTGAAAGTTCTTTCGCTTCGGCTGGGTTGGTTTGCAGTATCCAAAAAAACAAATTATAACCGGGCCTGACATCATACAACACTATAGAATAAATGAATAGCGGCGACAATACAATCCATACTGACAAAACGTATAAATAAACCCGGATATTACGGTAAAAAAACACAAGAGGGATCAACAGAAACGAGACCGATATAAAGAGCCGCCTTAAGGCGTTTGACACAGAGCGGTCATGAAATTCGGCAATCATGCCCGGCAGCAGTACCAGCAAAAGAATTACAATAACACTGAGACACAGAAGAAAGATCCGGGGTACCTCTTTTCCCTTTTCAAAAGAATACAAACGCCTCATAACAAATTGAATTAACTCAAAAACATATCATAGAGTAAGGGAATAATCAGAAGAATTTGCAAAATATGCTATTGACTCAAAATAGCCTGTGTATGAGCTTTTTTAATTCCTTTCCGGCAAGCTACTCTGCTTTAATTACTATCAGTGCAGAGGCCTTTATCAGGCTAATAGTAAACATTTAATGTTGTGGTTCCTGACTTTACCGAACAGTTGAAAAGCACTACTAACAACCGAAATGAAGAAACCGTTAGGGCTGCAGCCCGGGCAATATCGGGATGGTGTACGCTAATATTGGAAAGAACAACTTTGCCGAAGAAAATATCAATAAAGCCACCTGTCTTATATGGAAGGTTGAACCTGTTGCCTTTCCCGAGGAGTCTCCGCTGCGGCATCTCGCATTAAATAACGCTTATGCGGGACTCCTCGAATGGTCTGCATCGTCCGGTTCGTTTTTCTATCTTACTTCAATGTCCATTCATACGCCAGTCAAAAAAAGAGGTGTGTACTTTATCACTTTTACCTGCTTTAACTGGTATCCTTTAATGGAGCTTACAAGCGGCTATGACCTTGCCTATAACTTCTTTGATGTACTGAAAGAAAATGGAAATAATGTTTTAGGATTTGTCATCATGCCCAATCACGTTCATTTCTTATTTCATTACACCAATACAAAACAATCACTCAATACCATCATTGGAAATGGAAAGCGGTTTATTGGATATGATATTGTACACAGACTGGAAGAAAGAAATGAAATTGCTTTACTTAATCAAATGGAGGAAGCCGTAATAGATAAGGACAGGCGGAGAAATAAAAAGCATGAACTATGGCAGGGAACCTTTGATGTAAAGGAGTGCAGAACAGAAAAGTTCATTCTTCAGAAATTAATCTATATTCATAACAATCCCTGCGCTGAAAGATGGAAGCTTGCAGAAAAGCCGTATGAATATCCACATAGTTCTGCAAGTTTTTATGATGGAGATAAGAGTGGTTACAGGGTGAAAGATTATTTGGATGTGCTGGCAGAATTAAAGTATAGGAATGGGTGATGAATATGCCGGTGATTGTGTTACGAGGAGTCCCGCACAAACAGTTCCTTTATGCAAGAAGCTGCAGCGGAGACTCCTCGGCAAAGGGAATTTGCTACCAAATTACTATGGTTTTTACCTGGCCTTCAAAGTCAATTACAGCTGTTCCTGTTTGACTGCAACTGGTTGGCCAGCTGCTCTTGTCAGGAAAAAACTCATAATATAGTTTGCTGACCCCGGTCGCAGATGTATAGGTCCAACTGTTGCTTTGATCGGTCCGTGCTGGCCCCCATTGCTGACTAACAACCCTTGCCTGGCAACATTCCTGTCCTGATTGATCAAACTTACTTGTGACTACTGTGCCTGCTTTCCAGAGATAAGGATAGGAATAGGTATTTGTGCTTGTATTGGCGCAATTACCTGTAGGTCTGTTTACGATTATCTTAAATTGTCCTTTAGGTCGTGCGGTTGGAGTGCTGCTTCCCCCGGTATTTCCTCCGCTATTTCCCAACGATCCACAATGAGCTGACCAGGAGCCCTTATCATAATATGTTTTGATGGAATAAGAAACGGAAGGATAAACAAAAGACAACTTTCCGTCTTTTAAACCTACCTCGGCATCCGGAAGACCATAGGAAGCATCCCATTTAATAGTATTCCCGGTAATATATCCTTTGTATAAACCTACAGCTCCCTTCCATTCGCACATATATACCCTGTTTTCGCTTTCACCGGGTATGTTGCCAATAGCAAGATCAGTTTCGTCACCGCTACTGCCCAAAATTCTAACCCAGGTTCCTTTATAATTTGTACCTGAGGCATTGCCTGAGTCCTCATCAATCGTTTTTTCGCAGGACGTAATAGATAAAAAGAGAATACCAATTAAGATAAACAGTGAAAATGAATGTTGTACGGAATTTGATTTCATAGAGTGGTTTTAATAAACATTAAAATTTAGTACGGGTCGCCTAATTATTTACAATATCTAAGCTGTTTTACTTCTGCCAGCTTTTAGATTTTGTATATTTCCTGCAATGATAAACTGTTGCACATGACTAAAAAATACCACTAAGTAGGTATTTATTTTCCGCCGTTGTTGGTGTTCCACCAAGCCTTGTGCTGCGGCTGCACCAACAACCAAACTACGGGCTGATCGAAAAAAAAGTACAGCTTGTGTCAGTTGTGGATGGATAAACACTCAACGCATCGCCGCATACCAACAACGGTAAAATTGGTAGCTGGCAACTAACTCACCAATTCCTCAACCCGCTTCGCTCTTCTCTTTCGTTTACGTATTATTGATTATTTTGGCCAGGCGAAATTTCAATGGTATAAATGACGTACTATCACAAACAGGTATTAGCTCTCACTACCGAACTGTATTCAAATGTGTACCTGGTCAAACAAGTGATCCAGGCAAAGCATTTCATGGATACCCATTTCACGGACAACATAACGCTTGATGATATTTGCAGGGAAGCCTTTATTTCCAGGTTTCATTTGATCCGTTCCTTTAAAAAACTGTACGGCCAAACACCTTATCAATACCTCACTTCGCTTAGGATCAGCCGGGCCATGACACTTTTAAAAACGGATGCTTCCGTAACAGAAGTATGCTATGCTGTTGGATTTGACAGCACCACTTCATTTACCGGGCTTTTTAAAAAACATGTTGGCCTGTCTCCCAAAACCTTTAAACAAAAAAAGCAATTTTGAAGAGGTAGTTATTTGTCCAAATGCTGAGCTTTACGGCAACAAACGTTTAAAAGAATTCAACATGAAAATCAAACTGACAAGCGTACTGGTTGACGACCAGGAAAAGCCTTACAATTCTATACGGAGATTTTAGGATTTGTAAAAAAAACCGAGATCCCTATGGGTGAACATAAATGGCTGACCGTGGTTTCCAAAGAGGAACAGGATGGCGTGGAACTGGTTCTTGAGCCCCTTGGTTTTCCCCCTGCCAAACAGTTTCAAAAGGAATTATTTGCCGCCGGTATTCCCTTAACGGCCTTCCAGGTTGATGATATAGAAAAGGAACATCAGCGCTTAACCGGTTTGGGTGTTTCATTCAGCATGCCGCCAACGCAAATGGGTCCCACAAAACTGGCTGTGTTTAATGACACCTGCGGAAATAACATTCAGATATTTCAGATGCTATAAAAGAGGTTTATTGGTTGTGTGCTTTATTTCTGCCTCTATGTAGCAGTCGCTTTTAAATATGGGCTGCAATACAGCAAATCCTTATAATTTTATGGTATCATAAGTGATTGGGTTCCCTGCGGCAGCTCCAATCACTTATTCCTGTTCATCCTTTCCCGTATTAACCGGCACCTGGATTAACTAAGAACGTACCTATCATTCATCGTAAGCGTATGGTGGGTTTTAGAGGTATAAGCACATTCGGTTATTGCGTGGTGGCAGCCACCGCTTTTATTTATACCATTCTTTCTTTACACATGCCTTGCTCAATCTCCGCAAATCGTTAATGACAGTATTGTTGCAGCAGTAGCGCCTGAATACGATAGCGTAAACAGTTTTCACCGCTTCTGGCTTGGAGAGAGTTATCGTAAACTTTGGGCCGCCCCGGTTAAAATGAGGGTATTTCATATAACCTCGGAGAAAGGAGGATTGACCATTGTAAGGATGGGTGGAGGCGTACAAACAAAGTCGTTACGGTTAAAAGAAGCAAATGGTAAGGAATGGGTATTGCGAACCATTCAAAAATATCCGGAAAGAGGGCTGGCGCCGAATTTAAAGAAAACAATTGCCAAAGATATTTTGCAGGACCAGGTGGTGACAGGGCATCCGTATGCAGCGCTGACCGTACCGCCTTTTGCAAAAGCCCTGGGCCTTCCGCATGCCTCACCCGAAATTGTTTATGTGCCTGACGATGCGGCCCTGGGACAATACAGGAGTGAGTTTGCCAACTCGGTTTTATTATTTGAAGAAAGAGAACCATCTGACACCTTCAGTACGGCGGGTACCGATAAGGTACAGGAAAAAGCAGAAGATGATAATGATGTGATCATTGACCAGAAATTAGTGCTGCGGGCAAGATTACTTGACCTGTTGGTTGGCGATTGGGACCGGCACGAAGATCAATGGCGGTGGCAGAAAGAAAAACAAGATGGTGAAACCATTTATACGCCTATACCCCGCGACCGTGATAAAGTGTATTACAACACAACAGGTGTGTTGCCGTGGTTCTTGTCGCACCAGTGGCTAAAGTCCAATCTCCAGGGCTTTCATAATGACATCAGGGATATTGAGGGATACAATTACAACAACCGCTATTTTGACCGTTATTTTTTAACGCAGCTAAGCGAAGACGACTGGAAGGAGCAAATTGGCTACGTTGAAAAAACCATTACAGACAGTTTAATAAGAAGCGCTGTAAGGCTGATGCCGGATACCATATACGCCTTATCCGGCGACTGGATCATCCGGACGTTGATAAACAGGCGGGCCATACTGCGAAAAGAGGCTTTAAAATATTACCGGTTTCTATCCAGGTATGTAGATATTCCGGGAACCAATAAACACGAAGCATTCGATATTCAGTATAAAGATGATGGAAAGGTGGATGTAACCATATATAAAATAAAAAAGGACGGAAGAAAACAAAGGATCATTTTCCGCCGCGAATTCTCACCGCAGGTAACGAAAGAAATACGGTTGTACGGTTTGGGTGGCAATGACATCTTTTCTGTAAGCGGAACTGAAAGATCGCCGATAAAAATCAGAATGATAGGAGGGGATAATAAGGATAGCTTTTATATCAGTCAGCAGGTTAACAATAAAAGAAAGCTGGTGATATACGACCGCTCTGACGAGAAAAACATCCTTCCTTCCCATGGTGCCCTTATCCGCACCTCAACCGACAGTGCGGTTAATGCTTATCAAAGGCAAACCTTTAAATATGATTATTTCGGGCCTGTTTTCTTTGTGCAATATAACCTGGACCAGGGAGTACAATTCAGTGCCGGATTGGTAAAAGAAAAACAGGGCTTCAGAAAAAAGCCCTATGCCAGCAGACAGGAGTTATCCGGCCAGTATTCCACCCAAAGAAGATCATGGCTGTTTAGCTATTCCGCCGATATAAAAAAGATCTTTGGCAATACGGGACTAAACATTAATCTATTATCGCACGGTCCCCGCAATGTCAGTAACTTTTTTGGCATCGGTAATGAAACCCGGTTTTTAAAAACCGACGGTAAGGAGATCGATTATTATCGCAACCGCTTTGATTATTTTAATGCAGATGTCAGGCTGAATTGGTATATCTCAGAGCATTTCAGAATCAATACCGGCGTGGCCGCTCAATATTATACAAGTTCTGCAACGAATAACTTCAATCACTTTCTAAAAGATTATGATGTTGCCAACCCCGGTAAAAATATTTTTACCAATCGTTTTTATACAGGCCTGGTAGCCGGCGCAGAATTAAATACCCGGAACAATTTGATGTTGCCCAGCAAAGGCTGTGTACTGGCATGCTGAAATAAGGGGAATGCAACAGACCAATGAAGAAAAGTATTCTTACGGACTCTTTTATACAAACTTCGATTTTTATATACCGGTTTTTAAAGACACCAACATTGTACTGGCCACCCGTTTAGGCGGCGGAACCACCATTGGAAAACCGGCCTTCTTTCAGCAGATGCAGTTGGGCGGCCTTCGAAACCTCAGGGGTTATCATTCCATACGTTTTACCGGAAAGAGTATGTTCTTTCATAACGTGGAGCTTAGAGCCAAACTATTTGATTTTACTTCCTATCTTTTTCCGGGCAGCATTGGGCTTATTGCTTTTAATGATGTGGGAAGGGTATGGGTGCCGGGAGAAGCATCCGGCAAATGGCATGATGGATATGGTGGCGGAATCTATATTGTGCCTTCTGACCTGGTTTTGATACAGGCCCTGTTAGGGCATTCAAAAGAAGGCACCCTGCCTTATATTTCCTTTGGCTTTAGTTTTTGATGTACTTGTAGAAGCTTCTTATTCCAAGCTGGTTTTAGGTTTATAAAGTTTACCGTCCATAGTCAATGGTGAATGGTCCATAGAAAATCACAGATTTGATGATAGTTGATAGATGACAGCAGGGAAAGCGGCCGCTGTCTCACGTCTGCCGTCTCACGTTTCACGATGGCTGCCGTGTCAGTGGTTCGGTATAAGATTGAAAAACAAAAGCACGAAACAGGTTTGATCTATTCTGCATTAATACCCCGGGTTCTGCTGGCCGCGAATGTTTGGATTGGCATCCAGTTCCGCCTGTGGTATTGGTAATATTCTTCTGAAGTAGGTAGCTGGAATAACCAACGGCACACCCGGATAATTATTTGCAATATTTACACGCACCACATCCAGGTTGTAACGGGCCAGGTCCCAGTACCGGTGCCCTTCAAAGGCCAGCTCTTTTCGGCGTTCCAGCAGAATATCGCTCAGCAGGTTTGCCCCGGAAGAAGTATAGCCTGCAAAGCTGGCATCTCTTTGTGTAGCCACTGCATTCAGGTATGTACGGGCCAGGGGTTCGTCACCGGTTTGATAGGCCGCTTCCGCAGCAATAAGATAGACTTCCGATAAACGGATCACTTTAACTTCATCTTTATCCGGCTTTGTGCTGTTGGGATACTTGTTTACCACTTTAACATCACCACGTGTGGGACTTGAGGTAAGAATAAGTGCACGTCGCACATCAGTAGGTGCGTATAAATCGTACAACGATTCTGCTGCCAGCGCATCGCCATACCCCGCCTGGTCATAAAAATAAGCCAGCGCATCGTTGCCGGCATTGCCAACAAAATCAAACACCACTTCAAACAAGGTTTCCAAACCATCGTTACGCGGCGTGTTGGAAGCCCAGTATCCCAAAACCTGGTTCAGTCCAAGCAAAGTGTACCCACTGTTGTTTATCACGTCTTCCGCCGTGGTCAGGGCCTTGCTCCATTCTGCTTTAAACTGGTACATTCTTGCCAGTAAAGCCTCTGCCGCAAATTTTGAAAAATAACCTGAGGAACGGGGGAGCGTCATCAATTGAATGGCTTGTTTCAGATCAGTTTCAATTTGCGTGTATACTTCTGCAACCGTATTTCGCTGCGGTTTTGCAAACGGGTCGTAGGTTAGCACAATGGGCACACCAAGGGCATTGGGATCTACCGTGTACGGTCTTGCAAAATGCTTGACCAGCTCAAAATACATCAATGCCCGCAAGGCCAGGGCTTCGCCGCGAAACTGGTCAATTTGCGGTGTTCCTGTAAGTGAGCTATTGATGATATTGTTCGCATCCAGTATAAGGTTGTAACCTGTTTCCCAAATACCCCTGGCATTTCCATTATTCACAGTCATATTCACCTGGAAAAAATCAAGATAACGGTTGCTGTTTTGAGCAGAAGAAATATACACATTGTCGGCAAACAGGTCGCCAAACAAGGGTATGGTTCTTCCATAAAGGTTGGGACTGCGCAAAACAGCATACGCACCATTCAAGGCCGTTTCCATATCATCAGCATTGGTGATGGCCTCATTGGTAGGTAACCCACCATAAGGCTCTTTATCCAGGAAAGATTTTTTACAGGAACCCGCTGCCAGCACAAGTATGAGCAGCAAGGCAATGTGGGTGATTATTTTGATTTGCTTTTTCATTTTGTCTTGTTTTGGTTAAAGGAGTTTTACAACTGAATGGTCAATCCAACCGTGTACGATTTTGGATTAAAGAATTGCAGGTCGCTCAGGCCTCCGATGGGTTGTTCGGGGTCAACGGTCAGGTTATCGTCAAATGTTTTGGTCCAGATGTTGGTGCCTCTTACATAAAGTCTTGCACTGCTCAGGTGGGCTTTTTGGGCCCAGCTGGCTGGTAAATTAAATCCAAGGCTAATGTTGCGCAAGCGTATAAAATCACCTTTATACAAATAGCGGTTGGACACTTCATTGGAAGCCGTGGCATTGAAGGCTACAAATTTTGGCACATCCGTTACATCGCCGGGGTTACGCCATCTTTGCAATTCTTTCCGGTTATGGTTCAGGCCAATAAAAGCGCCATCGCTGATGAAAAGAAAATCCCACTGGCTATAGATGTAATTACCATACTGATAATTCAATTGTGCATCCAGTGTAATAAACTTATAGGTTAACGAAGTACTGAATCCACCAAATCCCTTGGGAGAAGCGCTTCCCTTGATCACTCTTTGGGCCTGGCTGAAATCGCTGGTCGTTTCCTTTTTGCTGGCGTCCTTGTACCAAAGCGGATCGCCATTATCAGGATCGGCGCCGGCCCATTGGCGCAGGAAATAGGATTGCACGTCTTCACCCACTTTTAAAGTAAAGGGGTTGCCAATGATCTCTTCCACACCGGGCCGCAAACGGGTTACTTTGTTTTTATTCCAGGCGGCGTTCAGTGAAATGGTCCAGTTAAAATTTTTAGCAGCCACCGGGGTTGCATTAAGGGTTAGTTCCACTCCTTTATTTTCCATGGCGCCCACATTATTGCTGTAGGTAGTAAATCCACCGGTAGCCGACAAAGGTTCGTTCAGTAAAAGATTCTCTGTTTTACGGATATAATAATCTGCTTCCAGTGAAATGCGGTTTTTTAAAACACCCAGTTCCAGTCCTACATCGAAAGGTTTGTTTTGTTCCCATGTCAGATCATTATTGCCAATACTGCTTTGAAAACTACCGGGTGCACCGTTGTACGTAGTAGAGAAGAGGAAGGTACTTCGCCAGTCGTAATTGCCGATACCGGCATTGCCATTCACACCATAGGAAGCCCGGAGCTTAAGGCCGGAAATGATCTTTGAATCCTGCAGGAAGGCTTCCTGGTCCATATTCCATGCTGCACCCACGCTCCAAAAAGTACCATAGCGGTGGTTGACGCCAAAACGTGAAGAACCATCGCGGCGAAGACTGCCGGAAAGACTGTAACGGTTCAGGAAATTGAGTTGTGCACGAGACAAAAGAGAAGTGAAAGCGTAATCGGAACCGGTAACAGAAGCCGTGGTTGGAACAGCAGGAACAGGATAAACAATACGGCCGTTCTTTGGCAATACGGTTCCATCGCCTGACTGTGTATAGGCTTTTGACTGCTGTGCTTCATAACCAACGGTTACCGTTCCATCCAGCTTATTCTGCAGAGTGCGGAAATTATAGTCGGCTAAATTGGTCCATACCCAATTGTAAAGCCGTTCGTAGGAGTTAGCGGTAAAACCACTAGTGGAAGCAGCATCGCCAAACAGGGGGTTGTGGTACAAGTATTCTTCAATGTTGTTGTAATCAATACCAAATCTTGACGAAAGCTTAAGGTTATTAATGGGCCGGTATTCTATATGGGCTGATCCCAACAGCTTGGAGGTCTGGTTGTTTTGTTTGTCGTATTGACGTATGGCAACCGGGTTATAGATCTGTGTGAAAACAGTGGGGTCGTAATTCGGCGATCCGTCCTCATTAAAGGCCTTCTGCCATGGCAACAAAGCCATAGCCGCTATGATGGGATTTCTGAAATTAGCGGATTCCGATTCCCCCATTTGTTTGAAAGAAGAAAGATTAAGATTGACCCCAACAGAAACCCGCTGGCTTAGTTGGTGGTTCAGGTTGATGTTAGTAGTATATCTTTTCAGG
Source organism: uncultured Bacteroidota bacterium (assembly GCA_963697545.1). GTDB lineage: Bacteria > Bacteroidota > Bacteroidia > Chitinophagales > Chitinophagaceae > Flavisolibacter. Next base: position 82,750 of record CAVOOL010000022.1, on the reverse strand, counting down.
TCAGCCCCAATAATGGGGCTTTGTTGTTTAAAATAACCACCCGATAAAAAGAACTGTGTTTTTGAATCGCCGCCTGAAGCCGAAAGATTGACCTGCTGCTGATTGCCTTTGCGTTTGACAAGGTCCAGCCAGTTGTAATTGGACGCTGTATTATAACCAAAGAAATTTTCCATGATAAAATCAACATCCGACCCCGAAAAACCGGCATTGACGATACCTTCCCGGAAGAGTGCATTTACCTCATCTTTATTCAGTGGTTTTCCGGCATCGGGCATATAGGCAATGTCGTTTTTTCCCAATTCAGCATCGGCCCTGACGATTGTTTTTCCGGCCCGTCCTTTTTTGGTGTTGATGATGATCACTCCATTAGCCGCACGGGAACCATAAATAGATGCTGCCGACGCATCTTTAAGCACTGATATACTTTCTATATCATTCGGGTTAATATTTGCCAGAAGATTGCTGGAATTGGTGAGATTACTGGCATCGCCGGTATTGATGGGCATTCCATCCACCACAAAGAGCGGGGCAGAGGAAGCGCTGATGGAACCAATACCACGAATGCGTATTTGTTGAGCGGCACCGGGCTGACCTGAGGTAGCTACCGATTGCAAACCGGCTATTTTTCCCTGCAGTATCTGGTCAACAGAAGTAAAAGGAACATTTTCTACCTGCTTGCCGGATAGTTTACCAATAGAGCCCGTGACTTTTTTTCTTTCCTGCTCGCCATATGCCACTACCACCACCACTTCGTTCATGGCCTGCACATTGGTTTCGAGTGCTACTTCATAATTGTTTTGGGCACCAGAGAGATTAATTTCTTTACTGCTAAACCCTGTAATACTAACTACTAAAGTTTTAGCATTAGAGGGTACCGACAGCCGGAAATTTCCATTCTCATCTGTTGTGGTTCCTGTTTTTGTATTTTTTATTATGATGCTTACTCCCTGTAACGGAGCTTTCGTTTCATTACTCAGCACCTGGCCTGTTACTACACGTTGCGCCCAGGTTATTGTAGCGCATAGAAGCAGCATTACTGCCAGCAGCCATAATTTTTTCATCCGCGTAAGTTTTAGTTATCAATTGAAGGACAATTAAAACCTGCAGGATGCTTCTACGATGTTTACATAATTTTATGAATCGTGAATTTTATGCCCCGAAGCATGAAAAAAGCTACATGAACCTGAAAAAAAAGTTGTATGAGTTTTCTGTTTCTATATTTTGCCTTGCCTCACAGCAATGGCACCAGAAGCAGATCAGAACACTTAACTCAGTTTGCTGATAGCAGCGGTTATACGGTTGTAAATTTCTTCCCCGGTCAAACTGGACGGCTGGAACGTTTGGCCCGTCACTTTTTCATACAACTCAATATATCTTTTCGAAATGGTTTCTACCCACTCATCGGTCATTTCCGGAACCGTTTGACCTTCCTTTCCCATGAATTCATTTTGGATCAGCCATTCACGGACAAACTCTTTACTGAGCTGTTTTTGTTTCTCACCTTTTTGCTGCCTTTCATCAAAACCATCAGCATAAAAATAGCGGGAGGAATCCGGTGTATGAATTTCATCCATTAAAACAATTTCGCCGTTGCGTTTGCCAAATTCATATTTGGTATCGGCCAAAATCAATCCCTGCTTCAGGGCCAGTTCCCTGCCGCGGGCAAATAAATTCAATGCATATTGTTTGATGGTTTCCCATTCGGTTTCTGTTGCCAAACCCTGTGCTAAAATTTCGGTTTCCGAAATATCTTCATCATGGCCCTGGCTGGCTTTGGTAGAAGGAGTGATCAATGGTTGGGGGAAAAAATCATTTTCTTTCAACCCATCCGGCATTAAAGCACCGCATAAAATTCGCTGGCCGCTGGAATAGGTTCTCCATGCATGGCCGCAAAGACTTCCCCGCACCACTACTTCTATTTTAAAGGGTTCGCATCTATAACCAATGGAACTGTTGGGAGTGGGCACATCCAACAGCCAGTTGGGACAGATATCTTTTGTAGCCTTTAGCATGAAGGCGGCCAGCTGGTTCAGCACCTGTCCTTTAAAAGGAATGGGGCGGGGCAGAATCACGTCAAATGCAGAAATACGGTCGGAAGCGATCATTACCAACAGGTCGTTTTTAAGTGTATAAACGTCTCTTACTTTTCCCTGGTAAAAATTAGTTTGATTTGGAAACTGAAATGTAGCCATGGGCCGAAAGTAAATTGAACTATTCTTTTGCAGCCCAAAAGCCGGATGAAAATTTCAACAACTTGTTCAAAATCATAGAAATTAATTTCCCGGATGAAAATTGTAATGCTTATTTTTCGGGCTTAAACTACTGAACAATTCTCTGTAGTTTTTGAATAGAGTATTTCCGAAACTAAATTTCTAACTATGAGAAAAAGCTTAAGCTTTTTTGCTGTATTGCTTGCAGCCCTGATTTTTACATTAACGACTGCTAATGCGCAAACGGTAACCCTTACGGGTACGCGTTAAAAATGCCGCAACAGGAGAAGGCATTCCTTCTGTATCTGTAACCATAAAAGGCGGCACCCAGGGTGCTACCACAGATGCCAATGGAAGACTTCACTTTAGCTGCTACCAGCTTACCTGTTACACTTACATTTAGTTCCGTAGGTTTTGAATCGAAAGAACTCAGCGTATCCAACGCTTCGGCCTCTATTGAGGTTAGTTTAAATCCCGTTACTTCTTTGGGGCAGGAAGTAGTGGTGTCTGCCACCCGTACGCCACAACGGATACTGGAATCACCGGTAACGATTGAAAGAGTAAGTGCAACCACTATCAGGAATGCGCCTGCCGCCAATTATTATGATGTGGTGACCAATTTAAAAGGCGTAGATGTTGTTGCCTCCTCGCTTACGTTTAAAACACCTACCACAAGAGGTTTTGCCGGTAGTGGTAACGTCCGCTTCAACCAGATTGTTGATGGAATGGACAACCAGGCTCCCGGCCTCAACTTTTCCGTAGGAAGTGTGGTTGGCCTGACCGAACTGGATGTTGACAATATGGAACTGTTACCCGGCGCTTCCTCGGCCTTGTATGGCCCGGGTGGTATGAATGGCACCTTGCTGATCAACAGCAAAAATCCTTTCCGCTACCAGGGGCTTTCCTACCAGATCAAAACCGGTATGATGCACATTGGCGATGCGGAGAGAAGTGTATCGCCTTATTATAACTGGTCGCTGCGGTGGGGTCAAAAAGTTTCGGAAAAATTTGCCTTTAAAATTGGTTCAGAACTTATACAGGCCAAAGACTGGCTGGCCCAGGACTACAGAAATTATAAACGGTTTGGTACTACCGGAAGCATTGTTGCCGGCACAAGAGAAACCGATCCAAACTACGACGGCGTGAATGTGTATGGCGATGAAACAACCATTGACCTTAGAACAAAAGTGTTGAATTCGATAGCGCAGGCAGTTCCTTTCATGGCTGGCTATATCAGCACTTTGCCCGGCAGTATCCCTGTTTCAAGAACAGGTTATACTGAAAATGAAGTGGCTAATCCCAACACGCTGAATTTTAAATTATCCGGCGCCTTACATTATAAGATCACGCCAAAGATTGAGGCGATACTGGCCGGAAACTGGGGCACCGGTAACACCGTTTACACAGGAAGCCAGCGTTATTCATTAAAGGATTTAAAAATTGGCCAGTATAAACTGGAGCTGAATTCACAGAACTGGTTTGTAAGGGGATAGACCACGCAGGAGAATGCCGGCGAATCGCACAACCTTACCATTACCACGCAATTGTTCAATGAGGCCTGGAAACCCAGCACCCAATGGTACCAGGAATATGCTTTTGCTTATCTCAATGCAAAACAGGCTGGCCGTCCCGACATGGAAGCACACAACCTTGCCCGCAGAACGGCAGACCAGGGCACGTCCGGTTGCAGGTTCGCAACAGTTCAAGGATATTTTTAACGCGGTGAGAAGAAAGCCCATTCCGCAAGGTGGCTTGTTCCTTGACAGAACTAACTTGTACCAGGTGGAAGGACAGTACAATTTCAGCAATCATATAAAGTTTGTTGAAGTATTGGCTGGTGGTAACTGGAAGCAGTATGTGCTGAACAGCGAAGGCACTTTGTTTGCCGACAAAGTTGGCCACCCTATTAAGATCAATGAATTTGGGGCCTATACACAAATAGGCAAGGAAGTTGTAAAAGATCTTTTGAAACTTACATTTGCCGGCCGGTACGACAAGAATGAAAATTTTAAAGGCCGGTTCACGCCACGTATCACGGCTGTGGTAAAACCAGCCCAGGATCACAATATCCGCCTGTCTTTTCAAACAGCTTACCGTTTCCCAAGTACACAACAGCAATGGATAGATTTGAATGCAGGCACAGGAAGGCTGCTGGGTGCTAATATTTCTTTATGGGAAAAATATGATCTGATCAACAATCCAGGGTATGACCCGGCCACTGTTCCGCCCATGGGAACTGGTCTTAACAAGATAACCTACAAAGAAGTAAGCCCTGAATCGGTAACTTCTTTTGAAGTGGGTTATAAATCGCTTATCCAAAAGAAAGCTTTTGATTGATGTTTTTGGATACTATGGCACCTATAAAAATTTTATTACCCGCAGGGATGTGATCCAGTTCCCCGATGGCATGCCCGGTCCCGACTTTAATGGGTATTCCGTGGTAGTAAATTCACCTGAAGAAGTAAAAACTTACGGATGGGGAGGAAGTGCCGAGTGGTTGCTGCCTTCCAATTTTGTATTGAGCGGTAATATCTCTTCTGATAAGCTTAGAAATGTGCCCAGCGGTTTCCGTGCTTTCTTTAACGCCCCTGAGTTAAGAACCGTTCTTTCCATTGCCAATACAGGGTTTGGAACAGATAAATTATTAGGTTTTAATGTATCATGGCGCTGGCAGGAAGGCTTCTTCTATGAGAATGATTTCACCCAGGGCGACTTACCTGCTTTTCATACTGTAGATGCCGCCTTTACCTATAAACGTCCTGCTATAAAATCGCTGATAAAAGTGGGAGCTACCAACCTGCTGAATCAATACTACAGGAACGCCGTAGGTAACCCAAGCATCGGAGGCCTTTATTATGTAAGCTTTGCGTATAACGTTCTTTAAAATTGCTAACGATCAAACGAAATATCATGAGACTCTATACATCAAAATTCTTTAACGGTTCCTTCCTTGTAGCCGCAACGGCAACTATGCTGATGGCCTGTAACAAGGAACTTCCACAGGCCGAGCCTATTGTTCCGCCAACACCTTCAGGAGCATCTATAGCAGAAGCGATAAATACAGATGCCAATCTCAGTATTTTAAAGGCAGCCATCAGCCGTGCAGGAACACCGCTGACAGCTCTTTTATCTGACAAATCAGGTGTTTACACGTTTTTTGCACCCACCGATGCCGCTTTTCAAAATGCTTTTGCCGTGCTTGGCATTCCAAGCTACGGTAGGCGTGGCCGCGTTCAGGCCAGGCCAATTAGACACCATTCTCAGATACCATTTAATAGGAGGGCAGGAGCTTACCTCAGCTACCATTTCTTCAGGATTTCCCAATGTACAGGAGCCCAGCTCTCTTGTATTAGCTCCGCCATCGGCAGCCCTGCCGCCGGGGTTAAGGATGCCGCTATTCCCTTCTAAAAGAGGCAACAATTTATGGTTGAATAATATCCCGGTAACGCAAACAGATATTGATGCTGCCAACGGAGTGATTCATAAAATAGCAGCAGTAGCCCTGCCGCCTACGCAGTATTTATGGAACAGGATTGATACCGCCGCAGACCTGACGTATTTCAAAGCAGCCATATTAAGAGCAGATAGCGGTTCTACCGCCGCCACCTCTTTAATGGGAGCTTTGTTAAATCCTGCTGCAAACCTTACGGTATTTGCGCCAACCAATACCGCCTTTCAGCAGGTACTGACCGCACAAATCACGCAGGCTTTGATACCTGTTGTTACACAGCAGCTGATCCCTGTCATCACACAGCAATTGATTGCAGGTGGTGCTACACCGGATCAGGCAGCCGCACAAGCTCCAGCCCTGGCAGCTGCACAGGCGCCTGCCATTGCTCAGGGACAAGCCACAACCATTGCTTCCACTCCGGCTGTATTTCAAAACCCAGATTTATTCAGCGTATTGACTGCTGCAAACAGTTAAAGGAATTGTTGTGTACCACCTGTTGGGAGCAAGAGCTTTCAGCGTAAATCTTCCAACCACTGCTACTAACACGCCTACCTTGCTGAACAGCGTCATTCCGACACATCCGGGTGTAGCCGTACAGGCTACGTTTGGTGCTACCGGCGTTACGGCAGCTACGGTGAAAGGAGCAGCGAATGCTACTGCCTCCAATATTCTTATTAATCCATTGCCGGGGGCCACAAGTGATCAAAACTATATCAACGGGGTACTGCACAAAATTGACCAGGTGCTGCGTACCACAATAAAAGTTAATACAACTCTTTTTACAAAAAAAGCCGTCCCAGCTAAACTGAGACGGCTTTTTTTGTAGGAGTTCGAATTGAGAATTAACCGAATAAACCACCTTTTTTCAGGGTTCTTACACCCTCAGCTATTTTAAAACCGTTTTGATATACTTCAATTTTGTAATCACCGGTTTGGAAATTGTTTTGACGCAACGGAACTGAAACCGTTTTGCGTGTGCCCTGCTCGTATTCTGCTGTAGTTTTAAACGTATAAGGTTTGTCACCATCATTACGTGTAGTTAACGTAGATGAGCCCAGGTTTGGATCATTAATCACTTTACCATCAGGACCCGTAACGATCACATACATATCTGCAGGACCAGAACGAGCCACACGGTTCTCTACATCAAAAGAAACAACTAATTTATCTACACGCTTTGCTGTGGTTGTTACTTTTTCTTTACCGTTCTTTTTTTCGTGGATCGGCGTGATCTGGATATTAGAGGCGGTAAAGGTAGAAGCTACATCTACTGTAGAAGCTAATTCTTCTTTTTCGGCAGTAGTTGTTTGCAGATTCGTTTGCAATACATTCCTCTCTTGTGTTAAATGGGTGTTGGTAGCAGCCAATTGCTGGTTTTCACCACTTAACCGGGCTACTTCCATTTCAAGGTTGGCAATCTTACCATTTAATTCAGAGATAAGAGATTTTGCTTTTCTGTAATCAGCAGCAGTCGCATTCTTATCCCTCATGATGCGGTTGATCTCGTTTTTCAGTTTGGTGATGTCGGACTGACGATCACTTAACTGTCCGCTAAGGTTATTGTTGCTGCCTGTAATGGAATCCAATCTTGTCAGGGCATCGTTATACAATAACTGAACAGAATCTTTTGCAGTCATTGCAGTGCTGACTTCCGCTGTCTTAACCTGGATTTGCTTGGTGGAATCATTCTTATCATATAAGAAATAAGCCCACGTTCCTAAAAGAAAGGCCGCTAAAACACCAATCAGAATGTTCTTGGTAGAGTTGTTGTTTCTCTCCGGGCGATTGGGATTTTGTGAATTTTCAGCAGAAGGATAATTTGTATTTGCCATCGTTGAAAGGGGGTTTTGAGTTAAACGATATTTGATTTTTATTGGTTAGGTCGAAAACTTATTTTTGAGTTTGAGGCACCTTGTTCGAAAACCGTGCCAGAAAAAAATTGAGCCATTTTTAAGCCTTTATACTATGAGCGCCGAAAAGATAATAAATGATTTGAAGAAACAGAATTTCAAGCCGGTTTATTGGCTGGAAGGAGAGGAAGAATACTTTATTGACCAGGTAATTCACTATGCCGAAAACAAAATTTTAACAGAAAGTGAAGCCGGTTTTAATCTTACCGTATTTTATGGAAGAGACGCCGCCTGGACCGATGTTGTAAATTCCTGCAAACGTTATCCCATGTTCTCTGAAAGGCAGGTGGTGATCCTTAAAGAAGCACAAAGCATGAAGGATATTGATAAGCTGGAAAGCTATATTGAAAAACCGCTTTCTTCTACCTTATTTTTTGTGGCCTATAAAAATAAAAAGCTTGACGGGCGGACCAAGCTGGCTAAAATCCTTAAGGATAAAGCTGTGTTATATACTACAAAAAAAATGTATGATAATGCCCTGCCCGAATGGACAAGTGAACTGATAAAATCGAAGGGCTATTCTATTTCCAACAAAGCTTTGTTCCTGTTAATCGATCATATTGGCAATGACCTGAGCCGGTTAAATAATGAAGTGGATAAACTGGTGCTGAACCTTACGAACCGTAAAAATATTACGGAAGATGATATTGAAAATTTTGTAGGCATCAGCAAAGAGTTCAATGTTTTTGAATTGCAGCAGGCTATTGCCGCCAAAGATCTTTACAAAGCGGTTCGCATTATTCAATACTTCGGGGCTAATCCGAAAGCAGCGCCGCTGCAATTGATCTTTCCTTCGCTGTATAATTTTTTTAGCAAGGTGCTGATGGTTTATTCTGTTCCGGCACGGGATGAAAAATCTGTGGCCGCCGCCATTGGGGTGCATGCCTTTTTTGTTAAAGATTATGTGCAAACCGCTATGAAATTCAGCCACCACGAAATAGAAAAAGTATTACTGCTTTTGCATGAATATAATTTGCGGAACATTGGCGTTAACGATGCCGGAACCGAAGACGCTGACCTGTTGAAGGAGATGGTGGTGAAAATGATTGCGGCTTAATTGGGGACGGTACTTTGAGTAAATGTGCCGTATGATTTTGTACTAAGCCGTGTTACTACTATTTAACCTTCGTTGCGTCGCACTCTTGTACGCAAGGTTTTCTATTCAGCAACACTGAAAGTGCACTACCACAGGCAATATTCCTTATTGTATTAGCCATAGATGCTTCCTTCGTCAGCATGACAAACAGCGATATCTTTTTAGCAGTTATTCTGATAGTTGGAGTGATTGAAATCAGTATCGCTTCAACCTTGTCATCCCGAGGCACGAGGGATCTGTGGACTAAACCTGAAGACCTCGGAGGTTTCTAAAACCTCCGAGGTCTTGTTGCATAGAATTGTTACAGTACAAGAGTGCGATCCGTCATTAGCCGGACGCAGCGCAACAGAAGTTCCATAGTAGCCATGCAGCCGGTAATCAAAAATTTCATCAGCTGAAGCCAAAATAAATTATCGAATCCTGCTTATAAAACTTGCACAAATCATTTCTTACAAACAGGACAAACTGTCTTCCTTATCCTTATGCAATTGCCGGATCAATTCCTCAAGGGAATCATATTTCTCCTGCCCGCGTAAGTATTTTTTTACAATCACCCTAAGCGTTTGTCCATAAATTTCTTCGTCCCAATCAAAAATATTCACCTCTATTTTTTCATCGGAATGAAGCAGTGTGGGCCGGTTGCCAATGCTTAGCATTCCTTTTTTTACAACGCCATTGATCTCAACATACACGGCATACACACCATGGCCCAAATGAATTTTTTCCTTATCGGTATATTCCAGGTTAGCCGTAGGATAACCCAATTGCCGGCCTAACTTGTCGCCTTCCACCACTTTTCCTTCAAAAAAGAAATCATAACCCAAAAGTTTGTTAGCCGTTTCAATATCACTTGCCAGCAAGGCATTCCTGATCTTGGTAGAACTTACGCCAATTTCATCCAGGATATGTTTTGGTATTTCCAGCAGTGTATAATTAAAAACAGGAGCTTTTTCTTCCAGCAATTTGTAATTTCCTTTTCTTCCCTTACCAAAATGATGATCGTAGCCAATGATAATGGTGGCCGGGTGAAAATTATCAATGAGAAAGTCCTTTATGTATTGTTCGGCTGACTGTTCGGCAAAGCCGGGAGTAAAGGGGACAATAACCAGATGATCAATTCCTGTTTTGGCAAGCAATTCTGTTTTTTCCTCCAGCGTGTTGATCAATTGCAGCGGCTTGTCCGGCTCAACGATCTTACGGGGATGCGGATCAAATGTAATGATCACCGACTCGCCATTAATGGTTTTTGCCTCAGCGATCAGCGCAGCAATGATTTTTTTATGTCCTTCGTGCACGCCGTCGAATGTGCCAATTGTGATCACAGCATTTCTAAACGGTGGTAAATTCTCAATCGTCCGGTGAACCAGCATGGCCGCGAAGATAATAACAGTTTGTAGTTTTTAGTTTGTGGTTTGTAGTTCTTCCAAAGCCAGAATCTTGCCATTTCTTGCGCCACTTATCAAAGACATGCATTGTTCTACATCAACTATAAACTACAAACCACAAACTATAAACTTCTTCTATCTTTGCGCCATGTCATTGTATTCCAAAAGAGGAGTTTCCGCCCAGAAAGAAGAAGTTCACGCCGCTACAAAAAACATTGATAAAGGGCTTTATCCAAAAGCATTTTGCAAGATCTATAAGGATGTATTGGGGAATGACGAAGCCTGGATAAACGTGATGCATGCCGATGGCGCCGGCACTAAAAGCATCCTGGCCTATCTATACTGGAAAGAAACCGGCGATCTGTCTGTTTGGAAGGGCATTGCACAGGATGCCATCGTGATGAACCTGGATGACCTGTTGTGCGTAGGTATTTATGATAAATTATTATTCTCTTCTTCTATTGACCGGAATAAAAATTTAATTCCCGGCGAGGTGCTGCAGGCATTGATTGAAGGCACGCAGGAGTTTTTTGATACCATGCAGGATTTTGATGTGGATATTGCTTTTTTGGGTGGCGAAACCGCTGACGTGGGCGATGTGGTGCGAACCATTGCGGTAAATGGAACGATGGCGGCAAGATGGCCGAAAGAAAAGATCATTACCAATGAAAAAATAAAACCCGGTAATGTGATAGTGGGGTTGGCCAGTTATGGCAAATCATCTTACGAAAGCGAATACAACAGCGGTATTGGCAGTAACGGTCTGACCAGTGCCCGGCATGATGTGTTGAATAAATATTATGCACAAAACTTTCCGGAAACCTTTGAGCCGTCGTTAAACGACGATGTAGTTTATATTGGAAAACACAGATTGACGGATGAAATAAATATTGGTTTTAAAAACGAAACGTTCAAAACCAATATTGGCAAGCTGATTCTTTCGCCAACAAGAACCTTTGCACCTGTGGTAAAGCAAATTTTGGAAGAGCAGTTTGATGCGGTGGATGGATTGATCCATTGCAGCGGCGGAGGACAAACCAAGTGCATGAAATACGTACCGGACAATGTAAAGGTTGTGAAAGACAATTTATTTGCGGCTCCCGAAATCTTCAACATTATTCAGCAGGCCAGCGGCGCCGATGATAAGGAAATGTACCAGGTGTTTAATATGGGCTGCCGGCTGGAGATCTATACCGATGAAAAAAATGCTGACCGCATGATCAGCATTGCAACTGGATTTGGTATGGATGCACAGGTGATTGGAAGGGTAGAAGAAGGGAATAAAGAATTGGAAATACGCCTTTCAAAAAATACGATCAATTATAATCTGTAAATTTTTGATGGGATTTTGGTTTCTTTACCGTCTCGCTTAACAAGTATATAATCGACTGTAAAAAGCTTGTTTGACTTGATGTATTTGTCTATAAACCATCTGTCTTTTGCTGTGTATTCGTTTCCGGAATGATTCAGGGTAGCAACATCGCCTTCGTCTGTATCAACCGTTAATGTAAAAGACAGGATTTCATCTTTTTTGCTTACTTGTATTAAATCATGAATGCTCCTTGATTTAAGTTCATTAACATCTGTGACAGGCAAACCGTTAACCGACGGATTGGTATCTTCTGAATCGCTGCAATCAGCAATAACAAATGTTATGGGCTGCGTATGGTAGGAGTTTACAGCTTTGCCATTTTGTTTGGCGGGCTTCCATTTGGGAGAATTTGGTATGATCTCTAAAAGCTTTTGCACAAGGCCGTAACCGGGATCATTCAACGCTTTAAAATCTGTTATGTTGCCGTCTTTCTTTACAATAAATCTGATGTTAACGGTGTATTGTCCAGGAGGCATTCCTTCTTTCGCAGCATTTTCAATAACCGATTGAAGATTCTTTTCTAAAAAACTTCTCCATTCATTTTTATCCACGGAGGCTTCGACCTCAGGTTTTTTAAAAACCGGCGTGTTTTTGGGTACTGTGTCTGAAATGTTATTTTCAGTCTTTGTAAATATCTCAATTACTCCGTTCTTACCCTTTTCACCATATTTTGAAATGGCGGATTGATTTTTCAAAACCCTTACAGACTCGATTATATTTGGGTCTAATTTGTTTAGACCGCCGGTGAATTCTTTCCCATCCAAATAATAGAGGTTCTTTGCTGCTCCATTGCTTTATTGTGGTTTGTGTAGTTGTGACGTTTTCACTGATCAGCTTTTTCTGTTTTGCCTCCTCTATACTTAAAGCATCGCTTGACCCATCGGCATTTGATATGGTGATCATGCCTGAATTTCTATTTATATTAATGGCCTTGATTCCCCTTCCGGCTTTTTGCGGCAAGGTGTCTGTTGGGTTTTGCATAATCAAACCTTTTTCAAGTGCAGCCGCATACCTTTCAATAGCGGTTACTATTTTTTCCGCTATCAGTTTTTGATTGGCCTCACCAGTGATGAAGCCCCTGTCTTTTTCATTGGTTACATAACCGCATTCTATTAACACAGAAGGGCAAACATTTTTATCAAGTACCCAAGAGCCAACTTGACGTTTTCTCAACTCAGGAAAAGTAGTATAAACGGTGGCTAATTCTTCTTTTAACACAGAAGCCAATAATTGACTTTGTTGTTGAAAAACAGTGTTTTTGCTAGATACAAGTAATTCGATTCCATTAATATTTGCGTCATCTTTTGATGCCCCCACATGAAGCTGAAGAAATGAAAAGATCGGCCTTCTTTTCTTTTGCAATTTCCACTCGCTTACTCAAATCCACATTTTCAGCAGATGTTCTTGTCAACACAATATTGATTTTATTATTGGCATTCGTTTCTGCTACTTTTTTGGCTAGAGCCAATACAATATCGTCTTCATAAACACCTTCGGCTTTGGCACCGTTCATTAATCCGTTCGCCATTCTTCCATGTCCTGCATCGATAACAACAGTAATTTCCTTGTCAAGAGGAATGATTGTTCTGCTGTTTTTTGTGCGGAACGTGAAAGCTAATACTGTAAAAGCAATCAAAGGCAAAGCCAGAATGCGGCTTATGTAATTAATCCGTGGGTTTTGAATTTTCGTAAGCATAAGGAGTCTTCGTTTTATAGGATGATTGGAAAAATTGGATTCGTAATAGCTGCTGAACTGGTGCGGATAGGCTGACTGCAGTATCATGGCAGCAAATGCTGCCGTATCATGATGCTGTACGGCTTTTTTATCGGCAATAAATTCATGGATCAATTGCAGTTCCCTTCGAATCAGCCAAAAGAAAGGATTGCACCAGAATAAAATCAGGATTACCTGCAGAAAAAGTTTATCGAAGGTGTGGGCCTCTTTTACATGCACCAGTTCATGCTGAAAGATTTGCTGTCCTGTTGGGGTATTAATATCAATTTTTTCGTTCCAGAAAATATAGCGGAAGAATGAAAAGGGTGTTCCCCGCTCTTGCGTAGCAACAAACCTGATCTGGTTCACCAATTGAACTTTATGCCGTCTTACAATAAAATATATTTTAAATAACGACCGGACCACTGCTGCCAGGATGATAGCGGATATGCCTGCATAAACAATACTCAGCCACTGCGCGGTTGTCAAGGAACGATGATTTTGTATATAGATCGTTTCCATATAATTATCAGCGGATTGTACCACCCGTAATAATTGTATGGTGCGGCTGGATGCATCTTCAGTATAGATGAAATGAAATTGCAGCACCGGCACCAGGAGGGAAAGAACCACGATGGCCAACAAATAAAAACGGTTCCACTGGTGAAAGACCTTGTTGCGCAGTGCAAGATGGTAATATAAAAAAAGAACGCCTGAGCATACAATCACTTTCAGAAGGTAATAAGCCAATGCTATCATTTTTTTCCTTTTTTGAGTTGTTGCAATAAGGTTTCCAGGTCTTCAAGACTGATGTTATTTTCCTTCACCATAAAAGAAACCGCTTCGCTGAACGAGCCGCCAAAATAGCTTTTCACCAAAGCCTTAATACTGGCCTTTGAATAAGTGTCCTTGCTAATGAGCGGGTAATACTGGTGTTGCCTGCCAAACACCCGGATGCCTACAAACTCTTTTTCAACCAAAATTTTAAGCATGGTAGCTACAGTATTCTGGTGCGGCTTTGGAGGAGGCAGCGCTTCCATAATATCACGGATAAAACCTTCCTTTAATTTCCAGACAATTTGCATTACCTGTTCTTCTGCTTTGGTGAGTATCTTCATGCAATAGAATTGTAAATCCAAGTTATAACTAATTATTTAGTTAAACAACTAATTTTTTAGTTTTAAAATTATTGGCTTGGCCCTTGTTCTTTCTTACGTTATTTTGCAGCAAATAAATTTGTGGGATGTCGGAAAAAATTATTGATATCAGGAGCGCCAATATTTACCAGGGTGATAATTTGGTTTTGGAAGATGTAAATCTTTCTGTGGACAAGGGTGAGTTCGTTTACCTGGTAGGAAAAACCGGTACCGGAAAATCAAGCCTCTTAAAAACCTTATATGGCGAGCTGCCTTTAAAAGAAGGAGAGGCTACGGTGGTAGGGTATGACGTTCGCAAACTAACGTGGAAAACCGTGCCTTATTTAAGAAGAAATATGGGAGTGATCTTCCAGGATTTTCAATTGCTGACCGACCGGAATGTTAATGAAAACCTCAAATTTGTTTTAAAAGCTATTGGCTGGAAAGATGAAAAGCTGATGAACGAAAAAATTGCCGATGTGCTTGATAAGGTTGGCCTGAGATCGAAAGGTTTTAAAATGCCTTTTGAAATGAGCGGCGGTGAACAGCAAAGAGTAGATATCGCCAGGGCCCTGTTAAATTCTCCCAAACTGATACTGGCAGATGAGCCGACAGGAAACCTGGATCCTGAAACTTCAGATGAGATCATGAATCTTTTAATTCATATTGCAAGAGACTATGGTACCTCCGTGGTAATGGCCACGCATGATTATATTGTGATACAGAAATTCCCGGCACGCATGGTGAAAACAGAAGCCGGCAGGGTACACGATAATGCTACCATAGTTCACTAAGCTTTTGTGCATTCCTTTTATTATTGTACAGTGCCTGTATGCTCTGTCTTTCTTCTGCATGCTGTTGTGTAAACTCCTGTTCAAATAATTTTTGAATCAGCGTGATGTACTCTTCCGGCTCGTTGGCAATATGAACTCCCGAGCCGATAGTACTTCCTTTGATTCCACTTGTATTGGTAATGCAAAACCGGCCTTCAAATAAAGCATGCAATACTTTTAACTTAACGCCGGTATTATTTTTTGAAGGAAGAATGTTTATATGCGCATCACGGATCAGGCTGTCTAATTCATCGGCAGGCAGGTTATAAACCAGCCTGCAGTTTTTATACTTGTCAACTACTGCTCTTAATTTTTTTGAAATACCGTTTCCTGCAATAACAAACGGAATATTGATCTTGCTGAAAACATTTTGCATCAGCCAGCTAGCCGCCGCTTCATTTTCAGCTACCGCCAGATTCCCGTGATACAGGCAATAAGTGCCTTTTCCAGGTTGAGATCTTACAGTTTGCCAGGGAATAAAGCAGGGAACAAAATGCAGGTTTAAAAAGCCAAAATCCTTCCGGAAAGAATTGATGTCGGTTTCTGAAAGACAAGCCAGTTTTATTTCCTTTTTCAGTTTTTTTTGATATTTTTTTAAAAGGGCAGCTTCAATCAAAAAATAGCTTTTTTTAAACAGGTTGTTTTCTACTGCTGCCAGACTCTTATAATAATTCACTTCTTCATTGTGCATTCGTATCACCACTCTTATCCTGTTATGGAGATAAGGCAAAATTCCTGTGCAATGAAGTCCTTCTAAAAGAATAGGATAGTTGTCTGCATTCAATCGCTCAATCAGGGGGTGATTCACCCTGGAATTTACAATGTAAGGAGAGGAAAAGGAAAAAGAGCCGACAAAGCTTTTCCGATGGTAAGAATGTATTTCTACACAATACTCTTTTAAAAGATCTGCGCTTCTTTTTTGGTTATAATCAAAATAATGAAGAATGATTTTTTTTCCCAGGCCCGCCAGAGCCGTGATCTTATAGTACATATCAATGGCGCCGCCATAGTTGGGCGGGGAAGGGGCGTCCAGACAAACGATATGTATGTATTCACTCACTTTTAAAAATGCTTTGATAAAATTTAATCAGCTCTTTTTCTTCGTTTTGCCAGCAATAAACTTCTCTTGCTTTTAAACAATTTTGATGCAACTCTTTCAGCGCTGCATCATTTTCCATTAAATGATTGATCGCGACACTTATTTCTTCCACCAAAAGACCATCCAGCAAAACCGCTACTCTAAATTGATCGTTTATTTTTTTGTACTCGGGATAATTCATGGCAACTTGCGGCAGGCCAGCATGCATGTACTCAAAAAATTTATTGGGCAGGGCCAGAAACTGGTTCAGTCCTTCCTTTTCAGCCAAACCGATACCCAAAGTGGCTTTTTGAGCAATCTTTCTGAGTTCTTCCGGCAATAGCATGCCTGTTAATTCTACTTTGCCTGCTACATTATTCTGACGGATCAATTCTTTCAGTTGCCCCATGAAATTTCCATCACCACAAATAACCAGTTTATAGTTCACGGATTTCATGGCGGGAATAAGATATTCAAAACCTCTTGCCTCATTAACCGCTCCCTGGAACAATAAAAATTTATTTTCTTTTTTGACAGGAAGCTGTTCTTTTAATACGGGCAGATTCCTGACCACTTTATAATCTCTTTGGTATTTTTTCCGAAATTCTTCTGCCAGTCCATCGCTAACCGTGTATCCGTAATGATATTTAGGCACGGCAAAACGTTCTATGCCTAACCAAACCTTTTTTACAAGGGGCCTTGTACGCACTTCTTTTAATTCTGTAAAATATTCATGTGCGTCATACACCCGGGGAATGTCTTTCAGTTTTGAAATAAACAAACAGGGTAGGATAGTATCGAGATCAATAGCGCAAATAGCATCCATTCTTTTGTTGAGAAGAAAAAAGAAAAGCCGCAGGTTATATTCTGCATAAAACAAAAATCCTTTGTTAAAAAAACAACTTATTCTTTTTTGGCGGAAGCTTTTTGGTTGAAGTGGTAAAGAAGTTCCAAGTTGCCTGCCTACCAGTGTAACCTCATAACCCGCTTCTGCCAATGAGCCACAAATGCGGTGCATGCGCTGGTCGAAGGAAAGATCGTTGGTTACAGTAAAATAAATACGCTTCAACAGGCAGAGTTTTTTGAATGATGGAACAGCTTAGTCGATTGTCAAAGTAATGGTACTGAAAGAAAATCAAATTGTCAATTCCCCGTTGAACAATCCATGGCCTTATAAATCTTTTCAATGGCTTCTACCGTTTTTAGTCCGTCGTAGGCATTGGCAAAACCAGCATCTTCTTTGTTCAGGGTTTTCAGTAAATGACGGTACACTTCGGTATGATTGCTCATTGACCCTTTATAAATAGAATAATCATTCGATAAATTCTGCGGCACTGCAAACTCATTATCACTTTCCATTAACTGGTATTGCACTTCGTTCAAGTACTCTCCGCCAATCCGAATAGTGCCTTTCTCGGCTATAATGGTCAGGGCTATTTCGTGGTTTTTCTTATACGCATTGACAGACCAGTGCAAAGAACCAAGAGCTCCGCCCTTCATATAAAGAGAAGCTACGCCGGTATCCTCAAATTCGATACAGGAACTATGTGCCAGGTTTTTTCTGAAGCCTTTTACCTGCTGCATTTCTCCAAATAAGCTGATCACGGCATCTATATAATGACTGAACTGCGTATATAAAGTTCCGCCATCGGGAAACAGTTTACCGTGCCAGTCGGTATAATATTCCGCAGGACGGTTCCATAAACAACTCAGGTGAAAACTATAAATTTTTCCGAGTTTATTGTGATCCATCAGGTCTTTTAACTGCAACAAAATAGGATTGTAGCGGTTTGATTTTACAACAAATAAATGACACCTTGAAAATTTTTCAGTCTCGATGATTTGCCAGGCAGCAGCTGTAGTAAGACATAAAGGCTTTTCGCACAAAACATGCTTGCCAGCCTGCAATGATTTAATCGAATGTTCAGCATGAAGCCCGTTTGGTGTGCAAACAGATACTACATCAATCTCGGTTTCCTGTTTCAACAAATCATCAATAGAATAGTAAGCAGCACAATTATATTGCTTAGCCAATGCATCAGCCCTTTCGGGAATGGTATCACAAACAGCTTTCAGTTTGCCAATGATTTGTATATTTTCTGCGTGCCTCCGGGCTATCCTTCCGCAGCCAATAAGTGCAAATTGGTACATGGTTCTCAAAAGTAATTAGTATAAAATAAAAAAGCTCTCCCGAAAGGAGAGCTCTATAAAGATGATTAAGAAACTTACATGTTCATATTGCCCATATCAACAGGGTTTTCCGCTTTTGTGTTTTTACGTTTGAATAAATTAGCATCAAACTTTCCAAAGCGCCAGTTAAAGTTCAGGCGAAACACCTGGGCATCTCTTCTGCGTACTGAATTCTGAATAAAGAAGGAAGAAGCCGAATACGCATCATATTTTCTTGTACGGAAAATATCATTCACATTTAAAGAAATGGAGGCTTTCTTTTCTTTCAAAAATTCAAACCGGATGGCAGCGTCCACACCATAGTTGGGACGGATATAGCCCTGGGCAGATGAATTACCACCACCAAACATGCCACCGCCGCCAAACATACCACCACCGCCGCCACCGCCACGGCCACCAGGAGAAGAAATGATCTTCGATTGGTAATCACCCGACACCTGCAGGGAAAAATTCTTAGGCAGTTTAATGGTGTTATTGATCTTGAAAAAATAGCTTACAAACTGGTCGGGGTCAGGCTCGTTGTTTAAATCAATTTTTGAAGTAAACAGGTTGGCATTCGTTGTCAGGTCCCACCATTTGGTTATTTTATTTTTTCCGATCAGTTCCAGCCCTGTTACATAACTGCGGTTTGCATTTATGTAAGAAGTAACAATGGCACTGTCCTCAAATGCCGGCACAAACTCCCTTTGTTGAAAACGGGTGATGAGGTCATTTGTATTTTTGAAATAAACAGAAGCCAGAAGATTGTCCCTGTTTTCAAATGATTTTGAATACGAAAGTTCCAATGAATTAGTGAACTCAGGATTCAAACCAGGATTACCACGGCTTACGTTTATCGAATCAGAAATGTCGGTAAAAGGAAATAATTGCCAGAAGTTCGGCCGGTTAATCCTTCGGCTGTAATTAAATTGTAATTCGCTTGTTTCGTTCAGCTTTTGACTTAAAAACATGCTTGGGAACAAACTGATCGGGAACTCAATATTAAAATTCTGGTTTTTATTCACCAGCAGGCCTTCATAATCTGAACTTTCCGCCCTTAAACCTAACTGGTATCCAAAATTCTTTATGCGGCTTGAAAAGGTAGCGTATGCTGCATACACCCTGTCCTTGCTGTCGTAAACAACATCCTGGCCGGCCAAAGGAGTTTTGCCGCCATTAGCATTTACAATATAATAATTGGTACCACTGTTTACGGTACGTATAGAAGCCCTGGCGCCAACCTCAAATTTTGATTTATCATTTATGGGGTTGGAATAGTCTGTCTGGAAAATAAAATTTTCATTATTACCAGAACCTATTTGCTGTTGATTATAGGAACGGTCGAATGCCTTGCCCGATTGCAATGAAAAAAAGTCGGATCCTATAAAAGCCTCATTGTTATTTTTTCCTTTATTATAGGTTATATCAGCCGTCCACTCACGTCCGGCTTTTGGAAAATTATGCTTAAAGCTTACCTGTGAACCCATATTTCTGAAACGGTTCTTAGAACGTGAAGTTCTTTCCTGCAAAGAATCAATGCTGCCATTGCTTTGCACATCAGTGAAGATATCACTCCTTGTTTCGGGATTCATCCCGCCTCTGGCAAAACTTCCGCTTACGGTCAGGGTATTCCTGTTGTCAATAAAATAATCGAAACCGGCTCTTCCAAAACCAAAAGCGCCGCTGAATTCGGAATTATCATATTGGTCGGAAATACTTGGTTTATAACCCAGGTTCTCTCTTTTGGTAGTTCCGCTGCCCAGAGATTTGCGCTGGTTATACATGCCACTGGCAAAAAAGTTGATCTTGTTCTGGCGAATATTGATGTCGCCGCCGCCGCCAACTCTTCCACGTGAATCCACATTCGCTCTAAGATTACCACTATAACCTACCCGCTTGTTCTTCTTCAATACAATATTTAAAATACCGGCTGTACCACCGGAGGCATCAAACTTTGCGGAAGGATTTGTGATGATCTCCACGCTTTCAATGGCATCGGCCGGAATTTGCTCCAGCGTTAAATTGGTAGGACGACCGTCCACAAATATCTGCGGAGCACTGTTGCGCAGCGTAACGTTTCCATCAATATCCACATTCACCGAAGGAACATTTTTCATGATATCCACGGCCGAACCGCCGGCAGAAGTGATGTTCTTATCTACGTTAAATATTTTGCGGTCAATACCCATTTGCAGTAAAGGCTTTGAAGCCGTAACGGTCACGCCGCTTAAAATTTTATCATCAATCTCCAGCTTAATATTTCCCAGGTCTTTATCTAAAGCACTCAGCATGGCGGAGGGATCATTGCCGGCACCATTTCTGTTAGGCATTTCAAAACCAACCTGTTTTTCCTGCTGCGTATATCCAATACCTGTCAGGCGTAGTTTATATTTTCCAAAAAGAGGAACATTTTCCAGGCTAAAATCACCCGTACTGGTAGTGAGCATTCCTGCTACAATAACTTCCTTTTGCGCTTTTGTAGCCGAATCAAATTTGTTAGTAACTAAAGTAACGGAGACCGCTTCGATGCCCTTATTGGCCGCATCTACCACTTTACCATAAAACCGTCCGGTTGGAGGAGCCTGGCCATTGCCCCGCATTTGACCCGAAGGAAATTGAGCCCCTGCCTGGAGTGATAAAAAACCTAAAATCACTAAGCCTATTAATTTTCTCATGTGCGTTTATTTGTTTGCGGATGCAAAGGTAAGTATGAGACATTGCCGAGTATAGCTCGTTAACCTTATTTAACAATAAACAGGATAAGTGGTCAAAAATACCTTTCAGCGGAAGCCAATAAAAAAGCCTCCTTTGAAAGGAGGCTTGGGTGACTGATGGGGCTCGAACCCACGACCCCCAGAACCACAATCTGGTGCTCTAACCAACTGAGCTACAATCACCGTGTGGGGTGCAAAAATAATGAAATGAAGTTG
Source organism: uncultured Bacteroidota bacterium (assembly GCA_963697545.1). Taxonomy (GTDB): domain Bacteria; phylum Bacteroidota; class Bacteroidia; order Chitinophagales; family Chitinophagaceae; genus Flavisolibacter. Next base: position 61,466 of record CAVOOL010000022.1, on the reverse strand, counting down.
AATTTATATTCTTCTTATTTCAAAAATTTCAAACAAATTCTGGAACGCTATAAAAATCCGCATCCAAAATACAAATTGGTACAATTAATGGCAGATAAAACAGGAAGCTGAAAGATGTTTAATCTATTATAATGCACTTATCATACAAAACTTTCCGTCTGTCAAAAACGTTTGTTAAAGGGGAAAACAATATTTTCAAAGCATTTTTTTTACGCTAAATTTGATACCATGCCTAAGGCACTTAAATACATGTTAGATATGAAAAGACTTCCAATAGTACTGGTAATGGTGATAGCTGGCATTTTTCTGGCATTCAATACCATGGGAACCACTAACAAATCCCTACCCCCCTCCAAGTATGAAAAAATTCTGCAGATCGTTGGTGAAATTTTGGCACAGGGCCATTACAGCCCCAAAGACATCAATGACGAGTTTTCAAAAAAAGTTTATGCCAAATACTTTGAAGAGTTAGATCCGGAAAAGAATATTTTCCTGCAAAGCGATATTGCTTCCCTGGAAAAATATTCTACCAAAATTGATGACGAGATCAAAGGCGCCCCGGTGGAATTTTTCCTGGAAGCAGGTAAGATTTTTGATAAAAGGGCAGAGGAAGCTTCTCTTCTTTACAAAGACCTTCTGACCAAACCATTTGATTTTTCAGTGAACGAAACCATTGTTACAGATCCCAAGAAAACAAAATTTGCTTCGTCCGAGGCCGAAAGGCGTGAAGGTTGGCGTAAGCGTTTAAAATATTTAACCCTGCAACGTTTTGTTGACCTGCAGGAAGCCAGGGAAAGCAATAAAGGCAAGGAAGGCTTTGTGGTGAAAACAGATGCGGAGCTGGAAAAAGAAGCAAGAGACAAGGTAAGAATTGCTATGGACCGGATTTTTGAGCGCTATCGCTTAAAATTCAACGACGATGAAAAGTTCAGTGTGTATGTAAACACCATAACTTCTATGATGGATCCGTACACCGAATTTTTTCCTCCGGTAGATAAAAGATATTTTGACGAGCAGCTCAGCGGTTCTTTTTACGGCATAGGCGCCCAGTTAACGTACGATGAAGGCAATATTAAAATTGCCAGTGTGCTGCCTGGCGGTCCGGCTCAAAAATCCGAACAGATAGAAGTGGGAGATATCGTGGCAAAAGTGGCGCAAGGCAAAGAAGCTCCTGTGGAGCTAACCGGTTTCGATGTAACCGATGCGGTTAAGATCATTCGCGGCAAAAAGGGATCAGAAGTAAATCTTACATTAAGAAAAAAAGACGGCACCTTGAAAAACGTGTCGCTGATAAGAGATAAGATTGTACAGGATGAAACTTATGTAAGAAGTGCCGTGATCAACGAGGGCACTTCAAAAGTGGGTTATATTTTCCTGCCGGAGTTCTATGCCAATTTTGATGACCCTAACGATCCCCACCGCAGTTCCCTGGATGTGGCTGCCGAAGTAAAGAAATTAAAAGAAGAAAAGGTTGATGGAATCGTCATTGACCTGCGCAATAATGGCGGCGGTTCGCTTTACGATGTGATACAGATAGCCGGGTTGTTTATTGACCAGGGCCCGATTGTGCAGGTGAAGGACAGGGAAGGACAGCCACAGGTAATGCGTGATAAGGATGGCGGTGTTTTATATGATGGCCCGTTGGCCGTGATGGTAAATGAATTCAGTGCTTCGGCTTCTGAAATTTTTGCTGCCGCCATACAGGATTATGGCCGCGGTGTGGTCATTGGAAGCACCAGCACTTATGGTAAAGGAACCGTACAACGCCCTATTGGTCTGGATCCTTCCTCTAATTTTTTATCTACGAACTCAGACTTAGGTTCATTAAAACTGACCCTGCAGAAGTTCTACCGGATCAGTGGTGGCTCTACGCAATTAAAAGGCGTAGTGCCTGATGTAATAATTCCGGATTATTATGAATATTTGAAATTGAGGGAAAGAGATAATACCAATGCCCTGCCATATGATGAGATTGCAAAAGCGCAGTACAAGACCTGGCAGCCGGGTTATGATCTTCAAACCATTAAGAACTTAGGTAACAGCAAGAGTTGCCAGCGACTCCGTATTTAAACTGATCAAAGAAAAAACGGATCTGTTGGCCAAGCAGGATGATAAGGTATATTCTTTGCAAATTGACCAATATAAGAAAGACCAAAAAATCACCCGTAATGCTGTGAAGGATATTGAAAAGCTGGTGAAAATGAATACAAACATGCAGGCTTCCTTCTTAAAGCAGGATGAACAACGCTATGTATCTGAGGATAAGGACAAAACTGAACGTTACAAACAATGGCTGAGTAACATCAGTAAAGATGTATATGTTGACCAGGCTATAAAAGTGGTGAACGATATTGTGAACCAGCAAAATATTGCAAAAGGAAAAGGAGCAGTAAAGACCTTCTAAAAAAGCCTATTAAAAATATAAACCACCCGCATCTAGCGGGTGGTTTTTTATGCGGATGCCTCTTTCTCATATCAAATCGCTGGCAAGGCAACATCGTGAGGCGGCAGACGTGAGACAGAAGCAGCGGCCTCTTTCCCTTCTGTCATCTATCATCTACCATCTGCCATATCGATAGCCGTTTGGTATCAGTTTATCAAAATGTATCATTCGCCATCAATAGATCTGTTATTCTGGCAAATCTTCAAAAGGATGGGAAATGAAAAAGGGCACTGTTATCACGCAGTGCCCTTTTCATTTTATGGCAATCATTTCCTAGACAGCAATGGCGCTATCCTTTAGATATCTTTCCGTAAGTATATTTTTATGATGCAAGGCATGGCCAATAAGAATGAAACCAAGTGCTTTTACATATACCGGCTTACCGTTGGCTACGCCATCTTCGTTCAGTTGTTCTTCATCAAAAGAAGCAAACATTTGCGCTGATGACCTTTGAACAGTTTTCAGTTCTTCTATAAGATCTTCTTTCGATCTTTTGTCTGCTTTTGATGCCTCTGCATAGGTGTTTTCATCAAAGCCCGGTAGTGGCGTTTTATCCTTTCTTGCAAAACATAAAGCCCTGTAGCAAAATATTCTTTCCCCGTCAATAACGTGCTGTACAAGTTCTTTGATGGACCATTTCCCCTCTGCATAGCGGTAATTCCATTTTTCATCCGGAATTGCTGTTAAAGTAGAGACCAGCTCTGTTTGATGTTTTTGAAAAGCTTTTGTCAAATCATCTTCGGTAACCTGATTAATGTACCGGTGGTAATATTCATATACTCTTGAAAGATCAACATTTGCCATAACAGTTATTTTGAGGTAAAAAAAATCCCGGCAATACTGCCGGGATCAAATTTATCAAGATTATCTTATGCTCTTTTGGCTTTCTTTACTTTAATTTTTGTTTTTACCGGTTGCGTCGTCTCCCCCTGGCCTGTCATAGCAGCGGCTAACTTAGCGGCCTCATAGGCATTGATTACTCCGCCGGTCTTACTGAGTTCCGATAAAGGAACTTCTTTATCGGAGTTTGGTTCAGTGGCCTTAATAGAAGGCGCTACAGCACTTTTCTCGATTACCTCTTTTACCTGCTGCGCCGTAAGAGTAGGATAGTAGCTCATGATAAAAGCTGCTACACCCGCTGTAACAGGAGAGGCCATACTGGTTCCGGATAAATTTCTATAGGTGTTACCTCCGGGAACGGTTGAATAAATATTTACACCAGGAGCGAAAACATCCACTTCTTTTTTCCCAAAATTAGAGAAGGAAGCTACCAGCCCGCCATTGGTAGGATCGCCGCTTGCGCCAACCATAATCCAGTTGGAAACTTTTTTATGATCCAGCAAGATCGGAGACGGATAATGCGGCATGGTATCTACCAGGTAAGCTTCGTTACCGGCAGCTGCTACCAACAGTACACCTTTGCTTTCAGCATATTTTACAGCATCGTCAACCCACTGTTTTTGCGGAGAATAATATTTTCCAAAGCTCATGTTGATCACTTTTGCGCCATTGTCAACAGCATAGCGGATAGCCAGGGCTATATCCTTATCATGCTCATCGCCATCCGGAACCGCACGGATCATCATAATACGAACGTTATCGGCAATACCATCTATACCTTTTCCATTATTACGAACAGCGCCAATAATCCCCGAAACGTGTGTGCCGTGCATAGCTGTACTCGTCATAATATCATTATTACCATAAAACTTGTCATTGATGTCGTCGGGATTGTCTTTTACAATTTCGCCACGATAATCCTTTGGAGCCGTATCTACCGCTTCGGCTTTTTGAATATCGCTTTCAATACCATCCAGTATTTCCTTATTGGTAATTTCAAAATTGTTGTTATTGCCTTCGCAAATGTTCAGTATCACATTGCGGGTTACGGTGGCGTCTTTATCAGTGGGCTTGTAATTTTTAAGGTCGTTACCGTCATACTCTTCTTTACCCAACTCTTTCCTGATGGCTGAGTCCCCTTTTTTTAAGGCAGGAAACAGTCTTTTAATAAAGAAAAGTTCATTCTGATCTACCCCCTTGGTTACATCTTTTTTTGCCCTCAACCAGGTTTCATACAATTCCCGGTCTTCTTTATTCAGGGAAGAAGAATCTGTGATCGTTTCAAAACGGTCTTTATACATGTGGTAAAGACGTGCGGCTTCATAAGAGTCTTTCTCTACATTTTGTCCATCGCGACCACCTAAAAAGTTCCAGCCATGTACATCATCTACATATCCGTTGCCGTCATCATCAATACCATTGCCCGGAATTTCTTTGGGGTTCGTCCAAAGTATAGGTTTCAGGTCTTCATGTGTAGTGTCAATGCCTGAATCAATAACGGCCACTATAACTGTTTGGCTTTTTTTGTTTTTAACGAGTTGGTAAGCCTTATCCATACTAATTCCATAATACCCGTCTTTTTCCTTGTCTTTCAGGTGCCAGCCATTGGAAGCTGATTTTTTAGACGATTGGCCAAAGGAGGTCAAGCAAATGGCCATAACCAGGGTCATCAGTACGGAACGCTTAATCGTTTTAATCATTTGATATTATTTAGTAAAAATTGGAGTATTTGTAAAAATAAGAAACCACTTAAAGTAAGTTGTTAAAAACATGACAAGTGGTTTGCCGGAATTTGTTAAGATTTCAACATTTTAAGCACCGATGAGTAAAAGAATATGCATATCAACGGGAAAAGCCGGTTTGATCAATAAATCGTAAAGAAAATCGGTGATCATAAAGAAGTCCGATCTGTTTTTTCGTTTACAATATAATTAATTCCACCCGGCGGTCTTCCTGATTTTCTTTTTGGCTGTCAGGGTTTAATGGCCTTGTTGATCCATAGCCTATTGCGGTTATCCGATCCGCAACAATTCCTTTGGAGACAAAATACCTCTTAACGCTTTCAGCCCGTTTTTGCGACAGTTTCATATTCGACTCGCTATTGGCACCCGAGGTGTGTCCTTCAATTGTGATCTTGGATGTCGGGTTGTTTTTTAAAACATCCACTACTTCATCCAGCACGGCATGTGATGAAGGCGATAACTCTGCCTTGCCAAATTCAAATTGTATTTGCTTTGCGACCTGCGCTACTTTTTCTTCCTCTTCTTTTGTAATTTTTTCTTCCTCTTCTTTTGTGATCTGGGGACATCCATTATTTTCCTTAGTTCCGGCAACTTCAGGACACTGGTCTTCCTCGTCGTTTACGCCGTCATTGTCTGTATCGGGGATGGGGCAACCCTGATATTTTTTTGAGCCGGCTACAAATGGGCATTTGTCTTCCCGGTCGATTATGCCATCGCCATCTGTATCTATAACAGGACATCCCTTGTATTGCAGGAGGCCGGCCACATCGGGGCACTCATCATCTTTATCGGCAATGCCATCGCCGTCTCTGTCCGGACAACCTTTTGTTAATGCAGTTCCGGCCAATGTAGGACAAGCATCTTGTTCATCGGGTATTCCATCGCCATCCGTATCCTGTATCACCGTTTTCACAGTTTCTTTTTTTACGTGGCGGTTGCCCAGGAAAATACCAAGATGGGCGCCTATGGTTTTGAATTTAAACGACTGGCCATTGGCCATATAAAAACTGGTCAGGGCATTACTGTAGTTGGCCGTGAGAAACACTCTTCCAAACTCGAAACCAGCCAGGGCATTGGCTGAGAGGTGCACCGTTTTATACCTGGCTTCACCTTTGCCAACAAGCAAGTCTTCATCAATTGTTTCTTTGTATTCATATTTGACCGCAGAATCACGGTGGACCTTCTTAACTTTTACAGTACTAAAATTCGTTTTGCCGTTATAAAATAAAGAAGCCTGCAGGCCAGCACCAATAATAAACTTTGTTTTTCCTTTTATCGGCAGTTTATAAACCAGGTTAAATGGCGCATCAATATAGTTTACGCTTAAATCGCTTGTTGCCTGGAGCAGGCTTTGTTTTGCTACAATATCAACCTTGCTTGTATCAAAACCCTGCACAACCTTTGACCCTTTTTCTGAGTACATCACACCAGTCCTGAAGAAAAGAGATTGTTTTTGATCCAATGGAATCTGGGCTATGAAACCAATGTTTATACCCGACCGTGTCATTGAATTTTTAGAAACCGTGTCAGGATGCAACATAAAAGCCGGAGTTACCGAAGTGAACTGCGGGCCGCCAACAACAGCCACTGTAAACTGCGCTTTTGCAGCCATACACAAAAACAGTGCAACCAAATACAGACTAAACTTTCTCATAGGACAATTAGTGTATGGACACAAAATATAGAGATTTCTCTATAAGTCAAACTTAATTCCCTGTGCCAACGGCAAACTTGTGCTGTAATTGATGGTATTGGTTTGCCTGCGCATGTAAATTCTCCAGGCATCGCTGCCGCTTTCTCTTCCGCCGCCGGTTTCCTTTTCGCCGCCAAATGCCCCGCCGATCTCTGCGCCGGAGGTTCCAATATTTACGTTTGCAATGCCACAATCACTGCCCGCTACCGAAAGGAATTGTTCCGCTTCGCGAAGGTTTAGTGTCATTATAGAAGAAGACAAGCCCTGTGGTACGCCATTTTGAATTGCAATGGCTTCTTCCAATGTTTTATACTTTAATAAATATAAAATAGGAGCAAAGGTTTCGTGCTGCACAATTTGAAAATGTGGTTGCGCTTCTGCTATACAAGGTTTTACATAACAGCCGCTTTCATAACCATCACCCGCCAAGGCACCGCCTTCCACCACAAAATTGCCGCCTTCCTGTTTGCATTTTTCTATAGCCTGTAAATACATTTCAACAGCTCCTTTATCAATCAACGGTCCCACATGGTTTTTTTCATCCAGCGGATCACCGATACGTAATTGCTTATATGCATTCACCAGCTTTTCTTTAAACCGGTCATACACTTCTTCATGAATGATCAGGCGACGTGTAGTGGTACAACGCTGTCCTGCGGTACCAACCGCACCAAATACACAACCGATCAACGACATGTCAAGGTCGGCATCTTTTGAAATAATAATCGCATTGTTACCGCCCAGTTCCAACAACGATCTTCCCAGTCTTGCGCCAACGGCAGCGCCAACGGCCTTGCCCATGCGTGTAGAACCGGTTGCCGACACCAGGGGAATCCTGTTATCATTGGCAATTTTTTCTCCCAACTCTCTTTCGCCAATAACCAAATTGCACACGCCTTCCGGCACATTATTTTTCCTGAACACTTCCGCAATTATATTTTGGCAGGCAATACCACATAGTGGTGTTTTTTCCGATGGTTTCCAGATACACACATCGCCGCAAACCCAGGCCAGCATAGCATTCCAGCTCCACACAGCAACCGGGAAATTAAAAGCAGAAATAATGCCTACAATCCCCAGCGGATGCCATTGCTCGTACATTCTGTGACCGGGACGTTCGCTGTGCATGGTAAGCCCATGAAGCTGGCGTGATAAGCCCACCGCAAAATCGCAGATGTCGATCATTTCCTGCACTTCGCCATAACCTTCCTGCAAGCTTTTACCCATTTCATAAGAAACCAGTTTGCCCAATGCTTCTTTGTTTTCCCTCAGGGCTTCGGCTACCTGCCGCACCATTTCACCACGTTTAGGCGAAGGCCACAGGCGCCAGTCCAAAAATGCTTTCTGTGCAGCCGTAATCGCCTGCTCGTATGATTCGGCATCGGCACAAACTATATCTGCAATTTTTTTTCCATCAACAGGAGAGTAGGAGGTAATCAGTTTTCCTTTGCTTTCAATCCATTCAGCCCCGGTAGAGGTTCCCGTGTTTTTAGCTGTTATGCCTAATTGTTTCAATATATCCTGCATGATTTTCTTATTTTAATTTTGATAAAGATATTTTCATTCCGCCCATAAACCATCTTCCGGGCATTTGAGAGCCCAACAGATCAGTGTAATTTTTGTTAAACAAATTATCCACTTCTACAAAGGCACTTAATTTATTTTGTACCAAAAAGCCTTCGGCTTTCGCATTCAAAACAAAATAGTCCTTAGACAGTTTTGCAATAGCGCCGGAAGCCGTTTGAGGCTGACGGTCCTTATACAAACCATTTACACTAAGCGAAAACCACTTATTCGAATACTGAACATTGAAATTAGCTAAGTACCGGGCATGAGAGGAAATATAAAAAGACGGGATTGTATCACTGCTTTTGCTCCTGAGCCATACAAAGCCGGCAGTAGCCCACAATTGTTGTTTTGCGCCCAGGTCTTTTGAAAACTGGATATCGGTTTCAACCCCGGTTGTATTTACCTCAGAAATATTTTTTGCCAGGGCATAGGTTCCGGCCGGAGATAAGTTTTCCTTACGGGGCATCTGGCTATAAGGTGTGGTAACGTAGTCAATCAATCTTGAATGATTACGCTGAAAAAAAGTGGCTGATATTTTTAAATTGGTTGCTGCGAAATAATCCATTCCAGCTTCATAGCTAAACGACCGTTCAGCATTCAGGTCAGGGTTTCCAATTCGTCCACTGGTTACCAGGCTCTTATTATAATTGTTGAACCGTTCTGTAAAATCGGCGTCCCGTATGGTTTTTCCAGCACTTGCTCTTACTTGCAGTTGATCTTCCCGGTAAGACAAATTGATCTGCGGCACAAATTCCCAGCCCGATCGTTCATTCCATTCCATTCGTGCAGCAGGCGACACAAAAAAGTTTTCACCCAGTTGCTGATTTAAAACAGCGAAGGCGGCTGCCTGGTCAATATTATGATGGCCCCTGTCGTTGGAACTGATCTTTTTATTAATGAATTGCACACCTGAAACAAGAGTGGTTTTTGTCTGCACCTTCCATTCGTCGGTCAACAAGGCCTGGAACAGATCACTCTTACTTTGATTGGGCGCAGAAGCTCCATTAAAGGCATAACGGTCATCCAGGTTTTTATAACCGGCATTCAACCGGATACTATTTTTTTCAGAACTATAGGTGAGTTGTAATTGATTCCAAAAGGTTTTTACCTGTTCATCCGCCGTGTCGGAAGCAAAGGTGGTGTAGAAGTTTTGTGCGGCGAATTTCCGGTCATCATAAGAGGAGCGAAGGGCTAATTGCCAGCGCTCATTAAAAAAATGATTTACCGAAACAGAACCCGTGTGGTTATGAAAAAATCCCTTGATGCCTCTTTGTTGTTGTCCGGTGGCATTGTTGGTAAGCACCACCAAAGCCAACAGCGGTTTTGCCATTATTAACAAAGCCTCCGGCACTGGCATTGAACAATCCGTATTCGCCGGCACTTAGCTGCGCCATAGCACTTGAGGAAGCAGCACCCTGCTTTGCGCTAAATGCTTTTGTTACAATATGAATAACCCCGCCTACAGCTTCGGAGCCGTAAATGGCAGAAGAAGCGCCTTTTAAAACTTCTATCCGTTCAATTTCGGCAGGGGCAATGGGTATATAACTGGTGAAATGCCCCGTGTTGGCATCGTTCAGGCGAACGCCATCCAATATCACCAGCACCTGTTGAAACGTTCCTCCACGCAAAACAATATCGCTTTGCGAACCCATTGGGCCGCGGGCCTGCACTTCCACGCCGGGAATGTATCTCAATAATTCATCAACGGAATGAACGGGAAGGTTATAAAATTTTTCTCCTTTAATGATATACACATTGCGGCCTGTCCTTGAAACCCTTTCCGGTGTTAAAGAAGCGGTAATGGTGACAGGGTCAAGATCGGAGTTAACAGAAGTATTTTTGTCCCGGGCCTGCAACGGAAGCTCCTGTGCAAATGTTGTAAAGCCTTTTAAAAATAAAAAACCAAGCGTTCCTATTGCAATCAAATTTCTCATATCCTTTTTCAAATCGGCGCAAAAATAAGGCACAAACCCGAAGCAGGATTAATAGGATTCGGCGTCGCTGGGAAAGTTGTTTGATTTTACATCGTCAATATACTGCTGCACGGCTTTTGTTGCCTGCTCATGAATATTTAAATACTGGCGAAGAAAACGTGGCTTGAATTCCGTATTGATCCCTAACATATCATGCATGACCAATACCTGCCCGTCGCAATATTTACCGGCGCCAATGCCAATGGTAGGAATGTGCAGGCTTTCAGAAACTTCTTTAGCCAGGTTGGCAGGAATTTTTTCCAGCACCACAGCGAAGCAACCCGTTTCTTCCAAAAGTTTCGCATCCTTGCGCAATTTGTTGGCTTCGGCTTCTTCTTTTGCCCGAACATTATAGGTACCAAATTTATAAATAGATTGGGGCGTTAATCCCAAATGCGCCATTACCGGGATACCAGCGCCTATAATTTTTCGTACCGATTCCAATATCTCTTCCCCGCCTTCCAGTTTAACGGCATGGGCTCCCGTTTCTTTCATAATACGAACGGCAGAAGCCAGGGCTATATCGCTATTTGATTGGTAAGAACCGAACGGCAGGTCCACGACTACCAGGCAGCGCTTGACGCCACGGATAACGGAAGAAGCATGATAGATCATCTGGTCTAAGGTAATGGGAAGCGTGGTTTCATGTCCGGCCATGACGTTGGACGCAGAATCCCCAACCAGAAGAACATCAATGCCTGCGGCATCAAACAAACCGGCGAAAGAAAAATCATAAGCGGTAAGCATCGAAATTTTTGTTCCGGATGCTTTCATCTTTTGCAGTGTGTTGGTGGTAATCCGTTTTACCTCCGGAGTATTGGCGCTCATTTATAAAATTTGAGGGGCAAGTTAGGAATTTATGAACTAAGCTGCATGGCTGCTATTTAGCTTTCGTTGCGTCGCACTCTTCAACTGCAACAATTCTATTCATCTTTTTTGGCCCACAGAGAGCCACGGAGGTGTACACAGAGATCACAGAAATTTTAAAAGAGACATTCCATTTCTTGAAGAAATGGAATGTCTTACCCTTAGCAAAGGTTGTTATGGATGTTTGGTAGCCAATTTTTAACCACAGCGGACACGGAGAACACGGCGAGAGAACATGTTTTAAATCTCTGTGCTCCTCTGTGTTCGCTGTGGTTCATTTTCTCTTGCCCATTAGCATTACCGAACGTACAAGAGTGCGACGCAACAGACGATGAACAAAGAGACGATGCTTGTTACATACTTTCTTTACACATGCTTTGCATGCTTCACTCTATCATATAAAATATGAATCAGCCCATCGGCCAGGCCAATCTTTGGAACAAAAATTTCACCTGCATCGGCCCAGCGCATGACATTGATATAAATGAGCAGCGCAGGCACAATGACATCTGCCCGGTCTTCGCGAAGGCGATACAGAGTAATGCGTTGTGCCAGGGAAAGACTGCTGAACTCTTTATAATAATCCCGGAGCAAATCCAGCGTCAGGGGTTTGCCTTCCTTGCGCTTGGAAAGTGAAAACACTTTATTGATGTTGCCGCCCGAACCAATCGCTGTAATATGATGGAAACCTGTCCTTCTTTCCTTGATGAAGATTTTCATTTCATTCCAGTTCTCTTCCGTTACCTGGTTTTTTAAAAGCCTGATGGTACCGATATTGAAGGACCGTTTGGCAGCCAGCTTTCCATCGCTAAAAAAAGTAAGTTCTGTGCTGCCGCCGCCCACATCTATATAGAGATAGGATTCCTGGTTGCTTAAATTTTCTGCTACGTGGTTTTCATAAATGTAAGAAGCCTCGTCTTCGCCGCTGATAACTTTAATATCTATGCCGGTTTCCTTTTTGTACATGCTGCAGGATTTGCTTTGCATTAGCAGCGTCACGCATGGCAGAGGTGGCGGCCGTGATATAATTCTTTACATTGTAAACATCAATAAGAAGCTTGTACGATTTAATGGTTTTAACAAGCATTTCTTCTTTTTCCCTTGAGATCTCGCCGCGTTCAAATACATCAAAGCCCAGTCGCAAGGGAACCCGTACCAGTGTCAGCTTTACAAACTCAGGCCGCCCCTGCGGGCCGATAATCACATCGTTAATTAATAAACGGGCGGCGTTGCTTCCTATATCAATTGCTGCTAATCTCAACTGGAATTTCTATTTTTTGGTGTAAATAAAAATAGGTTTCTACCTGCGAACGTATTCTTTCTCCATCGGTACTTACATACTCATTGCTTAAATCATTGTTCAGCCACCTTGCTTTTACATTATCGTGCAGTTGAATGTCCAGGATATCTTTTAACTCCTGTTTGATCCGGTCATCAAAAACAGGGCAGGTGGCTTCCACACGATGATCCAGATTTCTTACCATCCAGTCGGCTGATGAAATGAATATTTTTTCCTTTCCCCCGTTATGGAACACCCAGACCCTTGCATGCTCGAGGTATTCATCTACAATACTGATGGCCCTGACCGGTTTAATAAATTTTTCATTTTCCGAGAACATGCAAAAAATGCCTCTTATGATAAGATTGACCTCAACACCGGATCTTGCTGCTTCATACAATTCATTAATGAGCTCATCATCCGAAAAAGAATTCATTTTGGCGGTGATCATACCGCGGCCTTTCTTTTGAGCATTTCTTATTTCCGTACGAATCAGTTTTACAATTTCCTTTCTTGCAAAGTTCGGGCTTGGAATTAAGGTGGAACAGGCTTTTAAAAAATGCGTGCCTGTTTTATAATGTTCTATATAATTAAAAATACGGTTCACGTCGGACAGTATATTTCTGTTGGACGTGAGCAGGCAGTGATCGGCATACACCTTTGCCGTGTCTTCATTTAAATTACCTGTGCTTACAAAACCGTATTGAACAATACGATCCTGCACCCGCTTTCGGATGACACAAAGTTTGGCATGCACCTTCATATTGGGAATGCCAATCAAAACTTTTACGCCTTCATCTTCCAGCCGCACCTTCCAGGCCAGGTTGGCTTCTTCATCAAACCGGGCTCTTACTTCCAGCATAACCGTTACCTGCTTTCCATTTCTAACGGCATTGATCAATGCATTAACGATCTTGGATTGCTGTGCCAAACGATAGGCTGTTATTTTTATGGAGGTCACATCCGGATCAATAGCCGCTTCACGCAAAAGATCGATAACCGCATTAAAGGAATGATAGGGGAAGTGCAGCATCACATCCCGTTGCATAACCACGTCTGTAACCCGGTTTTCAATTAATAAAGGATGGTCGAAGGGTTTGCGGCTTTTGCTTTCATTATGAAACACTTCTTTGGGAAAATCCATAAACTGCCTGAAGTTGTGAATGCGTGAGCCGGGAATGATATTATCTCTTTTGGAAAGATTGAATTTCCGGATCAGGTATTCCAGCAAGCCCGGGTCCATTTCCTTATCATAAATAAAACGAACAGGTTTTCCCTTGCGGCGGTTTTTTAATCCCTTTTCAATTTTTTGAATGAGCGTGGTAGAAATATCATTATCAATATCAATTTCCGCATCCCGGGTTAATTTAAATACAGCCGATTGATACTGATCATAACCAAAATAACTGAAGATCTCGGGAAGGTTGAACCGTATTACATCTTCCAGCAAAATAATATGGCATTCATTGTCGGGCGAAGGCAGAAGAACAAACCGGCTCATGAACCGGGTAGGAATTTCAATAATGGAATACATTCTCTTTAAAGCACTTTCCTTTTTCCACATCACTACTCCAAGATAAATAGATTTATCCCTGAGAAAGGGTAGTTCCTGGATGCTTTCAATCATGAGGGGAATAACATTGGCACTTACTTCTTCTTCATAATAGCGCTGCACAAAATCTTTTTGCTCAGTATTCAGTTCTTTTTCGGTTATCAAAAAGATCTTCTGTTCTCTTAATTCCTGTAAAATTCCGTCCCAAATGCGGTCGAATTCACTCTGCTGATTTAATACGGTGATTTGAATTTCTTCCAGGATACTCTCGGGATTAATTTCCAAATGCATTTTGGCCTTGCTGCCGTATTGGATCATGCGTTTAAGGGTAGCCACCCGTACACGAAAAAACTCATCAAGATTGTTGGAAAAAATCCCCAGAAAACGAATCCGTTCACGCAGCGGCACACTGGGATCAGCGGCCTCCTGCAACACACGAGCATTGAAAGAAAGCCAGCTTATATCTCTTGGAATGGTCTTGCGTTTGGGATTTGTCATGTAGAATGTTTCGTATCTGTGATAAATATACGCAACATCTGTACTCAAGTTTTAGACCACTATTTATTTTGGAGTTTGTTAATAATGGAAGTGGTGGAAAATCCTTTTACAATAGGATTGATAATGACTTGTCCGCCCCAGGCTATCACTTCCTTTGCACCTGCAATATCTTCTACTTTATAATCACCTCCTTTTACCAGCACATCGGGCCGGATGGCTTTTATCAACTCCAGTGGAGTAGGTTCGGAAAAAATCACCACGGCATCTACCATTGCCAAAGAAGCCAGGATCAGGGCTCTTGATTGCTCATCATTCACGGGTCTGTTTTCGCCTTTTAAACCTTTTACTGAAGCATCGGCGTTCAATCCCACTACCAGGTAATCGGCATGACTGGAAGCTTCAAGCAAAGAAGCAATATGTCCTGGATGCAAAATGTCGAAACAACCATTGGTAAACGCAACGGTTTTACCAAGCAGCCGCCACTGGGCTATTCTGCGTTGCAGGTCACTTAGAGTCAATATTTTGTTCTGAATACTGTTGCCGGGTTTCAAGAGCTTGTCGTTTTTTATTGTGATAAGAAAATAGTCCGGAAAAAATGACGCCGCCGCCAATCACGATGATTGTTTGCACCGACCATAAAAGCCATCCCAGGGCATTGCCGATCGTATCCTCATCAAGGCCATACAGGCCCATGAGTTTTGCCACCAGCAGAGGATAGGCGCCAATACCACCCGGGGTTAAAACCATTCCCACACTGCCGACAGCCAAGGTTGTCAATCCGCCGCCAATGCCCAAATGTTCGGTTTCCTGCAGGGCATAAATGCCTACGGTAGTACTTGCCAAATACAGCGTCCAGATAAGTATGGAGTGAAAAAGAAAGAGCCCTTTGTGTTTGATAAAACGAATGCTGCTCAGTCCATGCAGCACACCTTTAATTACATTTTTAATTTTACCAACAGCATCAATGTGTCCAAAACGTTTTAGTAAAAAATAAACGATGGTAAAGAAAACAACAAGCGCCGTTAATACAATGATGATCTTTCTTACAGACGCATGACCCGTTTGATCCGTAAAAAAATCACCGAAAGTATTCTTTACATAATTACCAATTACATGTCCCTGGAAAATTAAGGCCAGGATAAATATAATGATGAGGCTTACCAGATCAACAGCCCGTTCCATTACAATAGTTCCAACCAACCGGTCAGCCCTTACTTTTTCATAGCGGGAGAGGAGGGTGCATTTTACCACTTCGCCAAGACGGGGCACACCGGCATTGACCAGGTAGCCGATCATTACAGCCGCAAATGTATTGAAGGTACTGGGCCGGTAGCCCATCGGCTCCATTAATATTTTCCAACGCAATGCCCTGCTGTAATGGCTCAAAAGCAAAAAACCAATTACCGGTATGATCAGCCAGTGTTTTGCCCTGCGCAGGGCATCTTTAATTTGCTCCCACTGCGACTCGTTGATATTCTTGATGGAAAGCCAGACAAACAGTATTCCCAGTCCCAGGAAAAAAGTATATTGAAGTATGGTAAGAATGGACTTCTTCATGCCGTTCGAAGATACCGAAGGAATATTAAATATTGGCCATAAGAACAAGTGCGGAACAATCCGAAAAGATAGTACAGCCTGAGTTTTGTTAGTAAGGTTGCCTCATGTACAATGGTAAATTTTAATGCGGCGAAAGGAGAGACTGTTGCAGGAAATTACACCTCACCGCAACATTGAGTAGTAAAATTATTTATTGATCAACTACCAGAAATAAAGCGGATGATTTACCTTCTTTTATTCAAGACTCCTGTTCCCGTTCAATATTTTTCAGAGCCTGTTTCCTTCCTTTGGAAAGACAATCCAGGGCTTGAAGTTTTTTGCTTCTTCGAATGACATGGAAGCGTAGGAAATAATTACCACAACATCGCCAACCATTCCTTTACGGGCGGCAGGGCCATTAAGGCAGCAAACACCGGAGCCCCGTTTTCCCTTGATAAGATAGGTATCCAGGCGTTCGCCATTATTGACATTTACGATCGTCACCTTCTCATTTTCGATCATGTTGGCTGCATCCATAATGTCCTGGTCAAGTGTGAGGCTGCCTACATAATGCAAGTTTGCTTCGGTAATAACGGCGCGGTGAACCTTTGATTTTAATACTGCGATATTCATAGCGGGTGCAAAGGTAATTGAAGGACGTGAAGTCTTTGTTAATTCAAAAGAAGATTATCTATTAAACGGATTTGGCCAAGGGTGGCAGCAATTAAAGCCACACAGGGTTCATCCGAATTTAGTGCGGGAGCCAGATCGTTCCTGTTTGCTATTTCCACATAATCCACCACAAAACCTTTATCTTCCAAATGTACTTTAGCCGACTGTTTTAATTGATCGAAGGGCTGAGAATGGAAATTGGCTTTAATGAGTTCCAGTTCTTTATAAATAGCAGTTGCTGTATTTTTTTCTGCGCTGTTTAACCGGAGGTTGCGGCTGCTCATGGCAAGACCGTCGGCTTCCCTCATTGTAGGAATGATGTTTAACCGAATCCGCTCGTCTTTTCCGGTTAGTTCCAATAGTTTTTTTACTACCATGCATTGCTGAAAATCCTTTTGCCCCATATACAGATTGTTTGGATTAATAATTTCCAACATCTTGTCCACCACCTCGCAAACTCCCTGGAAATGACCTGGACGATAAAAGCCTTCCAGCCTGTTTTCAATAGCCCCCAGGTCGAATTGTTTTTTTTCATGGCCGGGCGGATAAATCTCTTCAACCGGGGGCAGAAAAAGTATGTCGCAGCCTGCGGTAATTAATTGTTCTATATCTTTTTCTATGGTTATCGGATAGTGTTTAAAATCCTCAGGATTATTGAATTGTGTAGGGTTTACAAATATGCTGCAAACCGTTAGGCCGTTAGCCGGCTTAGATGCTTCAATAAGCGAAAGATGGCCCTTATGCAAGGCGCCCATAGTGGGCACAAAGCCCGTTTTTTTATCATTTTTTCTTTGCTGTTCTAAGTGCTGGGTCAGTTGTTTTGCCTGCTTAAAAATGATCATACTGGGTAATTACAGAAACGATGAATGCCGGGTTTAACAAGAAATGGTTAACTTTGCACACCTTTTTCCTGAGTTTAAAACGGTAACAATGTCAGCAAAGAAAAGAATTTTATTCATTGCCAATGAAATGTCTCCCTATCTCGAATTGACGGAATTTTCAGAAGTTGTAAACAAGCTGGCAATAAAATCCAACGATAGTGGTTTTGAAGTCCGGTGCATTATGCCCCGCTTTGGAGCCATCAATGAACGCCGTCATCGCCTGCACGAAGTGGTGCGTCTTTCGGGTATTAACGTTTCCATTGACAATGAAGATTTTCCCCTGCAAATTAAAGTGGCGTCTTTACCCAATGCCCGCTTGCAGGTATATTTTTTAGATAATGAAGATCTTTTTAAAAGAAAATACATTTTCACTGATGAAAATGAGAAATGGTATGACGATAATGGCTTAAGAACGATTTTCTTTTGCAAAGGCGCCCTGGAAACAGTGAAAAAATTTGGATGGCCTCCTGATATTATTCACTGCAGCGGCTGGATGACAGGCCTGATTCCTGCTTATTTAAAAACCGTTTACAAAAAAGAACCCGTGTTTGCGCACAGTAAAATTGTATTTACGATCGGGCAAACTACGTTCAAAGAAAAACTCGGTTCCGACTTTTTGCAAAAAGCACTGATCCATCCTTCTATAAAAGAAAAAGACCTGGAACCTTATAAAGAGGCAAACAACATTGCGATGTTCCGTGGTGGTGCAACGTATGCTGATGCGATTACTTTTGGAGCAGAGAAGATTGATAAGAAACTGGTAGATGAGTTTTCGAAAGTCCGCGGCAAAAAAACCTTGCCTTATAATGCGGAGTCTGATTTAACAGACTATTTACAACTGTATAACGATCTTGCAAGCAAGTAATTTTCAATCTGCTTTAATCTTTATTTGTGAAGAAGTACACTTCGGTCTTTTCCCTCGCGGCTTTATTTATTATCATCGGCACTGTTTCCTGCAAAAAAATTAATGAAGCTACAGATCTGGGTGGCGACCTGATTCCGGCAGTTGACAATGTAAATACGTTTGAAGTTGCTTTAAACACGGTTACCAATAACCTGCGTTTTAATGATACCACAAAGGTGTTACCCAACGACTATGTAGCCGCAGGTGATCTAAATGATCCGGAGTTTGGACAAACACATGCCAATTTTCATTTTAATATTGTGCCGGCAGTACTTGGGGTTTACCCTTTTGTACACAAAGATTCAACTTTAGTTATGGACTCTATAGTTCTTTCTTTGGCTTACCAGGGTGGTTATGGCGATACGATGAGTGGCCTTCAAACCTTAAGGGTTTATGAGATCGATCCCAATGCAGGCTTTAGTGCCGACAGCCTTTACCGTTATGCTGATCCGGCAACTGATTTTGCTACTACTGGATCGGAATTAGGCTCCAAAACTTTTAGTGTCAGCTCTTTAAAAGATTCCATTACCATAAAAACAGATACCACAACAGCCAGGGAAGCGAACGTGGTGCGGATTAAATTAAACAACTCCCTGGCAACACGGTTTTTAAACGGTGATACATCCGCCAGCGGAATTTATTATAAGGATTCTTCAAGCGGCGATAACTTCAGAAGATTATTTGCAGGCTTTGCAGTGAAGGCTGATAACAGCGGTAACGTATTGTCTTATTTTAATCTTGCCAATACCGCTAAAACCAAACTTACTTTTTATTTTAGAATTAAGCATTCTAATGGCACAGAAGATACTTTGCATACTGACTTTGTTCATTCGGTTCACGGACAGGCAAATTATATAAAACAAACACCGTCCGGCGGTTGGGCAAGCTATCAAAATAACGGCGCGGCTTCCGATGATAAGATTTATTTGCAATCAGCTCCTTCCGGCGCTTATGCCTCCGTATTGATTCCGGATCTTAGCTCATTAGGTAACAAAGTCATTCACAGAGCCGAATTGATTGCCACAGCAATTCCTTCTGCATCGGAAAATATATTCACTCCGCCATCGCGCCTTTTTCTTGACAGAAAAGGCAATGGAACACCTGATACAGCATTTTTACTCTACCGGGATTTGACCATAGGAATGAATAGCCTTGATTTTGCTACGTTTGGAGGCAACCTTAAATCCGGCAAATACACGTTTAACATTACCCGGTTTGTGCAAGGCGTTATTACCCGGCACGAACCTACCGACACCTTACGTTTATTTGCTCCGTTAAGAGCTTCTGAATATGCGCCTGGTTTTATAAGCAGCTTTAAACAAAACAGGATTTGGAAGCATTCCTGTGCTCAATAACATAGCCGAAGGCCGTGTGGTGCTGGCAGGAGGTTCTTATACAGACGACTCCCAGCGCTTACGCTTACGCATCATTTATTCCAATCTATAATTAATAGCCGGGTGTTATCTTTGCACCCGATTTTTATTTCTAACCATAACAATTTTTTGTTTCATGCCTTATTTATTTACATCAGAAAGCGTATCGGAAGGACACCCGGATAAAGTTGCCGACCAGATCTCCGATGCATTGATTGATAATTTCTTAGCATTTGATCCTAATTCAAAAGTTGCCTGCGAAACACTGGTTACTACAGGACAGGTTGTATTAGCAGGTGAAGTAAAGTCAAAGGCTTATCTGGATGTACAGGAAATTGCCCGCGAGGTAATTCGCAAAATTGGTTATACCAAAAGCGAATATATGTTTGAAGCTAATTCCTGCGGTATTCTTTCTGCTATTCATGAACAATCAGCTGATATTAACCAGGGTGTTGACAAAAAGAAAAAAGAAGAACAAGGTGCCGGCGACCAGGGAATGATGTTTGGTTATGCCACCAATGAAACAGAAGACTACATGCCCTTGGCATTAGATCTTGCCCATAAACTTTTACAGGAACTGGCTGCATTACGCCGTGAGAATAAGCAAATTAAATATTTGCGTCCTGATGCAAAAAGCCAGGTGACCCTGGAATATGATGACAATAACCGCCCGGTGCGCATTGATGCCATTGTGGTTTCTACCCAGCATGATGATTTTGGTACAGAAGCAAAAATGCTGGAGCAAATCAAAAAAGATATCATCAATATTTTAATCCCACGTGTAAAAGCCAAATACAAAAAATACGCTAAGCTTTTCAACAACAATATTAAATACCATATCAACCCAACCGGTAAGTTTGTAATCGGTGGTCCGCATGGCGATACAGGATTAACCGGCCGTAAAATCATTGTTGATACCTATGGTGGAAAAGGTGCACATGGTGGTGGTGCTTTTAGCGGAAAAGATCCTTCAAAAGTTGACCGCTCGGCTGCTTATGCTACACGTCACATTGCCAAAAACCTGGTTGCTGCCGGTGTTTGCGATGAAGTACTGGTGCAGGTTTCCTATGCTATTGGTGTTGCCCAGCCAACCAGTATGAATGTAAATACTTATGGCACGGCAAAAGTGGACTTAAGTGATGGCGAAATTGCTAAGATTGTAGAAGGCATTTTTGATATGCGTCCTTACTTTATTGAACAGCGTTTGAAATTGCGTAATCCTATTTACAGCGAAACAGCAGCTTATGGACACATGGGCCGTAAACCTGAAGTGGTAACCAAAGAGTTTGCTACACCTGATGGAAAAGTTGTTAAAAAGAAAGTTGAATTATTTACCTGGGAGAAACTGGATTATGTGCCAAAAGTGAAAAAAGCTTTTGGAATTAAATAAATAATTTACAACCACATTATAAAACCTCTGTTTAGACAGAGGTTTTTTAATTTTCAGCCTATGAAAAGAAGCATTCTCATTTCTTTTTTACTATTGCTGGCAAGCATTTTTATCATGCGCTGGCAGGGCAGCACGTTGATTACGCCGGTAAGTCAAAATGGTATCCTCGACCTGGAATTCGCAAAAACGCCTGAACGGTTACACCAGTTGCAGTTATTCTGGAACGCTGATAATGTTACACTAAATATTCTCCTGGACTTTCTTTTCATTGCTGCCTACACCTGGTTTTTTATTGCGGCCATCAGGTTCATTAAACAAAGGTTGAAATGGGAAACTGGAGTGACCGGGCCATTTCAATGGCCGTTGCAGCCGCCGGTTTCGATGTCCTGGAAAATTTCCTGATGTTACTGACTTTTAGCAGCCGGTTTCAACCCTCTGTTATGCAAGTAGTTTTTTACTGCGCTGTCATCAAATTTATCCTGGTTGGCGTTGTTGTGCTTTTTCTTCTTATCGCTTTTCCTTTGGCTATCAGCAAGAAGCAATAGGGTTAATCGTAATTACTTCTGTTTTCTTTTACTACTGCCTTACTTTTGACAGGTGAAAAATTTCAGACCCCAGCATAGACCCAAAAAGAGCTCCCTCATTATTGGAAGAAATGCCCTTATTGAAGCCATACAATCAGGAAAAGCTTTAGACCGGATTTATCTCTACACAAAGGCAGTTGGCGATGCCATCAGCCAGATCAAAAATCTGGCCGCACAGCACAATATTCCGGTTAATTATGTGCCTGTTGAAAAGCTAAACAGCTTTAATATACCAGACCATGAAGGTTGTGTTGGCTTGCTTTCAAAAGTTCATTACCAGGATTTGCAACAAGTAATTTCGTGGGTGGTTGAAAAAGGTGAAGTACCGCTTTTTTTAATACTGGATGGCATTACGGATGTGCGGAACATTGGCGGTATTGCCCGGACAGCTTTTTGTACCGGCGTACAGGCCATCATTATTCCTGACAAAGGCGTTGGCGCCTTAAATGAAGATGCCGTGCTTACCTCCGCCGGTGCTTTGGAAAAAATTGCCATTTGCCGCGTCAACAGTTTAATGAAAGCCGTTGACGAATTACATTTAAATGGCATTAAGGTTTTAGCCAGTGAAATGACGGCTGCAAAAAACGTCTTTGAGGTTGACTTTAAAGAACCGGCTGCCATTATAATGGGCAGTGAAGAAAAAGGAATTTATCCGGCCCTGATGAAAGTATGTGATGAAAAATTCAAGATTCCTATGACAGGTGATTTTGAATCATTGAATGTATCCGTTGCCACAGGAATGATCTTGTACGAAGCCATGAAACAGCGACTCCCCCTGTCCCCCTAAAGGGGACCGACTTAGGACTTAGGTGGCTTAGTTTATTTCCGTCTCAAACATTTTTTAGTTCTGAATATTAATTTTTAGTACTGAGCTAGTATTGCTACTTCATCTTTTTGCGTCGCACTCTTATACGTTCTGTAAGGCTATTCAGATTGTGCAAGCAAGTCTTAGAATTTTAGTCTCACTAATACATTTTTTTTGCATAGTAATATTACAATTATGAATAAATGTCTGAGATAAAAAAGGCACTTCACTGATCTAAGTCTCCCCTTTAGGGGGACAGGGGGAATTCAACTTATAGAATGTCCCAGGGATGCGATGCAGGGATGGAAGCATTTTATTCCCACTGAAAAAAAGATTGAATACATCAATTCCCTGCTACAGGTTGGATTTGATACCATTGACTTTGGAAGTTTTGTCTCTGCCAAAGCCATTCCGCAAATGGCAGATACCAGGGAAGTTATTGCCAAGTTAGAAGTTGGAAGATACAAGATCGAAGTTGTTGGCTATCGTAGCAAATGTTCGCGGAGCCGAAGAAGCAATGGCTTATGAAGCCATAACCTACCTGGGATTTCCCTTTTCCATTTCACCCACTTTTCAGCAGCGAAATACCAATAGTACCATGGAAGAAAGTTTGACCAGGGTAGAGGAGATACAAAATCTATGTTTACAGAATAAAAAGCAACTGGTTATTTATTTAAGCATGGGATTTGGCAACCCGTATGGCGACGATTACAATGAAGAAATCGTATTGAAATGGGCTGATGAAATGGTAAAAAGAGACATTAAAATTATTTCGTTGGCAGACACCGTTGGATTGGCAACGCCTGATCAAATTTCGTTTGCCTTAAATTCTTTAATTCCTAAATATCCGGATATTGTTTTCGGTGTTCATCTTCATTCCACACCAACAAACTGGAAAGAGAAACTGGAAGCTGCTGTAAATGCCGGCTGCAGGCGTTTTGACGGGGCCTTAAAAGGTATTGGCGGCTGTCCCATGGCACAAGACGACCTGGTGGGAAATATGAATACGGAATTCATCATTTCCTATCTGGAAGAAAAAAAGCTCACTGGTAATTTAAATAAAGAAGCCTTGCAAAAAAGCCTGCAACTGGCCTCGGAAATATTCGTATAATTTCTGTTTCAAAAATTTGTGTTAGCGCAATGAAGTTTCATTTTGAATTTGATATAAAAAAGCTGCCGCAGCCAATCACACACAAGGATAAATTGTTTTTGATCGGCTCCTGCTTTACCGAAAATATAGGGGAGAAATTAAAGAAGCATAAATTCTCTGTACTGGAAAATCCCAATGGCATTTTATTCAACCCGGTAAGTGTGGCCGAAGCCCTGACCAGCTATGTTGAAAATGCCCGGCTGACAGAAAACGATTTATTCAATTTAAATGAAGGCTGGCACAGCTGGAAGCATCACAGCCGCTTTTCCGGCTTGAACGTTCCGGAAACTGTAAACAAGATCAATACGTCAACGCAGGAGGCCCATGACTATTTAAAAAATGCCGACCATGTCATGATCACACTTGGCTCGGCGTGGATTTATACCTTAACAGAAAAAGCGAGTAATGCCAAAGTGGGTTCGGTGGCAGCCAATAACCACAAAGCACCGGCCGATTGGTTTCACCGAAGGCTAATGACCATCGAAGAAGTTTTAAAGGTGCTGGACAACATGATTCACCGGCTGTTTTTATTTAATCAAAAATTAAAGATCATTTTTACCATCAGCCCTGTCAGGCATTTGCGGGAAGGAGTGGTGGAAAACAATCGAAGCAAGGCCGTGTTGATTCATGCGGTTCACCACCTGGTAGATAAATTTGAAAAGCTGTATTATTTTCCTGCTTATGAGCTGGTGATTGATGATCTGCGTGACTATCGTTTTTATGCAGAAGATCTTGTACATCCCAATTATTTTGCCACGCAATACGTTTGGGAAAAGTTTGTGGATGCCTGTATGAATGAAAACACCAAAACACTAATGGAAGAAATTCATGCTATCAACCTTGCCTTTCAACACAAGCCTTTCAATGCAGGCTCGGCCCAGCACCGGAAGTTTCTTCAATCCTTTTATCAAAAAACGTGTAAACTAAAAGAGCAGTATCCCTACCTGAATTTTGAAAAAGAACTTGATTTATTTCAAAGGTGAATAGTGAAAAGTCAATTTAATAGAGTTGCCGATCTCTAAGGCCACAGGTAATTCCCAATGAATTTTTTGTTTGTCATTCCGCCGTTCAATGCATTCTGTCACCCCGCAGTTCCAGCTTCTTTATTATTTCCGATTCATAGTCCAGCCATTCCTTCCAGCGCTTTCTAACTTTTTCCTTGTCAATATAGGTTTCTGCCAGCTCTATAAACAAGGTGTAGTGGCCGGCTTCGCTTTCCATAAACCGCCGGTAAAACTTGCGCAGGTATTCATCTTCCAAACCTTCACTTAACCGCTTAAAGCGTTCACAACTGCGGGCTTCAATCATGGCCATCATCAGTAGCTGGTCTAACAGCCGCCCTTCTTCGGCGCCGCCTGTCTGGCAAAACTGAACCAGCGCATTTACATACTCATCCTTTCTTTGCCGGCCCAGTTTTAAGCCCCGCTTTTGTAACTCCGCCAGCACCAGCCGGAAATGTCCCCATTCTTCTGTGACAATAGGGGCCAGCTGGGTTACCAGTTTTTCTTTTTGGTTGTAGCGCTGAATTAAAGAAATACAGGTTGTGGCCGCTTTCTGTTCGCAATAGGCGTGGTCGGTCAACACCTCTTCCAATGATTTTTCTGCAAGGTTTACCCAGCGCGGATCGGTAGGAAGCTGAAGACCCAAAATGGCTTTTGTATCGGCAGATATTTCATTCATCCGGCAAATTTAATCCGGCGGGCTTTTGCCGGCGTCCAATTCCTCTTTTATACTTTATTGAAAGCTCGCTGTTATGCTGAGTTTAGAACAAAGCGTACAAGAGTGCGACGCAACGTAGTCAGCTTCGAGCAGAAGAAGCCAAAGTAATTCTTGCCGGGTTCATAAACTCTTAAGTCCTTCTTAAATACGATTTTTCCGTTTAAATTTCTTTAAATTCCCTTACCTTTGCCGCCAAAATATACTTAGGTATCTAATCGGATGCAATTTCAAAAAAATTAAAGATGTCATTAACTAAAGAAAAAAAAGCTGGAATCTTCGCTACTTACGGCGGAAAAGAAACCAACACAGGTTCCATTGAGGGTCAGATTGCTTTGTTAACCGAACGCATTGCTCAAATCTCAGCTCATCTGCAACAAAACAAAAAAGATTTCTCCACTCACCGCGGTTTAATGCAACTGGTAGGTAAGCGCCGTCGCTTGTTAAATTACCTGCAAAAACATAACCTTCAGGGTTACCGCTCATTAATTGAGAAACTGGGCATCAGAAAATAAGACAACTATTAACAACTATAAGCCGCCTCCCAACTAACATCAGTTGGGTTTTGGCTTTTATACCGTCTTATTTTTCAGCAATCACTAACCCCTCAAAATCAACTTATGTTATCACAAAAATTCAGTAAAACATTTGATATAGGCGATGGCCGCGAAGTGACCATGGAAACCGGTCGCCTTGCCCGCCAGGCCGATGGCTCAGTTACCGTAAAAATGGGCAACTGTATTCTTTTAGCTACCGTTAGTAGCCACAGAAGAACCAAAAGAAGGACAGGACTTTTTTCCATTAAGCGTAGATTACATGGAAAAATTTGCTTCTGCCGGTCGTATTCCGGGTTCTTTCTTTAAAAGAGAAGGAAGGCTCAACGATTGTGAAATATTGACCTCCCGCCTGATTGACAGAGCTCTTACGTCCGCTTTTCCCTGAAGATTATTTCTGCGAAGTGCAGGTAATTGTTACGCTTATTTCTTCCGATCGGAAATCATGCCCGATGCGATGGCTTGTCTTGCTGCTTCCGCTGCGCTGGCGGTTTCTAACATTCCCATCCAGGAAATTATTTCTGAAGTAAGGGTTAGTCGGATTGATGGTCAGTTCATAATCAACCCGACCCGTAGCGAAATGGAAAAGTCAGATATGGATTTTATCATTGCCGCCACCGAAAAGAACATTATGATGGTGGAAGGCGAAGCAAAGGAATGCAGTGAAGAAGACCTTATTGAAGCATTGGAAGTTGCTCATGATGCCATTCGTGTTCAGATAAAGGCACAGCAGGAATTGAGAGATATGGTAGGTGTATTACGAAAAAGAGACTATCCAAAACCTGAAGCAAATGAGACTATTGGAGAAAAGGGTAGAATGAACTCGGCTACAGAATAAAATGGCTGACATTTTCAAGAGCCAACCTGCAAAAAGCTGCACGCAAAGAAGCATATAATGCAATCTATAGAAGAAATCATAGCAAACTCTGACCAAGGAAGCCAATCTTCCTGAAGGTGAAGAAATAGCGGATGACATTAAAAAACTGGTAAAAAATTATTTTGGCGATCTGCAGTATCATGTCGTTCGGGATATGATCCTAAATGACAAGATCCGCTTGGATGGAAGAGGTCTGGAAGATGTTCGTCCACTGGATATGGAAGTAGATGTACTTCCTACTCCACATGGTGCTGCATTGTTCACAAGAGGTGAAACACAATCACTTACAACAGTTACCTTGGGTACTCCTTTAGATGAATTGCTGGTTGAAAGTGCTGCTAAATCAGATTATTCCAAATTCTATTTTACACTATAATTTCCCTCCATTTTCAACCGGTGAGGTAAAATTTTTAAGAGGTCCGGGCCGCCGCGAAGTAGGTCATGGTAACCTGGCGAAGCGTTCTCTAAAGCAAATGATGCCAAGTGGTGATTATGCTTATACAGTTCGTGTAGTGAGTGATATCCTTGAATCAAATGGTTCTTCTTCCATGGCTACGGTTTGTGCCGGTTCACTTGGCATTAATGGATGCAGGTGTTCCTATTCCAAAACACGTTGGTGGTGTAGCGATGGGTCTTGATCTCCAAAGATGGATAAGTTTGCTGTACTGACCGATATCCTGGGTGATGAAGATCATCTGGGTGATATGGATTTTAAAGTAACCGGTACCCGTGATGGTATCTGCGGTATCCAAATGGATATTAAAGTAGATGGTTTAAGCATGGAAGTGATGCGCCAGGCACTGGAGCAGGCACGTCGCGGAAGATTGCATATTCTGGATGCGATGTATAATTGCATAGCCAGAGGCCAGACCGGATGTGAAACCACATGCACCAAGAATGGTGAAAATGTTTATTGACCGTGAATTTATTGGCGCGGTGATCGGGCCTGGTGGTAAAGTGATCCAGGAAATTCAACGTGAAACCGGTACTACCATCAATATTGAAGAAAAGAACAACATGGGTGAAGTTAGCATCTTTGGTACAGATAAAGAAGAAGTAGACAAGGCGCACAACTGGGTGAAAGGAATTGTGGCGGTGCCAACTGTTGGTGATGAATACGAAGCCGTTGTAAAATCCATTATGCCTTATGGTGCATTTGTTGAATTTTTGCCGGGTAAACAAGGTTTGTTGCATATTTCTGAAGTAAGCTGGAAGCGTTTGGAAACCCTGGAAGGTGTTTTAAACGAAGGTGATAAGGTAAAAGTGAAATTGACCGGCACTGATCCAAAAACCGGTAAATTCAAGTTGTCCAGAAAAATATTGTTGCCGAAGCCGGAAGGGCAAAGAGATGAACGTCCCCGCGAAGGAAACGGCCAAAGAGTTGAAGGACAGCGTGGAGAAAGGCCACGGATCGAAAGAAACCAGGGCAGGTCAGCAGGAAAGTGCCCGGGAAACAGGAACCGATCAGAATGAACAATAATGATATTTAGTTTCTAATGAAAGGCTGTCAACCGACAGCCTTTTTAATTTTATACAATGAACAGTATCCAGATAACGATCCAGGCGAATGAAGAACAACAAGAGATCCTGATCAGCCAGTTAGATGAATTAAGTGCTAACGGTTTTGAGCAAACGGAAGACAGCCTGATCGCCTATTTTGCCGAAAACAATTTTGACAGCTACGAAGTAAACCGGCTTTTGCACAATTACTCGTTTACAATGACAACCATAAAAGAACAAAACTGGAACGAGGTATGGGAAAGTAATTTCCAACCTGTGATCGTGGATGATTTTTGTGCGATAAGAGCCGATTTTCATGAACCAGTACAAAACATGGAACATGAAATCATCATCACGCCCAAAATGAGTTTTGGCACCGGCCATCATGCTACAACCTACATGATGATTGAGCAAATGGCAGAAATTGATTTCACCGGCAAAACCGTGTTTGACTTTGGAACCGGGACCGGCATACTGGCGATATTGGCAGAAAAACTAGGCGCAGCAAGGGTTTCAGCAATTGATGTGGATGATATGGAGCATTGAAAATGCAAAAGAGAATATAGAAAAAAACGGGTGCCGCAATATCGACATCCAATTGTCGTCTATACTTCCGGACCAAGCGTTTGATATTATTTTAGCCAACATCAACCGGAACGTCATTCTTCAATATTTACCCCAACTGAAAAAAATGTTAGCCGAAGATGGATACTTATTATTAAGCGGTCTTATGACCAGCGATGGAGAAGATATTATTCAGGCGTGTAATGCAAACGAACTTGAGCTGGTGAAACAAACAGAAAAGAATAACTGGATCTCCTTACTATTCACTAACAAAAACTGATGCCGCGTTTAAATTAACATGAATCCTTTGAGATTTTCTATTATTTTTGTTCTGCTTCAACCAACCATTATTCTATGAATGAGGTTTTATTAATTGTCCTCGCTTATCTAATTGGAAGTATTCCTACAGCCGTTTGGGTTAGTAAGATTTTTTTCGGTTTTGATATCAGAGAATATGGTAGTGGAAACTCCGGCGCTACCAATACCTATCGTGTACTGGGTCCTAAATGGGGCACATTTGTAATGGTTGCTGATATGGTAAAGGCAATCATTGCTGTTAAGCTTGCTTTCTTTCTTCCTGATTCTTTTGACAATGATATCTACCTGGTCAATATGCAATTAGGCCTTGGTCTTGCTGCCGTACTTGGTCATATTTTCCCCGTTTGGGCCGAATTCAGAGGAGGAAAAGGCGTGGCCTGTCTTTTTGGAATGGTACTGGGCATTCAGCCAAATGTTGCCTTATGCTGTGTCGGCGTATTTATTCTGGTACTTTATCTGACCCGCTGGGTTTCCTTAAGCTCTATTTTGGCCAGTATCGCTTTCCCCATTTTTATCCTTGTTATTTTTAATGAACCCGAAAAGCTTTACCGCATATTTGCGATTACCGTAGCTATGCTCGTCCTTCTTACGCATCAAAAAAACATTGGAAGGCTCATTAAAGGGAAGCGAAAGCAAGGTTCCTATCTTAAAGCACCGCGACCGCCGCAAGAACCGTAAATAGCTTTAACATACCGAAAGTAAGCCTCCCGGGTTTTCTTCCATCTTATCTCTTCTTTGGTATAATCATTGAATTCACTTTAAAAAAGTAAAAAGATGATGCGGAAATTAACCAGTTTTTTGCTGATCGTAAGCGTTTTTACGGCCTGTTCAAAAAACCCCATAACAGGCAAAAGCCATCTTCAATTATTACCGGAATCAGAATTGCAGTCCATGGCGGTACAGCAATACCAACAATTTTTATCACAAAATAAAGTAGTAAGTGCTTCCGCTGACCGGGATGCGGAAATGGTCAGAAGGGTAGGCCTCAGGCTTTCCAAGGCAGTTGAACAATACTTTGCTTCAAAGGGGTTGCAAAATCAATTAGAAGGCTACAAATGGGAATATAATCTTGTTTCTAACAACGAAGCCAACGCCTGGTGTATGCCGGGAGGAAAAATAGTAGTGTATACCGGTTTATTGCCTTATACAAAAAATGAAGCAGCCCTGGCAGTAGTTCTGGGCCACGAAATTACGCATGCTGTCTTCCAGCATGGTAATGCACGAATGAGCCAGCAAATGCTTCAGCAGGGCTTGGGTTCAGCACTTTCCGTAGCCTTATCCAACAAACCTTCCACTACCCAAAATATATTTCTTCAGGCTTTTGGCGTGGGCTCTTCGCTGGGTATTATGAAATTTTCCAGGGGTGATGAGTCTGAAGCAGACCATTATGGTTTGATATGGACAGCTCTGGCTGGTTATAATCCGCAGGAAGCAGTTCCCTTCTGGGAGCGTATGGCTGCACAGTCTGGTGGTTCCCGTCCGCCGGAGTTTTTAAGTGATCACCCTTCGGATCAAAGACGTATTGCCGATATTAAAAAATGGATGCCTGAGGCTTTGAAGTATTATAAGCCCATGGGTAAATAAACCCTTTTACCAGATTAAAATTTTATTAGAAATCCCCGCCAATGCTTATCTTGGCGGGTTTTTTCTTTATGCTTCCTTGGCTAGCACCCTTTTTTTTCGTACTTTTGCGTACCTGTTTGTGTGAAAAACCTTTGTACTACTTCACAAGTTTAAAAAAACAGTAAAACCGGTATGTCACAAACAATTTTAGAAAAGCTTCAACTCAAAAACGAAAAGAACATTTTAATTCAGGGTCTTCCTTCTTCAATTGAAAAACAATTTAGTAAGCTTTCTTTCGCTAAGAATCTTACGCCATTGTTGCGTTCCAGAAAAATTGATTTTGCTTTGGTCTTTGCCGTTAGTGAAAGCCAGCTAAATAGTATTTTGGACGATATCATGCCCGCTTTAAAAGAAGGATCCAAGCTATGGGTTGCTTATCCTAAGGTCACTTCAAAAATTACTACAGATCTCAACAGGGATGGTAGCTGGAGTAAACTGGCGGAGGCTGAATATGAAAGCTCAGAGCAGGTTTCCTTAGATCATGTTTGGCATGCGGTATATTTCAAAAAGAATGGATTTTTAGAGGAGCTTGAGTCTGAAGAAGAAACAGTAGTGGTAAAGCGCAAAACCAAATTGGCCAGCGCCTAAAAATTTAAAACAATAGTAAAAAAGAGGGTTAAAGCCCTCTTTTTTTATTTCGGCTCCTTTATAAAATCATCTATATACATTCCAATAACGGAAGACAGAGGAGTTTCTCTATTTAATTGAACATCAATCCACTTCCGGCTGTTACTTATCTTTTTTAATAACATAATGGCGCCGTTCACCAACTTACATTCAAATAGCGGGTCACCTTCTGTTTGTAATAATTTTACATCCGCTGTTCCAAACAATCCATAATACGGATAGCTAACACTGAAGTGGCTTCTGGTTTCTACATAGGATAAAAATGTACCCATAAGGCAGTATTTAATGGTAAATATTGGAATTTTTCATGTGGCTAAGGTAACGGCTTACCCTCCCGATGAAGTATCGGAAGGGTAAGGGTTGTATTAGTTTTTAAGATTGGACAGGTAAAATCCTTCTTTGTGGAGGACTGTTTTGTTAGGGATGGCCGTTAGCAGGGAATCCTTTACTAATTTTTCCACTAATCTTAATTGATTGTCCTGGTCACCGGATTGAGCTATTAATTTCCAACTTTCAATTTTCATTAAAGCTCGCTTACTGGTCTTAACGACATGACGATCCAGCCACTCTGATCTTTCGGCCAGATACAACTGATGGTTACGAAAATAGGCATGCATAGGAAGAAGATTTTAGGATGATGGTTTGCTTTGTGTTTTCAAATTAATAAGAAAACCTTGAAATTTCCTAATCCCCAAAAAAATCTCGCCGAAATACACAAAAACACTTAGCTACCTATAGATAAATTATAGATGGCCAAGATTAAGGATGAAATGTTTTTGTTATGCTAAAACTTCAACCGAAGATTTATTGTATTCCTCCGTCAATTTTTTCTGAAGCTCGAAGGACATGGGCTGATAACTATCATATCGCATTTTGAACTTGGCTCTTCCCTGGGTTATGGAACGAAGAGAAGAAGACAAGTCGTGCAATTCCGAGAGTGGAACTTTTGCAATGATCTTTTGAAAATGGCCTTCTGTATCCATCCCCTCCACCAGGCCGCGACGGCTTTGCAAATCGCCCATGACGGCACCTGTAAGATCTTCCGGACACAAAACCTCTACGGCGTAGATAGGTTCCAAGACCTGGGGGTCAGCTTGCTGGAAAGCCTGTTTAAAGGCCATAATACCGGCTATTTTAAATGAAATATCATTGGAATCAACAGGATGCATCTTGCCATCGTAAACACAAACCCGCACATCCCGTACATAAGAACCCGTTAGAGGACCCTCCTGCATTTTTTCCATCACCCCTTTTAAGATGGAAGGCAGAAAACGGGCATCTATAGCGCCGCCGACAATGCAATTATAAAACACCAACTTCCCACCCCAATCCAAATCAAAAGTTTCTCTGCCACGTACCGTCAATCCCTGAGGCTCGGGCATGCCTTCGTAAAAAGGCTCAATCCGCATATATACTTCACCGAACTGCCCCGCGCCGCCTGATTGTTTTTTATGCCGGTAATTGGCTTCTGCCATTTTTCGGATGGTTTCGCGGTAAGGAATGCGTGGCCGTCCAAAACGTACCGGCACCTTATATAAGTTTTCAATTTTCCATTTGGCAACGGCCAGATGCATATCGCCCTGGCAATGAATGAGCGTTTGTTTCAGCTCCTGGGAAACTTCTACCAGTAGGGTAGGATCTTCTTCCCGTCAATTGATGAAGTGCCTGGGCAAGCTTTTCTTCTTCGCCTTTGTTAACCGGTTCGATGCAAACCGTCATATTGGATGCAGGAAACACTATGGGAGGCAACTCATAGTTCCTTCCTTTTATGTGCAGGGTATTGTTGACATGCGTATTTCTCAGCTTCAGGGTGGCGCCAATATCGCCTGCTACCAATTCATTAACCGGAAGGCGTTTATTTCCTTCCATTAAAAACAACTGGTTGATTTTTTCTACAGCGCCGTTTGACTCATTCACCAACTCCATCCCGGATTTGATCGTGCCTGAAAAAACCTTAAAATAAGAGAGGTCACCCACATGTGGTTCTGAAATCGTCTTATAAATAAAAATGCAGGCAGGGCCATTTGCATCGCAAGGCAGTTTTTCGCCGCTGGTGGTCACTTGCGCCGGCATTTCATTAGCGCTTGGGCAAACGTTATCTATAAATCCCATCAGTCGTCCGCTGCCCATATTTCGTTCGGCACTCAAACAAAATAAGGGAAACAGGTCATGGTTGATCATGGCCTTTTTTCAACCCTTCTCTCATTTCATCTTCGGTCAGCTCGCCCTGGTCGAAATATTTTTCCATCAAGCCTTCATCGTTACTGGCAATGGCTTCTACCAGTTCCTTATGCAATTGTTCAGCCTTTTCTTTTTCCTCATCGGGAATGGAGAGTTTTTCGGGCTTGACCACCTGTATCCATGAATTTATACATGGTCATTCGTAACACATCAATAATTTCATGAAAACCAGCGCCTTGCTGCCGGGGGTATTGTACCACGGTTATATTGCTTCCAAAGTGGTCTTTAGCCTGTTGTACGGTTTTATCAAAATCCGCTTGGTCATCATCCAGTTTATTAACTGCAAAAATCATTGGTGTTTTAAACTGCTCCGTATAATCCCAGATAATATCAGTACTCACTTCAACACCCATAGCGGCATTTAAAAGCATTACCCTGTATCGGCCACACGCAGGGCCGAAAGAACCTCACCCACAAAATCATCATAACCCGGCGTATCGAGTATATTGATTTTATACCCCCGCCATTTGGTATGCATGAGCTTTGAAAAAATAGAATTGCCGCGTTCCTGTTCCAGTTGGTGATAGTCGCCCACGGTATTATTTTCGTCAACAGAACCGCGGCGGGTAATCAAACCGGCTTCATAAAGCATACACTCCGCTAAGGTTGTTTTGCCAGAGCCGGCATGGCCCAGCAAAACAATATTTTTTACGTGTGAGGTATCAAACTCTGGCATAAAATAGTGTTTTAAGTGAGGCAATAAACGTTCTTACATACCACTTGTACGTATAAAAAGTAGGTTATGTTTCATATTTTTATGAACAACTTATCTTGCTGACAAATCCCTTAAAACTGTTGCGCAGTTCCTGAAGGGTATTTTCCTGGGCCAAAAACTCATTCAGCAGGTTTTCATGATCCGTGTACGTTTGTTCTGAGATATTATCTCCCTGAAAAAGAATCTTTCGTTCGTGATTTTTAATGCATTGCTTTAGGTCGTGAATGTTGATAAGCTGGATGTGGAATTGGTTGTCGTAGTGCTCGACCCACCTTAGGTCATCTTTTGAGAGAGTGTTCTGGCAAGTTTCCTGAAGCGCCTTTTGATATTCCTGCAATTCGTCGCGGTAGTTGCGTAAAATTTGCCGCCATTCGGTGCACTCAGCTGAAAGCTGTGAGATGTCTGTTTGGACCATGGGATGAAGATTTAAGGTTAAAAAATGTGCTTTTCACTTCATTGTCCCTATAGGCGTAGGATGGTGTACTAAATTACCTCTGTTTCTTTAAAAAAGAAGATTTTTATTTGGTCAAAAAACCTTAAATTTTAGTGCCGATTGATCCTGTTCAACCGGTATGATTCCGGAATCGCTTGAAATTTGAATTCGCTTTTAGCAGCGGCTGTTATTAAATTCAAACTTCGAAGCTGAACATCAGCGTCTAAACCTATATTTGCCAGCTTGATTACACAGAACACCATACAGCAGATCCTTTCCCGCATTGATATTATAGAGGTAGTAGGCAGCTTTGTTAAGCTCAAAAGACGGGGCGCCAATTATCTTGGAAACTGTCCCTTTCACCATGAGAAAACCCCTTCCTTTACCGTTTCGCCTTCCAAAGAAATTTTTAAATGTTTTGGCTGTGGTAAAAGTGGTAATACCATCAGTTTTTTAATGGAACATGAAAAGCTTTCCTATGTGGAGGCTTTAAAATGGCTGGCAAACCGGTACAATGTAGAGGTTGAGGAAACAGAAGCCTCTCCTGAAAAAAAGCTGATCCAGCAAACCTCTGAAAGCCTGTATATTATCAACCAGTTTGCTCAGCAGTTTTATGCAAAGCAATTATTTGAAACAGAGGATGGACAAAACATTGGGTTGGCTTATTTAAAGGAAAGGGGATTTACAGAAGAAACGATCAAAAAGTTTGGACTGGGTTATGCACCGGATAAAAGGGATGCTTTTTCTAAAGAAGCTATCTCACAACAATTTAATGCAGAGCTTTTGCAAAAAGCCGGGCTGGTAGTAGACCGCCAGGGGCAATTGGTGGATAATTACCGCGACAGGATTGTTTTCCCAATTCACAACAACAGCGGAAAGGTGATTGGCTTTGGCGCACGGCTGATAAAAAGCAACGACAAAGCACCCAAATATATTAACACTCCCGAAAACGAGTTGTATGTAAAAAGCAAGCTCCTGTACGGAACGTATTTTGCCCGGCATGCTATTGATAAGGCAGATGAGTGTTTGCTGGTGGAAGGGTATACCGATGTAACCTCGCTGCATCAGGCGGGCATTGAAAACGTGGTAGCCAGCGGTGGCACCTCGCTTACGCAAGACCAGCTTCGCCTGATAAAAAAATACACAAAGAACCTTACTATTATTTATGACGGCGATGCAGCAGGCGTGAAGGCCGCTATGCGGGGACTGGACATGGCGCTGGAAGAAAGTCTTAATGTAAAACTGGTGTTGATCCCCGATAAAGAAGACCCGGATAGTTATGTAAAAAAAGTAGGCACAAACGCTTTTAAAAATTTTGTCCTTCACAATAAAAAAGATTTCATTCTTTTTCAGATTGAAGTAGCTCTGAAAGATGCCGGTACGGATGCCAATAAGAAAGCAGCGGTTGTAAACCAGATCGCTGAAACGATTTCAAAAATTGATAAAACAGAAGATTTTACCCGGCAGCAGGATTACATCCGCCAGTCTTCCCAGCTTTTGCATATTGATGAAACAGGGTTTACCAATCTTGTCAATAAATTTATCCGCAACCGCATTTCTCTGCAGGAAAACAAGCTTCCCTTTGATGAAGCCAAAGTGATTGAAGAAAATGCCAGAAAGGCGGCGGACAATGATTACAGTGACCAGACCTTTAACCTTCTTTTTAAAGATGATCTGCAGGAAAGAGAAATCGCCAGGGTTCTTTTGGAACATGGATTTAAAAAATGGGACGCCTCGCATCTTATCGCCGAACATGTTTTATCGGAATTGCCCGAGGAAGACCTGATCGACAACGAGGTTATCGTTAAATTCATTCATACCTATAAACAGGTTTTAGCCGATCACCTCAAGCCGGAAAAAAATTATTTTCTTTATCACCCCGATCCGGTTATCAGCACTTTGGCCGTTTCCCTTGTCTATTTTCCCTATGAAGAAAGCGAGCACTGGAAAAGAGAGCTAAGCCAGTCAACGGGATATCAAAAAAGTTTGTTTCAGCAGGACTACAGGGCTTTTCTTGACAACCTGCGTCCGGAGAACGAAGAAGACTTAATGCGTTTTTTAAAAACGCAAAAAGATACTACCAACGAAGAGGTGGAAAGTGCCGTTAATTATATAAAGCTTCGAAAAATCAAACGTTTGTTGCTGCAAAACCATGTTGACCTGGAAAAGGCCGAGCCTTCCGAACAACAGACCTTACTCCTCACACACCTGCACTTAAAGCAAATGGAAATAGAGCTGTCGAAAAAACTGGGAAGCGTGGTGATTAAATAATTCGGCTTGGTTTCTAAATGCATAAAACCATTAAAGTCAAAATTCAAAAATGCTGACAGCAGCTACCGGTTTCTTTTTTACTTTCTACTTTTGAAATTGACTTTTCCCTGGCACAATTTTTTAAGCGTTTTTCATCAATCGCTGCACATGAAAAAGCTCTTTTACCTCCTTCTTCTGCTATTATTTTCTTTTAGCCTTGCGAACTGCTACCGCATGCGCAGATCTCACGGTGGAGGACAGATTGAGAACATGCCGCAGCGCAGCATCAATGCCAATGATATTGCACTCACTCCCGGCTATAAAATTGAACCTGTTGTATCAGGACTTAATTTTCCCACAGCTACAGCTTTTGATGAGGAAGGAAACTTGTATGTAATTGAAGCCGGTTATTCGTACGGCGAGGTGTGGGGCGAACCGAAATTGCTTAGGGTAGAGGCAAACGGCAAAACAACCACTATTGCCAAAGGCCCACGCAATGGTCCATGGACAGGAATTGTGTGGGAGGATGGAGCTTTCTACGTAGCCGAAGGCGGTGAAATGGAAGGCGGCCGTATTTTAAAAATCACAAAGGACGGAACTATTACTTCACTTGTTTCAAATCTACCAAGTGTTGGCGACCATCATACCAATGGGCCTGTAATTAAAGACGGATATATTTATTTTGGGCAGGGCACTGCAACCAATTCGGGAGTTGTTGGCGAGGATAATGCACAATTTGGCTGGCTGCTTAGAAAAAAAGATTTTCACGACATTCCCTGCAAAGACATTTACCTGAGCGGACAAAATTATATTTCCGCCAATGTGTTAACCGATAGCGTCAACGACCAAAGCACAACAGGAGCTTTTGTTCCCTTTGGTACATCCACCACGCAAGGGCAAGTTATTAAAGGAAAACTTCCCTGCACAGGAGCAATTTTACGAATGCCCCTGAATGGTGGAGCGGTAGAATTAGTGGCATGGGGACTACGCAATCCTTTTGGCCTGGCCTTTTCAAACGATGGGAGATTGTTCGTTACAGAAAATGGTTATGATGAGAGAGGCAGTCGGCCTGTGTGGGGAACCGGCGATGTACTTTGGGACATTAAACAGGGAACCTGGTATGGCTGGCCCGATTTCTCTGCCGGCAAACCCATTTCCATCGATGAAGAGTTTAAATCTCCTAATAGCGAATATGTAAAACCTCTGATGCAGAATTACCCCAGCACACCGCCAAAACCTGCGGCCATTTTTGGTGTGCACTCTTCCTCTAACGGCCTTGACTTTTCACGCCGTGCAGAGTTTGGATTTCAGGGAGAGGCTTTCGTGGCACAGTTTGGCGATATGGCCCCCGGTTCAGGCAAAGTGCTATCACCGGTTGGCTTTAAAATTGTTCGGGTAAATATTGATAAAGGTGTGGTTAGAGATTTTGCAGTGAATAAAGGAAAGCGAAATGGTCCTGCTACTATGCTGAAAAAAGGAGGTTTGGAAAGACCGGTATCTGTAAAATTCAACCCATCAGGAAGTGCTTTGTACGTGGTTGATTTTGGCATTATGAAAACAGGCAAGCAGGGCCCCCAACCACAAATAAACACAGGCATGATCTGGAAAATCACAAAGCAGTAGTTATGAAAAAATATGGGATAGTGCTGGTTTTGATGGCGGCGATGATCTCAATTTCAGTTTTTATTTTTTCATGTGTTGCCAGGAAAAGTGAGCCCATCAAACAAAAGCAATTTATACCAGAGAATGAACGCGTAGCTAATGGTGAAATGGTTTTTATGGCTAATTGTCAAAAATGCCATCCGGGTGGAGAAAGCGGTTTAGCTCCCGCTATCAATTCAAATCCTGCTCCGCAATTTATTAAGCGTTTTCAAATGCGCCATGGGCTGGGGGTAATGCCTTCTTTTAAACAAAATGAGATCTCCCAAAAAGACTTGAACGATGTTTCAAAATATTTAAAGGCCTGGAAGCGGTATTGAGTTAAAATTTAAAGTCAAAATCAAAACACCAAAGGCTGCTTTTGTTGTAGTACTTCTTTTACTTTTTGCTTTTGAATTTTGACTTCTGGCCTGCGATTGGTAATTCTATTCAACAATTTTTCCATCACTTCATGTCTTCTTTGCCTGAAACTGGCTTGGCATTGAATTTTAAGTAATTACCTCAGATTGCTATAAAAAATACTATAAAATGAGAACTTTATATGCCCTGGAAGGAGGGGTTGCCGGTGCAGCCGCACTCACTCTTATACACGAAACAGTAAAAAAAGCCATTCCCAATGCGCCAAGGATGGACTTGATGGGAATGAATGCCATTGCGAAAGGATTAAAAGTTATTGGAGCCAAAACACCTAATGAACGTAGACTTTATGGCTGGTCTTTGACCGGTGATTTAATAAGCAACACACTTTTTTACAGTTTTGCCGGTATCGGTAAAAAAGAAAATGCCCTGGTAAAAGGAGCTGCCTTAGGCCTGGCCGCCGGCCTGGGCGCTGTTTTATTACCAAAACCCCTTGGCCTTGATGAAGACAACAGCAGCCGCACCGTTCAAACCAAAATTATGACGGTTGGATTGTATGTAATTGGTGGATTGGTAGCCGCCGGAGTCATGAAACTATTGGACAGGAAAAAACATAAAAAGAATAAAGCCTGGGAACATAGACTCGTTACTTCTTCCATGGCATAATCAAATTCGAGCCATTCGCTTCCGATAAGTAGTATCTACCAGATTTTTACGGGTAGGGGGATAGTGCATTTGTGTTATTTATAATTCCATTGTAACACCAGGGATGCGTAATAATTTCTACCGGCTGCTGCGTTGTAGTAGCGGCCACCAAAGCCATTTATGTCATTGCCCAAGCTATATTTTTGATCTAGTAAATTTTCTATCCCTGCAAAAAATTTAATCCGCATCGCCTGCTTCACCCATTTTTCATAACCTAACTTGGCACCCAGTAAATGATAGGCAGCCGCATATTCTGTATTGGCATCATTCAATGGAATTTTACCGCTATAGTAATACGTCACATTTCCCAGTAATCCATTGTTCGCGGTAAAATCAAAACCAGTAGAAATGGTGTGAGGCGCCTCGGTAGGCAAGGCCTTTCCGGAAAAATCACTGTTCAATTGCTTAAAGCTTTTATAATGGAAATCGTGCCAGGTATGGCTTACCCAAAACAAGCTTCTGGCCATAAAACTACCGGACTGCAAAAAAGGATAACTGATATAGGTTTCAATTCCATGTTGCTTTTTACCGGCATTCACAAAATAATCGCCGCCACCTGCATCTCTTCTTTGCACAATGGCGTTATTCAAAGAAAAAATAAAAGCATTCACATCCACATACAATCCGTTTTGAAAACCCGCTTTTACGCCCAGGTCATAGTTGAAGCCTTCTTCTGCATTTAAGCCCAAGTTTATGGCGCCACCTGTAGGTGTTAACTCGGCGGTGCTTGGGGGAGAAAAGCCCTTGGAAACACTTGAGTAAATGGTAAAATCTTTCAGTTTTCTGGAAAGAGAAAACCGGGGTGCTATTTCATTGGAAAAACTTCGCGACTGTCTGCCTAATGCTGCCGGTTGAAAGCGTTCCAGGCCTACTTTTAATTTATTCCAACTGGCGCCGGCAGTTATTGTCCATTCTTTAACATCCAATACAGCCTGTGTAAATACAAAGTATTGCAGGTTGTTGATTTCATCATAGCTCTGTAACGAATCCGGCTGGCCGCCCACATTTTTATGAATACTTACCGAAGGCAACCCCTGTTGCCATTCCCCACCAATATCCCAGTTAAATTTTGCATTGGTAAAAGGCTGTTCAAATTTGAAAAAGGTTCGGGCCCCCATATGTGGCTCAGAACTCTTGCCATAATTGCGAACAGTAGGATTACGCAATTCTGTAAACATGCCATAAGCAACCGTTTTGTTTTGCCATTGCGAACTCAGTTGTTGCCAGTAAGAAGCACCGGCTATAAAGGTTTTTTGCGTGATGGACGCCTTGGCTTGTTCAGCACCAGGAAAGCCAAAGCCGCCTGGCCTTGCCATTTTCGGGTTGGAATTATACTCCGCCAGCGTTAAGGCGCCGGGCGTTTCATAAAAAAGATCGCCGTATAAAAAAGTGGTTTTGAGCTGATGTTTTTCATCGGGCTTGAAGAGGCTGTTCCAGCTAAGTACGTTTCTTTTTAATGCAGAATGATCTCTGTACCCGTCACTTTTCTGATGCTGAAAGCCAACCCGGCTGATCCATTTCCCGTTACCGGATGTGACGGCACCATATATATTTTGCAGCCCATAGCTACCCATGGCATATTCGGCAAACACAGATGGCTTTTCGGCTTCACTCATACTTTCTATAAGCAGCACGCCTCCCGTTCCGGCTCCATACAAGCTGCTGCCGGGGCCTTTTATAATTTCTATTGAGTTGAAGTTGTAATAACCCAGTTGATTGAGGTAGGTATTTCCGCCGGGATCGGTAATGGGAATGTCGTTGAAGTAAACCTTTACGTTCCTCACGCCAAATGGCGAACGTAACGAACTGCCGCGAATGTTAAACCGAAAACTTCCCGGCGAACGTTCTTCCATGCGTACACCGGGTGTTGTATTAACGGCCATTACAATGGAAGACGGACTAAATCTTTCCAGCGTTTGCCTGCCTACATAATTGATGGCAGCAGGAACGTCCTTTAACCGGCGGTTTTGTTCAAAAGCCCTGATCACTACCTCCGGCAACTGCGTTTCCTTGGTGCTGTCTAAATCCTGTGCCTGAGTAAAAAAAGAAACAAAAAGAAACGAGCAGCTAAAAAGAAGTTTGGTTTTACAATACATCGTAGAAATTTTAATGGCACAATTACTGCGCAATAAAGTTTAATTATCATTCACAATAAAAAAAATAAATCATGGCGGGAAGAGGTGATAACAACAAAAGTGGCAGCGCCGGCCGCGGAGCCAGCAATCAAAGTAACCAGCCGTTTGGGCAGGCAGCCAATGCCGGAAAATCAAATCATGGTGAAAAAACAGGAGGGAAGAGATCTCAACCAGAAGACAAAAAAAGAGACCAGGCAAGTAACAGGAATCAATCAACAGACCGGAAAAAAAAATAGAAGCCATTGCACAACTGCCTTTTGTGAGTGGTCAGTGGTGAATGGTGAGGGAAGCTCTCTTATACCAGACGGCTATTAAGATGATAGATGGTAGTTGATAGATGACAGAAGAGAAAGAGGCCTCCGTCTCACGTCTCACGTTTCACGTGGTTTGCTACCAGTGTGGCTTTACTCACCACTACCACTCACCACTCACACTATAAAAAGTTCATTGATGAGATACTTGTAGGCAATTCATTTATTAATTTCTAAAGCTGTCCCGCAATGCGGGACAGCT
Organism: uncultured Bacteroidota bacterium; assembly: GCA_963697545.1. GTDB lineage: Bacteria > Bacteroidota > Bacteroidia > Chitinophagales > Chitinophagaceae > Flavisolibacter. The sequence continues at coordinate 18,928 of CAVOOL010000022.1, read as the reverse complement.
TTTAAATTGCAAAAGCCATTTGAAATTTGTAGTACTTGCCGATACGCATTCCAGACACAGGGGCGTGAAATTGCCCAAAGGAGATGTATTAATTCATGCAGGTGATATTTCTTACCGGGGAGAAAAATTAGAAGTGGAAGATTTCCTCAGTTGGTTTGGCAAACAAGACTTTGAACATAAAATTTTTATTGCCGGCAACCATGATTTTCTCTTTGAAAAAATAAAAGAGAAGGACCTTGTCAAACTCATTCCGGATGGGATTATCTATTTGAATGACAGCGGCACTTCCATTAATGGCATCAACATCTGGGGTTCGCCCATAACACCTAAATTTTTTAATTGGGCGTTTAACCGCACAAGGGGAGGAGAGATACAAAAGCACTGGACGCAGATTCCTTCCGATACAGATCTATTGATCACTCATGGGCCGCCTTTTGGAATTCTTGACCAGACCGGTAATGACCGTCATGTAGGATGCAAAGACCTGCTAAACACCATTCAGGAAATAAATCCCCAGGTTCATGTGTTTGGACACATTCATGAATCGTATGGAACCACCAAAAACTTCGGCATCAAATTCATTAATGCCAGTTTAACCAACGACTCTTTTGAACTAATGAACAAACCCATTGTGTTTGAATTATAACCCCAGCACCATTTTCAATTTTCCATAACCATTTTTGCTTACAGGAATTCTTGCCCCTGATCTTAAAATGGCTAAATGATTTTCCTTTTCATAAGGATCGATCCGGGTGATCTCTTTAACGTTAATGATATAGGAACGGTGCGTTCGCACAAATTCATTGGGAGGCAAAGCGGCTTCAAAAAAGCCCATGGTTTTATTCTTCAGAAAGCTTCCTTCGGCCGTATGGATTTTTACATAATCATCCGCCGCTTCCAGATACTGGATATCGGGCACCGGTATGATCCGGATCTTACCACCGGTTTTTACCACAATGCGTTCCTGTTGTGCGGTCATTTCTGTTGTTGACTGAAGCAACTCTTCTGTGGCTTTTTTTTGGCTTTGTAAAACAGACTGGTTGAAGAATTTATCCAGCGCCTTATCAAACCGTTCCTTACTGAAGGGTTTTAATAAATAATCTACCGCATGTGTTTCAAAAGCCCTGATGGCATACTCGTCAAACGCTGTGGTGAAAATAACGGCTGGCGGCTGGTCAATTAATTCCAGCATTTCAAAGCCATTGATCTTTGGCATTTGTATATCCAAAAAAATAAGATCGGGCTGGTGTTGCATAATGGCTTTTATACCTTCAAAGCCATCGCCGCATTCCTGTAAAAGCTCTACCTGTGAAAAGCTTTGCAAATATTCTTTCACAATAGACCTTGCCAGCGGCTCATCGTCAATTATTAGTGCCCTGATCATTTGGTTGGGGAATTTTAATGGTTGTAATAAATACTTTTTCTTTTGCTTCTGTTTGCAACAGGTCATTCCTGGCAAATAATAAATACAGTCTTCGCTGCACGGAGCTTAGTCCAAAACCGGTTCCTTTTTTAGGAGAACTGGTTTCCGGATCGAATGGATTTTTCACCACGACGACTAAGTTATTTTCTTCCTTTTTTGCTTCAATGCTGATGGTGATGACATCCGTTGTATCATACAAGCCAAATTTGATGGCATTTTCCACAACCGGCTGCAACAGCATGGCAGGCAGATACAAAGAGTCATCTGCATCGTTTTGAACGTTGGTAGAAAGCCTGTGGCCAAAACGAACCTTTTCAATTTCCAGGTACAACTGCAGGTGCTGCAATTCCTCAGTAAGACTTGTCCATTGATGTTCTTCTTTTTTTAACGTACCTCTTAAAAAGTCTGACAACTGCTGTATCATCGTCCGGGCTTGCTGCGGCTGCAAACCAATCAATGCATTGATGGAATTCAGGCTGTTAAAAAGAAAATGGGGCTGCAACTGCTGGCGAAGCTTATACAGCTCCGCTTCTTTCGACAACTTTTCAGCTTCCGCTTTTCTTTTTTCAATTTCCTGCTGGTCCTGGATGGTGTACCATAAAACACTTACCAAAGCCATGCACCCAATAATAAGGAAACCAATAGCCAAACGAATGGGAACAGACTGTGAAAAAAATGTAGCGTATTCTCTTGAATCATCCGATAAAAAAATTAAAATGCTGCGGCTTATTAAAAGCCATGTTAGGGAAAGGGCTACACACAATCCTAAAATATATCCGTATTTATTTTTTTGGGGGATATAAAATTGAAGTGTAACCGTTATTAAAATAGATGCACTTACCAGTAAAAAATTACTTATAAGACTATCCCAGATGGCCATTTTCCAGGAAAAACCAAACCAGTTCAGCACAAAGGCATGCAGAAGAGTCCACAGGCACCAGCAAATGGCAAATACCAGCCGGAAGCGCATTTTTTTTAGTGGTGAAGTAGCCAATGATTTAAATTAAATTCTGCAATTGCTGTATCTGTTTATCCTGGATAGATCCGGCTTTGCTGTGCACGAAAGTAGTATATGCTTCTGCATCCTCCACTTCGTTGATGCGTGAATAAATTTCAGCGCCATCAATTAGTTTGCTCAACCGGTACACTTCCGGAACATTTACAAACTGCCATTGCACCCAGTTCATTCTTTTGATTCAGGAAGGATTCCTGCTCTTTCATACCCATAGTAACAGCCTTGTCAAATGCTTCGCTCCCGTTGCTTGCCACTATCAAACGCAACTGCTCATCAAACTGTGGGGTGTGCCGGCCATCTCCGCAAATGATCCGGTAAACCATTTTTGCCAAATACCATTTCATACACAAATGTTTTAGATAGGTAATTTAAATTAGCAACAACCCTGTCAAGTATTGCTGCATTTATAAAACGGGGCACTTAGAAACTTCTGATCTCAATCCCGCCAAACATACAGGTGCCATCAAGAATTAATACTTTGTTTGGATCTAAGTTCACGCCACTGATCTGCCGTTTATCATCCACGCCACCAAAGATGGCGGTGATGTCACTTTGCACATCCCATGTAGGAGGAACGATTAGCTTGGTGCCGCCAAAAATGTTGGTTGCATCAATGGTAATTCTTCCGGTAAAATCGGCTTGCGTCAGGTCAATTTCAGAACCACCCATAAGGCTCACTATATCACCCCCCTGGAAATTTTTACTCAGTACATTTTTTTTCACGCCGCCAAATACGGCTGTCACATCTATAAAATCCCTGCGGTCTGCGGTGTAAGCATTTGTGTCGCCTGCAACGTTATTTGACACAGGCGCAGTAGTTTTTCCTTCCTGCCATTCAGCTCCGCCCCGTTTCCATTTTCGCCAGTCATGCCTTTTAGGACGAAAGATGAAGACGAGACCAATGGCTATAATGATGAAGGGTGCAATGAACCGGTCCAGGCGAAGAGAAGGATCGGCCTCATTGGCCAGAAGCAATCCGCCAATTAAAATCGGGATGAGCCAAAAGCCGCCGCGAAAGCCATGTTTTGCACCGATGAATAAACCAATAGCCACAAGAAACACAGGCCATGTAAAAAACCAGGCAGGGAAAAAAAATACATTTAAAGTTTTCAGCAATAAAAGTCCGCCAACCAGTAGCAGGAAAAAACCGGCCCATACACGTCCGCGACGGCTGCTCCTTTCATGACGTGCCCATCGTCTTTCCACTTCGTTTGTAAAATCTTCGTTCATAATTTTAAATTTTAACCAAAGTAAATACGCATTTAAGGCTAAGGCAAGTGCAGATAGGTAATCAGAAGCCTTTTTACCGGTAAACGGCAGGAATGAACCGGTAAAAATTTTGCGGCTGATCATTTTGTGAGTGGTGAGTGGTGAATGGTGAGGGAAAGCTCTCTTATAGCAAACGGCTATGAGGATGATAGATGGTAGTTGATAGATGATAGAAGGGAAAGAAGCCTCCGTCGCTCTCTCGTCTCACGTTTCACGATGGTTCCTGACGCTACTGCTTCCTTACTGACACCAGCATCACGTAACTGCAAAGCTTAAAAGGGAAAAGTGCCTGCCTGTTTTTTACAAAATGCCCATAGCAAACCAATGATCAGTGTTAATAGTAATGTGTTTTCCGGATATAGCATATTATTAATTTTAATTAGTGCCACCTTTGTTGAACTCCGTTATTTTTGCCTTTAACAAAGTCCATTCATGTTTGACTTATTATTTGACAAGTTTGAGGAAAAGGTTCACCTGACAGAAGAAGAAAAAGACATCTGCCGGTCTTTTTTCAGACCCAAAAAAATACGGAAGAGGCAATATCTTTTGCAGGAAGGTGATCCCTGTAAGTACGTGGCTTTTGTTGAAAAAGGCATGCTTCGTTTATATACCGTTGATGAAAAAGGAAGCGAGCATGTGATGCAGTTTGCATTTGAAGGCTGGTGGATCGCTGACCAGTTCAGCTTTTTGACCGGTGAGCCTTCTGTGTATAATATTGATGCGCTGGAAGATTCTGAATTGCTGTTGTTATCAAAGCAGGCAGAAGATGAAATGATGGAAAAGGTTCCCAAAATGGAACGTTATTTCCGTATTTTATTACAGAACAGTTTAATTGCTACACAAAGAAGGCTGATAAGTTCGCTAAGCCGTACGGCAGAAGAAAAGTACAATGAGCTGATACATTCTTGTCCCACTATTCCGCAACGGGTTCCCCAACACATGATGGCTTCCTACCTGGGCATTACCCCGGAAACGCTCAGCCGCATCCGCAGAAATGTATCGCTAAAGAAGTAAGTTTTCCGGCATTTATTGGTTAACAAATCACCTTGATCTATGTCAATCCCATTTCTTGGCTTAGCTCAATGGTGCCCGCCCGTGTCCGTAGTAGCTTTGCACTGAATACTGATTTAAGAAATGCAGCCTGAAAGGCGCACTATAAACACCTACTTCAGTCATGCATCGAAAACATTTTGTAAAAATTATTGCAGGAGCAACAGCTATGTCAAGTTTAGGAGCATTTAAAAAATTTACCGGCGATCTAAAAGAAGAGGAGAGCCTGATGCCTGTATTATTTATTGGGCACGGTTCACCTATGAACGGAATTGAAAACAATAGTTTCAGTAACTACTGGAAACAGCTGGCCAAAGAAATTCCAACGCCCAAAGCGGTGTTGGTGGTTTCGGCGCACTGGCTAACCAGGGGAACGAAGATCACGGCTATGGATTTTCCAAAAACCATCCACGACTTTGGCGGCTTTCCGCAGGCCTTGTTTGATGTGCAATATCCTGCTCCCGGCAATCCGGAACTGGCAAAAGAAACAACTGCCATCATCGCTTCCACGAAAGTAGAGCTGGATCATGACTGGGGTTTGGACCATGGCACATGGACAGTGGTAAGGCATATGTATCCCGACGCCAATATTCCTGTATTGCAACTGAGCATCGATTATACCAAGAGCCCGCAGTACCATTATGATCTTGCTAAAGAGCTGTATAACCTGCGGAAAAAAGGAGTGCTTATTCTAGGAAGCGGCAATATGGTACACAACTTAAGAATGGTTGCCTGGGACAAAATAGATGAGCCGGAGTTTGGTTACGACTGGGCTCTTCAAATGAACACCACTTTTAAGGAATTGATCGGTAACAATGAACACCATAAACTGATCAACTTTCAAAACCTGGGAAGAGAAGCACAGCTTTCCATTCCCACGCCTGAGCATTACCTGCCGCTTCTATACACACTTGGATTAAAAAACAACAACGAGGCTGTTAGTTTTTTCAATGATAAAACGGTGGGTGGTTCATTAACCATGACCTCGGTAAGAATGGGCTAACGGAGCAGGGTAGGGTTTTTGATTATAAATCCGTAACCCAAAATGACAGACAATGTCAAATCAATGTTATAACATTATATAAATTTACGTAACCTTAAAAAATCAACTTTATGGCAATTAAATGGAAGATAGACCCGGCACACTCCGAAATACAGTTTAAAGTAAAGCACCTGATGATCACAACAGTAACAGGGTATTTCAGAACCTTTGACCTGGAAGTAGAAACTCAAACAGAAGATTTTCATTCAGCTACGCGGATAGAGTTTACGGCTGATATTAATTCAATCGACACCAATAATGCCGATCGGGATGCCCACCTGAAATCAGCTGACTTTTTTAGCGGTGAAGAATATCGCCAGCTAAAATTTGTTGGTAAGAAATATGAAGGCTCCGGCAATGAAGCAAAACTTACGGGTGACCTGACCATAAGAGGCGTTACAAAACCCATTAGCTTAAATGTTGAATTTGGCGGCATTGTAGTAGATCCTTACGGACAGACAAAGGCAGGGTTTACCGTATCCGGTAAATTAAGCCGTAAAGAATTTGGCCTTGTCTGGAACGCTGTTACCGAAGCCGGCCAAATAGTGGTAAGTGATGATATCCGTATTCATGCAGAAATACAACTGATAAAACAAGCATAAGGTTTTTCATATATGGTTTTGGTTACAAACGCAGTGCTGAAAGGTGCTGCGTTTTTTGTATTCTTTTCTACTATAAAACCATTATCGTAGAATTACGTGTTCCATGAACTCAAGTGGAATAGGTAGGACGAAAGTAGGGGAAGGAAGAAGAGGAGATGATCCCTGTATAAACCTTTGCTGTGCTGCCTGATTTTGTTCTATCTCATCGCTAAAAAATATTATTCGTTCCCATAAAAACAGTTGTTCCACCTCGTAAGTAGGTTCATCCTTAAAAAACCTTTCATTTTTTTAACTTTTAGCCTACTACTTGAATGATGTAAACCCTTACCTTAGCCCGCTATGACAGTAGAACAAATCGAAAATTTTTTGGCAAAAGAAACGATCCCTCAAGGAAAGATCATTCGTTTTGAATTAAAGAAAAGAAACCCCGTTCGTGGCCTGATCGTTCAGGGAAGAGATTATAACGATTTGAAAGCCAAGAATTTCTGGCGCATCGTTACACAAACGCATTTGGCAGCTTATCAAAAAACACAGGATATTAACCTGGCTAAAATATTTGCCGGTTCCGATTTTGCCAAGCTTTCGCTGGTTACCAACAAGCCGGAAGAATAGCAGGACACGAGCCGACTCAGCTCTTTTTCACGCCTCGATCAATGGTGTCCGCACGCCATTAATGGAGGCTTTTTTCTATACTGTCAAGTATCTTCACGGCATGTTCCCTTGAGTTCTCAATGAACAGGCGGTGTGTATTCATGCCTCCGCAAATAACCCCTGCCAGGTAAATTCCTTTTTGGTTCGATTCATGCGTGTCTTCGTCATAAGCCGGTTTGCAGGTTTCGTCATCACATAAGTCAATTTTCATTTTACGCAGGAAACCCAGGTTGGGCTGATACCCTGTCAAGGCAAGCACCCAATCATTCGGCAGGGTCACTATGCCTTCGGGTGTTTGTATATCCACCTCATGCTCACGGATAGCAATCACTGATGAATTAAAATAAGCCTTAACAGATCCTTCCTTAATGCGGTTCTCTATATCGGGCCGCACCCAGTATTTTACCCTTTGTCCGATTTCGGGGCCGCGAACCACCATGGTTACGTCAGCGCCTTTTCGCCAGGTTTCCAAAGCCGCATCCACAGCGGAGTTTTGGGCGCCTATTACCATTACTTTCTGAAAAGCATAAAAATGCGGGTCTTTGTAATAGTGCTTCACTTTGGGAAGATCTTCGCCGGGAACATTGAGCAGATAAGGAATATCGTAAAAACCAGTGGCAATGATGATGTCATTTGCCGTGTAGGTGGCTTTTGTTGTTTTTACACGGTAACCGGTTTTTGAATTTGAAGCCTGCAGGTTTTCCTCCTCTCTGCTTGTTTCCTGCGGCTTTACATCAGTCACTTCTTCAAATAAATGAATATTTACAGCGTTGTCTTTTGCCACCCGCCTGTAATATTCCAAAGCTTCGCTGCGGGTAGGTTTTGGATTGTTGGAGACAAAAGGAACGTTACCGATTTCCAGTCTTTCCGAAGTAGAAAAAAAGGTCATATTAACCGGGTAATTGTAGATCGAATTTACCAGTGCGCCTTTCTCCAGGATCAGATAATCAATCCCGCGTTTTTTAGCTTCCAGTGCACAGGCAATGCCAATAGGCCCGCCGCCGATGATGATGACTGTATAGTGTTGTGACAAAATGAATTTTTCATGCAAATATATTTCGAATGTGGCGGCAGGACTGCATTCCTGTTTATTTCATCGTATGCATGAAACGCAGGGCATCCTTTATTTTAGTAAATTACAATACAGAATGCGTCTAAAAAGCCTGCTATATTTTTTACTGCTCATTGGCCTTCCCTTTACATTGCCAGCGCAAAAAGTTGTGGCCCTTACCATTGATGGCACCATCAACCCCGTGGCAGCAAGTTTTATAGACAGGGGTATAGAAAAAGCGGAAAAGGAAAATGCCGAATGCCTTCTCATTTACATCAATACGCCTGGTGGGCTGCTCAAATCGACCCGTGTTATTGTAGGAAGCATTCTTGATGCGCCTGTTCCGGTGGTGGCCTATGTTTCCCCGGCCGGCGCCCATGCCGGTTCGGCAGGCGTGTTTGTTACCATGGCTGCCCATATTGCTGCCATGGCGCCGGGTACCAATATTGGCGCAGCGCACCCGGTAAGCATGCAGGGCGGCATGGATACTACCATGAATGAAAAAGCAACCAATGATGCCATTGCCTTTATACGCACCATAGCAGAGAAGCGAAACAGGAATGTGCAATGGGCGGAAGAAGCCGTTCGCAAAAGCGTATCCATTACCGGCGCCGAGGCCCTGCAACAAAAAGTAATTGACCTGATGGCTGTCAACACAAAGAATTTACTGGAACAAATTGATGGCAGAAATGTTGAAGTAAGTTCCGGGACCGTAACCCTCCACACAAAAGGCGCCCAGGTAACCAACCTGGAAATGACCTTTATAGAAAAGATCCTCAACATTGTCAGCGATCCGAATATTGCGTACATCCTGCTGATGCTTGGTTTCTACGGGCTGCTCTTCGAACTGTATAATCCCGGGGCCATCTTCCCGGGCATTGTTGGAGTGATCGGGCTTATTCTTGGCTTGTATTCCCTGCATACCCTGCCTATTAATTATGCCGGCCTGGCGTTAATCGTATTTGGTATTATTTTATTCCTGCTCGAGATCAAAATAGCAAGCTATGGCTTACTCACTGTTGGCGGTATTGTTTCGCTGCTCCTGGGTTCTTTAATGCTGATACGTGGCGATTCTTCGCTTGAGTTTGTGCGGATATCCCGCAGTGTTATCCTGTCTTTTACAGCCCTGAGTGTTTTATTCTTCCTGTTTGTGGTTGGGGCCGGAATAAGAGCACAAAGAGCAAAGCCGGTTACAGGCATTGAAGGATTCATCGGAGAGGCAGGAACTACTTTAGAAGTGCTTGATCCTTTGGGAACGATTCGTGTGCATGGCGAGATCTGGCAAGCCGAATCCCTTTCCGGCCGGATTGAAGCAGGAGAGAAGGTGTCGGTAAAATCCATGAAGAACTTCAAAGTGTATGTTGAACCACTACTAACTATTAAATAAAAACCATGCAACAGTATCCCATTGTATTGATCGTTATCGTTGTTTTTGTTCTTATTATTCTTAGCAATGCCATCCGCATTCTGCGGGAATATGAAAGAGGCGTTGTTTTCCGCCTGGGCCGCCTTGCAGGCCGCGATGGCGTAAGAGGCCCGGGACTTGTTTTGCTGATACCTATTATTGATAAAATGGTGAAAGTAAGTTTACGCACCGTGGTGCTGGACGTGCCGCCCCAGGATGTTATTACGCAGGATAATGTTTCCATCAAAGTAAATGCGGTGGTGTATTTCCGTGTTATGGAAGCGCAGAAAGCCATTGTACAGGTAGAGAATTATCTTTTGGCCACTTCCCAAATTTCGCAAACTACTTTACGGAGTGTACTGGGCCAATCGGAACTGGATGACATTCTTTCACAACGGGACAAGATCAACCTACGGCTGCAACAGATCATTGATGCGCATACAGAGCCCTGGGGTGTAAAAGTTACCAATGTAGAAGTGAAACAAATTGACCTGCCGCAGGAAATGCAGCGGGCCATGGCAAGACAGGCAGAAGCAGAAAGGGAACGCCGATCCAAAGTAATTTCTGCCGAAGGCGAATTCCAGGCCTCGCAACGGTTGGCCGATGCAGCAGAGATCTTGGCCAACCAACCAAGTGCCTTAACCCTGCGTTATTTGCAAACCTTGGTGGAAATCTCTTCAGAGCATAACACTACAACGATTTTTCCGGTACCAATAGATATACTGAAACCGTTTATTGACAAGGAGAAAAAATAAACCCTTAAGAAAAGATCTTCGATCCTGTCATCACCTTTACTTCAGAGCCTTCTGCCAAAAAAACGGATTTAGGTTTTTGGCTCAATGCTTCTGAAAAATCTTTACCATACAACCTCTCCACACTACATTTTACATCATATTGCTGTACCGCATGCACCTTCCATTTGGGATGCGCCACTTCATATACACCCGTGCAATTATCGTTTACAAACGTATAGCCCCAATAGTGTTCGGTTATAAATTCTTCTTCTGAGCCCTGCGCAATAGCTTCGGGTTCTTTGTTGGCCAGGGCTTTCAGATAATTCCATTCACCGCCCACCTTCCAGCTATATTCCACCTGCAACCCCTTATCTGTAGTTTGCCATAGATGCTTCATGGCATGCGTGGCATATTTTTCTTTGTAAATATTGTTGGCCACAAAGGTGATCATGCGCCGGGGAACAATTTCTTTCATAAATACGACGCCGCGTTTCCATTGATGGTCTTCTTTGTACCGCACATAAAAACGAAGGTTCACTTCTTCGAAGGTGCGGTGAAAAGGGAAGGAGAGACCCCGGACTTTTGTGTCTTTGAATAAAAAGCCGACAAGGCTGACATAGTGCACACCGTTAAAACTATCCAGCTCGGTATGACAGGGAACATACTTCTTTAAAACCGCAGGATCAATTTCATAATTCGCCATTAATAAATTGCGCCATTGGGCTGTGAGGAATGCTTTAGCCATAGTTCAAAATTACTTCCATTTTGGTCGTGCAAAGAACAGGTGCTAAAGAACAGCTCCATAGCATTACAGAACGTACAAGAGTGCGATCCGCCGGTAGTCGGACACAGCGCAACGAAAGTTCAATCAAGGTACGGTTGCCGGTATCATAAAAACACAGCCATTAAAGTGCAGGTAAAGAATAAAAAGTTCTCATGCCACCTCTAACTACAAGCCACAAACCATAAACTACAAACTATCTTATCTTTGCGCCGCAAATATTGCTTTATGAATAAAGAAGTTTATATCGTTTCTGCCGTTCGTACTCCTATAGGAAGTTTTGGTGGTGCACTGAAAGATGTGCCTGCTACCCAACTGGGAGCTATCGCCATAAGAGCCGCTGTAAAAAGAGCCGGTATCAGTCCCGGAACAAGTGAATGAAGTATTAATGGGCTGCGTATTGCAGGCCAACCTGGGACAAGCTCCTGCCCGCCAGGCGGCAAAATATGCCGGCCTTCCCGATAATGTAGTATGCACTACCGTCAATAAGGTTTGTGCCAGCGGTATGAAAGCCATTGCCCAGGGCGCCCAAAGTATCTTGTTGGGCGATTCTGATATAGTTGTGGCCGGCGGCATGGAGAATATGAGTGCTGTTCCTTTTTATGTAGAGAACCTGCGCTGGGGAAATAAATATGGCAACACGGCATTGATTGATGGTTTGGCCAAAGATGGTTTAACCGATTGCTATAACAACTACGCCATGGGTTGCGCTGCCGATGCCACGGCCTCTGCCAACAACATCAGCAGGGAAGAACAGGATGCTTTTGCAACGGAAAGCTATAAGCGCAGTCAGGCAGCGTGGGAGAGCGGAAAGTTTGAAAGACGAAATAGTGCCGGTGGAAATCCCCTCTAAAAAAGGCGATCCTGTGATTGTAGCAAAAGACGAAGAACCCTGGAATGTAAAGTTTGATAAGATTGCTTCGCTGAAACCTGCCTTTGGAAAAGAAGGAACGGTTACGGCGGCTAATGCAAGTACCATGAACGATGGTGCGGCTGCCGTGGTATTAATGAGCAGCGATAAAGCCAAAGAACTGGGTATCAAACCACTGGCCATCATTCGCGGCTATGCCGATGCAGAGCAGGAGCCGGAATGGTTTACCACTACGCCCAGCATTGCCGTACCTGCGGCCGTAAAGAAGGGCAGGATTGCAACTAAGCGATATGGATTATGTAGAACTGAACGAAGCCTTTAGTGTGGTAGGAATAGTGAACACCCAAAAAATGAATTTAGATCCGGCCAAAGTAAATGTAAATGGTGGCGCTGTTTCCCTGGGCCATCCTTTGGGTTGCAGTGGTGCCCGCATTATTGTAACACTTATCAATATACTCAACCAAAATAACGGTAAATACGGCGCGGCCGGAATTTGTAACGGCGGCGGTGGCGCCAGTGCCATGGTGATTGAGAAAGCATAGGTTGTTTTATAAAGGCAGTTAAAATGAATACGAGCTCTTTGCTTCAGGCAAGGAGCTCTTTTATTTATTACCACAAGCTGGCAGGATGATAGTTGATAGTTCATGGATAATAGATGATAGAAGAGAAAGCTTCTGTCTCACCTCTGACGTCTCACGTTTCACGATGGTTTTCTTCACAGCGGTATTACTCACCACTAACCACTCACCACTCACCTTATAGAGCCTCAGCTAATGCCTGACCGCTGCCGGCCCTTCACTTGCGGTATTTAATTCTCAGTATCACCATTACAATATTCACCAAAAGCGAAAAGGAATTGGTAGCCATGATGGGCAGATCCTCTCTTTTAATTCCATAAACGATCCAGAGAATTAAACCGCCCTGCAAAACCAACAGCATAACCAACGACACATCCTCCGCTTTTTTCTCCTTTAAAGTTTTGATCACCTGCGGAAGCAGGGAAGCAGCTGTTAATATACCCGCTGCCAGTCCAATGATTTGCGTCCAACCCATACCCGGATCCTGCAAATCTTTCGCCATAATACCATCCATCTGCAATAGTTTTGACGCCGTAATACATTCATTTATGAAACTGATCGTATCCCTGCTTGCGCTGTTCCTGTTTTCCTGCCATCAGCCATGGACCGAAAGTGATAAGCAAAATTTTATGGGCGGCTGCATGAACGGCGCCTTGAAAGACATGGACGGGGCAAAGGCAAAGGAGTACTGCAACTGCATGCTGGAAAAAGTGCAAAAAAGATATCCCAATGTTTCCGACGCGCAGTACATGAAAAAGGATACGGCTATTTATACAATGGGCAGGGAATGCAAAAAGCTGGCAGAATAAAGAAAGCTATAAACGCCACGCCGGTAGTGAATAAGACGCCATTGTATTTCCTGCTGCTTAAACAGATGTTTTAAAGCGCATTAGGCACCATTCATCATCAACCATTCACGTTCTATGATTGATTTTAGGTTTTATGCACGCACTCCGCTAATTTTGCCCCGCTTTTAATATCTAATTCTACATGAGACAAATTCCTTTTCGTGAAGCCCTTCGTGAAGCAATGAGTGAAGAAATGCGCCGTGATGAACGTGTTTTTTTAATGGGCGAAGAAGTTGCAGAATATAATGGTGCCTATAAAGTAAGCCAGGGAATGCTGGCCGAATTTGGCCCCCGCCGTGTTATTGATACGCCTATCTCTGAGTTGGGCTTTGCTGCCGTTGGAGTAGGGGCTGCTCAAAACGGCTTGCGTCCTGTGGTAGAATTCATGACCTGGAACTTTGCGGTTCTGGCACTGGATCAAATTTTAAACACCGCTTCCAAAATGCTGGCCATGAGTGGCGGACAGATCACTTGTCCAATTGTTTTCCGTGGTCCTAATGGATCGGCGGGACAATTAGGTGCACAGCACTCAACCGCTTTTGAAGCCCTGTATGCAAATATTCCCGGACTGAAAGTTGTTTCTGTAAGCAACGGTTATGACGGCAAGGGTTTATTAAAACAAGCCATCCGTTACGAAGAAGATCCGGTGATCTTTATGGAAAGTGAGATCATGTATGGTGATAAAAGCGAAGTGCCCGATGAAGAATATTATATTCCTCTGGGTAAGGCCGATGTAAAAAAGCAAGGCCGCGATGTAACCATTGTTTCTTTCAACAAAATGATGAAGGTGGCCCTGGGCGCTGCTGCCGAACTGGAAAAAGAAGGCATCAGTGCAGAAGTGATAGACCTGAGAACCATTCGTCCTTTGGATTGGATGACGATCCTGGAAAGTGTAAAAAAGACCAACCGTTTAGTAATAGTAGAAGAACAATGGCCCTTTGCTTCCGTTTCTTCCGAGATTACCTACCGCATACAAAAAGAAGGTTTTGATTACCTGGATGCACCTATCCGCCGCATTACAGCTGCCGATGCTCCCTTGCACTATGCACCTAACCTGGTAGCGGCTGCTTTGCCCGATGTTTCCCGCACGGTAAAACTGGTAAAAGAGGTAATGTATCTGAAAAAATAGACCGTTAACAGGTTACGAAATTTAATATCTGTTGTTTGCTGGCGGTTTAAGAATAAAACCGGAAGTTTCCCGTAAAAATTTTAAACTATTTCTGCGATATGAGGACAAGGTTCCCATATTGCAGAGCTTATACCGACATTGTGCGTAAGCTCTGCAATTCATTCATTCTCAACTATTTTATTCTAAAAAATAATTTGAAATAAGTTTTGAAATTCCGTTTAATCCCCACATCTTTGTCACGGTTTTTCATAGGATATTGGATTTTACACGAGGCTGGATTTCTATCCGGCCTTTTTCTTTTCTGCACTTCTGCTCTCCTCTAATTGTTACGTTTTCATTTACTTTGCCAACTCAATAATATGTATGGCCACAATTCTGATCATAGATGATGAAAAAGCGATCCGCAAAACCCTGACCGAAATACTTTCTTTTGAAGGATATAAAATAGATGAGGCAGCCGATGGGGAAGAAGGCCTGAAAAAATTCAGGGAAAAAACCTACGATGCCGTACTCTGCGATATTAAAATGCCTAAGATCGACGGGATAGATTTCCTGCAAAAAGCTGTTGAGATTAATGCCGATGTTCCGGTCATTATGATCTCCGGCCACGGCAATATAGAAACTGCTGTAGAGGCCGTAAAAAAAGGGGCTTACGATTTTATACAAAAGCCACCCGACCTGAACCGTTTACTCATCACCATCCGCAATGCCATGGAACGCAACACGCTGGTGAATGAAACAAAGACATTAAAACGGAAAGCATTTAAGGTGCAGGAAATGATCGGCCAGTCTGAACCGATCCGGAAAATAAAAGAAACCATTGAAAAAGTAGCGCCTACCGAAGCCAGGGTTTTAATCACCGGTGAAAATGGCGTGGGTAAGGAACTGGTAGCCCGCTGGCTTCATGAAAAAAGCAGCCGTGCAGGCAATGCACTGGTGGAAGTAAACTGTGCCGCTATACCAAGCGAACTGATCGAAAGTGAACTGTTTGGTCACGAAAAGGGTTCGTTTACATCAGCCATCAAGCAACGCATCGGAAAATTTGAGCAAGCCAATGGCGGTACTTTGTTTTTAGATGAAATTGGCGATATGAGCCTCAGTGCCCAGGCCAAAGTGTTAAGGGCTTTGCAGGAAGGAAAGATCACAAGAGTAGGCGCCGACAAAGACATTAATGTTGATGTTCGTGTGATAGCTGCTACCAATAAGGATTTGATGAAGGAAGTGGAAGCAAAAACCTTCCGCCTCGATCTTTATCACCGCTTAAGTGTAATAGTTATTCATGTGCCTTCTTTAAATGAAAGAAGGGATGATATTCCGATGTTGGTGGAAACCTTCCTGGATGACATTTGCGAAGATTATGGCATGGCCCGGAAAATGATCTCCGATGATGCTATAAAATTATTACAGGAGTACAACTGGACGGGAAACATCCGTGAGTTGCGCAACGTGGTGGAGCGGTTAGTAATTCTTTCCGGCAAAAGCATTACAAAAGACGATGTGAAAAGTTATGTGTCGAAGTAGGCAGTAAACTGTTTGCACTTTTTGTTTTTGTAGCCGGCTGTTTGTTCCCTGCACAGCGTTCCTTGCGTCGCACACTTGAACTGTAGTAATTCTTATTCATCATGTTTCACGACAGCGAACACGAGAGCACGAGATTTAAAGAGACATTCCATTTCCTGAAGAAATGGAATGTCCTGCTCTTAGCAAAACTGCTATGGAGTATCCTACCAATTTTTTTAACCACGGCGGACACAAAGAACACGGCGAGAGAATATGTGTTGTAAACCTCTGTGTTCTCTGTGTCCGCCGTGGTTTATTTTCTCATGCTGAATAACATTACTGAACGTACAAGTGTGCGACGCAACAAAGGCTAAATAGCAGAAATACAGCTCAGTACATCTATTTACCGAAGAATACCTAAGATCTTTACCTCTTTTTAAAAGCATGTGCACCGGCTTTATAAAATTTTGCATGCCAAAATCAAACAACCATTTTACCAATTGTACACTTTAGCAAAAACTTTGCTTACATTGGCGGCTACAACATTTTTAAAATAATACATTTGTTTGGTTTAAAAATAAGAGAATGCCACTGTACCACGTTTTTATTGTCTATCTCATTTCTGTACTGATCGTATTTCTTCCTTCATTTGGCGCTGCAAAAATGTTTCAAAAGGCCGGAGTAGCTCAGTGGAAAGCTTTTGTACCCTTTTACAATACCTGGGTGATGCAGCAACTTGCCAAACGTCCCACGCACTGGGTTTTCTGGCAGTTCATTCCCGTGGTTGGATGGTTCATCACCCCGGGCATTTTTATTGAATTTGTAAAACTGTATGGCCGTTTCAGTTTTTGGGAACATGCACTGGCGGCTTTGCTGGCACCGTTTTATTTTCCTTACCTGGGCTATAACGATAAAATTCATTACATAGGACCGGAAGGAGCGAAGCGCTATAAAAAACCAGCATGGCGGGAATGGGTGGATGCCGCCATCTTTGCCATAGTTGCGGCTACACTTATCCGTACGTTTATTTTTGAAGCCTACACCATTCCGTCGGGTTCTATGGAAAAGACCTTGCTGATCAATGATTTTCTTTTTGTCAGCAAGTTTAGTTATGGGCCCCGCATTCCCAATACACCGCTTTCCATCCCGTTTGTACATAACTACATTCCGGGCACCAATAAAAAATCATATAGCGAAGCCATCAAGCTTCCCTATATCCGCTGGTGGGCTTCGCCGGTGAAAAGAGGTGATGTGGTTGTATTCAATTTCCCTGCAGGCGATACGGTCATTAATTTGCCCAACTTTCAATCGGCAGCAGCCTTATTATGATGTGATCAGGGGGCCTGAATTCAATGGCAATTCTGCGGCAGGAAGAAACTTTATTTTATCGAACCAGGATCAATACCCGATTGCCGTTCATCCTCCCGACAAAACAGATAACTATATCAAGCGTTGCGTGGGTGTTGCAGGTGATATGATCGAAGTAAGAGGCAATGTGGTGTATGTCGATGGCAAGGAAGAACCCAATCCGCCTATGGCGCTGATCAATTATACCGTGATCACCAACGGGCAAACACTGGATGCCGAAGTAATGAAAGAGCAATATAATGTAGATATCGAAAAGGGTGAATTTATGCAGGGCGATCAGCCTAATGTGTATTATATGTTCCTTACCGAAAAGGCTAAAAATGACCTGCTAAAAAGTGGCCTTGCCCGCCAGGTAGTTCCTACGCCGAACTACCAGGGTGGTGGCGGAGCCGTATTTCCTTACGATAATAAACATCACTGGAGCAGGGATAATTTCGGGCCTATCTGGATACCAAAGAAAGGCGCCAGCCTGCAGCTTACTCCCGATAATTATACCTTGTATGAAAGAGCCATCCGTGTGTACGAACACAATGATTTTGAAATGCGGGATGGTAAGTTTTTCCTGAATGGAAACGAAGCCACTTCCTACACCTTTAAAATGGATTATTACTGGATGATGGGAGATAACCGCCAGGGCTCACAGGACTCCCGTTACTGGGGTTTTGTACCCGAAGACCGCGTAGTAGGAAAAGCCTGGCTGATATGGTTTAGCTGGGATGGAGGTCCCCGCTGGAACAGATTATTTAAAACCGTAAAATAAGCTTACCTTAGAATGCCTTTCAGCTAAAACTGAAGGGCATTTTTGTCTCTAATAGAATATTATGAAGGAAAGAAAATTTGAGTTTAACTACACGGTGTACGATAGCATTGACGAATTACCTGAAGAACAACGCTGGTTATTACATGAAGCAAGAGAAGTAACTGCCCAGGCGTATGCACCTTATTCCAATTTCCAGGTAGGTGCTGTGGCCAAAATGGCCAATGGAGAAATTGTAGCCGGAAGCAACCAGGAAAATGCCTCTTTTCCGGTAGGTCTTTGTGCGGAAAGGGTTCTATTGGCCTCTATTTCCTCCCTGTTCCCGAAAATTCCGATTGAAACCATTGCTATCAGCTATAAAAGCGAACATCAAAAAAGCGATCACCCCATTTCTCCCTGTGGTATTTGCCGGCAATCGTTGCAGGAGTTTGAAGGCCGTGTCAATCACCCGGTACGGCTGATCCTGGGCGGAATGACAGGACCCGTTTATATCATTGACAGCGCCAGCAGGCTGTTGCCATTGGCCTTTACGAGTGAGGAGTTGAGATAAAGCCCCCTGTCTCTCCCCTGTCCCCCTAAAGGGGAGACTTAGGCCGTAAAGACTTTATTGATTAGCAACTTGTTTTATAATAGTAAAAGCTGGTAATGATGTTACCAGCTTTTACTATTCTTATGAGCTTCTGTTGTGTCACTCCCTTGTACGGCCGGTAAGGCTATTCAGCTAAGACGCTTCATAAAAAGCTCTTTCTAAAAAGCAAGAACAGTAAAGAAAAGTATGATTGACCTAAGTCCTCCCTTTAGGGAGACAGAGGGCATTCTCCCCTTTAGGGGGACAGGGGGAATAGGGGAGTTCC
>CAVOOL010000021.1:0-172640 GCA_963697545.1 uncultured Bacteroidota bacterium | reverse complement strand
TGCCGAGCAATACGATGAATGAAGCCAACAAAAACATAGCCGATTGTATTAATGGCACTGGCCGGGTCGGTCCTTTTTGAATCATTGCACCTGGGAGCCGAACTGGGTGCGTTTGGTTTGGGAGTGTTGCATGCAGGAGAAGATAAATCCAAGGAACTCTCGGATAAGTTATGGGGACTTCGTGAAGCCTTTTTGATCGGTTTTTTTCTGAAGATCGGGCTTACCGGCACTCCGGGTTGGCAGGACCTTTTTTATGCAGTGATACTTGTACTGTATTTACCACTAAGAGTAGCCATTTTCTTTATGATCCTGGCCGGTTTTCGTTTGCGGGCCCGAACGGCTTTCCTTACTGCTGCATCGTTGGCCAGTTTCAGTGAATTTGCGCTCATCACCGGCGCCATTGCCATTAGCGCCGGCCTGTTGCCGCAATCGCTGCTGATCACACTCGCTACAACCCTGGCCCTGTCTTTCCTGGCAGGGACTCCCATCAATATTAACGCTACTTCTATTTACAACCGGCTGGAGGACTTTCTGCAACGGTTTGAAAGAAAGAAAGTCCGCAGCGATGCAGAAACCAACACGATAGGATATGCGAATTTTGTAGTAGTGGGTATGGGCAGAATAGGCACCGCTGCTTATGACTACCTGGCCAATCATGGTAAAAAAGTAGTGGGCTTTGATAACGATCCGGGAGTGCTGGAAAAACAGAGGGCCGGCAAACGAAGGGTATTGTTCGGGGATGCCAACAGTAAACAGCTCTGGAAAAATCTGGATATCGGTCAACTCCAGGGCGTGGTGTTATCTATACCGGAAGAACCGGGCAAGCACAATGTTATTGAAGCACTTCGCAAGAGGGGATTTCAAGGAGGCATCAGCGCCGTGGCCGGCTCGGAAGAGCAGGTACGGCTGTTGAGAAAAGCGGGAGTCAACACCATCTTCAATCCCCTTGTGCAGGCAGGTGCCGAAATGGCGGAACGGGTTGTGATGTCGAGGCTGCCGGAAAAAGTGGAATGAGAGATGGTGCAGATCAATATTTCCAATACTTTAATAAAAGCTCTTTGCTTTTTTGCATACTTCCAGCAATTCCTCTGATGATGTGGCAGCTTCAATAGAAGGCAAGTAAGATTTTAATTAAGTTTTATCTGCTTTGGCAACATCTTTTCTTTTTGACTTATAGGGTGTTTGAATCACCCGGGGCTATGTCAATTTAAAAGCCTACCTTAAAATATAGAAACCTCTTCAAACTTTTCTACTCAAAAGAAAGGGTAGCCGTCAGGGTACCAAAAAGCGTAAATTCCCCCGATGAAATGGTATAGGTCTCAAGGATTCAGCTGCCTTCTTTGGATTATAATACTTGCCTTAATAAGCATTCTCTTAACGGTTGGAATTGGATGGTTAATTACTCGCTTTCACTTTGACTAAACACTCTCAAACATATCAGCCTCCAAATAGGAGGCTTTTTCATTCCTTTTTACGCCTGGACTTTCTGGAAGCTGTCGTTCCCAGGATGGCCTCCAAAATGCAACCAAGTGAATCTATAAGTATTTCTATCAGCC
Source organism: uncultured Bacteroidota bacterium (assembly GCA_963697545.1). Lineage (GTDB taxonomy): Bacteria > Bacteroidota > Bacteroidia > Chitinophagales > Chitinophagaceae > Flavisolibacter. The sequence continues at coordinate 171,084 of CAVOOL010000021.1, read as the reverse complement.
ACATGAGTACTAAAATACAACGCTAAAATTATCCACCGGTTTAATCTTAGCTTGTAATTCTTTCAAGCAAACGGCAATTGGGCAGCTTGTTTTAATTTTTTCATCCACGGAGTATAGACCTGAAAGGTCTAATCATCGTTTTGAAAAAACGAAGGAGGAAGGGTGCTTTTGCTTCCCATTTGCAAAAGCGAAGCGGGGCTGAAAGGAAAGAATAATAAAACCTGAAAGGGTTAAGAAAGATAGAACTTAAGAAAAATTAAAGCCCGTATTGGGTCTATTCGCGTTATGATCTCTCGAAGTTTAGGGTATGGGTATTAAAGTCATACCAAGAGCAATACGCATACCCATTGCTGTCTACATAATCTATGGTCATTTCCGGCCCGCCTGACTTTAGCTTTACAACGTCGCCGGGCTTTAATTTTTCATTTGCCATAATCATTTAGTTTTGGTTAAGTAAGTAAGGTACAAAAAGGTGAGGGCTTGAACCTGAAAGGTTTAAGGATTTGCTCCTTTTTTACTTTAAAATTTATTTGCCTCCAGTTTTTTTATATTTTTATTGATGTGTCCGCTATTAGGCAGAATTTTAGTTAATTCTAGTTTAGATCCAAATTGATTTGCAAAGCTTTACATAAAAAATTCACTTATAAGTGAATTTTTTTCTTAGTTAATTAATTTTAATCGTATCATTGGTGAAATTTGAGCTATGTATAGAGTCCGCTTCTGGCGATAAAACAAAGATTTACTCGCCCGTACTTCTAGAAGATGGGGTGGATGAAACTCTATATGAACGCTTTATTCGAGAAAATAAAGATGCTTTTAAGAGAGAGGTAGATAATCTAGATAATAGATTAAATATCATGGGCAAAGAAACTGGTTTACTTGCAGAATTTTTTGAACCTGGCGGTAGGCGCAAGGTTTGGAATATATTTAAATTTAAAGACAAGCCAAAAACTAAACTTAGGCTTTATTTTATATTACTCGAATCAAATGCTATTATTTTAGGAGGGGGCGGCTTTAAGCCGAAAGGTACAAGGACACATCAGGAAGTGCCTAAGCTAGATAACGAAAATGAATTGCTTGGCTTAATAGCAGAAACATTACAAAGCGCAAAAAAGGCTGGTCATTTTGGGGTAAATGACGATGGTTCGATTTTTACTACAACAAACTATATATACAACACTGACAATTATGCAAACTCCAAGAAAAAGAAATAGCAAAGTATTAGAGGATTTGCAAATGAACAAAAATCCCTTCGAGTCAAACAGGACTCGGACAAGCATGCTATTGGCTATTAAAATCATTACTGGCATGAAGGCGAAGGGCTGGAACAAATTGCAGTTTGCAATCGAAATACAAAAGAAGCCATCGGTCATTTCTAGATGGCTAAGCGGTACACACAATTTCACCTCTGATACCCTAAGCGATATCGGGCTTTTATTGGGCATAGACCTGTTCCAACTAGAAACAAAACCAGAGGAGAAAAAGGATGGTTTTTCTAAACAAGAAACCTATGATAAGTACTCTATAGACAAAGAGATAGTTAAAGGAACGGTTTCTGACTTATCGCAGTTCATAGGAGGTAGGGTTGTATCAATGGATAATTACAAAAAAACGAAAAGCACAACAAAGGTTAAAGCATCATGATTGATAACCCTGTAATAGATGTGAGTAAGATTACCCTTGTCTCAATTAAAACCTTAAAGGGTAGCATTGAGGAGGCGGAATCTTATAAGGATGAATTTTCTTTTGAATTTGCGACAAGTACAAATGTTGGAAGGGACTTAAAGCATTTTAGATTTATAATTGATGTCAATATATCAATGCATCAAGCGAATAAAGTAATTAACAAGGCTGCGCATTATTCAATTGAATTTATTTTTTTAATTGATAATTTAGAGGATTTTGTGGATATTGACGAAAAGGGAACTACAGCAAATGTCCATCCAGATTTAGGCGTTACCGTGGCTGGTATAGCTTATGGCACCATTAGAGGTATCATATATCAAAGAACTCAAGGAACCGCCTTGGATGGCATAATCCTTCCGGTAATTGATCCATCTAATCTACTAAAGGTTAAGAGGCGGAGTGTGCCTTCGAAAAGTGTAGAAAAGGCTAAATCTAAAACAGGAAGTAGAAAAAAAACAAATAATAATACAGCCTCCAAATAGGAGGCTTTTTCATGCCCTAAAAACTGCTACCGTTTTAATCTTAGCTTGTAATTCTTCCAAGCAAAAAGAATAGGACAGCCACAAGAGCTATGACTAAATAAATCTCATTGAATAGGTAACGCTTTTTCATTCCTTTAAAGTTAGTTCAAAATTATCCACCGCTCTAAAAGGCTATAAGCTCCCGTAAACCATCCCCGCATATCACGTCTCTCTGGAAGCCTTGGGCAAAAAATTAAAAAAGCGGGTAGCCCTCTGTGCGGAGCGCTTACTTAACATAATATAAATTATAGGCAAATCAGGTCGTTTTAAAAATAAGATTCATTCTGCCGCCTTCGAATTTAAAGGATTTTCGAGATCACAGCTTGGAACGCTTTTTTAGTTGTCGAAAATCCTTTAAATTCGAAGGCGGCGGATTTGCCTATAATTAGCCGTTATATTAAATAGGCACACAGGTAAGAAAAAAGAAAAAGGCTTGGCTGCTTATTTCGTGCTACGATAATCAAATACTTTATAAAACAATTTATTATGAATGCTTACGAGCAAATGCAGTTTGGATTAAACAATTTACAAAGCGCAATTAAAAGGGAAAATGATGTTGAAGGATTAAAAAAGCAACTTGCAGAAATTACCAAAATTGCCAATGCAATGCATGAGGTTTTAACACATGAACAAGTTGAGTTGGTTATGGCCAAACTGAATGCAGGAAAGTAATAAATTTTAAATCGTACTTACTTAGGTCAACTTGCTTTTTATTCATCCATTGCTCTAAACTCTCTATTTCACCCTTACCATTCACATATAGCGTTTGCGTAGTTACGCCTTTGGGCGTATTGCTATTTGTTTTCTTTTTCTTGCCATGCTGCTAAAAAATGTGACCATTTTTTGCCAACCTATTGTAACATAACGCTAGTAAATTATAGGCAAATCAGGTCGTTTAAAAATGTTTTGCGTGTTGGCCGCCTTCGAATTAAAGGATTCCGATACACAGCTTGCAACATATTTTTTAATCGTTTAAATTCGAAGGCGGCGGCGATTTATAGTCGTGCAACAATAACCAAATACTTTAACTGCTTTGAAATTCTATAAACAATTAGATAGTATTTTAAGATACCTGTATACCCGTGAAGATCATTTACAGGTTTGTTACGAATTAGAACGTGAACTAAAATTAGACAGGTGGACTGCCAGAAACCTGTATGTAAAACTTCAAAGAGATGGATATGTTAAGATGATAAATACTGACGATAAAGGATGTACCACGTTATACCTAAACGAGGAAGGCAGAAGTTTTATATCAACCAACTCCTATGTAAAAGAATACAAATCATCAAGTAGAAAAAAGCTTCACGAAAGATGGCGATTTTGGCTTGCTATCTTAGCACTAATTCTAACAGCATTAAAACTGCGGCCTTAAATCCTGCCTGCCATTCGTTCTTTTTTAACTACAGAAATTCAGGGAATCTTTGAAGCTTCCAGCCTGGACGCCGGTATGTTTAGTTTGGTAACCGGCAGATCAATTATAAATCTTGATCCGGCATCGATTTTACTTTCGGCTCCTATAAAGCCATTATGCCTTTCAATGATTTTTTTGCAAATAGATAACCCAACGCCGCTTCCTTCAAATTCATGATAACTGTGCAGCCGTTTAAATACTACAAAAATATCATTGGCAAATTTCGGGTCAAAACCAATACCGTTATCCTGTACTACAATGCGGCAAAGTTGCCGGCCATTGTCGGCATCGTTCACTAAAACTTTTGATTCAGCATAAATATGTACAACCGGTACGGCTTCTTTTTTTCTGAATTTTATGGAGTTGCTCACCAGGTTTTGAAATAACTGGCGCATCTGGCTGGGAATTCCCCACACCTCGGGCAACGGGTCAATTTGAATTTGCGCTTCGTTGCGTTCGATATCTATTTCCATATCGGCAAGCACATCGCCGATCAGCTCATTTAAATTGATCGATGCAAAATCTTCACTGGTTGTAGTATGCCTGGAAAACCGCAGCAGGTCGCTGATCAATAATTGCATACGCTCCGAGGCCTTTACAATCTTGTCCAGGCTTTTGTCCATTTCTTCGTCTATGACGTCTTTATATTTCGTCAGGATCTTATCGCTAAAAACAAGGATCTTACGCAAGGGCTCCTGCAAATCGTGTGAGGCTACATAGGCAAAGCGATCCAGTTCCTCTATAGTATTTTTTAATTGCTGGTTATTGAGCACCAATTGCTGGTTCAACAACCTGATCTTTTCTTCTGAAACCCGGCGTTCTTCAATTTCTTTTTCCAGGCTTTTGTTGGCGGCCAACAATTTTTGTTCGTGGTTGATCAACTGGTGAGTTTTCTGGTATAATTCAACAAACACACTTACCTTATAACGAAGCAGTTCCGGGTTGATAGGTTTGTAAATAAAATCAACACCACCCATTTTATAACCTTCATACATTTTATCGTCTCCATTGTTATGAGCGGTTATAAAGATGATGGGAATATGTTTCAGTTTTTCTCTTTCATAGATTAAGGAGGCTGTTTCAAAGCCATTCATATCGGGCATTTGCACATCCATCAGTATCAGTGTGAAATCCTGCTGTGCCAGCAATATTTTTAAAGCAGCGCGGCCGGAAATGGCTTTGACAATGGTGTAATCTTCTCTTTCCAAAATGGTTTCAATGGAGAAAAGATTGTCTTCCCGGTCATCAACCGCCAATATCTTCACGGGCTTCTTATATACTATATCCTCTGACTTGATACTTTCCATTTAACAAATTTGTTGTGAACCGTTAACCGTGATTCTTACCATTCACCAACGATATTGATGTGTAACATCACGGTTAACAGTTCCTATTATTTATACAACCATACACGCATTAACGATAACAACTGATCTATTTTTACTGGCTTGGTAATATAATCGGAAGCCCCGGCCTCAATACATTTTTCCCTGTCGCCTTTCATGGCTTTTGCGGTTACTGCAATGATCGGAAGCTTGTGATTCTTATGTTCTCTTCTGATCTTTTGTGTGGTTTCATAACCATCCATTTCCGGCATCATGATATCCATCAGCACCATATCAATATGCGTGATTTTCTGCCAGTATGTTGATGGCTTCCTGGCCGCTTTCCGCCGTAATAGCATTGATGTTGAATAACGTTCAAAAGCAGTAGTCAAGGCAAACAGATTCCTTACATCATCATCTACAACCAGTACTGTTTTATTGGTCAATACATCTTCCTTCGAACGCAGGTTTTCAATGATCTTTTGCTTTTCCGGCAACAGGTCTTTATGATCGATATGCAGGTGCAGCACGGTTTCTTCCAGTAGCAGTTCCAGAGAATTCACATCTTTCAAAAGAATGCGGTTGGCATATTGTTTTAGCTGTGTCCTTTCTTTTGGCGTAGAAGTCTTTTGCCGAGTAAATCAATCACAGGCGTCATCTGGAACTTTTTGATGCTGTTGATCTCCGTTACAAAATCCAGACCGGCAATATCCGGCAACATATAATCTACAATGATGCAATCGTAGGAATTATTGCGTGATCAATTCCAATGCATCCTTGCCGGTAGTTGCAATCGTAATGTTCAGCAGTTCGCCATTGTCCAGGATCTTTGCAATTTGTGATGAATCAAGTTCATTGTCTTCTACAATCAGCAATTCCTTTGGTTTGCGATTGTGATACACTACAATATCATTGAACAATACAGTTAATGCTTCATTCTTCAAGGGTTTCAGGTGAAAGCTTCGTGCGCCTCGCTGCATGGCCAGTAACCGGTTTTCTTCTCCTGAAATTAGATGCACGGGAATATGCCTGAAGTTGATATCATTTTTAAAGAGATCCAGGATTTTCCAGCCGCTTGCATCCGGTAGCTTTACATCAAGCGTAACGGCAATGGGATTGTATTTATTGGTCAGATCAAATACTTCTCCAAAGCTGGTGGCCACTACAACTTTCAGATCGGCTTCATGGGCTTTATCAATCATGATCTTGGCAAAACGAAGATCGTCTTCCACCACCAGTACCACTTTATCGTGACTGAAAATATTGTTCCTGTCATCGCCTGTTTCATTGATGATCTCATTTAATCCTTCCAGGTCCTTTGCTTCGTAACTTTGATGGTAGGCACGGATTGGATGGCCACATCGTCCGATGTTTCTGCCAGTTTATATTCACTTATTGTTAAGACTGGATTGTTTTTCTTTTTTATAAACCGATGGATTATAATTGATGGCAGGAACAAGGTAAATGTGCTTCCCTGTCCTACTTCGCTTTCCAGTTCAATAGTACCGCCCAACAGGTCGGCAAGCCCCGGCTGATAGAAAGTCCCAAACCGGTACCACCATATTTACGGCTGGTTGAACCTTCGGCCTGCTGGAATGCTTCGAAGATGATATTCTGTTTGTCTTTGGAAATACCAATACCAGTATCTTTGATTTCAAATGCCACTACCTGCTTGGCATTGTCCAGACTTGGATTGCCTGGTCTTCCAGTTTTGTTTGTGCTTCATAAATGCTGCAGTTTTACTTCTCCTTTTTCTGTAAACTTAAAGGCATTCGACAAGCAGGTTCTTTAAGATCTGGTTCAAACGCTGAATATCGGTTTCCAATGCTATCCGGTAAGTTGCGTCATCTATTTCAATACCGAAACTTCAGATTCTTGCTTTCAGAAATGTGTTTGAAAGTAGTTTCCACAAATGATGTGATCTCGTGGAAACGAACATTGATAAAGTCGGTAGAAATATAACCGGATTCAATCTTGGAAAGATCAAGAATATCATTGATCAGTTGGATCAGGTCATCGCCGCAACTGTGAATGGTTTTTGCATAACGTACCTGTTTTTCTGTACAGATTTCCTTCCTGGTTTTCATACAGTTGCTGTGCAAGAATCAGCAGCGAGTTCAGTGGTGTTCGCAACTCATGCGACATGTTGGCCAGGAACTCCGATTTGTATTTGGAAGTTAACTGCAACTGTTCGGCTTTTTCTTCCAGTGATTTTCTTGCTTCTTCCACCTCCTTGTTCTTATCTTCCACTTCTTCTTTTTGTTTCACAAGCAGGTGTGCTTTATCCTGCAATTCTTCGTTGGTTCTTCTTAATTCATCTGTCAGTGATTGTGATTGTTCCAGCAGTTCTTCTGTTCTGGAGTTGGCTTCAATGGTATTTAATACAATACCGATACTTTCCGTTAACTGGCCTAAGAAGTCAAGGTGTGTTTCGCTGAATGTATCGAAGGAAGCCAGTTCAATTACCGCCTTTATCTCTGTTTCAAACAATACCGGCAGTACAATAAGATTTAGCGGTGTTGCTTCTCCCAACCCGAACTGATTTTGATATAATCTTTGGGAACATTGGTCAAGCAAGATCCTTTCTTTTTCAATAGCGCACTTGTCCAACCAAGCCCTTCGCCCAGTGCAAATTCTTTCTGCATGTTTAATTCTTCGTTATAGGCATAAGCGCAAATAATTTCAATTTTTTGTTTTCTGTCATTTTCATCCTGCTCCAGAATATAGAACATACCCTGCTGTGCATTTACCACCTGCGCCAGTTCTGAAAGAATACGGCTGGTTACCGTTTTCAGATCTTTCTGGCCCTGCAGCATTTGTGTAAACTTCGCAAGGTTTGATTTCAGCCAGTCCTGTTCCTGGTTACGCAAGGTTGTTTCTTTCAGGTTGGCGATCATCTGGTTGATGGTATCTTTCAATTCTTCCACCTCACCTTTTGCTTCCACACGAATCGTTCGGGTAAGGTCACCTTTGGTTACCGCGATGCCACTTCAGAAATCGCACGTACCTGGGTGGTTAGATTTTCTGCCAGCTGGTTTACGTTTTCTGTAAGGTTTTTCCAGATACCGGATGCGCCGGGTACAGTTGCCTGTCCACCCAGTCTTCCTTCCACACCCACCTCACGGGCCACAGTAGTTACCTGGTCGGCAAATACTGCCAGCGTATCAATCATTTCATTGATGGTATCGGTCAACTGTGCTACCTCACCACGGGAAACGATGGAAAGTTTTTGTTTCAGGTTACCCGTTGCCACAGCGGTTACCACTTTTGCAATACCACGCACCTGGTTGGTAAGGTTGGAGGCCATCATGTTCACAGAGTCGGTCAAGATCCTTCCAGGTACCGGCCACACCCTGTACCTCTGCCTGTCCACCCAGTTTACCTTCGGTACCTACTTCCCGTGCCACCCGTGTTACCTCGAAGGCAAATGAGTTCAGCTGATCCACCATCGTATTGATGGTATTTTTCAAATCAAGGATCTCTCCTTTTACGTCGATCGTTACTTTTTTAGAAAGGTCACCGGAGGCCACCGCTTTGGTTACTTCGGCAATGTTACGCACCTGCGAGTGTCAGGTTACCCGTCATCTGGTTTACAGAGTCCGTCAAGATCTTTCCAGGTTCCAGCTACACCCGGTACGAAGGCCTGTCCACCCAGTTTACCATCCGTACCCACCTCACGGGCCACACGTGTTACTTCGGAGGCAAAGGCACGCAGCTGATCCACCATCGTGTTCAGCGTTTCTTTTAACTGCAGGATTTCTCCGCGTACGTCCACCGTAATTTTCTTACGACATATCACCATTCGCCACCGCAATAGCCACATCGGCAATATTCCGCACCTGGGCGGTCAGGTTACCTGCCATCTGGTTTACCGAGTCGGTCAAGATCTTTCCAGGTACCTGCCACACCCGGTACATTTGCCTGTCCACCCAGTTTTCCTTCGGTACCTACCTCTCGTGCCACACGGGTTACCTCCGAGGCAAAAGCACGCAGCTGTTCCACCATCGTATTGATGGTATTTTTTAATTCAAGGATTTCTCCTTTTACATCCACCTCAATTTTACGCGACAAGTCACCATTGGCCACCGCCGTTGTTACCTCCGCAATATTTCGCACCTGGGCGGTAAGGTTAGATGCCATTTTATTTACCGAATCCGTCAAATCTTTCCACGTACCTTCCACACCCGGTACATCGGCCTGTCCGCCCAGCTTACCTTCCGAACCTACCTCACGGGCCACACGGGTTACCTCCGAACCAAATGAGTTCAGCTGGTCCACCATCGTATTGATGGTATTTTTCAGTTCCAGGATTTCTCCTTTTACATCCACCGTAATCTTTCGGGAAAGATCACCTTTTGCCACCGCCGTTGTTACCTCTGCGATATTACGTACCTGGGCGGTAAGGTTACTGGCCATCTGATTTACCGAATCTGTCAGATCTTTCCAGGTACCACCTACACCCTGCACTTTGGCCTGTCCGCCCAGTTTTCCTTCGGTACCTACTTCAAGTGCCACACGTGTTACCTCCGATGCAAATGAGTTCAGCTGATCCACCATCGTATTGATGGTATTTTTCAATTCCAGAATTTCTCCTGCTACATCCACCGTAATCTTTCTTGGAAAGGTCACCATTTGCCACCGCAGTGGTTACCTCCGCAATATTTCGCACCTGGGCGGTCAGATTGGATGCCATCTTGATTTACCGAATCCGTCAAATCTTTCCAGGTACCGCCCACACCTTGCACCTTTGCCTGTCCGCCCAGTTTTCCTTCGGTACCTACTTCAAGTGCCACACGTGTTACCTCCGAAGCAAATGAGTTCAGCTGATCCACCATCGTATTGATTGTATTCTTTAATTCGAGGATTTCTCCTTTTACATCCACCGTGATCTTTTGTGATAAGTCACCATTGGCCACCGCTGTTGTTACTTCTGCAATAGTTACGCACCTGAGCGGTCAGGTTACCGGCCATCTGGTTTACGGAATCCGTCAAATCTTTCCATACACCACCTACACCTTTTACCGTTGCCTGTCCACCCAGTTTTCCTTCCGAACCTACTTCCCGGGCCACACGGGTTACCTCAGCTGAGAAAGAGTTCAGCTGATCCACCATCGTATTGATGGTATTCTTCAATTCCAGAATTTCTCCTTTTACGTCCACCGTAATCTTTCTTGACAAATCGCCTTTTGCCACCGCCGTTGTTACCTCGGCAATATTTCGTACCTGGCCTGTTAAGGTTAGATGCCATCTGGTTTACAGAGTCCGTCAAATCTTTCCAGGTACCAGCCACACCTTTTACTTCTGCCTGTCCACCCAGTTTACCTTCGGTTCCTACTTCCCGTGCCACACGGGTTACCTCCGAAGAGAATGAGTTCAGCTGATCCACCATCGTATTGATGGTATTTTTCAATTCAAGAATTTCTCCCTTTACATCCACCGTAATTTTTTTCGATAAGATCACCTTTTGCCACCGCCGTTGTTACCTCGGCAATATTTCGCACCTGCGCTGTAAGGTTACCTGCCATTTGGTTTACAGAATCGGTCAGATCTTTCCATACACCGGCCACACCTTTTACTTTTGCCTGTCCACCCAGTTTTCCTTCAGAACCTACTTCCCGCGCCACACGGGTTACCTCCATAGAGAACAGGTTCAGCTGTTTTACCATGTCGTTTACCTCTGTGGCAATACGGGCAAACTCTCCCTGCAAAAGGTGATCGCCAATTTGAAGCGGCATTTCCTGTGACAGGTTTCCCTTCGCCACCGAAGAAATTACGTGGGCAATTTCAATGGTGGGATGCACAAGGTCAGAGATCAGACTATTGATAGAATCAACCGCTGTGCTCCACGAGCCACCGGCCAGCCGGGGCAGCTCCACTCTATGGTTCAGTTTTCCCTGCTTACCAATGATCTTCCGTGCCTGGGTTAACTCCTGCACCAGAATTTCATTCAGGGCAATAATATCGTTGAGGGTATCATATATTTTACCGGTAACGCCAATTTGGTCGTTGGGCATTCTTATAGAAAAATTACCATTCTTAATCTGAGCCAACACACCAAGCAGTTGTCTTTGATCAATCAATCCGTCTTGTTCGGATGAAATGGTTTTTTTAGGGGTGGTTTGTTTTCCGTTCGATTTTTTTTGAGGAGCAATGGGCGTTTCTTCCAATATAGTAGGCACAGGTGCATTCAGGGCACCATTCGTTTTTGTTTTTCTGGTACTCATAGTTAAGAGTGTAATTGTCTTCAAACCTAGTGAAAAAATTGCTTCCAAATAAACTCATTTCTAAATATTTAACGCCTTAAGAAGCTTTGTTTAGATATAAATAAAGATGCTCCGGTGTGCCCGAAAACAAACAAATTTCTTTCCCTAATGTTTAGTTAGAACTATGTCAAAAAACGTTTAAAATTGCTTCCCGCTAACTGTATTAATTGCCGGTATGATCAGGACCTTTTAAAAGAATTTTTTTGGCAGATTGATCCTTTTATCCGGTTGTTTTCCCATACGGAGGCGTTTTTGTATGGAGTCGGTATGATCGTACTTTATTAAAATACCCGGAATAAATGGCGCCGGATTGGTGCTGCAGATCCATGAAACAGGTAAATCCTGGCGGCTATGCGTTTATAAAACCTTCTCTCTTTAAAATTGACAGCACCAGGCAAAACAACGTTATCCTATGTCGGAAAATAAATTATTCCTCCAGGTTCCTGTTTTGAAATAAATTAGTGCGCAAAACTACCAAATGAAGAAAAAAATATTGCTTGGCATTTTAGTCGTATTGGTGATTATACAATTTATTCAGCCACCGCACAACAAAGGCAATGCTGAAGCGGCCACAGACATCACCCATGTGGTTCAGGTACCAGACAGTGTGATGAGCCTGCTTAAAACATCCTGTTACGATTGTCATTCCAACAATACTAATTATCCCTGGTACAGTAAAATAACGCCGGTGAACTGGTGGTTAAAAAATCATATTGATGAGGGAAAGAGAGAATTGAACTTTTCCACTTTTGCCAATGGCAGCTTTCGAAGAAAACATAAAAAGCTGGAAGAAACAGCTGAACAAATTGAGAAGCATGAAATGCCTCTTGATTCCTATTTATGGATTCACAGCGAGGCAAAGCTGAATGAGACTCAACAGAAAAATGATCATTGATTGGGCTAAAGAAGCGCAAAAACAAGTACTGCAGGATTCATTGAACCTGGCTGCACGTGAATGATGGGTTGGCAGGCCGAACCATTGCAGCCTTGTACGCCTATCAAGATGACAGATGATAGTTGATAGATGACAGAAGGGAAAGAGGCCGCGGTTTCACCTCTGCCGTCTCACGTCTCACGATGGTTTTCCTGACAGTTGTTGGGTATTAATAAAGCAACCTGACCTTAATGGTATTGGGAACTTCTTTTAAAAGCTGGGCGGCACGTCTGGATAATTGCTTGTCAACATCTACCACAACATAGCCAATGCGGTCATTTGTCTTAAGGTACTGGCCGACAATGTTTATTTTATTGCGGGATAAGGCACCGTTTATATCAGACAAAACCCCCGGAACGTTTTTGTGTATGTGCAGGATGCGATGGCTGCCTTCCTGCGGGGGTAAAGCCAGTGCGGGCACCGTATGAGAGCCAAGTGTAATTCCTTTTTCCAGGTAGCTTAGCAATTTACCGCTTACATCTTCGCCAATATTTTGCTGGGCTTCTTCGGTAGAACCGCCAATATGCGGCGTTAAAATAACATTGGGCAAGTGTTGCAAAGGCGATGTAAACCGGTCGCCGTTCTTTTCGGGCTCTACCGGAAAAACATCTACAGCCGCCCCGGCTATTTGCCCGCTTTCGAGAAATTTGCGCAGGTCTTCCAGTTCAATTACTTCTCCCCTTGCATAATTGATAATGATAGAGCCTTGTCTTGCAATACTTAAGATTGGTCTTATTGATGAGGTTTTTTGTCTGAGCGGTTTCAGGAACGTGCAGGGTCACCACGTCCGCCTTACTCAAAACGTCCTTTAACGTCCTCATATCGGTGGCATTGCCTAAGGGCAACTTGGTTTCCACATCGTAAAAGATCACTTTCATGCCAAGGGCCTCTGCCAACACACTAACCTGCGAGCCAATGTTTCCGTAGCCAATAATGCCTAAGGTCTTTCCCCGCAGTTCATGACTGCCGCTGGCATCTTTTAGCCAGATGCCTTCGTGTGCAGCCGTGTTTTTATCCGGGATGCGGCGTATGAGCATAATGGCCGCACCAATTACCAGTTCGGCAACGGAACGGGTGTTGGAGTAAGGTGCATTAAAAACAGCCACGCCATTATCGGTGGCCGCACTCAAATTCACCTGGTTCACCCCAATGCAAAAGCAGCCAATGGCCTGCAGCTTTTCTGCAGCAGCTAAAACTTTGGCAGTGATCTCGCTTTTGGAACGGATTCCCAAAAGGTGCACATTCTTAATGGCATTTATTAAATCTGGTTCAGGTAATGCTTTTGTTAATCTTTCAACCTCGGTATAGCCTTGTCTTGAGAAATTTTTTACAGCAACCTCACTTACATTCTCCAACAATAAAATTTTAATCTTTTCTTTGGGGTAACTTGTTTTGGCCTCCATATTGCAAATATGCGCAATAATGGAAATAGAAGCAGGGAGAAATTAAGAAATTGGATTTGTTTTTGCTAACATAAATGATAATTTTAACCTATATCCAATCATTCAAAACAAAACTTATCTTTTGAAAAACATTGTTATTGCTGGCCTTGTTTCATTGGCGTTGTGGAGTTGTCAGTCGTCGTCGCAGGAAAATCATGTGGTTCCTGAAAAAGATTCTTTAGTTAAAAAACCCCTCTTCCCCCCACTTAGTGAAGCAGAAAAAACGAAGTACCATGATGCGGTGGAGAATATGCTCAATCATAGTTTGTACCGCAGCTCTTTCAATGGCGGTGTGCTGGTAGCTAAAAACGGCACCATTGTTTATGAGAAATACACAGGTTTCCACGACCTGAGACAAAAAGATTCCTTACACGCCGACATTCCTTTTCAAATTGCTTCCACCAGTAAACCCTTTACCGCGGCTGCCATTTTACAACTGGCAGAGCAGGGAAAACTGAGCCTGAACGACCCCGTCACCAAATTTTTTCCACAGTTTCCCTATACTGCCGTTACTGTAAAAATGCTGCTGAACCACCGGAGCGGTTTGCCCAACTATTTATATTATATGGAAAAGGGTAAATGGCCGCGAACACAATTAGCCAGCAATACCGATGTATTAAATACTTTGATCAATTGGAAGCCCACACAGGCGTATCAGCCCGACAGGCATTTTAATTATTGCAATACCAATTATGTACTCCTGGCTCTCATTGTTGAAAAAGCCAGCGGCCAGTTGTTCCCCGAATACCTGAAGCAAAACATTTTTACTCCATTGGGTATGACCAATACGTTTGTGCATACCATGAGTGATTCGTTAATTACCCAATCCTACCAGCGCAATGGTGCTTTGTGGACATTGGATTTTTCGGATGGCCCTTACGGCGATAAAAATATTTATTCTACTCCCAGAGATCTTTTAAAATGGGACCAGGCTTTGTACGAAGGAAAAGTGCTCAGTCAGCCCATGCTTGATTCTGCCTTTACACCTTATAGTCATGAGAAGCCTGGTGTACATAATTATGGATTGGGATGGCGCATGCTTTTATATCCAAACGACAAAAAAATAGTCTACCATAACGGCCACTGGCATGGGTTTAATTCAGCCTTTGCCCGTCTTACAGATGAAAATGCAACGATCATTATTTTATCCAATAAGTATAACACCAACGTGTACACAACCGCCAAAAAATTATACAACCTGTTTGGGAATTATGATGGCAAACAGGAGGATGGCGAGGATTGAGGGTAGTGAATGGTGAGGGAAAAAACTCTCTTATACCAAAGGGCTATCAAGATGATAGATGATAGATGATAGAAGAGAAAGAAGCCGCTGCTCACGTCTGCCGTCTCACGTCTCACGATGGTTTTCCTGGCAGCGGTTTCGCATTACTCACTACTGACCACTCACCACTCACCACTCACTCTACAATGAGCTTTAACGATTACATTGCCCATTCACCATTCACAAACTATCTTAGCAGAGATGTTTATTCTTTCTGCAGAGCAAATACGGGCATGGGACCAGTACACCATTCAGCACGAGCCTGTCGCTTCCATTGATTTAATGGAAAGAGCTGCCCGCAAATGTTTTGAATGGATAGATAAACAAAACTGGCAGAAGAAAGCATTTAAAATATTTTGTGGCAAAGGAAACAATGGCGGCGACGGGCTGGCTATTGCCCGCCTCCTGTTTTTAGCCGGTCATTCCGTCTCCGTTTATATTTTAGAATTTGGCAAACTGGGCTCTGATGATTTCCAGGCCAACCTGCAACGCCTGCACGAACTCACTCCTGATATTCATTTTATTCAAACCACAGAAAGTTTTCCCTTTATTGATAGCAATGATATTGTGGTGGATGCCTTGTTTGGTTCAGGGTTGAATCAGCCATTGCAGGGATTGGCTGCGGAGTTGGTTCAGCATATCAATCATTCCGGATCGCTTGTTATTTCTATTGATCTTCCAAGCGGATTGTTCATTGATGTTTCATCAAAAGAAAAAACAGTTATACGTGCCCGTTATACGCTTAGCTTTCAGTGTTATAAACTGGGATTGCTGATCCAGGAAAACGCTCCTTTTATTGGACAGGTTCATATTCTGGATATTGGTCTTCACCCGGGTTTTTTAAAAGAAAACAATTTTAATCAACACTTCATTGATGAAAGCGTTGATTAAAGCCATCTATACCCCCAGAAATGCCTTTGCACATAAAGGAAGCTTTGGGCATGCGTTGCTGGTAGCAGGCAGCTATGGAAAGATGGGAGCAGCCACGTTGGCTACAAAAGCCTGCATGCATAGCGGAGCCGGATTAACCACTGTTTACGTGCCCAGGTGCGGGTACTCCATTTTGCAAACGGCTGCGCCGGAGGCAATGGTTATGACGGATGAAAATGAAACGCATCTTTCAACACTGCCGGCTGAAATTGAAAAATATTCCGTTATTGGGATCGGACCGGGCATAGGAACAAAGGAGGAAACACAAAAAATGCTTTCCTTTATTGTCCGGCGCTATACAAAACCCTTGGTGATTGATGCCGATGGTTTGAATTGTTTGTCCCTGCAGCCAGCTATTTTAAAACAATTGCCCGCCCTTTCCATTCTTACACCTCATCCAAAGGAATTTGACAGGCTGTTTGGCGATCATCAAAACGACTTTGAACGCATTGAAACCGCCAAAGAAAAAGCTGAAGCGTTAAACATCATTATTGTTTTGAAAGGACATCACACACTTATTGCCACCCCTGAAGGAAATTTATTTTTCAACTCAACAGGGAATGCTGGCATGGCCAAAGGCGGCAGTGGCGATGTGCTGACGGGGATCATAACGGCATTGGTGGCGCAAAAATATGAGCCGGCGCAGGCAGCTATTTTAGGCGTTTATCTTCATGGCTATTCAGGCGACCTGGCAGCGCATGCGCTATCCCAGGAAGCTATGATGGCCACCGACCTTGTTAGCTTTCTTTCGCAGGCCTTTTTAAAGCTTTTGTAAGTCTTTTCACCAGCAGTTTTCAATGCGATAAGATTAAACCCTAATTTTACCTCATGGGCCAGTATAAGATGAGTGATGCGATCAAACAATTTCTTCAGCAAAGCCGGATAAAAGGCGATATACAGGCCTTGCAAATTGAAGATGTGTGGGAAAACGTCATGGGTAAAACCATTGCCCGCTATACTGATCAATTGAGAGTGATTAACCGTACGCTTTTTATAACTACCCATGTAGCACCCCTTAAGCAGGAACTCATTTATCAAAAAGAAAAAATAAAGGCTTCGTGTGAACGAAGCTTTGGGTGAAAAAGTTATCGATGAAATTGTAATTCAATAATTCCACGGATAGCCCTGCCGTACATAATTGCTTTCTTCAAAAGTTTCTTTACGCTTATTCAATGCCTGTTTCATCAAATCCTGCGAAGAAACAACACCTTTAAAAACAAAACTATCGTACACGGCCAGGTGCCTGGCGTTAAAACGCTCCATCATTTGCATGCAATGTTCCAGCGAGTCGTCGGAAGTAGCTACCGGTAATGTCCGGTTCATTACCTCTTTTACCAAAATTTTTTTCAATGGCCTTTCATCAAAAAGTACCTTGCCGGCAATATCATGATCGGTAAGCACACCCATAAATTTATCCTCTTCCAGAACGATTAAATGATCCACGTTCTCACAAGTCATTTGATAAAGGGCATCGCTTACAAAGCAATCGGGCGACACGGTATTAAACTGGGGGTATTTGCGGTCCAATACATCAGCTATCTTTTCCATAGACAAGTTTTTTTAAGGATGATTTAAAATTCATGGTGGTAATCTATGGTGGCTCCTTACTAAGTTAAGGCTTTACCCGGCTTAGTAATCAATCCCTTCTGAAAAAATCATATGATTTTTATCAGTTAAACCCTTACCCGCGGGTCAACGATGCCGTAAAGAATATCTGCAAGAATATTGATGAGTATAAAAAAAGTGGCCGAAATAAGAACGGAGCCCATCACTACAGGAAAGTCCAGCTTTTCCAGTGCATCCACCGTTACCTTTCCTATGCCCTTCCATCCAAAAATGTATTCAATAAAGAATGCACCGGCCAGTAGCTCGGCAAACCATCCGGTAATGGCCGTAATAACCGGGTTTAAAGCATTGCGTAAGGCATGTTTCCAGATAACATTTCGCTTGCTGAGGCCTTTGGCATAAGCGGTTCTGATATAATCCTGGTCCAGCACATCCAGCATGGCGCTCCTCGTTAATTGAGTAATAATAGCCAGGGGACGAATGCCCAGTGTAATGGCCGGAAGGATCAGGTTTTGCAGGGTCAGTCTTTTTTCCCCGTTTTCATCAATGTCAAACCAGCTTCCGGTAATGTGCAGCCCGGTCCAATCGCTTAAGACAAAACCAAAAACATAGGCGATAATAATTCCCATAAAAAAAGAAGGAGCCGATATACCGACAATGCTGGAAAAAACAGCCGTCGTATCCATCCAGGTATTTTGTTTTACAGCCGCTACTACACCCAATGGAATACCAATCATGACGGCAATGAACATGGCCGCAATAGCCAGCAATAAAGTGCCGGGCAAGGCTTCCAGCAGCACTTCGCTAACCGATTTTTTGGTTTGATACGATTTGCGCAGGTAGGGAAATTTGATCGCCAGCTTTGTATCGCCGCCAATAAAAATTCCCTTGAGTTCTTTTTTCTGAATGTCTTCTTTGGTATGAATGCTCAGCGGTGAAACATCATTTAAATAAAAAACGAATTGCTTCCATTTGGGCTGGTCCAGGTAAAGCTCTTTTCGGATATTGGCCTCGGTAGCGGCATCGCCGGTTTGTCCCATCACCAGCCTTGCCGGATCGCCAAAACCCTGGAACAAAACAAAAACCAGCACTACTACTCCAACTAAAACCAAAAGCCCGTAAAAGATTTTCTTAAGTATGAATTTGAGCACAGGATTAAATTAGTACGTTTAAAATTTTTGTGACGACAGCTCATTAACTACTTTATCAAATTCCCTGCTGCTGTATTTTTTTTCTATGGTTCCGTTTTTCAAAATATAGATAGTTGGATCTGTACGGGCGGCGGTTCTCACTACTGTAAAATCGCAATTGAAAAACTGAACGCCGGAAACATTGTTGCTCTCCAACAAATTCATCGCATCGGTTAATGATTGGGAAGCAAAGTAAAGGGGTATGTTTTTCTTCTGTGTTTCTTCTGTAATCTTTCTGAAACCATTTACCCAGTCGGCGTTTTGCAGGTGCTGTGCAAAAACTAAAACCGCTATTGGTTGCGACAAAATGATCTGCGTGGAATCTTCGCCGCTAACGCCGGACAGGGAAAGTCCTTTAATGGCCGGCTCCGCATTTCCCTTGCGCACCAGTTTGTCCTGCCGGTCAACAAATTTATACGTAGCATAATCTGCCGGAAGATTTTCAGGGGCAAACTCATATTGCTTTCCCTCTTTTTCATAAACAAAGCGAATGGCAAAACTGTCTGTTATAGAACCGGGCGGCGGTTTCATTTGCTGTGCAATGTTATTTCCTTTCTTAAAAGGCAGGCAATCGGCAAGGGGTAAATAGTTTAAAACATAGCCTTGCAATAACAAGGTAAAAAGCAACGAAGAACCAAGGACCAGGCCTCTTGTTTTTTTGCTGAATACCGGGGTGATGTAGGCCCTTCCCCAAAGCAGCAGTACGATCATTGCCAGTAAAACCAGGTCTTTAATAAAGGACGTCAGGGGTGTGATGGGAAGACAATCGCCAAAGCAACCGCAGTTGGTAAACTTACCCGACAGGTAAGCATAACCGGTAAGAAAGGTGAAGAAAATAATGAGTGCTAAAAGCAGCCATAAAATAAAGTTCTTCATCCATCCTATTAGCAGCGCCACGCCGGCCACAATTTCAAGGGTGATCATAAATAGGGACAAGGCCAGCGATTGATTGTGCAAAAAATTAAAAAGGGAGATCAAACCATTTTTGAGAAAGAAATGGCTGGCCGCCAGTTCGCCATTCCACAGTTCAAAGAACTCCTGCATCTTGTAGCTTAATCCCAGCGGATCGTTGGCTTTTACCAATCCGGAAACAATAAATAAAACGCCTACCAAAATTTGAATAACACGAACAGGAATTCTCATTGCAATTATTTTGATTCGTCCATTAATATTAAGGCAAAAACGGCATAGTTGATCATGTCGTAATAATTGGCATCGAGGCCTTCACTGATGATGGTTTTTCCTTTGTTGGAAATGATTTGCCGCATGCGCTGCAGCTTCACCAGGATGAGGTCCACAAAACTTTCCTGTGTCATATTTCTCCAGGCTTCGCCATAGTCATGGTTCTTGCTTTGCATCAGTGTTTTGGCCGCTATAAAATAGTTGTGATATAAAGTTTCAGCAACCGTCACGTCTAATTCTTCAGGGTCATTTTCTGTCAGCTCCATTTGTATCAAGCCAATAATGGAATAATTGATGATGCCGATGAATTCCGAAGCGATGTCGTCTCCTACCCTTCCTACTTTTTGCTCTCCTTTTTCCTGTATGGTGCGAATGCGTTGTGCCTTTATATAGATCTGGTCCACAATGGAAATGGTTCGTAAAATGCGCCACGAGGTTCCATAGTCCTTTGTTTTTTTAATAAAAATTTCTTCGCATTTCTTAATAATGGACTCATATTGCTGATTCGTATCTGTCATTTTTTTGAAATTGCTCTAATTGGTGAAAATTCCTGTAATTCGTGCTTTCAAAAGTAATAAACGCAAGGTAATGTTTACACTTAATTGTAAGGGCCGGTTATTGGTGATTGATAAACCGGTAGTGATGGGGATCATCAATACAACTCCTGATTCTTTTTATTCCCAAAGCAGAACCGGCCAGGTTGACCAGGTTCTTTTCCGGGCAGAAGAAATGATGAAGGAAGGCGCCGTTATTCTGGACGTGGGCGGACAAAGCACAAGGCCCGGCAGCGAACAGGTTGGCGCCGATGAAGAACTAAGAAGAGTGGTTCCTGCTGTGGAAGCCATTGCCAGGCAATGGCCCCAGGCATTTATTTCCGTTGACACTTTTTACGCAAAAGTTGCAAAGGGCGCCATTGAGGCCGGTGCACATATTGTGAACGATGTGAGCGCCGGAACCATTGACGAGGAATTGCTGCCAATGGTGGCTGACTTAAAAGTGCCTTATGTGTTAATGCATATGAAAGGCCATCCGCAAACCATGCAATTAAATCCCACGTATGAAAATGTGGTTACAGAAGTATTTGATGCGCTCAATTTCAAAATGGCTGCTCTTATAAAATCAGGCATTAACGATATTATTATTGATCCGGGCTTTGGTTTTGGTAAAACCATACAACATAATTTCCGGTTGCTGAAAGAGCTTTCCTATTTTCAACAACTTCAAAAACCATTATTGGTAGGCTTGTCGCGCAAAGGAACAATTTATAAGACCTTGCAAATAACCGCCGAAGAAGCACTCAACGGAACAACAGTTGTGAATACCATCGCGTTATTGAACGGAGCCAATATATTGCGGGTGCACGATGTAAAGGAAGCCATGCAGGCCATAACGCTGTTGAACGAATACGACAAATAAAAAGAGCAGCGTTACACTGCTCTTTTCAATCCACTCAAACAGACAATGATGTATTGTGCAAGATGGTGAAGTTTTTACAGGAATATTGGATGCAGCTGGTTGAGAAAGTACGGGTGGTACGAGTTTAAAAAGGATCACAGATTAAGAGGATGTTTGGACTAAAAACGGGACATCAAAACAAGTTTTTCAATCTATGAAAAAAGCCCATCCGGGGATGGGCTGTAAAGTTCGGAAATTATTTGATACAATTATCTTCTTGGTGCCGTTGTATCAACATTAACACCTTGTTCAGAAGCAGGTGGTGTATCGCTGATATCCAATAATTCCATTTCAAAAATTAAATTTTCATTGGGCGCAATCTTGGGAGCACTTCCTCTTGGTCCGTAACCCAGCATCGACGGAATAAATATTCTGGCCTTTCCTCCTTTTGATAATTGCTTCACGCCTTCTTCAAATCCTTTAATGGAACCACCCATGCCTATTTGTATAGGATACACTCCGGAGTCAAATTCCTGGCCCTTTAAATTGCTTCCTTTATAACGTACAGAAGCAAACTGGCCAGCGGTTGGCTTTGGACCTTGTCCGGGAGTAAGCATTTGTACATACACACCCCAATCTGTTTTTTGTGCCTGTATATTATTCTTGGCTAAATAATCTTCAATGATCTTATTGTCCTTCGTTACCTGTGCTTGTGCGGCCGTGTCTTTTTTAAATTGCTCCAGGTTCTCTTTATCCATATGACCTGCATTGGCCACACGATCTTTGGTAACGGCAGCTTGTGCCTCCTCGGGCGTTTTGTACACTTCAAGGATTTTGATAGTGGTAATGATCTGGTCGCCTTTTTTTAAAGGACTTTGGGTGGCCAGCTGAGGATTTTGTTTTAACAGCGAATCCGCAGATTCAGTTATATAAATGCTGTCGCCTTTTTTTGTTTTGGCAAAAATCTCCATCAGGTTTCCGCCAATATCGCTATAGCTAAATTGCTCAGGAGGGGGTTGTACCTGCAGATACTGAGGCATTTTTTGTTCGTAGGAACTAAATAAAACAGAGTCCTTTGTTTTGCGGATCACTTCAAATTTTACGATATAATTCTGGCGGATGGAATCGCCTTTACCAGTGCTGAAAACTTTATAAGGAACACCAGCCTTTGTTTTTTTGAAATCAACATTGTTACAGGCTGTAAGTGCAGCAGCCGCAACAACAACACTAAGAACGTTTTTTAAAATTTGCATTTGAGTTGTTTATTTATTGTAATAGAGAACTGTTTTCGTTGATGGCCTTTTTAAACTTTTGAACGGTTTCCTGCAGGGAAGCCGAATCATTTCCGCCCGAAGCGTTAAAATGCCCGCCGCCGTTAAAATATTTCCGGGCAAACGTATTGCAATCAAAAGAGCCTTTGCTGCGGAACGACCATTTCCTTTCCTCGTCCCGGTCAATCACACAGCCCACCAATTTTATGCCTTGTATGGAGAGCGGATAATTCACCAGGCCTTCTGTATCCCCGGTTTTGATCTCGTATTTTAATAATTCTATTTTCGAAATATAAATGAGGGCCGTGTTAAGCTCGTAAAAAATCTCCATGCGGTTGGATAGCACATGGCCTAAGAACCGTAAGCGGTTCTCCAGGAAATTATCATACAAAGCCTCATGCACTTTTGTGTGCTCCAGGCCATGCTCCTTCAACGCTGCTACCATG
Source organism: uncultured Bacteroidota bacterium (assembly GCA_963697545.1). Taxonomy (GTDB): domain Bacteria; phylum Bacteroidota; class Bacteroidia; order Chitinophagales; family Chitinophagaceae; genus Flavisolibacter. The sequence goes on along the minus strand of CAVOOL010000021.1, from coordinate 148,237 downwards.
TGGTGCACATTAGCCGTGGTGGATGAAAAACGGAAAGAACCTGTATCCGCCACAACGCCTGCATACAAACATTCCGAAATGGTTTTGGTGATCTTGTCGCGATGCCCCGAATTCACAATCAGATCGTAGATCATTTCGCAGGTGGAGCTTTTTCCGGTGTTGGAGATCCCATAATCAAAAGACGCTGCATCCGGCTCCTGGTGATGGTCAATCAAAACCTTAATGCATTGGATAGAGGCCAGTTTAGGAGCCATCCGCTTGGCGCGGCTAAAATGATTATGATCAAGGCAAAACAGCCAGTCCGTCCCATCCAGAATTTTATCTGCCGCTGCTTTGTTCAGTTCATAATCGATCACGTCGTCAACGCCGTCCATCCAGTTTAGCCAACGGGCCCAATTGGTGGGAGAAATAACAGTTATCTCATGTCCAAACTGCCGTAAAAAATGAAATAAGGCCAAAGCCGAACCCATGGCATCAGCATCCGGTTTTTGATGCATGGTAATGACGATCTTTTTCCTTTCTTCTAATTGTTTGTAGATTTCCTGTATCGGCTGCATAAAGAGCGGCAAAAGTAGCGCAAAGTTTGTTGTTTTGAGTTTTTGAAGTCAGAGATAGTATTCTTTGGGCTAATATATCGGCCGGGGCCTTTTTAAAGACATAACAGCATTGCTAAAGGCCAACGAAACCTAAGGATCATTAAACCTGGCTTATGCCCTTCTTTTTTCTGCTATGGCCTCGTTCCATTTTCTAAGATTCACAACTCTTCTTTCAATGCGGGTGACTACTCTTTTCTTTAAGGCCACCGGGTAGGTAACGGGTAATAATAACAACGACACGATGGATTGCCTTGTGATCCTCTCTTTCAACCTGTTTTTAAAATCTACCCTTATTTCGGCTACCGCCACCAGTTTTTCTACTTCGCCTTCCTCTTTTACTTTCTTTAATGTTTTTAATGCGGCAATGGCCAATACGCCTCCAATTATGAATAAAAAACTCCAGTTATGTAATTCCAAAAGATGAAAAACAGATACGCCATTCGGGCCGTGCCATTGTATATCCCATACAAAGCTGCGGGCAGAGAAAAAGTCGGCCAGCCAGCCGCCCATCAAAGGTCCCAGGGCCGAAACGAACGCCACGATCATATTCCGTGCAGACAGGTAAACAATGGCTTCGTCTTTCGGGGCCAGTTTCATACCTATATTACCAAGGGCAAGGTTGATTCCGGATATAGAAATACCACTTAAAATATTAATGAGACCGATCAATAAAAGAGTGGTAAGCTGCGATGAAGGCATGGTAACAAAGGACCAGGCAAGAATACAGGCAATGTAAACCGGCGCTGTAATACGGATGATGGTTTTATTGCTGTACCGGTCGGAATGCTGGCCCCAAACTTTAATAGCAAAAATTCCAGCCACCTGGCTTAAAATTCCAAAGCCAATTATATAAGATAAGGGCAGGCCGATGATCTTCATCATATACACAGTGAAAAACGGTGTGGCAAGATTGAGGGCAAACGACCAAAAGGAATTAAAAATCAAAAGGTTTCTAAAGTTCCGGTCCTTTAATGGCCGGCTAAAAAGCTTCAGCAAATTTTCCTTTGCCAGGTATGACCTTGGCTCGGGTGTGCGGGAAAGTATGTACGTGCCCAGCAGGCCCAAAGCGCCACCGGCAATAAACATGATAGAATAGGCGATCAATTCTTTTTCCGGTGCCACTTCTTTTACATAATCCAAAGCAAGCGCCAACACTAAACTAAGCACCACGTTCAGGGTTTGTGTTAAGCGGCTGCGGTGAGAAAAATAAGTTCCCAGCTTATTTTCAGGCACAAGATCCTTCATCCACGAGTTCCAGCTGGCGCCGGCTACAGAACCCAGAAAGTAGTGAAAGAATAAAAGAAAAATTAGCACCTGTATGCTGGTACCGGTGGTGAATAAAAAAGGCAGCAAGCCGATAATTAATAAGGGGAAACGGGCAAAGCCGTTACAGACTACGGAAACTGATTCTTCTGTTATTGTATTTCTGCACCAGCCAGATGGCCAGCAATTGAAATACGTTGGTGAGCGTTGGCAGGGCCGCCAACAAACCTATTTGAAAGTTGGAGGCGCCTAATTGCAAGGCCATGGCCACTAAAAAAGTTCCCCCGGTAAGTGCCGTCATGGCTTCCGCCGCAAGGCCGTCTTTGATGACAAGATTCAGTCCCTTTGTAACTTCTCTATGCGAAAGGGATTCCGATGGTTTCAGGTTCATAGTAAAATTGGAATGTTTTTATGGTTAGCAGGCTGAAAGCAAACTCCCTGCTCAATTGTTCTGCCGTCTTATGAATGGATTTTTAAACGTATCGAATAAATGATAGAAAGAGTGAACCAGCTTTGAAGCACAAAATTAAAAACGGGAAAATGCAATAGAAAACTTCTTGTCGATACTAAGAGGCCGGTCGCCGAATTTAGGAATATAAAAAAATAGAAATGAATCCTGTACAAATACTTCCCGATCTTTTGCACACCCGATATACCTTACGTTTCCTTAAGTGTTAGCCCAACAGATGTGACTTTTTACATACTTCCGTTTTAAAAATGAGACTTATACACTTGTAGAAGTATTTTCTCTTTTTGGTCTCTTAGGAACGGCCGAGTTTTTCTGCGCAAAACCAACAGTATCAACGCTTCTATCGCCTTGGTGCGCTTCTTGGTTGTTCACTCACTCATTGTTATTCGTATGAAGATTTTTACATGGCATATTCATGGAACCTATCTTTTTTTTCTCTCCCAGGGTGATTATGAAATTTATATTCCTGTAACCCCAACAAGATCAGAGGAAGGCTACTATGGCCGGGGCCTTACATTTCCCTTTGGGAAGAATGTTATTGAAGTGCCCGTTGATGAAGTAAGACATCAAACGTTTGATTGCATCCTTTTTCAAACTGCTCAGAATTATTTAGTTGATCAGCATCAAATTCTTTCTGAAGAGCAACGAAAGTTACCACGCATTTATTTGGAACATGATCCGCCGCGGCAACATCCTACAGACACGAAACACATTATGCAGGACAGTGAAGTCACCTTTGTTCACGTTACGCATTTTAACCAATTGATGTGGGACAATGGCGATGTAAACACCACTGTAATTGAGCATGGCGTAATGCAGCCACAGGTTAGTTATAGCGGCGAGCTGGAAAAAGGAATTGTAGTCATCAATAATCTTCCCTCGCGGGGACGGCTGCTGGGACTGGATCTTTTTCTTGAAGTAAGAAAACATGTGCCCCTGGACCTGGTAGGTATGGGTACGGGTTCACTGGGACTGGGAGAAGTCTTACATCCTGACCTGCCGGAGTTTGTAAGCAGGTATCGTTTCTTTTTTAATCCCATTCGCTGGACAAGCCTGGGCCTTGCCATTTTAGAAGCCATGATGGTAGGCATTCCTGTAGTAGGTATGGCAACAACAGAGCTCTCGTCAGTGATAAAAAATGAAAAATCCGGATACATACATACCGACCTCAATTACCTCATAGCTAAAATGAAATTGTTATTAAAAGATAAAAACCTGGCTAAGCAGTTAGGTGGTGAAGGAAAAAAAACAGCCATAGAGCGATTTAATATTCACCGGTTTACTAAAGAATGGAAGGAGCTATTTGAGCGGACTATACAGAAACAGGTGCAGGGCATAAAGGAAATAAGTACCCCTAACGTGAGTGCATAACAATCGTTAACCCTAAACCACAATACATGAGAAAGAAAATAGCATTTATCAGTGAGCATGCCTCTCCTCTGGCAGTGTTAGGCGGCGTTGACGCAGGCGGACAAAATGTATATGTGGCTGAATTGGCCCGGTATCTTTCCAAAATTGGTTACGATATAGATGTATTTACACGATGGGAAGACGCAGCGGTGCCTCAGGTGATGAACTGGATGCCAAACATAAGAGTGATCCATGTTAAGGCAGGGCCCGTAAAATACATTCAGAAAGAAGATTTGCTGCCTTACATGACCGAATTCAGGAAGAATATGATGCAGTTTATAGAGCAGGAAGATATTGTCTATGACCTGGCACATGCTAATTTCTTCATGTCGGCGCTGGTAGCCATGGAATTAAAAGAAATCACGGATCTGCCCTACGTAGTTACCTATCACGCCCTGGGCGAGGTTCGGCGTATGCATCAAAAAGAGCAGGACAAATTTCCTTTTGAGCGGTTAAGTATTGAACAGGAAACAGCAGAAAGAGCCGACTATATCATAGCCGAATGTCCGCAGGATAAAGAAGACCTCGTTCATCTATATCATATCGATGCGGCAAAGATCGCCATTGTTCCCTGTGGCTTCTGCCCTTCCGAATTTTATCCTGTCAACCGTTCTTTTGCCCGGTCATTTTTGGGATTGGACCAACAGGAAAATATTCTTTTGCAATTGGGAAGAATGGTGCCGCGGAAAGGCGTTGATAATGTGATAAGGGCACTGGCTCTTTTAAAAAATACCAGCCAACCAACAAGACTGTTGATCGTTGGCGGAGAAACAGAGAAACCGGATCCCGAATCTTGTCCCGAAATAAAAAGACTTCAAAAATTGGCGGAGGAACAAGGTGTGTCAGCGCAGGTAACATTTACCGGGCGCAGAAACAGAAATGTCTTAAAATACTATTATTCTGCAGCTGATATTTTTATCACTACGCCCTGGTATGAACCGTTCGGCATTACGCCCCTGGAGGCGATGGCTTGCGGCACACCGGTGATAGGCGCCAATGTGGGTGGCATAAAATACAGTGTAAAAGAAGGCAAAACCGGTTATTTAATTCCGCCTAAAGATCCGCAGGCATTAGCCACAACAATCAATCGTTTGTTATCCGATCCGTTGCTCATAAAAAGAATGCAGGCCAACGCACTAAAACGGGTACACCATTTATTTACCTGGGCCAGGGTGGCTGGTTCCATTGCGAAAGTTTATGAAAACGTGATTGAAAAATGTGCCTGTAAAACAAACGCAGCCAGACAAAAGACCCCTGTATTTCGCTTAAAGCCCATGGATATCCGGTTAGGAAAAACCAGGTAGTCGTTCAGCGCCGGCGTTTAAGTTGTAGAGATTAAACTGTAAATGAATTTAAATGTGTAACAGAGTTTTAATTTTTATGATTGCTCATCACCAACATAAAGCAGTATTTCTTGATAAAGACGGCACCCTCATCCCGGATATTCCATACAATGTAAATGTTGATTTGATTCAAATAGAAAGCGAAACCATCAAAGGGTTGAAACTATTGAAAGAGCAGGGATTTTTGCTGGTTGTTGTTTCCAATCAATCGGGTATTGCCAGAGGCTATTTTACGGAAGCGGAGCTGGATAAAGTATGGCAAAAAATCTCAGACCTGCTTCAGCAACATCAAGTATCAATAGATGGTTATTATTATTGCCCTCACCATCCTGAAGGAAAGATTGATCCATATGCCATGGATTGTGATTGCCGGAAACCTTTACCTGGGCTCCTCTTCACAGCCGCAGAGAAATTAAATATTGATCTTTCCCAATCATGGATGATCGGTGATATTTTAAATGATGTGGAAGCCGGAAAAAGAGCCGGCTGCCGCACGATCTTAATTGATAACGGCAACGAAACGGAATGGATAATCAATGAATGGAGGACGCCACATTTTACCACACCGGATTTATATAAGGCCGCTTTAGTAATCAAGGAAAATTCTGAAAAAACAGTTCTTCATGAAAGAGTGGACAGGTTGTAAAAATATTTTGTGCATTCGTCCGGATAATATGGGCGATTTGATCATGTCGGCGCCGGCCATGCGGGCATTAAAAGAAACATTTGGTTGCACCATCACACTTCTTACCTCTTCTATGGCTGCCGGCATCGTTCCTTTTTTACCTGAGGTTGATGATATTATTCAATGGAATGCGCCCTGGATAAAAGCAAATGAAATAAGTGATGTGGAAAGCTTTTATACCGTAATTGATGAAGTGAAAAACCGCCGGTTTGATGCAGCCGTGATTTTCACCGTGTACAGTCAAAACCCTTTGCCATCAGCCATGCTGGCTTATCTTGCCGGCATTCCCAAAAGACTGGCTTACTGCCGCGAGAATCCTTACCATTTATTAACGCACTGGATCCCCGACAAAGAACCCTATTGTTTTGTGCAACACCAGGTGCAAAGAGACCTGCAATTGGTGGAATCGGTGGGCGCCGTTACACAAAACAAAAAATTGCATTTGCAGCTGCGCCATAATGTATGGCCCGGTGTTGTAAAAAAGTTAGCAGGCATTGGTGTGGATCTGCAAAAACCCTGGCTTATTGCACATGCAGGTGTTAGCGAAAAAAAACGGGAATATCCCCAGGCCTTATGGATAGAAACAGGACGAAAAATTGTACAGGAGACTGGGACATCAAATTATTCTTACAGGCAACTATACGGAAAAGAACAACACTGCAACACTTGCAGGAAGGCTATAGGTAAAAACGCTTTTAATGCAGCAGGTTTATTGTCGCTGGAAGAATTCATTACACTTATTAAAAAGGCTCCGCTGGTGGTATCGGTCAATACCAGCACTATCCATATGGCAGCGGCAGTGGAAACACCTGTTATTGTACTGTATGCGTTAAGCAATCCGCAACATTCTCCGTGGATGGCAACAGGCAAGGTATTGCTCTATGATATTCCGGAAGCACTAAAAAGCCGTAATGAAGTGATACGATATGTGCATGAAAAATTTCATCTTAAAAACGTACCAATGGTTACGCCTGAAGATATTTTACAAGCCATCCGGGATCTGCTCTTTGGCGATGGGGACAACTTTATCCCGGAGATGATTCCATTGCAAAGAAGTGCTGAGAAGGTCCTTTAATTCTGTCAACACTATTTCAAAGTCAGGATTGTTTTTCCAATCAATGGTCCGGTGCAATTGTTTGTTCAAAGGGCCCCATCTTTCCGGTTCCCCATCCATACTGATCACAAGGCTGGGTGTTTCAAATGCGGCAGCCATATGCGAAACACCGGTACAGTTGGAAATAAGCAGCAAAGCATTTTTGATCAAAACACCAGCGGCACCGATGCTGGTTTTGCCCGCTGCCATGACAGCTGCTGTTTTTAGCTTTTTAGCCACTTCAGTAACAATATCCATTTCATCTTTAGTGCCCGTGAGTACAATTTGTAATCCCTGTTCAGAACAGTATTCAGCGAGGGCTGCAAAATAATCAGCTGGCCATTGCCGCCAGGCGCCTCTTGAACCCGGATGCACACAAACATATTCCTGTGGCTGAATAGGAAAAGCTAAGCGGTCATACTCTTCCTGATCTTTTTTGTACAGTGGAAATTCAAGATCAACGCCGCAGGATGTAATTCCAAGGTGATTCATTAATTGCAGATGCCGTTCAATTTCATGGATGCCGGTTGGATATTCCAGGAACAAATTTTTATCAGGGCAATAATCGTCTTTCAGGCAAAAGCCTGCTGTGTATTTTCCGCCTAATAATTCAACCATGGGATTTACAATGGAACCATTGCCCTGCATTTGTAAAACAAGGTCATAGTGCTCCTGTTGCACTTCCTTTAAAAATGGTGTAAACGATCTTACGTTTAGCTTTTGTTCAGGCAAGCCGGGATAACCCGGAAAATGTTTGAACGAATGAATATAATGTGGAAACCTTTCTATCAGGGCTTGTGCCCAGGGCAATCCCAGCAACGTAACGGAAGCGTTGGGATAAGCATGATGAAGAGCTCGTAGGGCAGGAATAGCACATAACATATCTCCTAATTGCAAGGCTCTGAAAACAGCTATCTTTTTTATTTTATGCTCCGGAATTTTCATCACTGCAATTTTTGATTAAAAGAAAACCACCCTGTATCTCCAGGCGCCGTATAGTTGCCAGTAAACAGAAATAAAAGGGATGCATACCGACGTTACGATCATTTCCATAACATGCGAAAAGTTTTTAGAGGTATGCTTCAACCGTTTGCCAATAAAGTTTACCAGCAGCACCAGCCAGCAACTACACGCAATTAGGAAAAGCCATTGCATTTTTGTGACTATTCCTATCAACAACAATAAAAACGAACCCACCATTACATAATAATTCCATAGAGGCCCTGGTTGAATTTTTTCCCGGTAAAGCCCCGGATGTTTTTTAAAAAGCAGGGCATTGAACATTCCTTTTTTTTGTTCTTTCAGGCTAATGCCCCAGGGCGCCTGCCGCACGGGGTGAACCACCAACGCATCCGCCACACGAACAATGGGAATCTTATGAAGCAGGAGCTTGAATTCAAGATCGCTGTCTTCCCGCCAGGCCATAGAAAAGCGTTCATCAAAGCCCTCCACTTTTTGGAGTGCCGCTTTGGTACAGCAACAATTAGCGGTAACAAATGCTGCAGTTTCCAGGCCTGCCGTATTTTTTTCGTAGTCGGTGGGTGAATGAGAGAGCGGTACTTTTATTTTCCCGGTAAACGCAATTTCTTTTTCTCCCTTGTAGGCTTTCCATAGGTTCTTCAGCCAATCGGTATCGGGCAGGGTATCGTCATCGGTAAAAGCGATCAATACGCCGTTAGCCCTGCGCCAGCCAAAATTGCGTGCAGCCGCCGGACCTTTTTTTTGGGGCATTTGCAGGTAAATAAACTGGTTGTCTATAAAAGAAAATGCCTGACACGATGTTGCCTGGTCATCTCATCGGGGCCATCACTTACCACAATCACTTCAAAATCTGTTTTGGGGAAGTTTTGCTTCATAAGTGAAGCCAAACAGTTTTGCAGCAACTGCGGACGCCGGAACGTTGGTATGACGACAGAGATCTTACACATGGTTTTCATTTAGCGATCACCGTTATAGGTCATTTAAGTGAAACGGACAGGCTTGAAAAAAGACCTCGGAGGTTTTAAAAACCTCCGAGGTCTTCAATAAGTTTGCCATGATGTTCATAGTGCCGCAAAGAATTACCAGACGTACAAGAGTGCGACGCAACCATTGCTGATAGTAGTAATTCAGTTTGCTTCATAAAAAATTTATTGCATTATTGAACCTGATTTTTTTCAATTAGATACGAGCCCATAACCAAGGCATCGAATGGCGATGACCAAAAGCATTCCACCGCATCTCTGGGGGTACACACAATCGGCTTTCCTAAGGTATTAAACGACGTATTGACCAACACCGGCACGCCGGTTTTTTGTTTGAAGGCTTTCAGCAGGTCGTAATATTTTTCGTGCTGTTGTTTGTTCACGGTTTGAATTCGTGCCGTGCCGTCTATGTGCCGCACCGCCGGAATTTTAGCTGCCTTTTCTTCTTTTACCTGGTGCACAAACAACATGAACGGGGAATAGTCTGCATTTTCAAACCACTCCGGCGCATCTTCTTCAAGCACCACCGGCGCCACCGGGCGAAAGTCCTCCCGGTCTTTTACTTCATTTAATCTTGACTGCATGGAAGCGTTGATGGGAGAAGCTAAAATGGAACGGCTGCCCAACGCCCTGGGACCAAACTCCATTCTTCCCTGGAACCATCCAATGATCTTATCCTGCAGCAGGATGTCTGCTGTTTCTTCCGCAATATTTTTCAGTTTCCGGTAAGGCAGTTTTGCCCATTGCAGAAATTTTTCAATTTCTTCATCACTGTATCCGGGCCCCCAGTAGGCATGCTGCATTTCATAATTTTGGCCGGCTGTTTTTTGCTCCTGTAAATCGGTCCAGATGGCGGCGCCCAGCGAGGTGCCGGCGTCTCCGGATGCGGGCTGTACCCATATATTTTTAAAAGGTCCCTTGTCACGGATGCGGGCATTTAACACGCAGTTCAGGGCCACACCGCCGGCCATGCACAAGTTCTCCTCTCCTGTTTGCCGGTGCAACCAATGCACTAACTCCAGCACCACTTCTTCCAGCACATATTGCAGCGAATGGGCAATGTTGAAATGATGTTGGGTGAACGGATCATTTTTTAACCGTGCAGGGGCCAAAGCGTTCTTCCAGACGTTCGTTATCTATGGTGTACTGACCATTTGCTTCCACATGAATCATTTCTCTGAAATCATTTATAAAAACAGGTTTCCCGTATGAGGCCAGGGCCATGACTTTATATTCATCAGAGGAATGCAGAAAGCCTAAATAAGAGGTCACTCTTTCATAGAGCAAGCCCAGGGAATGCGGCATATTCACCTGTCCAATGCGGATGAGTTCATTTCCCTTTCCAATATTGTAAGTAGTGGTTGCCACTTCGCCGCGGCCATCCAAAGTAAGCACGGCAGCGCTTTTGAAGGGCGAAGGATAATAGGCACTGGCGGCATGAGCAATATGGTGTTCCACAAAATGCCATTGCAGTTGATTATGCCGGGTTCCTTTAAAGCGTTTTTGTAAATGATGCGGATAGCCGTCAACCAATTGTGCGGGGGCATTCACAATAGAGGACAAAAACAAAGGATCCCAGGGGGATGTCCATTTAGAAGGCCCGGTTTCCATGCCGGGTTCCAGCGGGATTTCAATTTTTGGTTTTCCTTTTTCCTCCCCCAATAACAAATAAGGATCGAAAGAATAAGCCACATGATCTACCTCGTTGAGGTGTATGCCGGCCATTTCAAGGCAATAATGAATGGCATGAAAAGGAAGTTCATAGGCCGAGAAAGGAATAGGCCGCTTGCCATGTTTTATTTGGGTAAAACGTTCTTCTTCCGCTGCTGCAATAAGTTTTCCATTATTGATGATGCAGGCCGAGGAGTCGTGAAACGCTGCATTAATTCCAAGTGTAAACATAGAAAGGGTTGAACCCGGAACACTAAAAAAACCGTTCCAACAGTGGCCTAAGATGAGCTTCCTTCCGGTTACGTTAAAAAGAAGAGTACTCCATTTTCATTTTAATAAATGTTGTTGTTCAGCTTATCTTTGCGGCCAAATTTGAAAAATAAGAATAATGAGCAACAGAACATTTACCATGATTAAGCCCGATGCCATGAAGAACGGCCATGCAGGGGCTATTTTAGATAAGATCATTAAAGCGGGTTTCCGTATTGTGGCTTTGAAACAAACACAATTGACAAAGGGAAAAGCCGGTGAATTTTATGCCGTTCATAAAGAAAGGCCTTTCTATGGTGAACTGGTGGAGTTTATGAGCAGCGGTGTGATCATTGCGGCCATCCTGGAAAAAAGCAATGCCGTAGCTGATTTCAGAACACTGATTGGCGCTACCGACCCGGCAAAGGCCGATGAAGGAACGATCCGTAAATTATTTGCAACTTCCCTTGGAGAAAACGCCGTGCACGGCAGCGACAGCGATGAGAATGCAAAGATCGAAGGTGACTTTTTCTTCTCTGGTTTAGAGCAGTTCTAAAATTAAATTCAAAAGTCAAAATTCAAAAAGTAAAGAGAGCCGGGTAGCTGCTACCTTGTTTTTACTTTTGAATTTTGACTTTTGACTTCTTTTTCCTGCCTCTTCCTGCTAAATTTCTTTTGTTTTCTTTTTGATCATATTGTTTTTTACCGGCTCTACTTTATAGCCTGCTTTGCGCAGAAGATTGATCACGCCTCTTTCTCCCGGTAAATGTCCTGCTCCTACGGCCACCACTAAAGATTTATCAGTCATCAGGCCTTCCAGTTTTTTTGCCCAGTTTGCATTACGATTATAAAGAAGAAGATCCGTAAAATTAAGAATGCCTACATCTTCTTTTTTGGTCATTTCCTCCATTTTATCCAGCTGCTGGTTACGGTAGGCATCCGTCATTTGCTTCATCTCCGAGTCATCACTCTTTCCGTCTTCTATCATTTTTACCAGCTGCTTTGCCTGGAACCCGTAAGGAATGCTATCAAAAATACTCATCTGGTATTCCATGGTTTCCATGCCTTTGATGCTGACACCGCTTTTTTTTGATTCCTGCATGATCAATTGTTCCATGGAGATCATGTTATCACATTTACCGGCCTGTTGCTCCATGATCATGGACGCCGCTAACAGCGGCTTAAATGTTTCCAGCATGGAAAAAGGAAGCAGGTTATTATTGGCCTTGAAATAGGTTTTTACTTTTTCATATTCAGCTTTTGGTGAGCAGGTCGGCCAGCGTGGTATCGTTGCGCATTTTCATTTTGGTCATGGCACTCATCATTTCAAAAAGATTGTCCATGTCCAGCTCCAGGTACACGTTGTCGGCGTTTTCAATAGCATTGACAAGGCTATCGCTTAGTTGAATATCATCGGCACAAAGCATGTGCATGGTGCCAAATAAATAAGAAGGCTTAGCGAGGTTTTTGCCGGAGATGCGCCAAAGCAGGGTATTGTTGACAGCAGCTGTTTTTTGAGGCGCCTGGCCATAGGTTAAAAGGCCAACGACCGCAAAAAAACCGAGCCATAAAGTTCTTTTCATCAGAGTATGTAGTTGTTTGAAATATGATTGATAGCTTACCGGGACAAGCTTCCGTTGCTTAACGGGATAGCCAAAATTCATGACCGGTAATCATGAAGGCAATTTACGTTTTCAATTCAATTAAAATTCCTGTTGAACAGACTTTAACAGCCATTAATAATAAACTTCTGTCCAGTAGCGGGAGAACCGGGTTCCCCATTTCACTTGCCGTTCGGACGGATCAATGGGAACACCCAATTCCTGTTTAACGGCCAGTAAAGGCAGGTTAATGCCAGCACCTAAACCAGCCACAATGGTTCCCTGCACTCTTGGGTTGATCTCCAGTAAGAACGGTTCGCCGGTTTCTGATTTTTTTACCTGTATGCCAATATTGCCGTGCAGCCCAATGGCTTCTATTATTTTTGAACAATAGGCTTGTATCGTTTCATCCTTTACAAATTCTCCCTGTACACTAATGCCATTGATCATTTTTTTGCGAAGACGGGGCACAATCATCACCGCTTTCCCGTTATGGGCCAGGCAATCAACTGAATATTCATCCCCGGGTAAATATTCCGTAACCAATAATTCAGGAAAGGCCTGGGAGGATAAAATTTTTAAGGCATGAGCATAGGTGATATAAACATTGTACGGTTTGCAGTTAAAGAGTTGTTCTGTTTCATTGATCGAATCCGATACGATTCTGAAACCCCTGCTGCCGTTGGAAACAGAAGGTTTAAAACAAAATGATTTTTGCGGATGGCCTAATTCAAAAGCTGCGTGAATAAATTCTTCCGTTGTTTTTACAACATGAAATTGTGGAACAGCAATGCCTTTTTCCTGTAAAAATTGATAGCAGGCCGATTTGTTGTTGGCAATGCGGATGGCCGGTGCCGGTGAAACCAAAACACGGATGCCTGCGTTCTCAAACAATTGTTTATTAGCAGAAAAAGGGAATAATTCTTTTGTTACTAAAGGAAGAACCACTTCAATATTTCTTTGCCGGCAAAGGTTCAGCACTTCTTCTGCAAAATTTTCATCGTCCGCCTTTGGTATTTGAACAAAATCATGGTGCAGCCATCTGCCGGTTGCATTTTCATCGGCATCAGCCACCGTTAGCTTTATGGATGGATCCTTCAACAGGCATTGAATAATTCCCGGAGCTCCCGGTGCACCGGCGCCGGTCATTAAAATATGAATACTCTTGTTTTGCATGTAATGAAATGCTTACCCCTTCGCCACTGCTTCTTCCCCATACATCTGGTCTTTAAATTTTAATGAGGGTGAAGAAATGAATTTACCTAAGCCCAACCGTGTCTCCATTTTTCATCAACAGATTTTATAGTAGCATCATCCGATACAATGATATTGGGCCAGTCTCTTTGAAAATTATCAAACTCTTTTGTTTTGATGGTGCCATCCAGTCCCAGGCAGGCAAAGGTTTTATCTGCATGAATTTTAGAAGGCCGCTGTACTAAAATGCTATCCCGTTTAGGATCCAGATTATTGCAAAACCGCCAAAGCGCCACTGTCAGGTCATTGGCATCAACCGTATGTTCTACATACAGAATCAGCTTCACGCCTTCCGTTTCTTTGGCTTCACAAATTTGCTGGTGCAATTCACGAACATGTCCTTTCCTGGCTTTCTTCACCGAAACAATCAACACAGGAATGTCTTTTTGAAGCAGTGAAGTGTTGACCGAATGAATTTCAGGAAAACGACTCTTAAAACTTTCTGTCCATTCACCATTCACTATTGACCATTCACTATTCTCATCCCTTTCTTCTTCAAACTTTGCCGTTCCATCAATACACATCTTTCCGCCAAAGCCTAATTTGCTGCAGCTATGGTCCAGCACATCCATCGGCCCCTGCGAAAAATAAATATCCAATGCGGGGTTTAGGTTTTTGAATACATATTGCGCCAGTTGTTCGTAGTTCTGGATCTTCACATGCTCATCTGCCAGCACCAGGATTTTATTGAACATCATTTGCCCGGCGCCCCACATGGCATTCATTACTTTTTGCCCCTGCCCTGCATATTCTTTTTTGATCTGGGCAATGACCAGGTTATGAAACACACCTTCCACCGGCATATCCATATCAATAATTTCCGGCACCATGGTCATTTTCATAGGCGCCAGGAAAATCCGTTCGGTGGCCTTACCCAGCCAGGCATCTTCCTGTGGCGGTATGCCAACAATAGTGGCCGGGTACACAGGATTTTGTTTGTGTGTGATACAAGTGATATGAAAACGCGGATACCAGTCGGGCAATGAATAATAACCGGTATGATCGCCAAAAGGACCTTCCCAGATCAGTTCATCCGCCGGATCAACATACCCTTCAATAATAAAATCGGCATCGGCAGGCACTTCCACATCGGGCTGTGTAATACATTTTACCAGCTCTACTTTCTTCTTGCGAAGAAAACCGGCCAGCATGTATTCATCTACATTCTCCGGCAATGGCGCCGTGGCTGAATACGCATACACAGGATCGCCGCCAAGGGCTACAGCTACCGGCATTCTTTTACCCAGCTTTTTATATTCATTAAAATGTTTGGCAGAAACCTTATGCTTGTGCCAGTGCATACCGGTTAGTTGCGGACCAAACACCTGCATGCGGTACATACCTACATTGCGTGAGCCCGTATTGGGATCTTTGGTATGAATGATGGGAAGCGTAACAAAGGGGCCGCCATCTTTTGGCCAGCAGGTGATCACGGGAAGCTTTTCAATACTTGCATCTGCACCCTGCCAAACAATTTGCTGGCACTCTCCTCTTCCGCTTTTTACTTTGGGCATCCAGCTGGCAAACTGGCCCAGTTTGGGCAGCAGTTTTAATTTGTCAAGGATGCTTTCTTTTGGCGAAGCCAATAAATGAAAAAGCGTTTCTATTTCTTTGGCCACATCATCCAAATGATTTACACCCAGAGCCAGGCACATACGTTTTTCGCTGCCATAAGCATTCATCAGCACCGGGAAATCATACCCTGTATTTTCAAACAGCAGCGCCTTGCCGCCACCCGGCGTTTTACTGATGCGGTCTGTGATTTCTGCTATTTCTAATTTAGGATCAACGTACTCTTTAATGCGAACCAGCTCTCCGGCTCTTTCCAATACGTCAATAAACTGTTGTTGATTCTTGTATGCCATGCGGCTGCAAAAGTAGTTAGAAGATTACACGAATTCATACGAATTACACGAATTACGCTTCCTTATATATACGGTACTTTGCAGGTACAAAAATTCGTGCAATTCGTGATTAAAATTCGTGTAATGATCTTAAAATACTTTGGGACAACCATAGCCTTTTCCGCCAGAGCCTCTCCCCTCACCGCTTCCCAAAGCAAAAGAAAGATGCAGGCCCGTGAAATAGTAGTAGTCTTTTGATTTTGGATTGCCCCTGGTAAATCCCTTAACAGGATAATTGGGAAAGCCAACCTCATCGCCTCTGTAGGAAAGATCAACAGAACGTTGTCCATTGCCGGCCAACAGGTCAGCCGGATCAGCATAATTGGTGCTTACATCATCCAGGTAATCGGTAAATGTTTTACGCAGCCCCACCTCCAGGCCTAATTGCACCCTTTCGCTGATGGCATATTTAATACCGCCGCCAAAAGGAATAGCCAGTTGGGTTAATGCATACGGTTTATTGGGATAGCCTGGCAGTCCTTGTCCTTCGGTGGTTAATGGCTGAAGATATGTTTGGATGCCCGTACTATCATACGTATAAGGATCGAAATGAAAAACGGCTAATCCCACAAAAAGATAAGGCGTCCACCTGATTTGATCGAGGTTGAAAATATTGTACTCACCCAACACACTAAATTCTGTGATCTTCGATTGAAAGCTTAAGTTGCGGGCCTTCAGTTCTGGTTTGCCAGAGAGGCTGTCAGCCGCTGCTACCTTGCCAAAGGTAAGACCGGTTCTTATGCTAAATCTTTGCGTGAGGGGAAATGTGCCTGTCAGGCCTAAAGCTGTTTTGGGACTTTTGTAAGGCTTGTCTGTCAGGTCGCCCTGGTAATTGGAAAGTCCTCCAAAAATGCCTAAGCGGAACTGGCTGAAGGAACTGTGTGCCATAAAAAAAAGAACCAATACAAGGGTGAGTTTTCTCATCGAGAAGGAATTTTTTCTACCTCTTTAACAAATTTGAGGCCGCTTTATTGTTTGTTATCAATTTAAAAGATTATCAAAAATACGGCATGCAGGAGCTTTATAATCGATGAAAAACCATTATCAGGATTTTGTGAGTGGCATAGTGATGGATAGTTTCATGGTATAAATAGATAAGTGATAGATGACAGGATGCGGCTGTCTCACCTCTCCGTCTCACGTTTCACGATGGTTTCAATTTCTCGACTACTACACCACTCACCCTATTTATGAGACCACTTGTAGATGAGCTCAGCATATCATCCTAAATGATAAATCTTTTTCAAACAGTATTTGTGTATTAAAAAGTGCAAAACGGGTGCAGAAGAACAGAGCACAAAAATTTGGCCCCGCTTGCCGGACAGAACTACCTTAGAAGTGCCAATTTGAACAAGCAGAAGTCCTTCAACAAGATGGCTGTCAAATCAAACGGAAAGCATTGGGTTAGTAAGAAATACAGGCCTTGGCAGGTATTTAAACAAACCTGGTGCTTTTTTCTTTTAAACAGGCCCAGGGTCTCTCCATTTTCACCTTGTTTATTAGCCTGGAGTATTCATCCGCCTGCTGAAAAAAGCAGCCACTTCTTCCCATTGCCTTGGCAAAGCTTTTGATTATTTATATGTAAAGACGATTATGTACTTAGTAAAAATAGCAAATGACCTTACAGCAAGCATACAGGAAATTGCCTTTGGATTGTCTATTATAATTTCAGGTCTTTTTTTGTTGGAATATAAAAGATTCAGCGAAGAACAGGAAAGAGCCGAAATGATAGACAATTTTTTGAAGGATAATTAAACAATGCCGACGAAAAATTTGCAGGTTCCGGGTAAATTTTACTCGCTGTCTTTTCCTTTGCATAGCAGCCCGGGTGTATCTCTTTTTAATTTTATGACTTCCTTTTTTTGCGGGCCGTTTCATCTTTCACTAAAAGACCACCAGGCGCCATTATCCTGTACAAATGAGGATGAATAAAAGCCGGAATCCTATTTATTAATACCTTCATCTTTTTAAAAGCCAGCGAGATGAATGTTAAGATCGAAGCATCGTGGAAGAAAGTACTAGATGACGAATTTAAAAAACCCTATTTCAAACAAATCGTTGAACACCTTAAAACGGAAAAGGCCCAGGGCAAAACCATTTATCCTCCGGGTCCTTTAATTTTCAACGCCTTTGATAAAACGCCTTTTAAAGAAGTGAAAGTGGTGTTGCTGGGGCAAGACCCCTACCACGGACCCGGAGCAGGCCATGGGCTTAAGCTTTTCGGTTCCCAAAGGCGTTCCCGAGCCGCCTTCCCTGGTTAATATTTTTAAAGAATTGCATGATGATGTAGGAGTTCCCATTCCCAAGGATGGCGATCTTACCAAATGGGCAGAGCAGGGTGTGTTATTGCTGAACGCCTCGCTTACCGTTCGGGCCGGTGAACCCATGAGTCATTCCAAAATTGGCTGGCATCTTTTTACCAATTGTGTTATTTCCACTATTTCGGAGTTGAAAGAAAACATTGTTTTTCTTTTGTGGGGAAAATTTGCACAGGAGAAAATAGAATTGATCGACACCAAAAAACATCACATCTTAAAAGCGGCCCACCCCTCTCCTTTGGCCGCAAAAAACGGTTTTTTTGGCTGCCGTCATTTTTCAAAAACCAACACCTATTTAATGAAACAGGGACTCGATCCCATTGATTGGGCCTTGTAATTATTGCACATGAATTTTTTAAAAAATATTTTAGGGAGAATCTTTGCCTTGTGGGCATTGATTGTATTTGCAGCTTCTTTGCTGATCGTTTTTATTCCGGTATGGATCATTGGCTTGTGGAAGGAGCCTAAAAAAACGGTGCTTGTGTTTAAGATCTTCGATGTATGGATGACCTTCTTTTTTGTACTATCCGGTGTTCGCCGGATCATTAAAGGAAAAAATAATTTTAAGAAAGGAGAAGCCTACATTGTGGTGTGCAACCATAATTCCTTTATGGATGTTCCGCTGGCCAGTCCGGGTATTCCCGGCCCCAATAAAACCATTGCCAAAGTAGAAATGTCCCGCATTCCCTTGTTCGGTATGATCTATAAACGGGGCAGTGTGCTGGTGGACCGGAAAAATGAAGAAAGCCGGAGAGCCAGTTTTGCAAAAATGCGGGAGGTTTTAAACATGGGCCTGCACATGTGTATTTATCCGGAAGGCACAAGAAATAAAACGGCCGAACCATTGCAACGCTTTCACGACGGAGCATTTAAACTGGCGGTTGAAACAGGAAAATCCATCATCCCTGCCGTGATCTTCAACACTAAAAAAGTGCTGCCCGCAAATAAAACTTTTTTCTTCTGGCCACACAAAGTGGAAATGCATTTTTTGCCTCCGGTTACAGCACCGGGTAAAACCACGCAACAATTAAAAGAGGAAGTTTTTAACGTAATGAAAAACTACTATGTGCAGCATCAGTAATTAACAAAGGTTCTGGTGCGGTTCACTCTTAAGTCCTGCAGTATGGATGATTTGGGACTTATGGTGATGTTAAAGTAACGGTAATCGCCAATAGGTGTTACGTTGATGGACATTTGCCAGCAGTGCATGTCGCGGGAAATGGACATCGTGAACTGTGTCAGTTGGGTGGTGTTGAAGTCGTAGTACCCGTTCGTACTGAAGTTCCATTTGGGTGTCAGGCTGAAGCTATTATTAAACGAAACGCTTGACGACACATTACTTACAAAATCTTTTTTATCAGGACTGAATGTCTTGCTGAAGTTTAAAGAAAAAGAAAGATTTACAGACCAGGGGATATTAAAATCAACAAACTCGGCCGGGTTGCGCTGCATATAATCCTGCAGCCGTTGTTCATCGCCCAACAAGGCAGGATCGGTAATGTTTCTGTTTAAATGCGCATTGGGATTTGGCGCCTGTTTCGGGTCTCTTGGTTTGCTTTGAAATTGGGTTGACATGGAAATACTTCCGCTGGTAATCCTTCCCAGTTTGAACCTGTCGCCACTCCAATAATAACGGTTGATCGTCCGGCCGGTGCTATCCACCCGGTAAGGATCCAGCAGGGCCTGTGCGGTAAGACTTACCTTTTCAAACAAGGTGCTGCGCAGGTAAAGATTGAACGGCGAAAGCTTTAAGGAATCCTGTAAAAAATTATACCCGCTTGTAAATCCAAATCCATCAATCAGCCTTATCTTTTTTATAGCCGCCTCACCTGTGTCTTTTTTGCTGCGCCATTTCATTTCCAGGTTATTATCTACTCCAAAGCTCATTCCCCCGAACTTTCCATAACCATAACCTCTGAAGACCTGGTTGTTGTCGAATTGGGAATAAGCAGTTTTCCGTCCCATGTTATCTACCTGGATAACATCATATTTATTTCTGGACAAATTGGGCCTGTAGTTTAAACTAAAAGTAGGCCTCACCACATGGCGTATAGCGATCAGCCTCGAATGCTTAAAATTCAGTGTTCCATATATATTGGTATTTACGCCAATGCCAAAACTCATTTGCCTGTCGGTGTAAAAACCTTTTTCGGTGGAAACGGTATCCACTGTTTTGAAACGGAATTCCACTGGCGCCTTATCCGGTGTGTAAGCCAGGTTTCTTCATAAGATACAGAGGGAGACACAATAAACTTTCCCAATGGAGGTAAAGATAAACTGATGGGAATCCGGTGCTGGGCGCCCCACTCTAAAGTATCAAGCAGGCTGCTGAGGGTATTTCTTGCCGTATCGTAAAAAGAGATCTGGTTACGGGCCGTACCGTTATAACCTATGCCTATTTTCTCGTACCATTTAGGAGTGCCTGCCACTTCCTTGCGTTGAAACGGGTAAAAAGTAGCTACCGTAAAACCTGCATCCGGCAGGGTTATGTTCATCAAACGGGTATTACTGTTCTGATTTTGGTTGGCGTTCAGGCTTAAGTTAAGAGGTGTATTGCCCGACCAGGTTTTTGAATAACTGATAGAAGAAGCCTGGTTGTTGTTTACATTTCTCCTTGGGTTATTAGGAATAAATTGGTTGTATTTGGTAGAGCCTGCATTTACACTGGCCTGGAAATTGGTGCCGGGCTTGGCTCTGGCATCCATGCTATGGTTCCATGCAATATTAAAAGTCCTGGTTTGCTGAAAGTCCGGATCGCCCTTAAAAGCAATTTTGGTGTTTTGCATACTCAGGTTGAAAGAACCCTGGTAACGGTAACGTTTGCGGTAGGTGGGAGTAAGATTGGCCCTCCATCCTCCGTACGAATAAATATCTGCCCGGAAGGTGACATCCAGGTAATCGTTCAGTACATGGTAATACCCGCCGTTTACCAGGCCAATGCCAAACTGTTCATTCACCTCAAAAGTGGGTGCCAGTATTCCCGAATGTCTTCCGGGATTTAGCGGAAAGATCCCAAAAGGCAAATAAATGGGAATCGGCACGCCTTCAAACTCGGGATGTATGGGACCGGTAACGGCAATTTTATTGTTGATGAATTTTCCTTTGCTGCTTACAAAACCAAAATGCGGCTCATCAAAATCGCAGGTGGTCATAATCACATGCCTGGCAAACGTAGTATTGGTATTTACTTTTTTTATCAGGTTGGCCTGCACCCACATATCCTGTTGCTTGGTGTAGGTATTTTTGGTAAGCCCCCTTTGTGTTTTAAAATTAAACGCGATGGTGTCACTCTCAAAACTTTGCTCGGTTCCCTGGGTAAATCGTGCCCGGGTCATCACATTTCCTAAACTATCCCTGGAGTTATAGGCGGTTGCAATACTGGTTTTCTGGTCCATCTCCACCTTCGGGGCCGTAAGCGTAATGTCTTTATACGTAGTTTTTGTATTCCCGTATAACAGGAATTTATTTTCTTTTACCAAAAGCACGGCACTGTCTTCTGCCTCATAATTGATAGGCGCATCCAATGTGTCCTTTGAAAGCTTTAAAGAAAATGTATCTACCTGCTGCCTGGGCGGAATGGTATCTGTAACTCTTATGGTATCTGCAATGCCAGCGGCTGTATCGGTTATAACTCCCTGTTTAATTCTATTGGCAGAATCTTTTGGCGAAGTGGTTCCTGAATCTTTTTTTGGAATTTCAACAAGCCTGTTTTTTTGGGGAAGAGGAACGGTGTCAGTTGTTAAAGTGCTGTAAATTTCAGAGTAAGCTATATGCCGGGCCTCACTCCTCCACGTTATTGCAATGCTAAATGCCAGTGTAACAAGCACGAAACAGAAGTATTTTGGCCTAAATTTGTGCAGTCCGTACATAAAGCTGGCAACAAAAATAACCCTTTGAAAATTAAACAATTTGTGAAGATTGCTAAACCACCGCAAAAATCTGATATGCTAAAGAAAACTTTGGTACTGCTTTTTTTTATTGCAGGGTTCACTCCTGTTTATTCTTTTACCAATGAAAAGCCGGCGCCAGTTATTAAAACCATCATCATTGATGCCGGGCACGGTGGTAAAGACCCGGGGGCGAAAGGTTTAGTTTCTACAGAAGCACAAATTTGTTTAGCCATCAGCAAAAAATTAGGCAACTTGATCCAAAAAGAAATTCCGGGCATTCAAATACTTTATACACGAACTACAGATATTTTCCCCGGCAATAAACCAACCAAGAACGAAGGAGACCGGTACCGGGCAAGTTTTGCCAACCAGTCCGGCGCCGACCTTTTCATAAGCATCCATTGCAATTCGGCAGGAAAGGCTCCGGGTGGCTGGACGGAGAAAAGAGTCGTCGGCTATGACGAAGAGGTCTCCTTTCAGGGCAAGGGAAAAAAGAGAAAGAAGGTGGTTAAAAAAATTCCTATCTATGAATCATTCTATGTAAAGAACGAAGCAGCCGGAACCGAAAGCTATATCTGGACAGCCAAAGAAAATGCCCACAAAGGACAGATGGTCAGCGCTGAATTTTCTTCGGAAGAAGACAGCACTATTATTGTTCCGGAAAACGACCCGGTGATAAACGCCCTGAAAATGATCTATGCCAAAAAGTATTTTTTAAACAGTTTCCGGTTGGCCGATCTGGTGCAAAAAGAATTTGAAAAAGCTGGCCGGATTAACCGGGGCGTAAAACAAAGAAATGAAAAAGGCATATGGGTTTTGCACGCCACAGGTATGCCAAGTCTTTTAATTGAAACGGGTTTTATTTCAAATAAAGAAGAAGAAGAATATTTAATCAGCGATAAGGGGCAGGATGAGATTGTAGAAAACATAACCAATGCCTTGAAGAACTATATTGCTTTGTTGCAAAAAGCACCTGCTACCACCGGCGTTTCCGCAAACACCGAAAACGGCACCGTGGCTTTTTTGCAATCCCTTGAGCGAAATGAGAAAACACAGAATTCAGAATAATTGTATCGCATGATGTTTGCATTAATGAAATAGTGTAACTCAGTAAACCCCAAACAGATTTTGATATGCTTAAAAAAACTTTAGTACTGCTTTCTTTCGTTGCCGGCTCAGCGCTTTTGTATTCGTTTAAAAAAGCAGAACCAAAGCAGCAGGTATTAAAGACCATTGTAATTGACGCCGGTCATGGTATCATGAAAAATGGCGGATACAACGGAGCCAGGGGCTCTTATTCGTACGAAGACGAGATTTGCCTGGCCGTTTCAAAAAAACTGGTAGCGATGGTTTCTAAAGAATTACCCGATGTAAAAATCATTGAAACAAGACCTACTAAATATATTACCGATCTGCACGAAAGAGCCGATATCGCCAATCGAAACCGCGGCGATTTATTTGTATCCATTCATGTAAATGCCATGCCTCCTATCCAGAAAAGAGAATTTCTAGGATACAAAAACGAAGTGTATTATACCGGTAAGGGCAAACACAGGAAAAAGCATACAAGAAAAGTGGCAAAATACCGGTATTACGAGGTACCCAACACTACCACCCGCGGAACCCAAACCTATATATGGGGAGCTCATAAAAGTGAAGACAAGGAAGTAGCCGTTCGTGAAAATGCGCCGATGCTGGCAGAAGAAAATTACAAGGAAAAATATGGTGATATTGACCCCAACTCGCCTGAGTTTGTAGCCTTGTCCCTGGTAAAAACCAGGCAGTTTGCCAAACGCAGTGTAGCTCTTGCCGAACTGGTGGAAGAACAATTTGCAAAGGTGGGCCGTAAAAGCGGCGGCGCCCATCAGCGGCAGGTGGGTATTTGGGTATTGCAGGCTACAGCCATGCCCAGCGTTTTGGTGGAAACTGGTTTTATTACCAATCCCGAGGAAGAAAGATATCTTAACAGCGAAGCCGGCCAGGATGAGATAGCACAATGCATTACCATCGCCTTAAAAAATTATGTGAACTGGATTGAAAAAAGGCAAACGAATACCAACACCGTTACAAAATTCAGTTCGCAACCTGCTAAAGCTGCACGTTGACACCCGCTCATTTTTGGAAGCCATAGAAAACAAAGAAAAAAACGGCAACGGGAAATAACAGCTTTTGAAAAAGTCAAAATTCAAAAGTAAAAAGTAAAAAAGCCTTCCACTATAAGACTTCCCTTTTGAATTTTGACTTTTGACTTCCGTCCGAAGCCTCGGCTCCCACCAGTAATTCCACCTTGCCCATCTGGTATGGTTTTTTAACCTGAAGTTCATTGTGCTAACTGCCAGTGCTATTGGGTTGAAAATTTATTGCTTATTTTGGCATAGAAACAGGCAGTATAACTGGCATTGGAAACTGATCATGAAACAAGCCCTGGCAATTAACCACAAAATAATTGCATGGCAAGAATCATGTGGCTATTGAAAAAACTAAAGATCTCACATGAAATTAAGCAATGAAACCAAGGTAGGCTTACTGGCTATCGTCTCAATTGTAGTTCTTGTTCTGGGCTTTAACTTTTTAAAGGGCAAAAGCTTATTCTCCAAAACACCCGTTCTCTTTGCCGAGTTTTCTGATATTGGT
The DNA here is from genome assembly GCA_963697545.1 of uncultured Bacteroidota bacterium. Lineage (GTDB taxonomy): Bacteria > Bacteroidota > Bacteroidia > Chitinophagales > Chitinophagaceae > Flavisolibacter. The sequence goes on along the minus strand of CAVOOL010000021.1, from coordinate 123,893 downwards.
ACCCTGGAAAAATCCAACCAGGTTAAAATAAACGGTTTGCCTGTAGGCACTGTTTATGCCATGACGCCAAAAGATAAAGAAGTCAATAAAATAATTGTGGAACTCCATTTGTCCCGTGAAGTGGACATCCCCAAAAATTCAGTGGCTTTTATTGACGGCCCGCTGGTGGGTGGTGCCTTCATCAATATTGCAAAAGGCGAGGCTAATACATATTTGCAAAGCGGTGATACCATTTCTACAAAGCTTGACCAGGGATTAATGAGTGACTTAAAAGCCCAAATTACTCCCACCATCACCCGTGTCAATGAAACGCTTGATTCATTGAAACTGACCATTGGCGCATTGAATGCTGTTTTTGATCCTAATACAAAAAATAATTTGCAGTCCCTTATTGGCAATCTTGCCATATCATCGGCGCATTTGCAGCAAATGCTGAATGCGCAAACCGGTATGCTGGCGCGGTCTCTTTCCAATATTAATGATGTTACGGCTAATCTTGCCCGTAACAATGATGCGGTAACAAGTTCCATCAGAAATGTTGAAGTTACTACCTCAAAACTGGCCAATGCTAATATTGACGGTACCATTGCAGCCTTACAGGCAACTATAAATGAATTGAAAACATACGGTCAGCAATATCAATTCAAACAAAGGGACCATGGGCCTGCTGATGAATGACAGGGCCCTGTATGACCGCCTCGACAATATGGCCAACCGCCTGAACACCGTGGCATTAAGTGCAGAGATTTTATTTGATGACATTCGTGTTCATCCCAAACGCTACGTTAATATTTCTGTTTTCGGAGGCAAGAACAAAGGTGAGCCGCTAACTTCGCCGGTATTAAAAGACACGTTGAGGTCAAGTCAATAAGATGAAACAAAAGCTCTCCATTTGTTTAGTTTTCTTCCTTTTATCTATTGTTCATCTACATGCACAGGTAGCAGCCAATGATACTTCACGGGTAGATATTCTTTCTGCAAAAACAATGTATCTAAAGCCGGAAACAAATGTGCAAATATTGGCCGGCAGTGTACGGCTGAAGCAGGGTAAAACAATTTTTGACTGCGACAGCTGCGTTATCAATAATAACGCTAAAACGTTTGAAGCCTTTGGCAATGTACATATAAACGATAACGATACCACGAATGTCTGGGCAAACTATTTACGTTACCTGAGCAATACAAAACTGGCCTATTTAAGCGGAAATGTAAGGCTCACCGACGGGCATGCTACACTCACCACAAAGGATTTGGAATATGACGTAGCAAACCATATAGGCACGTATAAAAATGGAGGCCGGCTTGTCAATAAAAAATCGGTGCTGACCAGTAAAGAAGGAATTTATTATACCGACATACGGGACATTTATTTTAAAAAAAATGTGGAATTAAAAGACCCTGCCTATTATTTAAAATCCGATTCGCTGCTATACAATACCGAAACACAGGTGGCCCGGTTTATTGCCGAAACCTATATAGTTGACAGCTCCAAAAGAGAGATCATAACCAGCGAAGGCTATTATGATGTAGCGCACAGGCGTGCAGAATTCACGTCGCGGACCACCATAAAAGATAAAGCCATGACGGCCGTCGGCGACAGGATTGCCAGTGATGACTCCACCCATATAATACAAATAGAAGGCCGTGGTGTTTTAATTGATACCGCACAGGGTGTAAATATTTTAGCCAACAGCATCTTTGCCAATAAAAAAACCGGCGCTTACCTGGCTACACAAAAACCGTTAATGATCATAAAGCAGGAAAAGGATTCGCTATACATAGCGGCCGACACCTTATTTTCTGCACGGCTTACGGAGCTGTATAAAAATTCGGATAGTTTGCTAAAGCAACTCAACCTGAAAGAAGAGGACAGTACCAACCGTTATTTTGAGGCGTACCGTCATGTACGCATCTTTTCCGATTCGATGCAGGCCGTGAGCGACAGCATGTTTTATTCTTTTAAGGATTCGGTTTTTCATCTTTACCAGGAACCTGTTGTATGGAGCCGTAAAAGCCAGATAACGGGGGATACCATTTACCTCTATACAAAAAATAAAAAGGCCGACCGCGTTAAGGCCTTTGAAAACAGTTTTATGGTAAATGAAGTGCAAAGCGGTGTGTACAACCAGGTAAAATCAACCCGCATGGATGGCTTTTTTAAAGAAGGCGTGATTGATTCGGTGAGGGCAAAGGGAGCTGCTGAATCGATTTATTTTATTCAGGACAATGACAGTGCATTTACAAGTGTGAATCAAACCAGCAGCGATATGCTGGATGTTTATTTTATAAAAGGAGATATTAATAAAGTGGTGTTGCGGAGTACCGTAAAAGGAACGATGTGGCCCATATCGCAAAAACAACCTTCTGAAATGCGCTTGCCCCAGTTTCAATGGCTGGAGAACCGGCGGCCTAAGACCAAATATGAATTGTTTGAATGAGGAATATCACACACGAAGGTTAAAAATCACCTTTCTCTTTCTTCTTTTTATGCACTGAAAAATAAACCTGCATTATGCTGAATTACTCTTCCCATTAAAAGAAACAGAGGGTAATTATCAGCTTTGTAAGAGACGATAGTTGAACCCGCTGCAGTTGCGCCAACATTCGCTTTACATTTAATTAAAAACGCATATAACCTGCATAAAGCTGCAAGTCTTGTGGATAAATTGCGGTTTAAATGTATTTCTTAAAAAAATACTAATTTTTTTGCGGGTTTATGCATGAGTTTCCCTTATTTTAGAGGCCACAAAACTAACGATGCTTAAAAGAGAACGACAAGCCTACATTCTCCACCAGGTCAACCTGCACAATAAAGTGCTGTCGGCGGACCTAAGCCAGCACATCAATTTATTGGATGACATACAGCCTATCCAGGTTTGTAAGATCAAAAAGATTGATACACTTATTACTGAATTCCCCAATGACCCTTTTAGGACCTAACAAAATAGGCATCAAGGTGTTCTAATACTGCCTTCTAAGTATTCATGCAAAACCAACTTTTGTAACTAAAATTTTATTGAACAATTAAAAGAACAAAATGCTATGAGGAAATTTCTCTGTCTTATGTTTCTTAGCGCTGCTGTACTACTAATTGGCAGTTCTGCACATGCGCAAGGAAAAACAGTTTCAGGTACCGTCCTTTCTGATGATGACGGAACGCCAATGATTGGAGTGACGGTTTCGAATCTCTCGTCAAATAAGAAAACACAAACCAATTCTGCCGGCTACTTTTCTATTGAAGCAGAAAATGGGCAAAAGATCATCTTTTCTTTTGTTGGATATGTACTCCAAAACTATTGTTGTTGATGAAGTCAAATTAATAAATTTAAGGTTGGTTGCTAATGAAAACGATCTGTCGAACATAATTGTAACTGGCTATGGTCAGCGAAAAAATAAAAGAGAGTTATCTTACCAGGCCCCGACAGTTTCCGGAGATGAACTAGCGCAAACCAAAAGAGATAATTTTTTAAATTCTTTAGCGGGTCGTGTTCCGGGCCTAACGGTAACTTCTACATCGGGCATGCCCGGCGCCAGTGCACAAATTATATTAAGAGGTGGCACTTCAATTGGGGGCAACAATCAACCCTTATTTGTTGTCGATGGCGTACCCTTAAGTAATGGTTCCGTGGATCAAAATGATTTACCAGCAGCTTCCAGCACTGCATTAGCAGGTACAGGCAACCTTTCTTTGGCCAACAGGAATAGTGATTACACAAACCGGATCGCTGATATCAATCCGGATGACATTGAAAGCGTTGTCATTTTAAAAGGCCCTGAAGCCACTGCAGTCTATGGTTCCGATGGGGCCAGCGGGGCGATTGTTATCACAACTAAAAAAGGTTCAAGCGGCAAAACCCGCATTACCTACTCTAACTCATTTTCTTTTTCACAGGTGTACCGGTTTCCGCAAACCCAACAGGTTTACATGCGTGGCACTAACGGAGCTTACGACCCTGCTGCTTATGGAAGTTATGGCTATTCCTTTTTTGGCCCCCAGTATCCGGAGGGAACACAGTTTTATAATAATATAAAAGAATTTTTCAGAACGGGTACCAGCCAGAAACATGATGTATCACTCGAAGCAGGCTCTAACGAACTGAATTACAGATTTTCAGCAGGCTATTTAGATGCTGGAGGGGTTGTACCGAATACAAGCTTAACACGCTATAATTTCAGGTTTTCAGCCTTTGCACAATTACATAAGAGGATAAAATTAAACACAAGCTGGTCTTATACCTCTTCTAATAACAATAAGGCAACAAAAGGAGGTGGTAGTTTTTACACAAACCTAATGACGTATCCTGGCGATATTAATGCCAAGGACTATATAAATGTTGATGGGACAAGGAAATCAATCCGCAATGTATCGCCTGCACTTGAATTGAATAACCCTTTTTGGGATGTGAATAAGAATAAGTCAAATGACAAGAACCATAACATGTCAGGTAACATAAACCTTACAGGTACCATTCTTCAGGATTTGACAGCAACTGGAATTATCGGAATCAATACTTTTACTACCCTGGGAACGATGGTTTATCATCCTTATTCCAGGGAGGCGTATTCTTTAGGGGGCTTTTTGTCCACGTATGAACAAGTGTACAATAGCTTAAATGGTACCTTTCGTTTAAATTACCGAAAAACCATTGCAAAAAAGTTTTCGAATGACTTTTATGTAGGGTCTTATTTTGAGGATAATAAATCAACCTTCAATTCACAAAGAGGGGAAAAATTTTATGAACAGGATTTCGTTTCTATCAACAATACCGATCCGGTTTCAAGGATTGCATCCCTTTCGCAATATCAAGTTCGGAAAATCAGGCTTTACGGGGGCTATACGTTTGGCTATAACAACTTGCTCTATGTTTCAGTAACCGGAACCCGTGAAGGCGTATCCACATTAACGTCCAAGTTCAGGAATTTACAGCCCTTCTTTAATTACGGGTCTGTTTCCGGAAGCTTTATTGCTTCAGACCTGGATTTTATGGAATCAACAAAAAGCTGGTTGAGTTATGCCAAGCTGAGAGCCTCTTTTGCCACTACCGGCAAAGGTCCAATCGCTCCTTATATAATTGACAACTCCTTTAACAGTGTGCTTTCAACAGGAGGCGGATTTGCTTTAGGTGTAACAGGCAATAACTTTACCCTCCGGCCCGAATTTTCAAAAAACATGGAATTCGGTGGTGAATTTTCATTTTTGAAAAACAGGTTGGGGATTGACGTTGCCTACTTTAATAATAAGGTAAAGGATAACATTATTCCTAACAGAATCAGTTATGCAACTGGTTTTATTTTACGTTGGGTAAATGGAGGACAACTGGCTTCCAAAGGATGGGAAATTCAGCTGAAAGGAAGTCCGGTTAAAACAAAAGATGTCTCCTGGAACATTACTGTAAACTTTGATAAGGCACGAAGCATTATTGAAAAGCTTCCCGGCGATCTTCCTTATTATTATGATTCAGATACCTGGGTTTTTGGAAACGCACGTTCCCAGGTTGGTGTAGGGCAGTCGCTGGCAAATCTTTCCGGCTATACGTTTGAAAAAAATGACAAAGGTGAACTTCTTATCTCTCCAACAACGGGCCTGCCTATTACCGAACAAACAGACTTTGTTCCAATTGGAGACCGGCAGCCGGATTACAAAATTGGTGTGATCAACAGTTTTACGTTCAAAGACATTTCCTCTGTCATTTAACCTCGATATCCGTAAAGGCGGCGATGTGTTCAATGCAAATGAAATGATGATGACAATAAACGGAACAAGCATCCGAACACTGGATAGAGAACAACCAAGGGTATTAAAAGGAATTTTAAAAGATGGCTTGGAAAACACAGATCATCCATCTGTAAATACAATAGCCATTGTCCCCTATTTCCGGAATAATTATTATAACGGAGTATTTGCAGAAGCCGATTATATTGAAAATGTAAACTGGCTCCGTATGAGAGACATTACCCTGGCGTATCAATTCCCTAACAAATTATTGAAGAGACAAAAAGTATTCAAATCGGCAAGTATATATGCAACGGCTACGGATGTTTTTCTGATTACAAATTACTCAGGAATGGATCCCAATGTTAATGCATTGAACTCCTCCAATACGAAAGGCTTTGGCGGTGCTGGTATTGATTATGGCGCTATTCCAAGCCCCAGAACATTAAATTTCGGAGCAAAACTTAGTTTCTAACTGCTAATTCTATAATAATGAAAAAGAAAATATTATTTGTGTTGACACTGGGTGTTATGTTCGGTATAAATAATGGCTGCAGGAAATTTTTAGACATCAACTCAGACCCCGATACCACCCAACAGCCTTCCAACAGTTCGGTGTTGCCGCAATGCCTTGCGGCCATGCCCACTGCCTTGCAATCTGATGGAGGCCTGTATGTGGCCAAATATGTTCAAAACTGGCTAACCGGAAGCAGTGCCAATCAAAATGTATATGATTTACAGGGCTATAGTTTTGGTGCCGGTACTATGGCTGCTACCTGGAATATGACCTATTATGCAATGGGCAACAATATAAACTATATAATAGAAAACGGTATAAAACTAAACCAGCCCGATTATATAGGAGTGGCCCTGGCCCTTAAAGCCTGGTCTTTTCAACATACTACCGATTATAATAGCGACATTCCTTTTTACGACGCATTTAAACCCAATACGTTTACTTTCAGGTATGACTCTCAGGAAGTGGTTTACAAAGGGGTTGATTCCTTATGCAGGGAAGCTCTAAAATATCTTGAAAAAGCCAATGAAGATCCGGCAAAAAATACCTTGCGCAAAGGAGACTTTGTATTTAATGGCAATATTGAAAAATGGAAGAGATTTGTGTATGGTATATTGGCCAGAAATTATAATCATGTATCCAATAAGTCGATATACAATGCTGATTCGGTAATTAAATATTGCGATAATGCAATGGCCACTGTGGAAGATGATTTCTGTGTACCATTTGACGCAACTGTTAATAATAATTCCAATTATTTCGGAACCTTCAGAGACAATATGGGTACCCTGCGGCAAAGTAATTTCATCGTACGATTACTGGATGGTACCGCTTTAGCCGGCTCAAATGTAATGGCCAACAGGGATCCCCGCATGGCATATATGCTTTCCGCTTCAAACGACACTACTAATGGGAATGGTGGATTCAGGGGCGTGGATCCGGGGCAAGGCGATCCATACTATGCCTTAAATGCGCCAACTAGTTATTATGTAAACGGCGCTCCACCCACCTCGGGCACAGCTTTAACCAATTACAACAACGCCAGGAAAAAAGTAGCAGTTGCCTGGGGGATAGTTTGTATGCCAATGTGAGTGCCAGTGTCTTTACAAACACAGGTAAATATCTTTTCCAAAACAAAGCTGCTTTTCCAATTATGACCTATGCGGAAATACAGTTTATTAAAGCTGAAGCTGCTCTGCGAAAATCTTCTCCAGGCACTGCCCATGCTGCTTATCTCAAAGGCATTAACGCCCATTTCGACTTCATTAACAGAAGCTACAGCGGCATTCGTGGGGCACTAAACTTATTCGGCACCAAAACATTGCCTGCGGCTGCCCGAAACAGTTATTTAGCCGGTAAAAACGTAAAGCAAACCGAAGGAGAATTAACCTTTACAGATATCATGCTGCAAAAATATATTGCTTTGTGGGGGTGGGGCTTTTTTGAAACATGGGTAGATATGAGACGCTACCATTATTTGGATAAGGACCCTGCAACAAATGAGCAGGTGTATTACACATTTGCACTGCCTACTCCTTTATATTCCTTAAACAACACCCAGCCTGTTTATAGAGTTAGACCCCATTTCACATCGGAATATACGTATAACCGTTCTGAACTGGATAGGCTTGGCATATTACGAACAGGATATCATACCAGGGAAATGTGGTTTAGCATGCCTTAAAAAGTAACTGAAAACAAGGATAAAAAATAGTTACTGAATAATTAAATAAACAACAATGAAACATATAAGAATTCCTATATTTTCAATTTTAGGGCTTTTACTAATACTGACAGCCTGCAAAAAAAATGTATTAACTGTTGCTCCTTATGATTATGCAAATGGGAAGGCCCTTTTGAAAATCAACTATTCATGCCCGTATTTACTAAACCCCGGCGTAATGATAAAAATTAACGGCGAAAAAGTCAGCAGCCTGGTAACTTATTCGACGCCTTACCCGGGTGGTGGCCTTAATACTGGTGGAAATTCATACGCCGATTACCTGAGTGTTAAACCAGGCCAGAATACAGTTAGCCTCAGCATTCCCTTTGTAGGGACAAATAAAGACTCTGTTTTGTTATATCAAAATGATTTTAATTTACAGGCAGATACCTATCAGAGTATTCATTTTACTGATACCAGTGCTAATACACAAGGTGTATTGCTTACAGATGCGTCTGCAAAACCAGACTCCGGTTATACACAATTCAGGTTTGTCAACTTAATTCCCAATTCAACCGGCATTGATTTATACTTTGGGCCTACCAAGGTTGCTTCTAATATCGCATACAAACAGGCAACGGATACATTTTTATTGCCCACTGGTAACTCCCTTATCTGGTCTCTCCGGTTAGCTGGTGGAACCACCACTTTAGGCACAACTTACCAAAACACAGGCACCGTTGCCAATCAACGGGTATTCACGGTGTACTCAAGAGGTTATATAGGTTTGCCTACCGCTGATATCAGAAGCCCTAAAATTTCATTTGCTTACAATAAATAGTTTGAGTGTGATTGCTGATGTGCAACAGTAGGTTGAATTGCTTAGCGATAAGGATTAATTGTCCTGTTCTTATCGCTAAGCCAACCGAAACAACTGTAAATACCGGCAGCTTTTCTGCACATGACCTTGTATCCGGGATGAAATTGAAGTGGAAAGTATTTTAGAATAAGAAGTTACTAAAGCCGCCAAATCTTTTCTTAAAAAGCAAACTCGTTCAAAAACAATCGCTATAAATTGGCATATGTACATAAGAATACTTATTATAGCTTTTGATTCGGAGAAGTTTTCAGACTTAAATAAAATAATATGAAATTTTGGGTTTCGACGAGCCTTCTGTTCTTATTGACTATTAATCTTAAAGCGCAGAACAATAGTAAATTAGCTCCTGATTCTGCTATTGAAAATTTTATAGAAAAATTTCCGCAAGAGAAAGTCTTCCTTCAAACAGACAAAAGCACATATTTCCCCGGTGAAACAATCTGGATGAAAGCCTGGTGTTTATTGGACAACGCTCCTACTTTCTTAAGTCGTGTTCTTTATGTTGATATGGTTGATGCCAGGGGAACTGTTGTCCTAAAAAAAATGTACAAGTTAGACAGCCTTGGTAGCACTCCGGCTGATTTTGAAATACCCCAATCCTTATCAACAGGTACCTACGCCATCAATGCTTATACATTGTGGATGCTTAATTTCCCTGATTATATTTTTAAGAAAAACATAATCATATACGGCTCCGATTATGGAACAAAAAATAAATCTACCCTTAAAAAGGACAGGCCATACAGACTTTTGTTTTTTCCTGAAGGTGGAGATATTATAGCAGGAGTAACGAATAGAATAGCGTTCAAATGTATTGATGAAAATGGCATGCCCGTTCGTTTAAAAGGGATCATACAGGATAATAATGGGCAAAAAATAACAGACCTGTTAACAGAGCATGATGGGATGGGATTGGTGGAATTTACGGCAAAACCCGGGAATATATATACTGCCATTGTTACTAACCCAATGGAGGGCAGCAAAACAAAAACGTTTGAATTGCCCAAAATGAAAGAAGAAGGGGTTGCGCTTAAGGTTGAAAACAACAATCCAAGCCGGCTATTTGTATTGTTAAACAGGGCTGAAAAGAATAAAGAAAAATATGACCAGCTAAAAGTGATAGCACAAATTAATTATCAAATCATTTTTTCTGCAGACCTCAATATGAATGAGGGACAATCCGCAGTAAGCATTCCTAAAAAAAACCTTCCTCCTGGTATTTTACAAATTACCCTATTTGACAAAAACAATCTTCCCATTGCAGAAAGGATCACATTTATTGAAAATTATGATTTAACCAAACCGTCCATAGCTGTTGAAGTAAAAAATTTATCTCCAAGATCCAAAAACCAAATTAGCTTCAGGCTGCCAGATACTCACAAACCAACTACTCTTTCCTGTATTGTAACTAGTTTTGGAACTGCAGATACCACAAACTCCTACGAAGAAAATATAGCTTCAGCATTATTTGTAACCTCCGATATCAAGGGTTACATACACAATCCCGGATATTATTTCAAAGACAAAAGTGCTGTAACACTTCATCACCTTGACCTTTTACTAATGACGCAGGGATGGCGAAGGTTTAACTGGACAAAGATCATAAACAATGAACTTGCTGAATTAAAATATCCGGTAGAATCGGCCATATCATTTAGAGGTACAGTCTTTAAAAGTGGCAGCAAGGAGGTTATCAAAGACGGTAAAGTTTCTTTTATCATCAAGGGCAGCGATTCTACATCCATTCTTGCTGAAGCAAAGGTGACTGACAAAGGTGAATTTTTATTAAACAATATAAACTACAAGAAAAGCGCTGCTGTAGCCTATATGGGCACCAATAATAAAAAAGAGAACTTTATTGTTGATGTTAAATTAGTACCCAACTATATCGATAGCCTAAAGAAGTCGTTTAGTGGCCCTTCAATTAATCTGGATACAATGGATAGGAACTCTCAAGCAGCCTTACCAATGCATTTGAGGCAAGGCTTTGAATCCATGGATCAAAAATCAACTACAGTTTTAGATAACATAATAATAAAGGCAAAAAAAAGGTCTCCGGAAGATTCTTTAAATACGGAGTATGCAAGCGGTGTTTTTCTGATGGGTAAAACAATTAACCCTTCCGAATTCAATAATTACCGGACAATATGGCAAATGATACAGGCTTCGGTTCCCGGCATTACGGTTGAAGGTAATCCTTTTGATCCTGAAGTTACAATGAACAGATTTGCGGCCCTTGGCGGAGCATCGTCTACAGCCAACGTTTCTGAAAGTTCGGATGAATCGCTTAGTCAATCAATTGTTATGGAAACTAGTGGTATTGCTTATTTTCTCAACGAAATCAATGTTTCAAAAGATATTATTAACACCTTATCTGTTGATGATATTGCCCTGATAAAAGTTTTAAAAAACGAAGCCACAGCTTTAGGAGCTTCGCAAGGTGCAATTGCCATTTACACAAAAAACGGCATATCTGTGGGAGCTAGTATTTATGACAAAACGTACACCAAAGAAACACTTCAGGGGTATGCTATAACCAAAGTATTTTTTCAACCCGATTATACCCTGGGACTTCCTTCAGATGAAAAGGATAACCGCTACACATTATACTGGCAAGGCAATTTAACGCCATCAAAGGATGGACAATTTCGCTTCCAGTTTTACAATAATGATTTTGGAACAAAAGCAAAAATTTTAATTCAGGGTATTGACAGCTCCGGGCAGTTATTCTATACTGAACAAATAATTAAATAATTGGCAACTGCTAAAGCATCGTAAACATATTAAACCACTAGTGTTCACCAATTGGCTGACAGAATAATCCAATGACCTGAAAATTGCCTCCAGCAATGGCAAACCAATAGCATCTATACGGCAACCGTTTAAAACTCATAATTTGTATGTAAAGTAAATTAACCTAAGGAGGAAACCTGTAAATTATTGACAGACTGCAAATTCTCTCCTATTGCTAATTCCTGCATGTTTATTTCCATTAAACTATGAAAAACAAGACCTTATATTGATTTGTATTGCACCTTTCTGCATCTTTTTACGGGTATTTTGCACGTTTATCCACAGTTGTTAAATCTTTTTTAACCTTTTTTGCGGTTTTATGCATGAGTTTCCTTTATTTTGGTAGCAATTGCTTAACGAATGCTTAAAAGGGAACGACAAGCCTACATCCTCCACCAGGTCAACCTGCACAATAAAGTGCTCTCGGCGGACCTAAGCCAGCACATCAATGTATCGGATGATACCATCCGCCGGGACCTGCAGGAACTGGCCGAGGAAGGCAAACTCATCAAAGTACACGGAGGAGCCCTCTCCCCTTCTTTTCACCATGGCAACCAGGCTGCCATTGATGTTTATTCCTATACCCAAAAGAGGATCATTGCCCAAAAAGCAGCCTCCCTTATACAAGACGGGATGTTTGTTTTATCAGGCGGGGGCACCACCATTTTGGAACTGGCCAAGGCTTTACCGTCTGGTTTGCACGCCACCTTTATCTCGGGCAGTATCCCGGCCGTGTATGAATACATGAACCATCCCAATCTGGATGTTATTGTTATTGGCGATAAAATATCAAAGAATTCAAAAATCACCGTGGGGCTGGAAGCCATCTCCCGCATTCGGCAGTTAAGGACTGACTTGTGTTTTCTGGGCATCAATGCCATCAACCTGGACAGTGGAGTATCGGACAACGACTGGGACGTGGTGCAGATCAAAAAAGCCATGATCGAGGCTTCGCAAAAACTGGTCTGTCTCACCATTTCAGAAAAGATCAATTCCCAGCAACCCATCCAGGTCTGTGACCTTAAAAAAATTGATACCCTTATTACTGAACTGCCACCCGATGACCCGCTGTTACAACCCTATATAAAAGCAGGCATTCAGGTGCTGTAATAAATTCATCCCTATCCTATGAAACGAGAAAATTTGAATGAACCTAAATTTTTAAACAATTAAAGAAAAAGCGCTTATCATGAGGAAACTTTTCTGCCTGACAATCCTAAGTCTTGGATTGTTATTACAATGCTTTTCCGGGCATGCCCAGGAAAGGTCCGTTTCCGGCACCGTCACCGGAGATGGTAACACACCCTTAGTTGGTGTTACAGTTGCCGTAAAAGGTACCAATAGAAGTACACAAACAGACCAGCAAGGAAGGTTTGTTATTTCTGCACGTACTGGTGAAACCCTTCACTTCAGTTATGTGGGCTATACTGCACAGGATTTTGTTGTTGGACAAGGAAATACTGTTGCTATTAAGCTTGCAACATCTGCAGGTACTACAATGGAAGATGTTGTAGTAGTGGGATATGGCACCCAAAGAAGAGGTAATCTGACAGGTGCTGTTTCTACTGTTGATGTTAATAAGACATTAGCAGGCAGGCCGATAGCCGATGTAGGACGAGGACTGCAGGGTGCAGCCTCTGGTCTTAGTGTAACCGTTCCCAGTGGTGAAGTAGGATCTGACCCGATCATCAAAATAAGGGGAGCAGATAGGATCATTACAAGGAGGAAGTAGCCCTTTAATATTACTGGATAACGTTGAAATACCCAGCATACAGGTAGTGAACCCCAATGACATTGAGTCCATTACTGTTTTAAAAGATGCTGCATCCGCATCGATTTACGGAGCTAAAGCAGCTTTTGGTGTGATATTGATCACTACCAAAAAAGGTTCAAGGGGAGGCAAGCCTCAAATCAATTATTCCAACAATTTTTCCTTTCAAAATGTATGGAAAGATCTGAAAATGGCTGATGTAAATGGCATGAAATATACGGTAGATGGCTGCCGAACGCGTAGGCGTTACTACGCCAACAGGTGCCTTTTATTATGTGGACAGGGAAAGCTATGAAAAAGCCGTGGCATGGAAAGAAAAATATGGCAGTACCATTGGGCCAAACGATCCTACCGTTTATGGAAGGGACTGGTATGTTAAGGACGGCACAAGTTCAAAAATGGGTATGAGAACCTATGATCCGTATGATTATATGGTTAAGGAATGGGCCCCCACTCAAAAGCATGATTTGTCTATAGGTCTTACGCAAGGGAAAACCTCTTATAATTTAGGCATGGGCATATTAGATCAGAGTGGTATGATGAAACCGGCAAAATCAGATCAATTCACACGCCACAATGTTTCACTGAAAATATCCAGTGAGTTGAATAAATACCTTACCATTCGTGGAGGTGCAATGTATTCCAGGAGAAATAAAGAATACGCTTATGCTACCAACTCCACAACGGCTGACCCCTGGTATTATTTATACAGATGGAGCCCAACCTATCCATTAGGCGTAGATGAAAATGGAGACCTTATCCGCAGCCCTGATAGTGAGATAGCATCAGCGAATACGGCTAACATTTTACGCAATTATTCAAATTATAGCCTGGGTACAACGGTGAATATCACCAACAACTGGAAAGTAGATTTCGATTATACTTTTTCCAATCAGGAAGAAATCTGGAAAAGACCGGGAACAAGATTTACTGCGAGAGACTCCTGGGTCGGCGCCTAAAGTACGGTTGAATGCAAATGGTGATACCATTTTATGTAAATAATGAAGGACAAGTAGTGGCTAGAACTGCTCCTGGTGCCAAGCCTGCTTATGATCTGTCGTTGAATACGTACACAGCATTGGGAGGAAACCCGGATCATTTTTACCGGTCATCTGACAAACTTTTTTAGCCATACCATCAATGCCTTTACAACCTATAACCTGAGATTTAAGAGAAGATCATGCTTTTAAATTTCTCCTGGGTATCAACCGTGTAACCGCCACTACCGAATGGCAATCATCTCAAATAACCGGTTTATTAGATATCATTAATCCACAATTTAGCTTTGGTACCGGAACGCAAACTACTGGTGGAGGCAAAAGTTGGGAATCGCAATTAGGCTATTTTGGTCGTATCAACTATGCTTTTCAAAAATAAATATCTTTTGGAAGGAAACCTGCGTTATGATGGTTCTTCCAAATTCCCCGAATTTTTATGGTGGAGATGGTACCCTTCTGTTTCTGCAGGCTGGGTAGCCAGTGAAGAGAAATTTATGCAATGGACAAAACCGGTGGTAAATTCTCTTAAATTCAGGGGCTCCTGGGGTTCTATTGGTGATCAAACTGTACCTAATTCTTTATACCTACCGATTATGCCAAACGGCCAGTCAACCTGGATTGGAGGCAATGGAACCAGGTTATTTTTCGTAGGTTCACCCACTGCTATTGACGCCAATATTCAATGGCAGGATATTATAAGCAAAAACATTGGTGTTGATATTGGCTTATTTAAAAACAAGGTCAATGTTGCTTTTGATCTTTTTGAAAGAAAGACCGAAAATATGATCGTGCCGCAGGAAGGAATTCCTCTAACATTTGGCATTGGTGCGCCCCTGGGAAATTATGGTGCCCTGTCAACCAAAGGATGGGAATTAACGGTTGATTTTAACCATAGGTTTGATAACGGCCTGGGCATTAACCTTCAGGGGAAATATTTCCGATGCCAAAACAACCTTAACAGCTTATGGTTCGGGCACACAGGTTACCAGCAACTACAACGGTAAAACCATTGGTGAAATCTGGGGATATCGTACAGACAGGTTGTACCAGATGGAAGATTTTGAACTGGATGCAAATGGTAAACCCATTTTAATTACGCTTACGGCTGCGGAAAGTGCCTCTATATGCCGGCAAACAAGTGCTTATAAATTAAAAGCTGCTGATGGGAAAAAACCGGTTTATCAGCCATTTTTGCAAAATTCTTCCAACTTCTTTTTTGGCCCCGGCGATGTTAAGTTCAGGGATTTGAATGGTGATGGCGAAATCAATAATGGAAAAGGAACATTGGCTGATCATGGCGACCTGGAAGTGATTGGAAATTCCAACCCACGCTATGAGTATGGATTCCGACTGGGAGCTGACTATAAAGGTTTTGATATCAGCGCCTTTTTCCAGGGTGTTGGAAGCCGTCAAGATATGGGGTGACGGGATCCTGGCTATTCCTGGATACAATTCCTGCTGATGGTGCCATGCCTGAAGCCATTGCCGGTAATTACTGGACTCCCAACAACACCGGAGCCTTCTATCCCGCAGCTTACAATAACGGCGGTAGCAATACTGCCAACAACATGCAGATACAGGATCGTTACCTGTTGAACATGGCCTATCTGAGATTGAAAAACCTTACAGTGGGCTATTCACTGCCACAATCTGTGCTGAATAAAGCATGGATTAGCTCTGCTGAGAGTATATGTAGGCCTTGAAAACTTTATTACCTGGGATCATTTAGGAGACCTGCCGATAGACCCTGAAACTATCAATGGCTACTCTATGTGGAATACAACTAACTATAATTCAGGTCGTACAGGAATGGGTATTCCTGCTTTTAAAAGTGTTTCATTCGGATTACAAGTGAATTTTTAAAAAACTAGCAAGATGAAATATTTTAAATATCTCTATAGTTTAATAGCAGTTTTATTCTTCCTTTCCTGTAATAAAGAAGTATTAGACCGTCCGCCGCTTACTACAATTATTGATGACCGATTTTGGAGAAATGAAGATGATGTTCGCTTGTATGCAAATGCATTTTATCCCCAATATTTTAATGGTTATAATTCCGGATTTACGGTAGATTATACACCGGTAAGAGGATATACCTTTTCCGATGATTTGACAGGCAAAAATGTTCAGTCAAATTTTGAAAGCAGTGTTCCTACTTCAAGAGGCTCTACTAGCTGAAGGCGCAGCCTGGATGGCGCAATATGCCGGTCCTACCTGGAACTTTGCCTGGGTACGTAAATCAAATATTTTGATAGACCGTCTGGATAATGTTGCAAAGCCTAAGATTTCGGAAGAAGCCTATAAGCATTGGATGGCCGTTGCAAGATTTTTCAGGGGATTTGAATACAGCCGTTTAGTGAGTGTGTTTGGAGATGTTCCCTATTTTGACAAAGTAGTTCCCAATACTGATCTTGAAACTTTATACAAAGACAGGGATAACAGGGGTGTTGTGATGGATAAAGTGTATGACGATTTCAAATATGTGCTCGCCAATATCCGGGAAAATGACGGGACTCAATATCTAAACAAATATATTGCTGCTGCTTTCATTTCCCGGTTTATGCTGTTTGAAGGAACCTTTCAGCATTATCATGGTTTAGATGCGGCAAGGGCAAAAAAATACCTGGAGTTTGCTGTAGAAGCTGCGGAGATTGTGATGAACAGTGGTAAATACAATTTCAGCAATGATTTTAAATCTTTATTTTCATCAGAAAGCCTGGCCGGACATCCTGAAGTACTTCTTTACAGAGTGTATGATGCTGCTTTGAGTATAACTCACAGTATTGGTTCTTATTCAAATGGAACCGAAGTAGTTGGTGTAGATCCTAACCTGGTTTTGATCAAGTCTTTTATTGCAAATGATGGTAAAGTATGGCAAAATTCTGCTGTTCCTAATGCAAACACTTTTGCGATTGCTGATCTGGTAAAAACACGGGACCCCCGGTTTGAAGCATCATTTATTGATAAGCCTCTTACTACATCAGCTACACTTTTATATGGATATAAGTTTGCATCAAGAGAAGCGATAACCTATATCGGAAAAACATATCCTCCGGCATGGGGAAGTAATACCAATACCAGTGATGCTCCGGTTATGCGCTTGGCAGAGGTTGTATTGAACTGGATCGAAGCAAAAGCAGTATTGGCACAATATTTCGGTGGCCCAGCTGTTACCAGGCTGATCTGGATAAATCAATTAATGCCATCCGCAATCGTCCATCTAGATGCAGCCGCTATTGCAAAAGGTGTAAAAAAAACAGCTCCGTTACAGCTTGCTGCCTTACCTAATGACCCTGCACGTGATGCAGATGTACCTGAATTGATTTGGGAAATCCGCCGTGAAAGAAGAATGGAATTTGTATTTGAACACACCCGTTTGCTAGACCTGAAGAGATGGAAAAAACTCAAGTACATGAACTTTAGCACCAACCCTGATTATTTTCTTGGGCCATGGGTAAATGTTCAGGCTGAAATACCCAGCTATCTTACAACTGGTAATAAAGGGAAAATAAGAGTAAAAAAAGCTGACGGAACTATTGTAACATGGGACGGCACCAATGCCAGCTGCAATGGTCGGTTTCTGGATGGTTGAGAATGCACAAAACAGGATTGCTTTTACCGATCGTTCTTATATGTCTCCTGTTGGACAAGCTCAGATTATTCAATATGAAGAAAAAGGCTTTAAGCTTACACAGACAAAAGGCTGGTAAGAACTTATTGATCCAATTTCATTGAAGATATCATTTTTAAGAGGCCGCCTCACAGTAGGCGGCTTCTTTTTATTAAAAATTGAATAGCCAAACGCAAATAACTATATAGATTGCCAAGAAACGTAATAGTGAGAGAATATTGTGAATTTTAAATAATAACCGATTTAATAATGATAAAAAAAATCTTCCTTTTCGTAATTGTGTTTACAATAGCCATATCATTTTCCTATGGCCAAACAGAAATCCAATTTGTCCACCTCACCGATACCCACGTAGGCGGCAGCACCGGGGCCGATGACCTGCGCAGAACCGTTAAAGACATCAATGAAAACCCCGCCATTCAGTTTGTGGTAATCTCCGGCGATATCACCGAGTTTGGATCAGACGAAGAAATAAAACTGGCGAAGCAGATCCTGGACAGCCTGAACAAACCCTGGTATATCATCCCCGGCAACCATGATAGCAACTGGTCGGAAAACGGCTCCAATACCTTTAAAAAAATTTTTGGAAACGAGACCTTTGCGTTTACAGCAGGTCCTTATCTTTTCCTGGGCACCCATTCCGGACCCAACATGCGCATGAGCCCCGGACAAATTCCCCGCGAAAACATTGTATGGCTGGATTCGGTTTTAAAAGCAACAGACAACAACACGCCTATTATTTTTGTCAATCATTATCCGCAGGATTCTTCCCTCAATAACTGGTTTGAAGCGATAGACCGCCTGAAGCAAAAAAATATTCAGTTGGCCCTTTGCGGTCACGGCCATTCCAACCGGAAGCTGAATTTTGAAGGCATTCCGGCCGTAATGGGCCGCTCAAACCTGCGTGCCAATAAAGAAATAGGCGGCTACAATATCGTAACCATTAAAAACAATGTGGTTACCTACCAGGAAAGAACGCCGGGTGTGGAAACCAAACCGGTGTGGGCTACCGTTGAACTGCGCAATCATGATTTCAAAAATGAAACCACAACCTATTACCGTCCTTCCTATGACAGTCAATAAAAACTATTCTACTGTAAAACAGAAATGGACCTACCAGGACAACAGCGATATTGGTTCGGGAACAGCCTCTGATGGCAAACTGGTTTTTGTTACCAATACCAACGGCGAAGTGGTAGCGCTCCATAAAAAGAACGGAAAGCAAGCCTGGAAGTTTAAAACCAACGGAAAGATCTACGCCATGCCTGCGGTGAGTAACAACATTGTAGTAACCGGTTCTTCCGACAATTTTATTTACGGACTATCCGCTAAAACAGGTAAGCTGCTCTGGAAACTGGAGACAGAAAAAGCTGTACTAGGCAATCCTGTTATTGAACAAGGCGTTGCTTATATCGGCTCATCCGACGGGCATTTCAGAGCCATTGATATCACTACCGGCACTTTGCGTTGGGACTTTGATTCGGTCCGTGGCTTTGTGGTAACCAAACCCCTGATCTACGATAATAAAATTTATTTCGGATGCTGGAACAATGATTTTTATTGCCTGGATCTTTCCACCGGCAAACAAATCTGGAAATGGAACAACGGCGCCTCCAACAGGATGTTTTCTCCGGCCGCCTGTTTTCCGGTAGCTACCGCCAACCGGGTATTTATTGTAGCCCCCGATCGTTACATGACTTCACTGGATGCTACTACAGGAGATGTGATCTGGAGAAAGCAAATGCCGGATCTCCGTGTAAGGGAATCGATGGGACTTATCAAAAGACAGCAGTGTGGTATTTGTAAAAACAATGGAAGGCAATGTATATGGTATTTCAACATCGGCCAACGACATGACGCCGGTTTGGAAAAGTGATGTTGCCCTGGGTTATGAAATAAGCCCCACTGCCATTGTTGAAAACAATAATATCGTTTTTGTTCCCACGCAGTCAGGCACGACGGTTGCCATAGACAGAAACACAGGAAAGCTTTTATGGAAGCATAAACTTTCAAACGGATTGGTAACGAATCTTCTTCCCGTTGGTAATAAAGAATTGTTAGTGACCACCATGGATGGCAAGGTCTCTTTATTGAAGTTTTGATGATGTCTCTTTCAAAGCTAACAGGCAGCATACTTCAATTTGCTGCCTGTTTTAGTTTAATAATCCTTTGTACTTTGGAAAACGTTTAGGGTAAAATAAGCAACCCTATTTTCTCTCCTCCAGCATCTTCTGAAGCAACCCCACTTTTTCCTTCTCAGATTGCAGCAGGCGTTCATACAGCTTTTTATTTTCCTCAAGTGCCTTCATTAATCCATCAACTGAATTGAAATTATAATTAACGCCGATAGAATGATCGTAGTTATTTTGAACGTGGTTAACCAAAGACTCATCATTAAAATTTCTGATTGTCTCCGGGCTCACCTTCAGCGCCTTCGCTACCTTCTCCAGCATATCTCGATCTAGGGCCTCCTTTTGCTCCAGGGCAGATATGGCCTGCTGGGAAATCCCCAGGTCCAGGGCAAGGGCATCCTGCTTAATACCAAGGATCTCTCTTCTCCTTTTTACATTACGGCCCTCATGAACGGCGTGTGTTCCTTCCTGTTGCATAGTAGTAATTTACAAAAATTAAAATTAGTATAAAACAAGCATTTGATGGTATGATACAAATTGCTATGGTAGGATACAGAGAGGGTTGGGCGTTACTTAGTTGCGGGCTGAAGACCGGGAGCTGAGTATTTCAACCAAAAACAACGACACCTTCTATATCATCATACAGGAAGAGGAAGAGCTTCTCAGGTTCACCAGCTATAACAAGGCCGCCCCGGGGCTAACAACCAGCCCTTCGGGCCGCTTATTGCTGTATTGTCTCCTGAAAATTCCTTGCAGTCACTTCCGTGTGCGGAAAGACTGCCTTCCCCCTTTTTTGAAAGCGGGAAGGAAGACACGCCGCAGAAGGGAAAATCGTAAGGGGGATTTTTCTCCCGCTATCAACTTTTTCAACCAGAAGCAATCTCCTCTTTCTCAAGCCTTTTCAGCTTTTCATCAGTGATTATATATCCCTGCTTATTATGCCCTCCATGATCTTCCACTATGAAGAACGGTTCTGTAATCTCAACCCCACCCTCACCCTCCCTCCACCACCTTCATGCGGTAATGCTTGGGATGCACGGCCAGTTCCCGGCCTTCCAGGGAGCTGAGTTTTAACAGCAGGCACCAGTCCTGCTTATGGGGCATAGGCAGTTCTAAAACACACGTTGTTTTGGTTTTGTGACCAATGGGATAAAGAGGTGATTCAACACTCCTGGTCTGCAAAGCTTCTCCCTTATCTAGGTCGCCCTTCAGGAGCACGGCCTCAAAATAATAATCCGTCACCAGGCGGTTGAGGGGTTTTACCGTGTGGGGTTCAATCGGGATTTCAATGCGCACTTTGTACTCGTCAAGGGTAATACGGTAAGGAGCCCTAAGCATAGCATCCAGGGGATGTTCCCTTTGCAGTTCCACTCCCTTCAGGCAGGAAAGGTCCAGCCGCCCTTTTTCCGAAAGGCACCGGCGCAAGACTTTACCCATGCGGTTATGGAGCCGGCCGGGCTGAAGGCCCCGTAAATAAGGCTCGAGAGCTGTGCGGATTCGTTTACAGGCCGGCGCTACAACTTTGGTAACTTCTGAAGATGCCTTAAAACCCGCATTCAGCCTGGCTGGTTTTACCGTGCCCCTCCGCCGTCTCCAATGCATACCTTCCCGGGTGGTTACCAGTATATAATCCCGGGGATCACCGGGGCACGGTGGAGGTTTTCTGGACGGCATAGGCGTTTCCAAAATACAACACAGGGTTCAAAAATGCAAGGGAGTTATACTGGATCTATACTGGAGTTATAGCAGAGTTATACTGGTCATTTGCCGTAGTTACTCCCTACATCCTCCCCATCAACTCCCCACATACTGCCTATAAGCTACCGGTCTTCCCCATAGCCACCCCTGTATAAACTTCTTTCAAGGAATGCCAAAGGCCGCATAAAAAAGAAAGGTCGTTGCCTTGCTTATGGCTCCACGCACACACCAAATCCAACAACACAACCCTTACCCGGATGCCTGCTCTTCAATCATAGGAACTGGTCCGGCACCTTATTTTTTGCTTCCCCTTAACATCAGGAAAATGGAATCATTCAGCAAAAAATACAGTGCCTGCAGTATCCCCGAATAACACGGCCACCAGGCTATCGAAAAAAAGGACCGTAACTAAAAGGCTGTCCGCCTGTGCGCTGGCAACGCTGCATGCGCGGAGCGATCATGGCAGCGGGCCCTTTCTTTGGTTACTTTCTTTGGGCAAGCAAAGAAGGTAACAATAAATCGTGTAAGCATTAACCAGGAACAAAACATCAATCAAAAGGCTAAAACAGCCCTTGCCTTTTTGCAATAAACCCTATCAAAGCAAACAGGCAGCAAACTGTAAAAACTTGCTGCCTGTTTATTATTAATGAACTGGCATCTACCCTCCAAAAAACATGTAACAGAGTATTATTGCAGTAATAACGCAGACAAGATCTGCCAGTAACATGGTCCCAATGGAATATCTTGTGTTTTTAATGGACACAGATCCAAAATAAACCGCCACAACGTAAAAAGTGGTATCGGCTGCGCCTTGAAAAATACCTGACAGTTTGCTTGCAAAAGAATCGGGCCCAAAAGTAGTCATGGTGCTGACCATCATACCGCGGGCTGCTCCCCCGCTTAGCGGTCTTATCATTGCAGTAGGCAATGCATCTACAAAGCGTGTATCAGCACCAAACCATGCAAAAAAGTTTTTCATGCCTACGATCACAGCATCGAATGTACCACTTGTACGAAGCATACTGACAGCCACCAAAATTCCGAGAATGTAGGGGATAATCCTGATTGCCGTATCAAACCCGCTTTTTGCCCCATCTACAAAAGCTGAAAACAAATCTATTTTTTTATACAATCCTCCCAAAATGATCAGCAAAAAAACAAGTAATATCAGGCCGCTGCTGAGCATCCCGGAAAAAGACTGAATGCCGGGCGCATCCAATCCTGGAGATGTATAAAACCAGCAATGCAATGATGGCTGAAATACTCAATACCCATGTAATGATAACAGGCTGAAATAAATTTATTTTTTGCTTAATAGAAACAATGGTCATGGCAGCCATAGTACCAACAAATGTTACAATCATGCAGGGAATAAAAACATCGGTGGGATCAGATGCTTTTTGCGCCGCTCTGACTGCTATAACGCTTACCGGTATTAGGTTCAATCCTGCTGCGTGCAGACACAGAAACATGATCTGCGAATTCGAGGCTACATCTTTGTTGGGATTCAGTTCCTGTAAACTTGCCATTGCTTTAAGACCAAAAGGAGTTGCTGCATTATCCAAACCTAAGAGGTTGGCCGAGAAATTCATGATCATGTGCCCCATTGAAGGATGTCCTTTTGGAATCTCGGGGAAAAGTTTTGAAAAAAACGGGCCTACAATGCGGGACAAAAGATTGATACCTCCGGCCCTTTCAGCAATGCTCATGAAACCAATAAACAGTGCCAGAACACCTATGAGTTTTAAGCATATTTCTACAGCCACCCAGCATGTTTCAATAATACCATCCACCTTATAAGGATTAGCAGGATCACTGGCCTTTCCGCTTACCATCCAGGAAAAGATTTGGGTTTCTCCAAAGAAAAAACATTTAATAGCTGCTACCGTTATCGCAATAATGATAAAAGCCGACCAGATTCTGCTTAATGCCATGGTGTATTTGAGATTTGAGGTTCGATGTCCGAAGATAAATGTTCGGGGCTGGAAGTTAAACGTTTCATTTGGAAATAGGCAAGCGCAGATGCTTATCTTTGCGGCCCAAAAGAAAGTTCATGGTTCATAGTTCATGGCGGCGGCTGTTTCAGCAATTTCTATGAACTATGATCTATGAACCATGAACAAAAAAGCAGAATAGAATTACCGGAGCAAAAGAGTGCGACGCAACAGGTGATGATAAGGCTTACAACAGCCGGTAACCAAATCTGCCATCTAAAATCTTAAATCTGAAATTGAAATGGCTTTACAAGCAGGAATCGTGGGATTACCCAATGTAGGAAAATCAACTTTGTTTAATGCGGTAAGCAACAGCGCCAAGGCGCAGGCCAGCAACTATCGTTTCTGCACCATTGACCCGAACGTAGGATTGGTGGATGTGCCGGATGAACGTTTGACAAAACTGGCCGAACTGGTGCAACCCAACCGGGTCGTGCCCACTCAAATTGAGATCGTGGACATTGCCGGACTGGTTCGCGGCGCCAGCAAGGGCGAAGGATTGGGAAATAAATTCCTGGGAAATATTCGCGAAGTAGATGCCATCATTCATGTGATCCGTTGTTTTGAGGATGAAAATATTTTGCGGGAAGAAGGCGCCATCAATCCTGTAAGCGATAAGGAAATTATTGATACGGAACTGCAGTTGAAAGACCTGGAGAGCATTGAAAAAAAATTGAGCCGCACCGAAAAAATGGCAAAGACCGACCCCAAGGCAAAAGCAGAACTGGAGGTTTTACAACGCTGCAAAAAACATTTGGAGGAAGGAAAAAGCATTCGTGAACTGGATCTTGCCAAAGAAGAATTAGCGGCTATTGCCGACCTGTTTTTGCTGACGGCAAAACCTGTTTTGTATGTGGCCAATGTGGATGAAGCCTCCATGCACACAGGCAATAAGTTTTCAGAACTATTGAAAGAAGCCGTGAAGGATGAAAATGCGCAGGTGATCGTAATGAACAATAATATTGAAGCGCAGATTGCCGAAATGGAAAGTGCAGACGACAAGCAATTATTTATGGAAGAATATGGCATGAAGGAACCGGCGCTGGATCGCCTCATTCATTCTGCCTATAAATTACTGACGCTGCAAACCTATTTTACTGCCGGTGTGCAGGAAGTTCGTGCCTGGACCATTCACGAAGGATGGAAAGCGCCGCAGGCGGCCAGCGTCATTCATACCGATTTTGAAAAAGGTTTTATCAAAGCTGAAGTGATCAGCTACGATGATTTTGTAAAATACGGATCGGAAGCGGCTGCAAGAGAAGCCGGACGACTGACGAATTGAAGGCAAAGAATATATTGTGAAAGATGGAGATGTGATGCACTTCAGGTTTAATGTCTGAACCGTGATTTGGGGTGGATTTTTAAGATTAATGAGGAGATTAAAAACGTTCTTATAAAGCAAGAGCCTTCAAGTAATTGAAGACTCTCTCTTTATTGCCTGCTTTCAAATCCTTTAATCCAAAAAAAATCGCTGGTTCAGACCATTGCTACGCAAAGACGCCAAGCAGGCAAAGAACTTTTCTTCTTAAAAATCTTAGCGCCTTTGCGTCTTTGCGTGAAACCCACCTCCCAAATCCTGTTAATCCACCCCAATCCCGGTTCAGAAAAGTGCCCGTATCGCCGCCCTTCCCACATGCACGGTTCTTGCATCTCCGGGTTTTCGGCCTTCGTATTGAAAGTTCAATTCAATATTATTGATCAACCGCTTGGTCAAATCCACCGACCACAGGTAATTGCTGCCCGGCAACAATCCATCCAGCATAATATAACTCACCGTTGTATTGGCGGCATAAGGATAGCTGATATTGTTGTAGGTAAATTTTCCGGTAATGGAACTGTTCTGCAACACATTGTATTTCGTTTCCAGGTTCAGGGCATTGGATAATGATTTTTCTCCGCCGTACTCCTCTCTGTTTTTCTTTTGTTCCAGCTTATAACTGGTTTGAATTCTGAACACCGTTCCCTTCACATAAGAAAACCTGGGTTCTACGTTGTCAATATTCAATTCATAGTTTCGATTGCCAAAGTTGGGTGTGTAAAGGGCTGTCAGGCCTTTTTTTGCATTCACATCAAACGTGATGGAAGAACTGATATTCCACCGGATCTTCGAGATCCAGTCGCTCATTTTCCGGCTTTCATAACCATAGGTCAGCAAGGCTTTGCCGTTGTTTTGCAAATTGCTGATATCAAATCCCCACCGGCTGGAAAAACGGTTAAAGGAAACGGTATTTAAGAAAGAAGTATTGAGTGTAAGCAAGGCCGTATCATGAATGCCGTACTTAAAAGGATTGAATTCAAAATCACCTTTGGCAATGGATTTCTTGGTCTTTTGCATGGAGGTTTGACCAGTTAAAACGGGTAAGGAATTTAGCAAAGCCACTTATATCTGATGCGTTGAGAACAGCTTTTGGATTAAAATTAAAACTGTAATTCAGCGTAGTGTAGGCCGCTTTGGTAAACTGGTTGGTGGGAATAAAGATGCGGATGAATTTTGCCTGGTCCCGAAAGATGGCGATCTCAAATTCATTCAATGTTTGAATGCCGTTGGAATCATAATCGTTCCAGGTGTATTCTCCCTGTCCTGCCGGCACTTCCAGATAGGCAAAATCTCTTTGCTGCTCCTGCCCTGTTCCCAGTTCATACAAAACATTACCGGTAACCAGGCCTTTCCATTCGTTGATGACATATTCAGTTCTTCCTAAAATCGTTCTGTCATCATTTTGTTTGGATACGGTTTTATCATACACTTTCAGCACACGGTAAGTGGCGTTGAATAAAACCTGGTGTTTTGTGCTTTGCAGAACTTCTGCCTGGAAATTGAGGTTGTAACTTCTGTCGCCCTTTGTCAGTTCTTTAAGGGTTGGATATTTATCGGCGCGGGTAAAAAACGTAAGTGCATATTTATTTTTCTTGTTCTCATCGGTTTTTAAATAGGCAGAATAAGTATCAAAGGAAAAACTTAAGAGGCGATAAACTATCATTGAATTTATTGCGTACGTCGTTTTTTTCCAGTGCATATTTAAATCCCAGGCGCAGTGAAGCCAGTTGCTTTAATTGTTTACTCAGATCAATCACAGGCCGCAAATACGTGCCCTTGTCCCATGCATTTTTAAAGTTGGTAATGGCCAGCTGGTTAGTAAAGGTCCATCCCATTAAATTGGCAGCGTGTTGTACAATGTTTTGGTATCCTTTATAATCATCGCTGCGCTGGTAACTCATAAACTGGTAGGTCAGCGCCTGGTTTTTTTTGTCTTTTAAACCGGTTGATAAGCGTAGAATATTTTCAGTAACAGGTGTTGTGACCAAGGGCAATCCCCATTCCCGTGAAAACTCCACCTGCCGTAAACGCTCCAATGGTTTGAACTTTTCCTGCACATGTTCATAATCGAAATTGGACGTGAGTTGCAAGCCCTTGCTGTTTAGCGGTGTGGTGTTGGTATATTGAATGCGTGCCGCCACGCCTTTATCATCACCCTCGTCCTTTGATGAAAAAGTATTGACATCATTATTGCTTAGCGCAAATTCAGTTTTTAAAAGATTATTCTTGTCAATCTGGTAGTCGGCGCCAAAACTAATCAGCTGTTGCTTTTTGGGTGTTACCAATACCATCACCGGTTCGTAACGGCCCTGCTTTAACCATTAACCGGTGCTACATAACGGAATACTTTTCCATTGGCGCCGTTAAAATCAGGAACATAATTTCCGTTCCCCTGGCCCAGATCGGTAAACGATAAAGAATAACGGGCCAGCTGAAGGATCTACAGAATACCGGTAAAAAGAATCAATACCTGTACCAGTGGTATCATACACTTTTTCATACAAAATTTTGTCTTTGGCAAAACTATCCAGAGCCACGGTGGGATAAAAAGCCTTGCCAATGCTGTCGCCTACGTCAAACAAAAATTGTTTTTGCTTGTCATCCAGCGTTTGGTTGATCTGCGAGTTCTTTGCATCGCTGTTATTAAAGGCACTGATCCTGAATTTTAATTTCTCGTTAATGCCTACTTCCTGGTAAGCGTACAAATTGGCATTCAGATAATTTCGGTCGGCATATTCAAATTCAATTTGAATGCGGGAATCTTTGGTGATCATGCGTTTGGGCATGAAGGTTACTTCGGCCGTATTGTAGTTGATGATGTAATCCCTGTCCTCTCCTCTTTGCAATAGTTCTCCGTCTATATACACCCTTTCGGTATTTGCCAGCACAATAAAAAAGAATTCATTATTGGCGCCGGTCAGCCGGTAAGGTCCCTGGTTGCCCTCCAGTCCCTGGAAAACATTGCGTGTAAATTTTCCCTTGGCAATGGAACCGCTTACCAGGGTTGTTGATTGCAGTGAAGGCGAGATTTGATTGGTGGTTTGAAAAGAAATTCCCTGCAGGCGTTTATAAAAATTTAAAAAATACATGTTGTTCTGGCGGATGTCAATATCCCCCAGGTTCAATTGCCAGTTCTTTTTTTTGAATTGCAGGAACACCTGGTCAAACTCATTCAGTTGCTGCGTAGTGCCGTCGGGTTGAATGGGAATATTATTATCGGTTAAGGCAGCTGCAATTTCAATGCTGTCTTTCAGCATACCATTCAACTGCAACTGGAAAGTGGAGTTGACCACAGCGTCCTGGTTGTTGCCAAAGGAAAGTGATCTTCCAAAACTTCCATTGTATTGAATGTTGCCAAAATCAAACAAGCCTTTAGAGGCTTCCGTGCTGTTGGCATGGAACTCATAAGGCGCCAGGTAAACATTATTAATGATGCTTTCGTAGCTTAATCGCTGCACAACCGAATTTAGCTTATAAGGAAAAACGCGGTAGGTCATCAAAACGCTGTCGGCCGGTGGTTTTGTTTTCCAGTGAAGGATAGCCTTTACAAAATCCAACCGGTAACTGGTTGTATCCATTCCGGCAATAGAAAACGTATTGGGAATGATGCTAAGTGAATCCAAAAGAATACTGTCCGCTGCCGCAGCCACTTTTTTTACCCGGAGATTTGATTGCGGAGACGTTTGAAAAGGAAGTTGAGCCTTGCCTTCTATAGCAAGAACAACCAGTAAACCCCAAAGCAGTATACGTCTCAAAAGCGTCAATAGTAAAGGTTTTTCACGTATTGTAAAAATGCAACATTTCAACGTGGAAACAAATAGACAGTTTAATTGCCTGAAGATTAGCAACGGTTTCTAAAATTTTACAGGCATGTAAATCCTGCTAACAAAAAGCCCCGGAGGTTTTAAAAACCTCCGGGGTTTGTCGAAAGATAAGTTAGCTTGTATCTGGCAGATACTGGAATATCGGCATTTATTTCTCCGATGACAATCCCGCCATCAAATAATCCTTATGCATGCGGGAGATGTTGGTGATCGAAATTTCTTTTGGACAAACCGCTTCGCAGGCACCTGTGAAGGTACAACTGCCAAATCCTTCCTTATCCATTTGCGCCACCATGCTTAACACACGGTTCTTTCTTTCCGGCTGTCCCTGGGGCAGCAAGGCCAGGTGCGCCACCTTAGCCGATAAGAACAAGGAAGCAGAAGCATTTTTACAGGCCGCTACGCAGGCACCGCAGCCAATACAGGCGGCTGCCGCAAACGAAGCATCTGCTTTATCTTTTTCAATCGGAATGCTGTTGCCATCTACCGCATTACCGGTGTTTACAGAAATAAAACCACCCGCCTGGATCATCCTGTCAAAAGCAGTTCTGTCTGTAACCAAGTCTTTGATCACAGGAAAGCCGTTAGCCCTCCAGGGTTCTACCACAATGGTATCGCCATCTTTGAAGGCACGCATGTGCAACTGGCAGGTAGTGGTAGCATGCCACGGCCCGTGCGGACGGCCATTGATATGCATCGAGCACATACCGCAAATACCTTCGCGGCAATCATGG
Source organism: uncultured Bacteroidota bacterium (assembly GCA_963697545.1). Taxonomy (GTDB): domain Bacteria; phylum Bacteroidota; class Bacteroidia; order Chitinophagales; family Chitinophagaceae; genus Flavisolibacter. The sequence goes on along the minus strand of CAVOOL010000021.1, from coordinate 94,227 downwards.
TCAAAAGCAATAGGGTCTTTTCCTTCACGGACCAGGCGTTCGTTCAATACATCAAACATTTCAAGAAAAGACATTTCAGAAGAAATGTCCTGTACCTGGTATGTTTCAAATTTTCCTTCGCTTTTGTTATTTGCTTGACGCCATACTTTCAGCGTCAGGTTCATGTTGTAGTGTTCCATTTCAAAAATTTGACAATTTGGCAATTTGAAAATTTGAAAATGCAAATCCAATTAGCCAAATAAATTTCTAGATCCATTTCTTGACGAAGCAATAATTTTGACAGTATTCTTATAATTTCATCAAGATCAATTCTAAATTGTTTATCAAAGATGATACGATTCGCTTCTTTCACATAAAATCAACCAATACAAAGTCTCACTTGCTTCTTTAGCTGCAATTTTCATTTTATGAATAAAATCAGCTTTGCTCTCTGCGTTTTGGGCTTCAAATACATTTGCTCCTATCGAAGTGCCTGAACGTAACAGCTGTTTTGCAATTACATATTTTTTTGTCTGTTCAAGAACTTCGCAATATTTGATAATTGAAAGAGAAAATTTATTGTTTTGTTTACAATTACATTCTCTTTATCATTTCTCATAATTCGAATATTTGAATGTTAGGTAATTGGTTTCATTTTCAAATTGCCACATTTTCAAATTTTCAAATTACTTATAACTTCTCTGCGTTGGTTTCACCACATCGTAAATCAAAGGCTCCTTGTGCAGTTGCCAGTTCTCCTCTCCTTTATATTCCCAGGCAGCCACAAACATAAAGTCTGCATCATCACGCAAGGCTTCTCCTTCTTCGGTCTGGTATTCTTCGCGGAAGTGACCACCACAGCTTTCATTTCTTTGCAGGGCATCCATACACATCAATTCGCCCAGTTCAATAAAGTCAGCCACGCGGCCGGCTTTATCCAGTTCAGGATTGAATTCGTTGATGGTGCCGGGTATTTTAACATCGCTCCAGAATTCCTTTCTTAACTGGCGTATCTCCTGTATGGCTTCCTGCAAGCCCTGTGCATTACGGGCCATGCCACATTTATCCCACATGATCTTACCCAGCCGCTTGTGCAAGCTTTCTACGGTTTGCGTACCTTTGATGTTCATTAAACGTTCGGTTCTTTCACGAACTGCTTTTTCTGCTTCTTCAAATGCAGGATGGGACGTTGGAATGTCTGCTGTGCGAATTTCATCAGCCAGGTAATTACCAATGGTGTAAGGAATTACAAAATATCCATCAGCCAAACCCTGCATCAACGCAGAAGCACCCAAACGGTTTGCACCGTGATCAGAGAAATTACCTTCACCCAATGCATACAAGCCGGGAATGTTGGTCATTAATTCATAATCAACCCAAAAACCACCCATGGTATAGTGCACCGCAGGATAAATGCGCATCGGCACTTCGTATGGATTTTCACCTGTGATCTTTTCATACATATCAAACAGGTTACCATATTTTTCTTTTACTACTTCTTTACCTAATTCGGTAATGGTAGCCGCATCGGCATTCCCCAGGTTGCGCTTGCTCACTTCAATTTTTCCATAGCGTTCAATAGCAGCAGCAAAATCCAGGTACACGGCCTGTTTGGAAGAACCTACACCATAACCGGCATCACATCTTTCTTTGGCAGCCCGTGATGCCACATCACGGGGAACAAGGTTACCAAAAGCAGGATATCTTCTTTCCAGGTAATAATCTCTTTCTTCTTCAGGAATATCTTTTGCTTTGCGGGTATCGCCTTTTTGTTTAGGCACCCAAATACGTCCATCATTACGCAACGATTCACTCATCAGTGTCAGCTTGCTCTGGTGATCGCCACTTACAGGAATACAGGTGGGGTGAATTTGTGTAAAGCAGGGATTGCCAAAATAAGCGCCTTTTTTATGTGCTTTCCAATGGCAGTAGTATTGCTGCCCATGGCATTGGTAGAAAGATAAAAACGTTTCCATAACCGCCGCTGCATAGCAACACGGCATGACCGAAATGTCTTTCCAGTTCACCGGTTACCAGGTCCCGGGCAATAATGCCACGGGCCTTTCCATCAATCATCACCAGCTCCAGCATTTCGTGGCGGGTGTACATTTTCACATTACCTAAAGCCACCTGTCTTTCCAGTGCCTGGTAAGCGCCAATCAGCAATTGCTGGCCGGTTTGTCCGGCGGCATAAAATGTACGCTGCACCTGTGTGCCACCAAAGGAACGGTTGCTCAGCAAGCCGCCATATTCCCTGGCAAAAGGAACACCCTGTGCCACGCACTGATCAATGATATTTGCACTTACTTCAGCCAGGCGATGTACATTTGCTTCTCGTGCACGGTAGTCGCCACCTTTAATGGTATCATAAAAAAGACGGAATACAGAGTCACCGTCATTCTGATAATTTTTTGCAGCATTGATACCGCCCTGTGCTGCAATGGAGTGAGCACGGCGGGGAGAATCCTGGAAGCAGAATGCTTTTACTTTATATCCCAGTTCGCCCAGTGATGCAGCGGCAGAAGCGCCGGCCAGCCCTGTACCTATAACAATAATTTCCAGTTTGCGTTTGTTGGCAGGATTTACCAGCTTCACATGTCCTTTATAATCTTCCCATTTTTTTTCTAAGGATCCTGCAGGAATTTTTGCGTCAAGCATAAATCAATTTGAAAATTTGAAAATCTGAAAGTATGCCAATGATATTTTTATGTTGTCAACTTTAGTAATTCTTATCACGTCTTTGTGCTGCGTCCGACTTCCGGCGGATCACTCACTTGTACGTTCAATATTTCTATTCAGCTTTCCTCTTGAACGTTGCACATCCTTCATTGTTATCGGTCAGCCGGTGGCACGGTTGTCGGTCACGCCGGTGGCGTGACCCTACTAATACGGGCTGACCCAATTCAGATACATACTGATGGGCATCAGGGCAAACAACACACAAACAATGATGGTAAATCCATAGCCTAATGCCTTAAGCATGTTTAAATATTTTTTGTTGTGCACTCCCATAGAACGGAAGGCACTTTGAAATCCATGAAACAGGTGAAAGGCCAGGGAAATAACACCCAACACATACAAGAGTACAATTACAGGATGCTGAAAGACCTCGTACATGCGCAGGAACAAATTATGGGTTTCTGTGTAGCCATACGTTACCGGCTCCAGGTTATGTGTAACTCTTGAGGGCACCCAGAAATGCGAGATGTGCATGATCAGGAACAAAAGAATCAACGTACCCAGCAAAGCCATACTGCGGCTGTACCATTTGCTGCCCCGGTTTCCCAAGGACACCTGATAACCTTGCTTACGCATGGCCCTGTTTTTGGCTTCAATGGCATAGCCCTGTACAATGTGTAAAATGATAAAGGCAAAAAGCCCGATTTCCATGATACGGATCACCAGGGAAGCCCCCATAAAATGAGCGGCCCGGTTAAACATGGAACCGTTGTCCTCAGGATTAAAAATATCATTAAAAACACAGGAGTTCAGGCCTACATGTACCAGTAAAAAACGCAATTAAAAATAAACCCGTTAACGCCATCACTATTTTTCTGCCAACAGCGGACGTGAAGAAATACGACCATTTCATAAGCTATAGGAAGGGGTTGAAAAATTTGACGCAAAGGTAAGTGCTGAACGGGATAAAAATGAACAATTCAATAAAGAGGCGAAAGATTCCTGCTTTGTTACATTCAATTTTGTATCCAGATAAAGCCTGAAACCTGAAGCAGGCAAGCGTTGACAGAGATGCGCTCAATCAATATCAGCAACAAATTTTATACGGGCAAACGGCGGTTCAATTCCTCGTCAATTTTTTTGAACAGATGAAAAGGCTTATAAATCCGCCACTCAGAGAGCTCCATTAATTCCACATAATAATTCAGCCGGGCCTTTTTAAAATCATGCTGTGTGGCCTGGGGCATGTTCAGGCACACAATCCATCCACTGTTATCCGACACCTCCTCGTACCATTCTTCATAATAATCCCTGTCGCCGCTATGAAAATTCAATACATTCTCCGCTATTAAAATAAACTTGGTGATGCCCTGGCGTTCAAATTCGTCAATGACATCCCTCTTTAGTGTCATAATATCATTTTCTATGGCATCGTTCCACTCTCCTATCAGTTCAATGATCACATATTGCTCTTCATAATTGGCCTGCAACACTTTTAAATAAAGGGTGCGGCTGCCAAACTCATCCCATTGCGGGTGAATGTAAAAATTATAGACTGTAGAGGTAAATTCAAACTCAGAATATTCCCGTTGATAAAAGGGTGATCTTTCATCTTCTTCGCTGACATAAATATGCCGCCAATTATAGAAGGGTTCAATGTCATGCATGATCCGGTGTGCAAATTAGTCAATTTGAAAATTTGAAAATAACGTGCCCAGCTTCAGACTTTCTTGCTCAGCAGTACTCTAAAAACCCGGCAGTTAGCCATGCTGGTAGCTACAACAGCTCATTGATTTAAACGTTCCTTATCAATAAAGCGAATTGCGGCTACCAGCCGTTGCCCAATTTTCAATTTTTCAAATTGGCATTATCCACCGCTTTTTTTACACTGCCGTGCTTCAATAATAATCCCTTGGCTTTTTCGTAATCTGTCAAACCCAAATTATCCATTATCATTTTTGTGCCACGGTCAATCAGCTTTTCATTGGTGAGCTGCATGTTCACCATTTTATTGTCTTCTACCCTTCCCAACTGGATCATGACTGTGGTAGAGATCATGTTAAGAATGAGCTTTTGCGAAGTACCGCTTTTCATGCGGGTACTGCCGGTTACAAATTCTGGCCCTACCTCTGCCTCAATGGGAAAATCAGCAACATCCGTCAACGGAGAACCGGGGTTATTGGTAATGCACCCTGTAATAATGCCTCGTTTCTGGCATTCCTTTAAAGCGCCAATTACATAAGGTGTGGTGCCGCTGGCTGCAATGCCTACCACCACATCTTTGTTATTAATGTCATGCTGTGTCAGGTCAAGCCAGCCTTGTTCCGGGTTGTCTTCTGCATTTTCAACAGCTTTTGTAATGGCATCGTCACCGCCGGCAATAACTGCAATCACCAGGCCGTAAGGAACTCCATAGGTTGGGGGACATTCACTGGCATCTACCACGGCTAAACGTCCGCTGGTGCCGGCGCCTATATAAAACAGTCTTCCGCCGGCCAGCATTTTATCCGTAATGGCACTTACTAATCTTTTAATTTGTGGAATGGCTTTTTCTACGGCTTCAGGAACCGTTTTGTCCTCATTGTTGATGTTGGTAAGGATTTCATTGATCGTCATTTTTTCCAAATGCCTGTACCTGCTTGACTGTTCGGTAATCTTTTCAAATCTGCTCATGAAAAAGTTTAAAATATAGGATTTAAGTTGATAGGTTTAGAAAACTATAGGTAAGTTCTGCATGTCTCGTATTTGTATCATCTCTTACGAGCCATGAAACTTTACCAATCCCTGCATTGGGTTTTTTAAAATGGTGCCTAACTCAAATTCGTAGGAGTTGCACAATTGTTGAATAACATCCTTAAAGCCGTTTGCCACACTGCCAACAAAGCTTACAGGGTATTTCCATACTTCATTGTATTTGCATAAATGCTGAAAGAAGAAATCGTTCAATCCGTCTTCGATAATATTTTCTATCATGTAATGCCCACGGTTTTCTGCCAGAAACATAGTGAAGCCGGCAAGGTAACGATTTGGCAAAGGTTTTTTATAAACATTGTCCAGTATTTCCACGCCGTTTGTCAAAAATTTGGCATCAAACCTGGCGCGGAGATCTTCATCAAACGTGTTGTATAAATAATACTGGATCACTTTTTTCCCTAAGTAAGCGCCGCTGCCCTCGTCGCCTAAAACATAACCAATGCCGGGGCTGTTTTTTGCTATGGTCTTTCCATTATAATAGCAACTGTTTGACCCCGTTCCTAAAATGCAGGCAATGCCTTTTTCGTGGCCGCAAACCGCCCGGGCTGCCGCCATCAGGTCGGTATTTACATTTATATGCGCTTTTTGAAAAACCCTTTGCAGCGCTTTTTTTATGCTTTTGGCATTTTCAGGATTGGCACAACCGGTTCCATAATAATGGATTTCTTCCACCGTAATATTTTTCAGCTTTTTGGCTAATTCGTTTTCCACCAGTTCAGCCACCTGGTCTGTATTTAAAAAATAAGGGCTGATGCCCTGCGTAAAAATGGTTTTCTTTTTTCCGTTATTAATCAAAACCCATTCTGCTTTTGTAGCCCCGCTATCGGCTATTAAACTAACTCCCATGGTTTAAAGTATTGTTGAAATATGGCGCGAATATCTAATCATTCTTTCAAAACAAGTATTTTGCAACAATTTACAAAGTAACAGCAGACGATGAGGAATAAAAAATTACAGGTTTGGCTTCCGTTGATTTTTTCAATAGTAATGATATGCGGCATGTTTTTCGGATTCAAACTCCACCAGGAAACAGGCAGCAGGGAAAGCTTTTTTAAAAAAGATAAAAAGTCTTCACTTCAGGAAGCGTTGGACCTGATACAGGACCGTTATGTTGATTCCGTGAAAATGGATTCCTTACAAAATGATGCCCTGAATGATGTGATGAATCATTTAGATCCGCACTCGGTTTATATACCGGCTTCCAACCTTAGCGAAATGAACGAAGACCTTATTGGAAACTTCCAGGGCATTGGTATTGAGTTCAACATATTTGATGACACCGTTCATGTGCTTTATGTAGTGCCCAATGGCCCAAGTGACAAAGCCGGTTTGCATATAGGAGATAAAATCCTAAAAGTGAATGATTCTTCCGTTGTAAGCAAAATCATGCCCAGTGCCGACATCCGCAAATTGATCCGTGGTGCCAACGGCTCTAATGTGAAGCTGACCGTATTGCGTGGTGCCACCGTTCAATATTACAATGTAACACGAGGCACGATTCCCCTGCCTTCTTTAGATGCGGCCTATATGATGGAAGACAGCACAGGATACATCAAGCTCAATAAATTTTCCGAAACCACTTATTCAGAATTCATGCGGGCCATGGAAAATTTGCAAAAGCAAGGGCTGCAAAAATTAATTCTTGATCTTAGAGGAAACGGTGGCGGCTTTATTACACAGGCTACCAATATTGCCGATGAATTTTTAGACGGCGATAAACTGATTGTTTATACGGAAGGCACCAACATTAAAAGACAGGATTACAAGGCCGGCAAGGAAGGTGTTTTTGAGAAAGGCAAACTGGTAGTGCTGGTGGATGAATTAACCGCCAGTGCCAGTGAGATTTTAGCCGGCGCCCTGCAGGATTGGGACAGGGCCACCATCATTGGCAGAAGAACATTTGGAAAAGGTTTGGTGCAGGAGCAATACGGATTAAGCGATGGTTCGGCGATTCGCTTAACCGTAGCCCGTTACTTCACCCCTTCCGGAAGAAGCATTCAGCGGCCTTATGACAAGGGCAAAAAAGTGTACATGGAAGAATTGTACGACCGCTATGAAAATGGTGAAATGCTGACAGCCGATTCGATTCATTTATCGAAGGACAAACCTTATAAAACCAATGGCGGCAAAACCGTGTATGGCGGCGGCGGCATCATGCCCGATATTTTTGTACCTATTGATACCAGCTTATTTACCCGTAGTGTCACCAGGCTTTACCTGGATGGCCGTTTCAATAATTTTGTGTACAAATATTATATCCAGCACCAGCCTGCAGTTCAACCAGTATAAAACACCTTCCGAGCTGGCAACCAAATATCAAAATACGGAAGATGCATGGGACCAGTTGGTAAATTATGCGATGAAAGACAGCATCCGTCTTGCGAAAATTCCTGAGTCGGATAAGAGGAATATTCAAAACCGGATCAAGGCTTACCTGGCCCGGTTAAAATGGCGGACACAGGGTTTTTATGAAGTGAACAATTTGTACGATCCCATCATGCAAAAAGCAAAGGAAACCCTGGCAAAATAAAAAAAGACCTCCGCTTGAAACGGAGGTCTTTTTTTTATAGTTGATCGCTTTTAGATGTCGCTTTTTTTGTTCAGCCACTCCTTCTTTTCTATGGCATAGGAAACAATCAAACCCAATCCCCCGCCAATGGCAATTAAAGAAAAATAAATGGCCGGGTTTTCGTCATGGCGGCTGGTTCTGATATTTAAATCAATGATATAGGCAATAAGTAACCCCAGTCCGGCGCCTACAAACAGCAACCCATTTTTTAAACTACGGTAAGGAGCGGGCCGGTTTGCGTATTCTTTTGGATTGAACCCCTTTTCCAGCATGGCCAGGTTTTCGCGGGTTTTAAGATAGTAAATGCCAAAAATCATGGCAAAAGCGCCTAAGGAAATCAAGATTGGAATTAAGAACGGAGACATAAAATAAAGTTTATCTTTTAAAAATTTTGTTTGGTTGCCAGCCTTTTAAGGCATCTGGACTATCTGACTACAGCTTGCTGACCCAGGTTACAGATAATTCAAATTATTTTTAAAGAACTGGTTTACAAAACATAGGACTATGGCTTTTTCGTTCAGGTTACAGGTTTTCCAAAAAACTCATCAGGCAATGAAAATACTATAAAGATTTATATGTAGCCAGCTGTTGGCTCCTATTTAGCTTTTGTTGCGTCGCACTCTTGTACGTTCGGTAATTCTGTTGAGCAATGCCTGAACCACAATAGAAGCATAGGAACATAGAAGGTTCACATAGCATAAAACAAAAGCCTATGTGAATACCTTTGTTCTCTATGTGCCTATGTGGTTCAAGGGAAAAAGATGATAGCAGTTACTGCTGTTGAACGGAGCGTCGCAAGGAACGATCCATCAGGGAACAACTGCTGGCAACCAAAAAACAGAAACTACAAACTATAAATTACCTTGCAGCTGTAACCTGCTTATGTAGAACCGGGTCTTATACCTCAGAATGCACACCGAGCCTGCCGATATGGACATCATTAGCCTGGTGTTGCAAGGCGATCATAACGCCTATGCAACACTGGTGAACCGCTACCAAAACTATGTTTTTACCATAGTGCTGCGGTATGTAAAAAGCCGCGAGGATGCCGAAGAGGTGGCGCAGGATGTGTTTATAAAAGCCTACCGGTCGCTGGCTGCCTTTAAAGGCGATGCCAAGTTCAGCACCTGGCTTTATACGGTAACCACTACCACCTGCATTACGTTTTTGAGAAAGAAAAAACTGGAGGTTCATTCCTTGGATAACGAAAAGGTTTTTGAAGTAGCGGATAATGTGGACAGCGGCATGAGCGCTAACCAGATAGAACAAAAAAGCAAGGTAACGATGGTGAACGAAGCCATTAAAATGCTGGGGCCCGATGATGCGCAGATCATCACCCTGTTTTATAAAGGCGAGCAAACGCTGGAGGAAATTGCGCAGATACTGGGAAAGGAAACAAATGCCGTAAAGGTGCAACTGCACCGGGCCAGGGGAAGATTGAAAGAGAAAATGCAAAAACACTTCAGCGCAGAGGTAAAAGATATTTATTAAACGTTTTAAACTGTAGGTTATGAATGACCTTAACGAAATAGAAGTCAGGTTGTGGGAATACATTGATGGCTTTAGTGATGCACAGGAGAAATCGGCCATTGAAAAGCTGATTGCCGAAAATGCCGAATGGAAGGCCAAATACCACGAGTTGCTGGAAGTACATCAATCGTATCAATTTGGTAGAACTGGAAGAACCGTCTTTGCGTTTTACTAAAAATGTAATGGAAGAAATAACCCGGCTGCACATAGACCCGGCTGCCAAGCAATATATCAATAAGAAGTGATCTGGGGAATTGGAGCCTTTTTTATTACCGTTATTGCTGCTTTTTTGATCTATGGTCATTTCGCAAATCGACTGGTCAACACCGGGAGATTTAAATAGCGGCGTGCTGGATAAAATTGTAGATGCCGATTACAGCAAAATGTTCAACAACACGTTTGTAAATGTGTTTATGATGCTGAATGTGATCTTAGGATTGATGTTGTTCGACCGCTACCTGAATAATAAAAAGAAAAAATTAATGGAAGAAGCTTGATGGTCTTGTATCATCAGGTTCGGTGTAAGCCCCTTTGTTTTCAGAGGGGCTTTTTTGATCGCGGATTTAGCGGATAATTTTTGGATTAGCAGGATGTGTTTCGCCTATAGACAGAAATTTCGTATCTGCACAGTCGCATAAAAGAATGCTGCTTATTTTAGTTTGCCCAGAAATACCCAGTGTCTTACCGAAACCGGAATCAAGGATACATATTTCGCTCGGCGGCACAATACTTTATCCGGGAGAATTGCTGCATCTACAACGCCTCCAAAATCTCCTTCACAGAAGCCCTTTTTCTATAGTCTTCATTAAAATAGCGGAAGGTTACTGCACCATCTTCATTGATAATATAAATGGCCGGCACAGGTAAAGCAGCTTCTTTTTGATTATTGAGTTTTAAAAGATCAATACCTGCATTGCGATAGCGGCCTACGGTTCTGTCGTCAACTTTAAAAGCAACGCCGTAGTTGGTAGAAATTTTCATGCCTTCATCGCTGATGATGGGAAAGGTAGCGCCGGTTTTGGCAATGGTAGAATCCACACCTTCTTTTCCTTCCGGAGTAATGGCAATGAGCCTTGCTCCTTTTGCCGTCAGCAATTGTAAAGAATCCTGGAAGCGTTTCAATTCTTTGCTGCAGTAAGGACACCAGTTGCCACGGTAAAACACCACTACAACCGGCCCTTTCTTGCGCAGGTCTTTTAAGATCAACATCATTGCCGTTCTGGTCCTTTGCTTTAAAATCATATGCTTTGGAATTGATGAACAGACCCTCTGGTTTTTCCTGGGCAAAAACGAAAAGAAAAATAAAGAAGGATAAAAATGTGGCAATTGCTTTTTTCATAAACCGAATTGTAATCTTAAAATTAACCCGTGTAAGGATTAGTTGTATAAAGATGATTTCAATTAACAGTTTGTTGCATAGCCCGCCCCCTGTCCCCCTAAAGGGGAGACTTAGGATATAGAAACTTTATTAATAAAGCCAGTTTTTAAGTATAGAGTTAATGATGATGTGGCCAACTTTTGTCATTCTATTGGGCTTCCGTTGTGCTGTGTCCGACTATGGGCGGATCACTCCCTTGTACGGCTGGTAAGGCTATTCAACTAAGTTGCTTCATAAAAAGTTTTTCTAAAAGAAAGAACAGTAAAGAAAAGTTTGATGGACCTAAGTCCTCCCTTTAGGGAGACAGAGGGCATTCTCCCCTTTAGGGGGACAGGGGGCGGACTTAATTCAGGCTTCTGAAATCTACCGGTACCAGTTTACTTACCCCGGGCTCCTGCATGGTTACACCATAAATCACGTCCACGGCACTCATGGTGGTTTTGTTGTGCGTAACAATAATGAACTGCGAATTGTTACTAAACTCCCGGATCATTTTTGTGAACTTACCCACGTTGGCATCATCCAGCGGGGCATCCACCTCATCCAAAATACAGAATGGCGCCGGTTTAATTAAATAGATGGCAAACAACAAAGCCGTTGCGGTCAGGGTTCTTTCTCCCCCGCTCAACTGGCCAATGCTGCTGGGCCGTTTGCCTTTTGGCTTGGCCATAATATCAATTCCTGTTTCCGCAAGGTTGTCCGGATTTTCAAGGATCAGGTCGCACTGATCATCTTCGGTAAACAGGGCTTTAAATACATTTCTAAAATTCTCACGAACCAGGTTAAAGGTTTCGAGGAATTTTTGATTCGCCGTTGTTTCTACTTCGGCAATGGTCTGCAGCAGACTTTGTTTGGCGTTTACCAAATCATCTTTTTGTTCAACGATGAAATCGTACCGCTTTTTCATTTCTTCAAATGCTTCGATGGCCGTTGGATTCACCTCACCCAAATTTTCCAACCGCTTTTTCATACGGTCCGCTTTTTCCTGCAATTCTTCTACCGGCGTTTCCGATGTGCGGGGTTCATCCAGTATGTCTTCCAGCACGATTTTAAATTCCACACTCAACCGTTCTTTCATTCCGGCCAATTGCAGCTTTACATCGGTTAGCTTATCCTTGATGGCCGAAAGCAAGTGCTCGATCTGCTCTTTTTCTTTCACCTTATGACGCAGCTCCGTTTCTTTTGTGCCCAACTGGTTGCGCAAATTATAGTATGCCTGGTCTGTTTCATTTAAGGCATGCTCTTCCTGTTCTTTCCTTCTCAACAGCTCGTACAACCCTTCCTCTACTTGTTTTAAATTTTCTTCTGAGGCTGAGATATTTTCCGTGGTTTCTTTTAATTGAACCGTATTGGTTTCTACCTGGCTTTTCAGATCATTCAACTGGTTGCTTTTGAATTGCAACTCCTGCTTCAGGGCACTGATCTTACTTTGCTCACGGGTTACCTGCAGGTTCAGGTTGTTGTATTGGGTATTGATCTCGTTGTACTCCAGCTCAATGTTCCGGTAGGCTGTTTCTGCTTCCTGCAATTGTTGCGAGTAATCGGCAAGGGTTTGGTTCAGCTGACCCAATTCATTGCGAACATTTTCAATAGAACTATGGGTAGCGTCCAATTGACCCTGCATATCTTCAATGCGGTTCTGCGCATTGGCTTGTGAATGCTGTAAGTTCTCCAGTTTATTTTGCAGGCCATACAATTGGTTGTTCAATTGCTGGATTTCCTGTTCAGTCTGGCGGATCACATTTTCTTTCAGGTCCGCGTTAAAGGCGATCACTTCATTGTGACGGGCCTGTATTTGTGCATTCAGATCATCAACCACTGTTTTCTGTGTGGCAATTTCTTCCCGCAGCTTTTCCAGGTTTTTAGCACGGCCTATTTTCTTTCCTTCAAACAAACCTACACTGCCACCGGTTAAAGTGTAGTTCCCTTTTACGTATTTGCCATGCTTTTCCAAAATCACAAAGCCATTGCTGTTTTCCAGGGCCGAATCATCGTCAGCAATAAAAACATTGCCCAATAATTGCTCGGCCAGTTTGCGGTACTGTTCATCCACTTCGATAACATCTAAGGCTGCAATCGTACCTCCTGGCTTATGATCGGGAGAAACGGCAAGAGTATCGTTCACCTTATCTAAAAGGAAAAAGTTGGCCTTGCCTTTTTTATTGTTATCCAGTAAATGAACGGCCTGTAAACCTTCGCTTAAATTATTTACGACATAATAGTTCAGGTACGGCTCCAGTACGTTTTCAACTGCTGCCCGGTATTCTTCTTTTACATAAATAATATCCGATAAAATGGGCGCTGTATGATTCCATCCTGAATTTTTGTGCAAGAATTTTACACTTTCAGGATAGCCTTCCATGGAATCAATCAGGCTTTTCAACAGGTCGTGTTCATTTTTTTTGGAATCCAGCTTACGGGTTTCTTCTGCCAGCTTTCCCCGCAGGGTTTCTAAAACAGCCTGGGTTTGAAAGATCTGCTCTTTCGTGTTGTTATGATGTTGTTGCAGTTGCTCAAGATCGACCTGCTTTGCTTCAAGGGCTTTTTGTTTTTCTTCTTTTTCAATTTCCAGTTGGTGAATCTGGTCCTGCCTGGTTGCTTTTTCTTCTTCTAACTGGAAAATGGTTCGTTGCAGGTTTTGAATAGACGTATCTGCTACGGCTACTTTTTTCTCTGCATCAAACTGGCTGCGTTGTATTTGCTGGTAAGACGAACGAAGGTTGTTTAACGTGGTGCGGTTTTCATCCAGCACATTTCTGCGGCTGTCCACCTGCGAACGCAATTCCTCCAGCTGACCTGTAAGGTTATTTAGCGTTTGTTCTTCCTCAAGAATTTGCTGCTGGGTAAAATTGATGCTTTCTGCAATGCCTGTAATTTGCCCCTCGGCCTTGGTTAAAAATTGAGAAAGGCTGGTTTCTCTTTCCCTTAAATATTCCAGGCGCTGGGAAGCAAGGTTTTTTTCGTTTTCTCTTGTACGAACGGTTTGAACCAATTCATTAAAGCTCTGTTGCAGGGTGTGCAATTCTTTTTCCCTTTCAATAAACCCTACCCGCTCCTGCTCCAAAGCCGCTTCTTCCGTGGCTATTGCCGCTTCCAGTACGATGCGCTTGTCGGTTTCCTTGTCGTGCTGTTCGTTTAATTCCTTAAACGTCAGGTTGAAGCCTTCCAGGGCTGCTTTTGCCAGTTCTATGCTTACTTCCCGATAATCTTTTTTGATCTCGTAATATTTCTCCGCCTTCTTGGCCTGGTTTTCCAGCGTTTTCAACTGGTTATTGATCTCAAATAAAAGATCTTCAATACGGGCCAGGTCCTGTTCTGTTGCATCAAGCTTTTGCTTGGCTTCTTTTTTTCTTGTTTTATAAATGGAGATACCGGCAGCCTGTTCCAGCATGCGACGGCGGCTGTTTTCCTTGTCTTTAATCATATCATCCACCATGCCCAGCTCAATAATGGCATAGCTGTCGGTAGAAATACCCGTATCCATAAAAAGATTCTGGATATCCTTTAAACGGCATTGCACATCGTTGAGGCGGTACTCACTTTCGCCGTTTTTGTAAAATTTACGGGTAACGGTTACGGTACTGAATTCTGTAGGAAGCAGGTTGCGGGTATTTTCAAAGGTCAGGCTTACCTCAGCTAAACCGCTGGCACTCCGTGTTTTAGAGCCGTTGAAAACCAGGCTTTCCAGGTTTTCGGACCGTAAATGAGATAATCTTTTGCTCGCCAATTACCCAGCGGATACTATCCACAATATTGCTTTTCCCGCATCCGTTGGGACCGACAATACCGGTGATGTTTTCATCGAAGCTAACATAGGTTTTATCAGCAAAGCTTTTAAAGCCCTTGATTTCCAAAGATTTTAGTCGCACGTATTCAGCAATTTTAATCCCGTGTTTTCGGGACGGCAAATATAACGGAATGGACATACATCACAGTCATTTTAACAGTAGGTCAAACCCTGTTTATGCCCATTTTTTTCACAGCAATCCGGTAATTATGACAGTAAACAGGCAAGTATTTGAATTCTATCATACCATACCTGAATATTTTTAACCATTTTTGTTGGGAAACAAAAAACCAAACCAATATGAACATTATCGTTCCAACTGACTTTAGTCCCATATCCCTGAATGCAGCGCAATTTGCTGCCCAAATGCTTACCGGACAGTATGAAGCTACCCTGATCCTTTACCACGTTTACAGCGATGCAAAAGAAGCGAATGACGCTCAGGCCAAACTAAGAGAACTTAAAGACAGGTTGTTGGACGATAGTATTGTAAAAATTGAATGCATAGCCGAAGAAAGCAACGATTTTATTGAAAGCCTGGACCGGAAGGTACGTTATGCCGATGCGGTGCTTGTTGTAATGTCCATCAATGATAAGTCAAGAATGGAACAGGTTATTTCCAGCAGCAATTCACTGCGCATGATTGACAAAAACCTTTGCCCTGTTATGGTTATTCCGCATAATGCCAAATACAACCAGATCAAAAATGTGGCGCTGGCTTCCGATTTTAAAGATGTGCAGAATTCCATTCCCCTGGTGCCGGTAAAAAAAGTGCTGGGCATTTTCCAGCCTAATTTGCACATCGTGAACATCAACAGCGAGATCTATGTTTCGCTGAGCGAAGAATACCTTGAACAAAGAAAAAACATGCTGGAGATGTTCCGGGAATTTCATCCGGAGTTTTATTTTATTACCACATACGATTTTCATGAAACCCTGCGCCAGTTCATCGATGATAAGAACATTGACCTGGTATTGACGTTCCCGCGGAAGCATTCCTTCATCAATAACCTGATTAAAGGGAACAATACAAAAAAGCTGGTTTTCGAAAGTTCGATCCCGGTGTTAGCCGCACATGAATAATTTGAAAATTGGCTAATGAGATAATTTGACAATGAAATAATCGTGGCAATGTAGCATTTCCCGTTAGCCAATTCAAGTATCTTGTAGTAACGCCTTTGCTCGACTTTTTTTTACGGACCTCTTATCCTAATTTCGGGATAAGAGGTTTTTTATTTTACGATTGCTGAAATTTTATGAAGAATATTAAATTGATAGAGGTTCCATCGGAGATTGGCGCCGGTACCAGGGGCGCCAGCCTGGGGGTTGAAGCCATCAAGATCGCCGCCCTGGATTTTATGAGTAATTTTTTTATTCATTTTCCTTCTGAAAGAATTCCCACTGAAAACAAACTATTATATGAAGCCATTGAGTCGCCTTATGCCAAACGCATCAAAGGCATTGTAAGCATGTACGACAAGGTAAGCAAGGCGGTTAGTGATTCCATGAAAAACAATTTTTTCCCGGTAGTTATCAGCGGTGATCATTCTATTGCAGGAGCTACCATTGCCGGCATTAAAATGGCCAAACCTAAAAGCAAACTCGGTGTTATCTGGATTGATGCGCATGCCGATCTTCACACGCCCTACACAACGCCTTCGGGCAATTTACACGGTATGCCGGTGGCGGTTTCTATTAACGAGGACAATAAAGAAAGCGCCGTGCACGAACTGGATCCGGAAACAGCCAAACAATGGAATTATTTGAAAAACATCGGCAAAATTGCTCCTAAAGTATTGCCGGAAGACGTGGTTTTTATTTCCCTTCGCGATTTTGAAAAGGAAGAAAAAAAATTGATTGACAAGTATGGCATGAAGGTGATCACCACAAAGGAAGTCCGCAGCAAGGGGCCTGAAAATATTGTTCGTGCCGTTACCCGCTACTTTAGTGACTGCTCGGATATTTATATTTCTTTTGATGTGGACAGCCTTGATTCCTCCATCAGCAAAGGCACGGGTACCCCGGTGAATAATGGATTAAAGGAACGGGAAGCGGAAGATTTGATCAGCAAATTCATGCAAAACCGGAAGGTGTGCTGTTTCGAGATTACAGAAGTAAACCCCACCCTGGACAAAGAAAACCTGATGTCCGAAATTGCCTTTAACATCTTACAGCGCAGTGTAAATGTTTTGATGATGAGCTGATGCAACGAAAGGATGGAAACGCTTGTCAGGAAAAGAAAAAAAGATGAAAGCCCTCCTTGTTCTTCTCCTCCTTTCTTTTGTTGCAGGATGCAGTAAAAACAAAAATTCATTTATTACAGGAACCGTTGTGGCGCAGCCATCCTGTGCTACCAATGGATGGTTGCTGCGGTTGGATAATCCCGATCCTAAATCTCATCGCTTTTTATGCGGAAGGGACGTTTCCCTCCTTTCTTCAGCCACAAACAACTGCGGCAATTCTGTTTTTATTCTGAACATGCCCCCTGCCCTGGCGCAGGAAGGTAAAAAACTAAAGTTTTCCAGGTGGGAAGACAAAGGTCTTCTTTGTTTTTCTTCTACCTTAGCGCCGCATCATCTTGAGGTATCAGACCTCTCTGAACAATAATTTATCAGTATGCAAAAAATTAGTTTGCTGTTTGCCTTTGTTACCATCTCTTTTATTTCAACAGCCCAGTCAACGTATGAAGACTCATTGACGCTGCATATTAAAAACTATGTTGACAAGCACGAGGTGGTAAAAGGCCGTGACAAAGACAAGCTGCAGTTCTTTGTGGTTGATCCGGCGTATCGTGTGGTAGCTTCTTTTGAAAAGAAAGAAGCTAGTACCTGGTTTTTGATGCCTACGTCGGGTCCGCTTAAAAAGCTTTACCGCGTGTATGGCATTCTTCATTTTACCGTGAAAGGCAAACCGGCACAACTGAATATTTACCAATCGCAGGATCTTTTGCAAAATGCCGAGTATAAAAACTATCTTTTTCTGCCGTTTACCGACGCCACTACGGGTAAAGAATCCTATCACGGAGGACGGTATATTGATCTGACAACGGAGGACATTAGTAATGACCAGGTAACCATTGATTTCAATAAAGCCTATAACCCCTATTGTGCTTATATAAGCGGAAGGTACAATTGTCCTATTCCGCCAAAAGAAAACAACCTTGCCATTGCCATTACTGCAGGAGAAAAGGATTACAGTAAAGAGTAAATCCTATTCGTTTAAGAAAGCTTTTAGATCTTGGGGAAAGTGGCCTGGAAGGCAGAATGGCTACTCAATAGTTTTTATTCGAATGTTCTTTTCAATCCTTCCTTAAAAGGAATGGGCTGATAATCCAGGTCATGCTTTGCTTTGGAAATATCAAAACCTGTTTTTAACGGGCGCTTGGCAGGCTGATCAAAGTCTTTTTCTTCCACTTTAGTGATCAGAGAGGCATTCAATTTTAAATGCTGCGCAACAGCCATAGCCATTTCGTATGGAGTATGCACATCTTCGCCTGAAATATGATAAACACCTGTTGCTTTCTTTTTAATGATGGATACAATGCCCGATGCAAGATCCTCCACATAGGTCGGCGTTCTTACCTGGTCGTTAAAAATGTTTAGCTTCTGGCTTTTTTGTAAGGCAGCCGCCACAGTAGTTAAAATATTTTGCCGGTTTAAATGTGGCCTTCCATACACCAACACGGTTCGTACAATAGTCCACTCACAGGCATACTTTTTCACTTCATCTTCGGCCATTATTTTAGTTTCTCCATAATAATTGACCGGTTTCCTTTCCTCCTCTTCTGTGTACAGCCCTCTTTCACCGCTAAAGACAAAGTCCGTGGAAAGAAAAATGAAGAAGCTTTTACATTTTGCAGCAGCATTCAAAAGATAAATGGTGCCTGTTACATTCGTTAAATAAGCACTTTCCTTATGCAGTTCACATTCATCGGGTTTGGATATAGCACCACAGTGTACCACTGTTTCGGGGCGGTGTTCTTCAAAAACGTTTTGGACATCTGTATCATTGGTAAAGTCAAGCGAGTGATAAACGAAGGTCTTTTCTTTGAAAGGCAGGCGGCACTCCCCTTTCCCGGTAGCAATTACGGTATATCCTTTTTGCAAAAGCTGCTGGCACAAATAATATCCAATAAAGCCGTTGGCACCTGTAATCAAAATAGTTTGCATGCATCAAAAATAGTTGGTAAAACCTTTCAAAGTCATTAACCAAATTTCCTTACGTTTGAGCTTTGAAATAAACCAATTTTATGGATATAAGGACGATTGCTGTTATCGGAGCCGGCACTATGGGAAATGGTATTGCACATGTGTTTGCTCAAAATGGTTTTGAAGTTAACCTGATTGATGTTTCGCAGGACCAACTGAATAAAGCAGTGGCAACAATAACAAAAAATTTTGACCGCCAGATTGCAAAAGGAAGCCTTGCGCCGGAAGTAAAGGACGCTGCGTTAAGTCATATTAAAACGCATACTTCTATTGCGGCAGGCGTAAATGGAGCCGGTTTAGTGGTGGAAGCCGCTACGGAAAACACAGAGCTCAAACTGAACATCTTTAAACAAATAGACGAATATGCCCATGCAGATTGCATTTTAGCTACGAATACGTCTTCTATTTCCATTACTAAAATTGCGTCCGTTACTTCCCGTCCCGAAAAAGTGATCGGCATGCACTTCATGAACCCTGTGCCTGTAATGAAACTGGTGGAGATCATTAACGGGTATGCCACAACACCTAAAGTAACCGGTCTTATTGTTGATTTGAGTAAGCAATTAGGAAAAGTGCCTTGTGTGGTCAACGACTACCCCGGCTTTATTGCTAACCGCATTTTGATGCCCATGATCAATGAAGCTATTTATAGTTTGTACGAAGGGGTAGCTGGCGTGGAAGAAATTGATACCATTATGAAACTTGGCATGGCCCATCCGATGGGTCCTTTGCAACTGGCCGATTTTATTGGCCTAGATGTATGCTTAAGCATTTTAAATGTTTTGCACGATGGCTTTGGCAACCCTAAATATGCACCTTGTCCTTTGTTGGTGAACATGGTTATGGCAAAGAAATTAGGCATAAAATCGGGTGAAGGTTTTTATACCTACACGGCTGGAAATAAAGAGCTGGTAGTTAGTTCAAGATTTAAATAGCAGTTGTTTTAAATAAAAAAATGCGCATCAGTGATGCGCATTTTTTTATTTTCTGAATCTTTTAGACGTTGATCAGAAGTATGTGTGTTCTTACATCCCGCCTGGCTTTAGTACGTAGTGGCATTGGTTTCGGCTTCCTTCTTTTTTCCAATAACACCTGCAATTCCGATGCTGTTGAAAAAATGATAGTTATTGGTTTCTGTTGTTACCGGTACGCGGTATTGACTGGCCACAAACAAAGAAGCCTCGTCAAAAAAGTTGACTTTTATACCAAGCCCTAACGGAATAAATGCACCGTAATGACTTTTGTATTTACTGGCGCCTACACCCGCTATAAAATAGGGCGTAACCCAATAATCCTCTGAAAACATTTTGAAATTGAAAGAAGCATCCGCTTCTAAAAGCAGGGCGTCGCTGGAACTGGGCTTATCGGGAAGCGGTACGGTTGGAAAGGAAACCGCTAATGTTCCCGCAAAGTCTATATATTTTCTTACTCCCTGGAAATAGGTAATGGCAACTCCCGGAGACATTTCATTGAACTTGGCCCATCTGTGATTCCTTAAAACCTCCGATAAAGAACCGGAGCGAATCCGTTGCGGGGTTACAAAATCATTAAAGAAGAAACTTATGCCAATGGCTGGCGGACGGATAGAGTTATCTTGTGCACAAATAATTTGCGCAAATAAAACAAAGATCAAGGAAGCAAGCATTTTCCTCATAAAGAGTTTTTTGGTTTAAGCAAAACAAAATAAAGGCAATGGTTTGAAAAAATAAAATTATTTATCGTTTCTAAAAACAGGGCGTTTATCGCTGATCTTTCTCTATTATTTCCACCTTTACCTGTGTCAGCCCTCTGCCTGTGTAGGCCAGTTTTTCTGCGGCCATGCGGCTTAGATCAACAATGCGTTTCATTCGTGGATGCAGCCTGTCGTTGGTTTTAACAATAACAGTTTTATTATTATTTAAATTCGTCACCCGTATCCAGGTGCCCAATGGCAGTATGTTGCAGGCTGCTGTCATTTTTTTGTGACTATAAATTTCGCCATTAGCAGTAGGCCTGCCATTAAATTTATCGGCATAATAACTGGCAATGCCATAATACACTTTGGGCTTGGAGCTTATGTGCAAGGTTGAATTTCCCCGGTTTGCTTTGAACTCTGCATTAAAAGCAAAAACCAAGGGGCTTAGCCAATAAAATAAGACCAGGTATCGCATAGGTATTTATTTATCTGAAAAAGTCTTTTCTCTTATTCGGCGATCTTCACCATACACATCTTCATAAAAAACAATTTTGTCGTCTTTTGCCTCGCAGGTGAAATAGCGAATAAACAGCGGCACTTTTTTTCGAACAGGGATTACATGCTTTTCTTTTAAGGCCAACCAATTATTTACACTGTCAACCGGTATAGCTTTTTCGCTATAAGCGCTGTCGTTACGTAAAATAAAATTGGTTAACTCCTTCCAGGCTTGTACCCTCACACAGCCATGACTTAAGGCACGGCTGCTTTTACTGAATAAATATCGTTGATTGGTGTCATGCAAATACACTGCATGTTTGTTGGGAAAATTAAATTTCATGACCCCAAGTGCATTTTCATCCCCGCTTCCCTGGACTACCCTGTAAGGAATCCCCTCTTTATATTTTGCCCAACTTACCGTATAAGGATCTATTTCATTTCCCTCGTTGTCGATTAACGTATAGCCTTTACTCAATGTGTAACCCGGATCTTTTTTCAAACCCGGAAGAATATCTTTTTTTATGATGCTTTCCGGTATGTGCCATTTCGGATACGTGATCATATCGGTAATGGCGCTGGTAATAATTGGTGTTTTGGTTTCAGGTTTTCCCACAACGATTTTGGATGTAAGAACTACCATATCGCTGTCTTTTACCTGCAAATAAAAAGCGGGAATATTAACCCATATATATTGCTCCGGAAGCGGTGCCAGCATTTTGAATTTGTCAAGGGTTATGGCAATACGGATAAATTTTTCTTTATCTGTATCATTTAACTTATTGGCCAGGTCTGCTGAAATCTTTCCATTGACCTTTAAGCCGTTTTTTTTCTGGTATTTTTTTATAGCGGCTGCAATCGTGATAGAATCCGGTGACTCTTTTTGCGAGAGTTTCGTAGTATCTTCTTCCCCAATTCTTTTGTAAACTAATGCAGGCAGAAGCGTACTGTCTTCTGTTTTAATAAGGGTATACTCTTTGAAATTTGCCGTTACCAAAAATTGCTGAAGCCCCTGTTTTAATTTTTTGTACTCCGTGTGTTGTGGTTCTAACTGCGAAGTGAATTCAGCGATAGGCGTTTTTTTGAAGAGGTCAAATTGCGCCTTATAAAAAGCAGGAGTAAGCAAAGAGTCCTTTGCTAAAATGCTATCCGGCAAAAGTCTTCCCTTGGACAGGTCTTTTACAATTTGAACAAAAGCAGAGGTGAGCAACAGGTCGCTATAAGCCCACTTAGCTGCATCTAATTTATTTTCTTTTGATGTATCAAAAGCAAGTTCCTTTCGAAGTTCTTCCAGCTTTGTATGGTAATAATCCTGGGGAAACAAACCATAATTCTTCACACTATCCAGGAAGAAAAACAACGAATCCCCCCAATTGGTAAACCGGGCTTCTTCGGACCATAAAGGCTGGAAAGAATGTTCGTTATATAAATGATAAACGGCAGGAGCGTTTTTAAGCTGGACAGAATCACTGATATTTCTATTGTTTTGCAGGATATCCTTCAGTGTTCCCTGAATCATTTCTTCCGCCTTGACAGCAATATCTTCGGGCTTCGCCACAATTTCTTTTTCATCAATGCGTGCACGTTCCTTACAGGACGCAAAGAACAAAACCAAAAACAAAAAATAATATAGCCTGGAAAAATGGAATGACTTGTGGCTTTGTTTTACCATAGGATTGCGTAAAGATTTTCATACAAGATAAAAATTTTACGCTTTCAAGCTTATAAGATGCTGTTATTTTATCAACATACTATGCCATGCGATCAAAAATTAGCAAAAAAACTAAAACGAATAAGCGTAAAATAGCACGTGCTAAATGCATTTTTAGTAACGTCACTCCCTGAAGCAAAAGAAAAATATTTCTAAATAAGTTTAAGAACGTATTACACGAGTGATCTTTTGTTCCATCAGCATAAGATCGGCTAATACAATGGCTGCTGCGGCTTCTAAAACCGGGGGAACACGCAAGGCGATACAAAGATCATGGCGTCCTTTAATGGAAAATTTTTCGATTTGTGCGGTTTCCCAATTCCAGGATTCCTGCTCTTTTGGCGTGGAAGATGTGGGTTTTATCACCACACGAAAAACAAGGTCGTTCCCATTGGTAATACCGCCAACAATACCACCGGCATGGTTGGTTCTTGTATGGCCCGATGCGGCATCCATCGCATCATTATGATCGCTGCCAAACATGGTTGCCGCACGAAAGCCGACGCCAAATTCAATTCCCTTTACCGCCGGTATGGAAAAAGCAGCATGACTGATCAACGATTCGGCAGAATCAAAAAAGGGTTCACCTAAACCAATAGGCAGTCCGCTTACTTTGCACTCCACAATGCCGCCAACCGAATCTTTGGCTTCAATGGCTTTTTGCAATCCGGCTTCGATGTCTTTTTCCCCTCCTACTTCCGTTATAGTGGCTTCAATGGAAATATTCTGCAATATTTTTTTTGCAATAACACCGGCTGCTACCAGGCAAACCGTAAGCCTTCCGCTAAAATGACCACCGCCCCTGTAGTCTTCGTTTCCCCCAAACTTTTTATTGGCTACAAAGTCGGCATGGCCGGGACGGGGCACAGCTCTTTGCTTTTCGTAATCAGAGGAGCGGGTGTTCTTATTTTCGAAAAGGATGGTAAGCGGCGCCCCGGTTGTTTTATTATTAAAAACCCCGGTGATGAAAATGGGTTTGTCATCCTCTTTTCGTGGTGTAGTGCCTTTTTGCATGCCTCCTTTGCGTCTTTCCAGATCAACGGTAAAATCCTCTTCAGATAAAGATAATCCTGCAGGGCAGCCATCAATCGTAATACCAACCTGGGGTCCGTGTGATTCACCAAAGATGGACACTCTGAATATTCTTCCAAATGAGTTCATGCGCTAATTTTAATGATTACATTGTTTTAAAACAAAAATAACAGATAACGGTTTCTTGGTATCAGGATGGACTGGCTCTCTTATTTCTTCAAAAGAGAATCCACTTTCCTTAAACAAACGCAGCCAGTCTTCCATAGTTCTGAAATACCATAAATAAGGCTGGACAAAGTTTTGCTTCATACCATTCCAACTTCCTTCTTTCCATCCGGAAAGATAGGCATCACCTGAAGCAACAATTAATAAAGGGTGCAGGGTTTGAACGAACAAATGGCCGTTCGGTTGCAGCAGGCTTGGAATATAGTTAAGTAGGCTTTCGGTATTTTCTTTATCAATCAGGGCGAAGTTAATGGCAACAGCATCAAACGGGGAAGGAAGAAAAGACCTGCTTTGCACAATTTCTTCATACGTGAAATGAAAGTAATTGGGGCCATCTTTTTTTATGGCATCATCAACCAGAGTACTTAATACCATCAACACCAAAAGCCTCTACTCCTTTATTTCTTAACGCCCTTGTCAGCCAACCTTCTCCGCATCCAATATCCAAAACTTTTTTGGGTAAATAAGAAACGATACAATTGACAATCGCATCATTGGTAGCAGTGATGCGGCTTTCAATTTCACCGTTATCAATCGTGTGAATCCAGTTTTGCGCATTGGCTTCCCATGATTCTAATATTTTAGAGGAGTGATTCATTCAGGAAGGGCTTTGTAATTGAGCCAGGTGTTGCCAAAAATCAGGATAGGATTTATTGACAGCTTCTGCTCCGTCAATCACGGTCTCGCCATCCGCTTTCAAAGCAGCTACCGCACAAGCCATAGCTATACGATGATCGTGGTGTGAATGTACATTCGCTCCCTTTATAACGCCACCGCCTTTTATCAACATCAGGTCATCCTGTAAAACGATTTCCACTCCCATTTTCCCAAATTCTTCCTGCAAGGTCAGAGCCCTGTTGCTTTCTTTGTGCGTCAGGCGGTGAACGCCTTCAATAGCGGTGGTTCCTTCGCAATAACTAGCCAACGCCACCAATGGTGGAAACAAATCCGGACAATCGGTAGCATTGAAATGAAAAGCTTTTAAAGAACTTTCCTTAACGCTGATCTGTTTTTCTTCTACACTAATAATGCTGCCTGATTGCATTAATGCCTGCAAAATAGCTTTGTCGGCCTGGGTAGAAAAAATGTCGAGGCCATGCACAACAACATCACCTGCTATAGCGCCGGCTACTAATAAAAATGCACCGCCGCTCCAGTCACCTTCCACTGTATAGGTGATGGATTGATTGGCAAACTGCGAGATGGACTGGTTGCCAAAATAAAACTCCTGGTAATTTTTATTGACAGGGGTTTTTAAACCAAACCCGTTCATTACCTGCAAGGTCAGATCAATATAAGGTTTGCTGTTAAGGTTGTCCACATGAATCGATACATCACTTGCATTTGCAGCCGCATAGGCAAACAACAATCCCGTTAAAAATTGAGAAGACAGGGATCCGTCAACCGTTATATTTTTTGGTTGCAGCGGACCTTTTATCTGCAAAGGAAGCAACCCCTTGTTGCTGTCCACCTGCACATCCAATTGCGGCAACACTTCGTTGAAAAAAGATAAGGGACGTTTAACCAAACTGCCACTTCCCGTTACCGTTATAGCTTGCTTACTAAGCGCCGCAACAGAAGTGAACATACGAACCGATAATCCGCTTTCACCGCAATGGATCGTGTCAGAAACAGGTGCCACACCATGGCTTTCTATAACAATGGTATCATCTGTATAATCAACCGTGGCGCCCAGTTGTTGTATGATATCCAAAGCAGCTTTGTCATCTGCCGAACTGCCCGGATTGTGCAAAATGGTTTTCCCGCCTTTGATCAAAGCAGCTGCACAGGCTCTTTGCATGGCGCTCTTTGAAGTGGGTGCCGTAATCGTTTCCTTTTATTTTTGATGGATGTATTGTAACCTGCATTATAAATTTTCGTAAAGTTGGTCAATTGAAATTTTTTGAATAACAGCCCTGCCAATTCGCTCCAGCAAAATAAAATTGATGCTGTCCTTCACTTTCTTTTTATCCATCTTCAGCACGTTGATCACTTTGTCCTTATCAAATTGTGCCAACGTTGGCAGGCCATAGTTTTCTAACACCTGCTCTACACGGTGCGGTTGTTTGAAGCCGTTCAGCTTTTGAGAAAGCCGGGCTGCATAGGTCATCCCAATGGAAATGGCTTCACCATGCGATAGTTCGTATTGGTTTTCCAGGGCATGGCCCAGGGTATGTCCAAAGTTGAGCAGCTTTCGATCTCCCTGTTCAAATTCATCCAACTGCACCAGTTTTGTTTTTAGCAAGGCATTGCGTTGAATGAGCAAACAGGCTTTGGCTTTTTGTTTTTTATAAAAAGAAAGATTCTTAGCCTCCAGTTCTTTGAACATAGCCGCATCTTTAATGCAGGCGTGTTTGATGATCTCCGCAAACCCGTTTCGCCATTCATTCTCCGGCAGTGAATTCAGGAAAATAAGATCGTGCAAAATAAAAGACGGCTGGCGAATAATGCCCACCATGTTTTTGTACACGCCTACATCAATCCCGTTCTTTCCGCCAATAGACGCATCTACCAACGCCAATAAGGTTGTGGGCACAAAGCCAAAACGAATGCCCCGCATATAAACCGACGCCACATAACCGGTAAGATCGGTAATAACACCGCCGCCCACACCAACAAGCGTTGTCGTGCGGTCGGCCTGCATTTCAATCAACTGCTCAATAATGGAATCAACGGTAGATTGTACCTTGTATTCTTCACCGGGTTTTAAAACAATGGTGTTCCAGTTCTTAAACTTTTTCTGGTGCGCAGAAAACACATTTTCATCGGTGATGACAATGGTATTTTTCGGATCAACGATTTCTTTAAGATGCGAGATGCCGCCGGCAAAATAATAATCTACCGAAGCATTGCTAAAGCGAAAACTTTTTTTCTGCATCAGGCGTTGAAAATTTTTGTTTGATGCGTAATGCTTTCCAGGTGCACGGCATCAAAATATTTGGTGATAAATTCCTTGCTCAGCCCCAACTTCTCTCCTTTTGTGCAGGCCCTTTCCAAAATTTCATTCCAACGCTTCGTCTGCAAAATGGTAATGTTATTTTCTTTTTTGTATTGGGCGATATTTTCAGCGATCTTCATCCGCTGGCTTAAAATAAACATCAATTCATCATCCAGGTGGTTGATCTGCTGACGCAATTTTTCCAACGCGGCATGGTATTCTTCCGAAGCCACATCTTCTTTTCTCCACACAATCTGATTCAGCATTTCGGCCAGGCGTTCGGGGGTAACCTGTTGTTTGGCATCGCTCCATGCATTGTCCGGATCAATATGGCTTTCAATCATCAATCCATCATAATCAAGGTCAATGGCTTTTTGTGCCACTTCCAGTAAAATATCTCTTCTTCCGCAAATATGCGAGGGATCATTGATGATGGGCAATTCCGGATTACGACGCTTCATTTCTATAGCCAAATGCCACATAGGCGCATTGCGGAATTCTGTATTGCCATAAGATGAAAATCCGCGGTGGATCAAACCAATTTCTTTAATGCCGGCTTTGGCTACTCTTTCCACAGCGCCAATCCACAATTCCAGGTCAGGGTTGATGGGATTTTTAATAAGCACCGGAACGTTAGCCCCACGCAAGGCATCGGCCACTTCCTGCACACTAAAAGGATTCACGGTGGTACGGGCACCTACCCAAAGAACATCCACGTCAAAATGCAGGGCGTCTTCTACCTGTTTGGCAGTGGCTACTTCAACCGCTATGGGCAAACCGGTTGCCTTTCTTGCCTGTTGCAGCCAGGCCAGCGCCTTTGTTCCAATGCCCTCAAAGCTTCCGGGCCTTGTGCGGGGTTTCCAAATACCGGCCCGCAGCATATCTACCTTGCCGGTTTTAGCCAGGCGGGTGGCGGTTTCCAGCACCTGTTCTTCGGTTTCGGCGCTGCACGGACCAGAAATGATCAATGGACGTTTGTTCCATGTTTGCAGCACTTTGTCTGTGTTTGCATTTTGAATTGTTTGCATGTTGTTTACTTTGTTCTCTTCATTTTCAATGAAGAATGATGAAATGTATTTTTTGTTATCGGCTTTTGTGCTTTCTCTCAACTTCTGTTGCGTCGCACTCTTGTACGCTTTGTTCGCTATTCCACTTTTTTATTTCACGCAGCGATCGCCACGATACAGCGGCGCAGCGTCGTTGCTCCTTTGCGTTCGCTGCGTGAAACGATGCTGCATAGAATTGGTGCAGCACACGAGTGCGATCCGTCATTACCGAACACAGCGCAACGAAAGCTTCATAGCAGCACTACTGCTTAGTACCTACTATTTATTACAAAGAACTTTTTACCAACTACTTATTTGATGATGCGCTTTATCTTATTGGCATTCTCAATCAGTTCCTGCAAATACGCATAGTTTTCTTTTTCCAGGCAGGCTTTGAATTTGCGCAACTGGCTTAAGTGTTCATTCAAAACATCCAGGACATTTTCGCGGTTTTGCATCAGCACAGGCACCCACATGTCGGCATTACTTTTGGCCAGTCGCACCGTGCTTTCAAAACCAGCGCTGGCCAGTTCAAAAATGGCATCTTCTTCCCGCTCCTTTTCCAGCACCGTATTGGCCAGTGCAAACGACGTGATGTGAGAAATATGGCTGATGTAAGCCACATGCACATCATGCTCCACGGCATTCATGTACACCAGGTGCATGCCCAGCTGCCGGTATAAATTTTCCACTACTTCCACGGCATCTTCATCGGAAGAATCTTTGTCGCATATGACGGTGGCCTTGCCTGCAAAAGCCCCGTGTACCGCGGCTGTGGGGCCGCTATATTCCGTTCCCCACATAGGATGGGTGGCTACAAACCGTCTGCGGTTGGGATGGTTTTCAATGCTTGCCATTATGCCTTCTTTTATAGAACCAACATCCATCACCACCTGCTTATCAATTTTGTCTAAAACAGAAGGCAGTAATTTTTCTACCGCATTGACTGGTATGGCTAAAATAATAAGCTGTGATTCGGCGATAGCTTTGTCCAGGTCCATTACTTCATCCACCAGTTGCAATTGCATGGCTTGCCGGGCATGTTCTTCGCTGGCGTCAACACCAATGATCCTTTGCGCAAGCCCTTTTTCTTTTACTGCGATGGCTATGGAGCCGCCAATTAATCCTATGCCTACTATTGTAACGGTCATGCTTTTTGTAGTGAAATTTTTGTAATCCTGGTTAATGCTTCCTCTAATTTTTCTTCCGTGGTACACAAACTCACCCTGATGTATTTTTCGCCTGCGCCACCAAAGATTCCGCCGGGAGTTATAAAGACCTTTGTCTTTTGCAGTACGGTATCACTTAATTCAAAACCGGTGGAATAGGCCGCGGGAATCTTTGCCCAGACGAATAAACCTGCCTGCTCTTTGCTGTACACACAATCCAGTTCGTCTAACAGTTGAAAAACTTTTTCTCTTCTCCTTTTATAGGTTGCGTTTAATTCATTATGCCAGGTCTCATCCAGTGTTAACGCCTTGGCAGCGGCTACCTGCATGGGCAGAAACATACCGCTGTCCATGTTGGTTTTAAAGCGAAGCACTTCTTCTATTCGCTGTTTGGCGCCACATAGCATTCCGATTCTCCACCCTGCCATGTTGTGCGATTTACTTAAAGAGTTCAATTCGATGGCTACGTCTTTTGCCCCCTCAACACGCAACAGGCTCATTGGCTTGTCGTTCAAAATAAAGCTGTACGGGTTGTCATGGCAGATTAAAATATTGTGTTTTTTTCCAAAGGCTACCAGGTTTTCAAACAGGTTGCGGGTGGGCAGTTGTCCGGTTGGCATGTGCGGATAATTTACCCACATCAATTTCACTTTGCTTAAGTCTCTTTTTTCTAATTCATCGAAGCGGGGCTGCCAGTTATTTTCTTCTGTTAAATCGTATTCGATGCATTTGCCACCGGCTATCTGTGTGGCGCTCCTGTAGGTGGGATAACCCGGATTGGGAATCAGCACCTCGTCTCCCTTATTTAAATAAGCCATGCTGATGTGCATGATGCCTTCCTTGGACCCGATCAATGGCAGCACTTCTGTATCGGGATTCAAATCAACGCCATACCATTTTTTATACCAATTGCTGATGGCCTGGCGCAGGGCCGGAATGCCTTTATAATTTTGATAGCCGTGAACATTTGGTTTTAGGCTTTCGTCCTGCAAGGTTTTAATAACATCTTTATGTGGCGGCAGATCAGGACTGCCAATGCCCAGATTGATTACGGGTTCACCGCTTTTATTCAATTGCTCTATCTCTCTCAGCTTTTGAGAAAAATAATATTCACCTATACCGTTTAACCTGTCAGCAACTTCTATTTGCATAAATAATTACTTTGAATTTCCATTTTTATACACACCAAAAATTTTAATAGCTTCCGTTAACCCCTCTATATTTTTTATCACCGCATCAAATTGTTCTTTTGTTTCAAACTCCAGGTCTGCATGAAAATTATATTTCCAGTTGCTGCCCGGAATGGGAAAGCTTTGCAGCTTGCTCAGATTGATACCGCCTTCTGCAATTTTGGTTAAAACCTTTGCCAGGCTGCCTTTTGAATGATCTGTGTGAAAACTAATAGAGGCTTTGTCTGCATTGTCTCCTGTAATCTCTTTTTGCTGCAGTACCAAGAAACCTGGTGTAATTATGTTTTTCTGTATGAATGTTTTCAGCAATCATGTTCAGATCAAATAACTCTGCGGCCAGCTTACCGGCAATGGCGGCGGTGTGCTTGTTTTTATGCTGATGAATATGTTTTGCACTGAGGGCGGTATCTTCTGTTTCTACCAGTTTCCAGTTGTACTTCACCAGAAAATCAAGACATTGTTGAATGGCCATAGGGTGTGAATGCACTTCCCGGATATCTTCCAGTGCTACTCCCGGGTTTACCAGCAAATGCTGTTTGATTGGCAGGTACACTTCACCAATTATTTTCAAATTGGATTTTTGCAAAAGGTTGTAGTTGGGAAGAATGCTTCCGGCGATGGAATTTTCGATGGCCATGACACTGGCATCCGTCTGGCCTGTTTTTGGTAAGTTCTACTACTTCGCGGAAGGTGGCGCAGGTGGCTACTGAAACGTTTTCACCAAAAAACTGCCGTGCTGCTATTTGGTGAAAGCTGCCTTCAAAACCCTGTATGGAAACTTTTAAGTTCATAGTTTAAAAACAAAAATCCCGGCATTTCGCCGGGATTTCTTTATGCTGAATTGGTTTACTATTATTCAACAAAAGCACTCCCGGCTCCTACTAAAATAGAAGTAACCAAAATAGCAACCGTATGCTTTTGTAATTGTCATTGTGTAACAAATATAAAAATGAATTTAAAAGAAAAAAATTATTTTCTGAATTGAAACATGATACATAGTTAGCAGCAGGTGAAATTTTTACCTGTCCTTAACGACTCTTTACCTTCTTACCGAATCAGCTTCATTCATTCGTAACCTTCTGCCCTTATATTTTTTCCCGTCAATGGACTGGATCATTTTGTTGGCTGCACCTTTGTCAATTTCGATCCAGCTATTCATTTCTTTCATATCCACCCGTCCCAAAACATCTTTATTAAGGTCGCTCATATCAAGAATGAACTGTAAAAAACTGGCTTTATAAAATCCGTCTTTTGTTCCAAGGTTCACAAATAAACGGGTTGAATTTCCATTACCGCCACCAAATTCCCGTCCTTTTGTATCTCTTCTTCTATCACCAGAGCGATCTCCGCGGCCTTCAAACGAAGCCTGGCGGCCTCCCCTGTCATCCCTGCGATCACGGGCATTCAGGTCTTCGGCATTTTCATAATACCGCAGGAAGCGGTCAAACTCCAGGGCGGCTACTCTTTTTAAAACTTCGTCCTTACTAACATCTGCAAACTTTTCCTGTAGCATAGGCAGATAGGTTTCGTAATCGCCATGACTAATATCGGTCTGCAGCAATTTATCCATGAAGTAAAAGAATTGCTTTCTGCACACATCTTTACCGGATGGAATTTCCACCTTGTGAAAGGGCACCTGAACGATTCTTTCAATTTGCCGTATTCTGCCGGTTTCTCTTGAATGAACAATAGACATACAAACACCGGTTTTGCCGGCCCGTCCTGTTCTTCCGCT
Source organism: uncultured Bacteroidota bacterium (assembly GCA_963697545.1). GTDB lineage: Bacteria > Bacteroidota > Bacteroidia > Chitinophagales > Chitinophagaceae > Flavisolibacter. The sequence goes on along the minus strand of CAVOOL010000021.1, from coordinate 62,127 downwards.
TCTATGCGTATACACTTCCACGTCGTCAGGTAATTCGTAATTGATCACGTGAGTGATGCCTTGTACATCAATACCTCTTGCGGCCACATCGGTAGCAATGAGCAATTGCAAGGTTTTATCACGAAATTCATCCATTACTTTATTACGTTGCGCCTGTGTAAGATCGCCGTGTAAAGCATCAATATCATATCCTTCCCGGGTTAGTTTTTCAGCAATTTCCTGTGCATCGGCCTTGGTGCGGGTAAAGATGATGCCATACATGCCGGGGTTGAAATCAATCAGCCTCTTAAGTGTTTCATAACGTTGCTGTGCAGGAGCCACATAATACTGGTGGTCAATATTTTTATTGGCCGTATTCATTTTTCCCACGGTTATTTCCGCCGGCGATTGCATGTATTTTTTGCTCACCTTCCTGATCTCCTGGGGCATGGTGGCGCTGAACAGCCAGGTGCTGTCACGCTGTGGGGTATTTTGTAAAATGAACTCAATATCCTCCTGAAAACCCATGTTCAGCATTTCATCGGCCTCATCTAAAACCACGTACTTGATCTTTTCGAGGTTGATGGCTTTTCGTTCAATCAGATCGATTAAGCGGCCGGGGGTTGCTACCACAATTTGCACACCCCTGCGGATATCCCGTATTTGCATTGAAATGGAAGAACCACCATACACCGCCACAATATGAACGCCGGACAGGTGTTTTTTAAACAGCTCCATTTCTTTTTCAATTTGCAGACACAGTTCGCGGGTAGGGCAAACAATAAGAGCCTGGGGATATTTTTCTTTGGCATCAATTAGTTGTAACAGGGGCAAACCAAAAGCCGCGGTTTTGCCGGTGCCGGTTTGTGCTAGTCCAATAAGGTCCTTGGTTCCGGATAAAAGTACCGGGATGGCCTTTTCCTGTATGGGGGTGGGTTGGGTAAAACCTAGTTCTTCTACAGCTTTCAACAATTTTTCCTGTAGACCTAACTCTTCAAACGTACTCATTATAAAAATTTGTGCAAAGTTAAATCACTGGTGGCACAGATAACTAAAAGGATTTCACAGAAAATAGGTAAAATTCATGATAATTCTTCTGTAAGGCGCAAAAAATAAGCCATCCACTAAAGGCGGATGGCTTCTAACGATTGCTTGCCAATAAAAAATATTTGACTTATCTACAATTATCGCAGCAACGCCAAACTCTCTTAATGACGGGTAGTGTCACCTGCAGCAGCAGATGAATCAGTGGTCATTGTGTGAGTTGTGTCGGTAGCAGCATTTGTAGTGTCGGTTGTAACTGGTGTAGTTACTGTAGTTGAATCTGTTGTAGTTGTGCTTTCTGTGTTGCTGTTACAAGCTACTAATGAACCAGCGATTGCAATAATTCCTAGGATCTTTTTCATGTGATTGAAACTTTATGTTGTTGGTTATAAATGACTAGTGTTTAACGAAATCTTTCTTTGCCTCGATAGAAGAGTCAAATTTGTCTTTTAGCTCTTCTGATGTATTTTTAATGGAATCGATTTTAGCTTAAATGCTGTTAACGATCCAGGAATTAACAGGAAAGTCAGAACTTCTTTCTTCTGTAAAAGATTATTTTTTAACAGAATCCAGTACTTCTTTCTTTGCCTTTGTTGTAGAATCAATCATATCCTTTCTTGCGTTTGCAGAAGAATCCAGAGCGTTGGTAGTGGCATTCTTTGTCGAATCAACCATGTCTTTTCTTTCCCTGGCAACCGAATCTAAAGAGTCTTTTGCATTGCCTGTAGTATTTGCGCTGTTGTTACAAGCGGTTAAGGCTCCTGCTACGGCTAAAACGATGAATAACTTTTTCATGTTTCTATTTTTAAAGGTGATTAGTATCTGCTTTTACAGCAGAATCTCTTTGTTCCAGTTTGTTTTCTACTTTTTCTTTGATATCCCTGGCCTTTTCCCTGGTCGAGTCCCAGATCCTGTTGGCCGAGGAATCAAATTTTTTACCTATCGAGTCTATTTTGTTTTGTGTAGATGAGCCGCTATTGGTACAGGCGGCCATCAAACCACTCATCAAAATCACAAATCCTGCTTTTTTCATATCCTTGCTGATAATGGAATTAATACCGTTATTAAAAAAAGGTAACCCGGAATTTTAAAATATTTTTTTTAACACCTCAATGGGTTACTATTTTTAGATTTTCGTATTAAATAAGGATTACGTTGAAAGCTGAGAATAACGAAAAATCATTGCTGCAGGGATTGGCTAAGAACGATAAACGGGCCGTGGAAAGCATTTATAAGGAGAATTATAATATCGTTCAGGCCCTGGTGGTAAATAACAATGGCACTGCCGAGGATGCCAAAGATGTTTTTCAGGAAGCAATGATAGTGCTCTATGAAAAGGTTCAGTCCGGTAGTTTTGAACTGAATTGCCAGCTAAAAACCTTTATTTATTCGGTAAGCAGGCGGCTTTGGCTAAAAAAGCTGATGCATCAAAACCGGTTTAGCTTATCTGAAGGTCATGAGGAAATCGTTAGCGTTGAGGAGGACATGGAAGAACACGACAGGCGCAATTCAGAATTTGGCATGATGGAAAAAGCCATGAGCGGCCTGGGCGAACCTTGCAAGAGTTTACTGGAAGCTTTCTATTTACAAAAAAGGTCGATGCAGGAAATAGCTACTAGCTTTGGCTATACAAATGCTGAAAATGCCAAGAATCAGAAATACAAATGCCTGATGCGCTTAAAAAAATTATTCTTTTCGCAATATAAAAATGAGTCACTGTGATAGAAGACATCAACATATTGGAAGGCGTTGAACGGTACATCTCTGGCGCTATGACACCGGATGAACGGGTTTATTTTGAGGGTTTGCGTAAAAGCAATCCTGAAATTGACCAGATGGTGGTGGAGCATACCTTCTTTCTGCAGCAAATGAACCGGTTTGAGAGAAGTTAGAAAATTTAAAAGCACCCTTAACGAAACCCATATTCATTTGGCTGAAAAAGGCCTGATCAAATCGCCACGCCTGAAAGGAAAGGCCAAGGTAGTTTACCTCTACAACCGCTATAAGCGTGTGGCAGCCATTGCAGCCTCTATTGCCGGTATTACAGCCTTAACAATGAGTGCTCTTATGTGGTCGGTTTCTCCTGGCAAACCAGGCAAAGAAGTGCAGGATCTGAGAAGGGAGCTGAGTCAAAGCATTTCCAAGCTGGAGACCAAAAATAATGAGCTGAATAAAAAGATTGAAAATGTGAAAGACCAGGCGCAGGTCACTACTCCAATTCCACCTAAATATATTAGCGGCGGTACCGGCTTTTTGATTGATACCAAGGGTTACCTGGTAACAAACCAACACGTAGTGGAAGGTGCTAAAAATATAGCGGTGCAGGGTAGCAATGGTACTGACCTGAGTGCCATTGTGGTCTATAACGATCCCCAGCGTGACATTGCTATTTTAAAAATTACAGATAAACGCTTTAAATCCCCGGGATCCATTCCCTACTCTGTAAAGCGTACCGGCGGCGCTATTGCTGAACCGATTTTTACGTTAGGATATCCGCGGAATGATATTGTGTATGGCGAAGGTTATCTTTCTGCCAAAACAGGCTATAATGGCGACACCCTAACTTGCCAGATAACCGTTCCGGCCAACAGGGGCAACAGCGGCAGTCCTATTCTTAACCACAACGGCGAGATCATTGGCATATTGAGTGCCAAGCAAAATACAGTAGAAGGCGCCGTCTTTGCCATCCATTCAAAATACATCTTCAATGCTTTGAATGATCTGCAGAAAGACACTGCCTATAAAAATGTAAAAACGCCTTCTGCTTCTACCCTGAAAGGAACGGACAGAATGCAGCAGGTAAAAAAGATATCGGATTACGTTTATATGGTGAAGGTAGATTAACTGTTCAACCGGTTTTCTATGAAAATGGTCTATCTGAATGATTCCTATAGTCATCATACCTTATTAAAATTAAAAGCTCTCCATGTTGAGAGCTTTTAATTTTAGGAAAAGTCGTTTTATACAGTCTGTAGAAGTTAGCGTGTGCCCCAAAGACTGGCCGGATACTCTCCTTTCTGCACCAATTCATTCAGGTTTTTTTCCACTACAGGTGCATCTTCCTTATAGGTTACACCAAACCATTGTGAGGAGGTAGGAATTACTTTTATCACGCCCAGGCCTTTTTTAATAAACTGGTCGGCAGAAAAAGGAATCAGGTATTCCGCTTTCGGGTTGTCAATATTTTCATTCAAAAAGGTTTTAAAACCTTCCTGCAGAAAAGAAAATATAGAAGGATGAAAACACCAGAAATTCATAGAGGCTTTTGCATCTTCCGGTAACACTTGCTTGCTGCCATCCGGTTCTTCCGAAACGATCTTGCCGTTTTCCCTGTAAATCTTCAGCCGTTCGTTGATGGCTACCAGGTTGTTGTCTTTGTCTACATCGGCAACACCGCGGCTTACAGAACCATGCTCGGAAAGCGTTTTGGCTAATTCATATCCAATGATGGCATACACATCTTCTTTACAATCCATTCTGCAAAAAGCCGAAAGCCTTTTTAAAAGAATCATGACCATAAAAATCATCGGCATTAATGACGGCAAAGGGTTCCTTCACCACTTCGCTGGCGCACAATATGGCATGAGACGTTCCCCAGGGTTTGGTTCTGTTGGCAGGAACTTCGTGGTCGGTTAAAAATTTGTCCATTTCCTGGTACACATACTCGGTTTCAATCCTGCCTTTTAGCTTTGGCTCGAAAATATTTTTGAAGTCTTCCGCAAAATCTTCGCGGATGATAAAAACCACTTTTTGAAAACCTGCTTTTATAGCATCGTAAATCGAATAATCCATGATGGTTTCGCCACCAGGACCGAACTGTTGAATTTGTTTCATGCTGCCGTAACGAGATGCCATTCCTGCGGCCATGATCACTAATGTTGATTTCATATACTTTTTTTAATCGGGCTCGAAATTAACTAAATTAGGATTTTTGATAGCTAATGATGAGTTTTTCCCATTTTGAAAGATACCGTATTGATTCGCTTAGTTCTCTATATAAATTTCATACCACGGTCGATGTGTTGCGTCTTGACCTGATCCACCCCGTCGTTTCCGGTAATAAATGGTTTAAGTTAAAGGAATACCTGAAAGAGGCACAACATCAAAATAAAAAAGCGGTGGTCACCTTTGGCGGAGCCTTTTCCAATCACATTGTAGCAACAGCGGCTGCCACGAAATTATGTGGTTTGAAAAGCATCGGGATCATTCGGGGGGAAAGACCTGAAAATTTATCGCATACATTGAAGGATGCTCTTTCTTTCGGTATGCAGTTGGTTTTTGTTTCAAGAGAAGCCTATAAAACAAAGCAACTGCCGGCTGCCTGTTTGACTGCGTACGCAGAGGATGATTTGTATGTGATTAACGAAGGCGGTTATGGGTTTAAGGGCATGCTGGGGGCTAAAGATATTTTAAGCAGTATTGACGCTACTTCCTACACACACATAGTAGCTGCTGTGGGCACCGGTACGATGCTGGCCGGCCTGGTAGCTGCCGCCAGCCCTCATCAACATATAACAGGCATCAGTGTGCTGAAAAATAATTTGTCCTTACAAAAAGAAATAGAAGCTCTTTTACCTAAAGAAGTTCAATCATCCTTCCAATTGGTTCACGATTACCATTTTGGCGGGTATGCCAAACACAAGCCTCCCTTACTTCAGTTTATGAATGACTGGTATGCCCAAACCAGCATTCCCTCCGATTTTGTGTATACGGGTAAATTATTTTTTGCGGTGAACGACCTCATTATGAAATCGTGGTTTCCGGCTGGTAGCAAAATCCTGGTTATTCACAGCGGGGGGCTGCAGGGCAATCTTTCTTTGCCGAAGGGAACGTTAATTTTTTAACCAAAAAGCCGCCTGCAATTATATTTGTGACATTTCTAATTAATGAATGGTAATATAGTGATATGAATCGTTTTTGCTTTCTTTCGTTTTTCCTGGGACTTGGTTTGCTAAGCGCTAATGTGTTTGCACAGGATACCCTGCCAAAATTTACAGTTCGCAATGCGGGTAACAACCGTGTTATTGTTGGCTGGGTGAACAATTATCCCGTAACAAAGCAAATCAGTGTGCAGCGGTCGTTCGACAGCCTTAAGAATTATAAAACGATCCTGAGCGTAACCGATCCTTCCGCCATTCAGAATGGTTTTGCCGACACAAAGGCGCCCAGCGATCGCATGTTCTACCGTTTGTTTATTAACCTGGACAAAGGCGAATTTTTCTTTACAGAGGCCAAAAGACCGGTGATTGACACTACCGTGGTGGCAGAGGCAGAGAAACCTGTTGTTAAAAAACCAGAACAAAAAGTAGTTATTGCAGAAAAAACGCCGGTTAAAAAACCCGATTTTGTTCCTTCTTTTTATGTTTATACCAATAGGGACGGATATGTATTTTTAAACCTGCCCGATGCCGACAGCAAAAAATACCACATCAAATTTTTTGAGGAGGATAACAGTCTTTTATTTGAATTGAAAAATATTAAAGAAACAGGATTGACGCTTGACAAAGCCAATTTTATGCACGCCGGCTGGTTTAAGTTTGAGTTATACAACGAAGACCATCTGATAGAAAAAAATAAATTTTATCTGTCAAAGGAATTTTGATACTGCCTTGCCGGAACAACCTCCGCACCAAATACTTTTTCAAAATTCCTTTTGATCTTTTCTTTTACCTCTTCCATGTCAATCTCCCTTCCCAGTTCCTCTTTCATAGAGGTCACTTTTTTATTTTGAATACCGCAGGGAATGATGTGATCGAAATAACCAAGGTCCGTATTTACATTTAAGGCAAAACCATGCATGGTTATCCACCGGCTGCACCGCACACCCATGGCGCAGATCTTTCGTTCTTTACCCTTAACGTCTGCATCAATCCACACGCCGGTTTCTCCCGCCGACCGTCCGCCTGTAATGCCGTATTCCGCCAATGTAAGAAGGATCACTTCTTCCAGGTCTCTTAAATATCTTCCTATGTCGGTATAAAATTTTTCAAGGTCCAGTATAGGATAGCCGACAAGTTGCTGCGGTCCGTGAAAAGTAATATCGCCTCCTCTATTGGTATGATAAAACTGGATGCCTTTTTCAGCCAGTTGATCCTTACTTATCAATATATGTTCGGGCTTGCCGCTTTTGCCTAGTGTATATACCGGCGGATGCTCCACAAAAAGCAGGTAGTTGCGGGTGGCCAGCCCGGAATTTGCATCCGGCCCCTCTTTTTGCTCCGAAAACTGCGCATTGTAAGCCTGCTTCACCTTCAGGTTCTGTTGCAACAAGGCTTCCTGGTAATCCCAGGCCGTTTTGTAATCCATGGCGCCCAAATCCCTCAATTCCACCATTTGTCTTTCCATTATACAAAAATACCAACTTTAGTCCCTTTATTTTTGCAGCCTATGAACAACGAGGAACAAAGTCCTGTAAATGAAGAACAAGCCGAAACCAGTGATGAACTGTACCAGCGGTTTAGTTTTAATATAGACAAAGGCCAGGAACCTTACCGGATTGACAAGTTTTTAATGAACCGCATTGAAGGCGCCACCCGGAACAAATTGCAGCAGGCCATCAATGCCGGACTGGTATTGGTAAACAATAAGGAGGTAAAGCAGAATTACAAAATAAAACCCTACGATCAGATCGTGGTTTATTCCGATCTTTCTCCGGAATCCACCGAGGTTGTTCCCGAGAACATCCCGCTGAATATTGCTTTTGAAGATGATGATATTTTGCTGATCAACAAACCGGCAGGCATGGTGGTGCATCCCGGCAGCGGCAATTACAATGGCACCCTGCTCAATGGTGTGGCCTATTACCTGCAACAAAAAAATCCTTCCATTTCCGAAGAAACGCTGCCCCGCTTTGGTTTGGTGCACCGCATTGATAAAAATACCAGCGGCTTGCTGGTGCTTGCCAAAAATGACAAAGCCATGCGCCACCTGGCCAAACAGTTTTACGATCATACGGTAAAGCGGCAGTACATGGCTTTGGTTTGGGGCGATGTGGAGCAGGACGAAGGAACCATTGTGGCACACGTGGGCAGAAACCTGCGGTTTAGAAAATTATTTGAAGCCTATCCCGAAGGCGATCATGGCAAAGAAGCCATTACGCATTACAAAGTGTTGGAGCGGTTCAACTATGTAACGCTGGTGCAATGTGTGCTGGAAACCGGCCGCACCCACCAGATACGGGTGCACATGAAATACCTTGGCCACCCCCTTTTTAACGATGATTTTTACGGTGGCGATAAAATTGTGAAAGGAACCATTTTCAGCAAGTACAAACAATTTGTTGATAATTGTTTTGCCATCTGTCCGCGACAGGCCCTGCATGCCAAAACATTGGGTTTTACACATCCAACCACCGGCCAGGAAGTTTTTTTTGACACCGAACTGCCCGATGATATAAAACAGGTGATTGAAAAATGGAGAGGTTATGTGAAGACGGTGCGTGGGTAATGTGTAGGTTGCCAGCTTTGCTGCTACCATTGTGCTTTCGTTGCGTCGCACTCTTGTACGCTTTGTAATGCTATTGAGCATTGTGGTTGCTGCACTACTGTTGGTAACATTCTTTATTGCACAATCCACAGATCCCTCGTGCCTCGGGATGACAAACAACCAGTCATTGCTTGTTTCAATCATCCCTATTGTTGTTAACCCTTGCAACTTCAATTTTTGTAAAGGCTGAAAACTATAAACACTCTTGCTTGTCATCCCGAAGGATGAGGGATCTTTGCTTCAAACAGTCAGTGACTTCAGTAGCAGGAAGACTGTTTTGCCATGTGGTTGAAGACCCCGGAGGTTTTAAAAACCTCCGGGGTCTTGTTGCATAGATTGCTACAGTACAAGAGTGCGACGCAAGGAACGATGATAGCAGCAATACAGCTTAGTTCATAATCATTTCTTATTCTGTTTTAAAATCAAACAGCGTAGCCGTGAACAGGCCAATTTCTCTTTTTTTAAACGCCACTTTCCAATTACCATTATAGCGCAGCACCTTCGGTACCAACAGGTCTCCAAACCTTGTCATCTCCACTTCCATATGTACATTAAAATCATAAACAGGCGTATCGTAGCTCAGGTCATAATTGCGGGCTACAATTTCCATGGTCTTTGCATTGAACCACGTAGTAATATTGTCAAAAACGATCTTGTTTTTTTGCGATGAACTTAAAGTTTGCTTTGGCAGAATTTTGAAAACATAACAGTCTTGTCCACTCATGTCTTCCATGTCCACCGAATAATCATAATACTGCGCCACTTCAGGACTGAAAATATCAATCTTGTCGCCAATAAAAGGAATACCCGGAATTTTTTTGCCCGGGTTAAAGAACAGCATTTTTAGTTGTTCTTTATGCTTTGCCATTCCGCTTTTCCCCTGCATGTTTCTTTCGATGCCTGCCACAATATTGTTTTCATTGCACACCTTTCCATCGGTAAAGAACAGGCTGGCATATAGTTTTGCCGTATAATAATTCAGTTCACTATCATCATACATATTGCCGGTAGTTTTCTCTTCCAGCACTTCCATGCTGCGGCAATGATTCAACCTGTGCTGCTTTGTTTTACTGAATAAAGAGGCTTTGATATTTCCTTTTTTATCCAGCATTTTAATATCGTTAAAAGAAGTAAATCCAAGAATGCGCAGGTTGCGAAAGGCTTTGTAAAAACTGGTGTCGTTTTTAACCCGGTCAAGAAAATTCAGCACATCCAGATTACTGCGGATCACCACCTCGCTTAAGATAGTTTCTTTGCCCAGTTGTTTGAGGTCTGCAGAATCATCTTGTGCAAGTAAAAAGAATGGACAAAGGATAAGAAGGGCTATGAAGCCTGTCTTCATTATTTTGGAAACGACATTTTATAATCCACCTTCACATTCCCTTTCGATATATCATCCAGCTTTCTTTTGAGCAGCTTGCGTTTTAAAGGAGAGAGATAGTCAATGAATAATTTCCCGTCAATATGGTCGTACTCGTGCAAAATAATACGGGCGGTTAAACCATTAAATGTCCTGGTGTGTTTTTTGAAGGTTTCATCCATGTACTCAAGGGTCACTTCTTCTGCCCTGTACACATCTTCTCTTATTTTGGGAATGCTCAAACAGCCTTCGTTATAAGCCCAGTCATCGCCATTCTCTTCTACAATATGTGCGTTGATAAAAACCTGTTTAATGCCGGGAGCATCGGGATAATTTTCTTCTTCCCTGTCCTGGTCGTCCATATTGGCAAAGATCTGCGCACTGTCCATTACAAACAAACGGATGTCCCGGCCTATCTGCGGGGCTGCCAGGCCCACACCATTGCTGGCATACATGGTTTCCCACATATCCTCTATTAATTTATCAAGATTGGGATAGCTTTCATCAATGTCGTGAGACATTTTGCGTAAGATGGGGTTTCCGTATGCTACAATGGGAAGAATCATTCTTTATTTAAGATTTAAGATGTAATATGTAATATTTACTGTTTGCAAAATTAAAGCATAGCACGAATGCAGGCGTTCTGAAATATTAACATATTAAATCTTAAATTATTAAATGCTTTGCAGGTATTCCTGCAACATGATGGTGGCGGCAATTTCATCTATCATAGCCTTGTTTTGCCGTTGCTTTTTTTTCAGCCCCATTTGCAGCATGGCCTGGCTGGCCAGTTTGGAGGTAAAACGTTCGTCCACTTCTTTAATGGGAATAGACGGGAAATGTTTTTGAAAGGCGGTAATGAATTTTTTTACCAAAGGCGTAGCATGTGTGGCGGAGTCATCCCAGTTTACCGGCATGCCAATGATGACAAGTTCCACCGGCTCTTTTGAAAAATAATCTTTCAAAAACTGCATGAGTTTGGGTGTTTCTACCGTGCACAATCCTGTGGCAATAATCTTCAACGGATCGGTAACGGCAATACCGGTTCGCTTGCCGCCGTAGTCTATTGAAAGAATTCTTCCCCCTGTCCCCCTGAAGGGGAGACTTAGGTTTGACCCTTCTTTATTTATTTCGTCATTCATGATTGCAAAAGAGGTTTACAAAAGAACAACATATTTAGTAATTTAAGGTTGTATGGGTAGAACAAGAAAATTAAATGACTGAGACGACATTAATCTTCCTTAATTGAAAATGATAGAGTGAAAAAGAAAAGTCTGATTGATCTAAGTCTCCCCTTTAGGAGGACAGGGGGAAAAACAAATCCGCTATTACAAACACGGCAAAAACCACGCTGGCAATTCCATTCGTGGTCATAAAAGCAATATTCACCCTGCGCAGATCATTGGGTTTTACAATGGAGTGCTGGTAAATAAGACAACCGCCAAATACCAGTACACCGATCCAGTACAGCCATCCAAATTCTCCAAGTGTTCCCGCAGCTACCACTGCAATGGCGCTCAGTAAATGCAGAAACTCTGATAAACGTAAAGCTTTTTCTTTTCCCAGCCAGGTGGGTATGGAATATAATTGCTGCGATTGGTCGAACTCCACATCCTGCAAGGCGTAAATAATATCAAAACCACTTACCCAAAAGATGACGGCCAGTGAAAATAAAATGGGTAACCAATGAAATACACCTGTCACGGCCAAATAGGCGCCAATAGGAGCAAGTGACAAGCCCAATCCCAGAACCAAATGACAAAGCGGTGTAAAGCGTTTGGTATAGCTATATCCTAACACTACTGCCAATGCAACCGGTGAAAGAAAAAAACAAATGCGGTTGATAAAAAAAGTAGTGACAATAAATAAAATGCAGTTGACGATGGTGAAGGTAAGGGCATTTTTAGGAGTGATAATGCCTTTGGGAATTTCCCTGATGGCTGTTCTTGGATTGAGGGCATCACATTTCCGATCAAGATAGCGGTTGAAAGCCATGGCGGCACTGCGGGCAAAGACCATGCAGAGGATGACGAGAATGAATAAATGTACACAGCCTATTCATCCAAATACAAAATTGTCTTGTTCACTCATTCCATCCAGACGTATGGCCTGTATTTAAAAACTCCATGTGTATGCTGTCAATGCCGATTGATCCCCAAAAAAAATCCAATCAACGCAAAAGGCATGGCGAAGATGGTATGTGAAAACTTTACCAGTGAGAGATAGTTCTTAATCTTAATCATATTATTTCACTTATTTCACGCAGAGACGCAAAGAAAGCAAAGCTGCGGTGATATTCCTTTGACCTTTTAATCCATCCAAATCAGATTCAGACAATCCTGGTTCTGACCAGTTCCCACAGCACCACTCCCGCTGCCACCGATACATTCAATGAATGTTTCATGCCCAGTTGCGGAATTTCAATGCAGCCATCGCATTGTTCAATGGTGGTTTGCTCCACTCCTGTTACCTCGTTGCCGAATATCACGGCTACTTTCTGATTGGTTTGATTGAACTGGTTTAACTGAAGGCTGTTCTTCGCCTGTTCTACTGCATAAATGGTATAGCCGTCTTTTTTCAGTTCTTCAATGGCGTCGTCAATATTCTTAAAATGTTTCCAGTGTACGGTTTCATCGGCGCCCAGGGCCGTCTTTTTAATTTCCTTATGTGGCGGAAAGGCTGTGTAACCACAGATATAAATAGCTTCCAGTAAAAAAGCATCGGCTGTACGAAACACACTGCCCACATTATAAGCGCTGCGGATATTTTCCAGCACCACCACGACCGGCATTTTATCAGACTCCCTGAACTCCTCTACGGATTTGCGGTTCAGTTCTTCCATCGAAAGCTTGCGCATCAATTCTATTTTGGCTGCAAAAGTAAAAGGCATTGGATTACCGTGGATAAAAAGTCGATGAACTTAGAAGGGCTACCTCTATTTTTGCCCTTACCGCTATGAGTAAGCAAAAGACAGCCGACACACCGCTAATGCAGCAGCACAAAGCCATCAAGGCCAAATACCCTGATGCCATCCTGTTGTTTCGTGTGGGAGATTTTTATGAAACGTTTGGCCCCGATGCTGTTATTGCTTCGCAGGTGCTGGGTATTACACTCACCAAAAGAAATAATGGCGCGGCGGCCGATAATGAACTGGCCGGCTTTCCGCACCATGCACTGGATACGTATTTACACAAACTGGTAAAGGCGGGTTACCGCGTGGCTATTTGCGATCAGCTGGAAGATCCCAAAACGGTGAAAGGAATTGTGAAGCGGGGTGTTACCGAAATGGTCACGCCGGGCACGGCTACCAATGATAAACTGCTTGATCTAAGCTCCAATAACTTTTTGGCGGCCCTGCATGTTGCCGGAGAAAAATATGGACTGGCCTTTCTGGATATTTCCACCGGTGAATTTTTTGTAGCCGAAGGCGATAAAGAATACGCCGATAAATTACTAAGTGGTTTCAAGCCGGCGGAAGTTATTTTTCAGCGTCATCATCAAAAAAAGTTCAAAGAAGAATTTGGTTCCAAGTTTTATACCTACACGCTGGATGAATGGATCTTTCAGCAACACTATGCCGAAGAAAGCCTGCTGAAACATTTCGATACGCATTCTTTTAAAGGCTTTGGTGTAGATGGCATGAGCTATGGATTGATTGCTGCTGGCGCCGTACTCCATTACCTGAAAGAAACCGAGCATCCCAACCTGCAGCATATTACTTCCCTTCAGCGCATTGAGCAGAATGATTATTTGTGGATGGATAAGTTTACCATCCGCAACCTGGAACTATTGTATAGCAATGTAGAGAACGGCGCTACGCTGTTAAAGGTTTTGGACAATACGGTAACTCCCATGGGTGCACGATTGTTAAAACGCTGGATTGTTTTTCCCTTAAAGGATATTCATAAAATCAATGAGCGGCTGGATGTGGTGGAGCATTTGATCTTGCATACCGATCTGCGAAACAAACTGCTGCATGCCATGCGCCAGTGCGGCGATATGGAACGGCTGGTTTCCAAGATCCCGCTGAAGAAGATCAATCCCAGGGAACTGCTGCAACTGGCAAGAGCGTTGCGGCAGATTGATGTGATCAAGGAATTGTGCGCTAAAACAGAAAGCCCGTATTTGCAACGCCTGGCCGATGCCCTGAATCCCTGCCACTATATAGCAGATAAGATTTTAAAAGAGATCATTGAAAACCCTCCTGCGCTGGCTGTTAAAGGAGGTTTTATCAATAAAGAGATCAATGAGCAGCTGGATGGTTTGCGAAGCATTGCCCACAACGGTAAAGAATACCTTTTGCAACTGCAACAAAAAGAAGCGGAGCGAACGGGCATTTCTTCTTTGAAGATCAGTTACAATAATGTGTTTGGCTATTACCTGGAAGTAACCAATTCGCATAAGAGTAAAGTGCCGCCGGAATGGATGCGTAAGCAAACGCTGGCTAACGCCGAACGCTACATCACGCCTGAATTAAAAGATTACGAGGAAAAAATAACCGGTGCCGAGGAAAAGATCCTGGCACTGGAACTGCAATTGTTTGATGGCCTGATAAATGAACTGCTGGATTTTCTTTCCTGTATCCAGATCAATGCGCAAATAGTGGCTACACTGGATTGCCTTACTTGTTTTGCCAACAATGCCCTGCAGTTCAATTATAAAAAACCACAGTTGCATGAAGGCGATGAACTGCAAATAAAAAATGGCCGTCATCCGGTTATTGAAAGAGCCCTTCCACCTTCCGAGCCCTATATAGGAAATGACGTGTTGTTTAATAAAACAGAGCAACAGATCATCATCCTTACCGGTCCGAACATGAGTGGTAAATCAGCGCTTTTGCGGCAAACAGGTTTGATCACCCTGATGGCCCACATGGGCAGTTTTGTACCGGCCGACGAAGCATTGATCTCTTTAACGGATAAGATCTTTACCCGTGTTGGCGCCTCGGATAATTTAAGTGCCGGTGAATCCACCTTCATGGTAGAAATGAATGAAACCGCTTCTATCATCAATAACATTAGTGACCGGTGTTTGATTCTTTTGGATGAAATTGGAAGAGGCACTTCTACCTATGATGGCATTTCCATTGCCTGGAGCATTGCCGAATATTTGCACCGTTCACCGCATCAACCCAAAACATTTTTTGCTACCCACTACCATGAGCTGAATGAACTGGAAAACAAATTGCCGGGGGTAAAAAACTATCATGTTACCAATAAAGAAATTGGTAATAAAATCATCTTCCTGCGCAAAGCTGGCGCCCGGTGGCAGCACCCACAGTTTTGGTATTCATGTAGCCCGCATGGCCGGCATGCCACCCGATCTGATTGAAAGAGCGAAAGATGTTTTGAAGCAACTGGAAAGCAAGCATGTAGATGAACGGATGGAGAACATGAAAGGACTTTCGGCTCCCAAGGTGCAGCTAAGTATTTTTGATGCCCACACGCAAACCTTCGAAGACATCCGCAAAATGCTCGAAGGCATTGACATCAACCGTCTTACTCCTGTAGAAGCTTTGTTGAAGTTGAATGAGATAAAGGGGCTGTTGAAGTAAGCTCCCGTCTCTCCCCTGTCCCCCTAAAGGGGAGACTTAGGTCATAGCAAACTTTTTCGTTATCACCTGTTCTTTAATTTGTAAAAGCTGGTAATTTGATGTTACCGGCTTTTGTCATGCTATTGAGCTTCTGTTGTGTCACTCCCTTGTACGAGCTGGAATGCTATTCAGCACAGACGTTTAGTAAAAAAATCATTTCTAAAATAGCAAGAACGGTAAAGAAAAGTTTGATTGATAAACCTCCAGCAAGTTCTCCCCTTTAGGGGGACAGGGGGAACCAAACCGGAGTTTCATTATTCCAGTCGCCATTGTAGTTGATCAGCAGTTCTTCTTCCGCTTCAATGGCCCTCACCGTTTTTACGGTAATGAGCTGTTTCCTGAAATCCATTTCATATTCACAATTAGAGCTGTAAGAATGATTGTAAAGCGGTACATAGCCCAAGGCCATGCAACATTGGTTCCGGTTATCACCCCACTCAAAAATATAATCGTGTAACAAGGTTTGATCAAGAAAGGTTCTATCCTTACCATTCATTACAATTACCGGGGCTACTTCAATTATTGTTTTTGCTTTTAGTGGTTGCCTGGTAAACACACCCCTGCCGGCACTGGTGGTTTTGGCAACATAAATAGCATCCGAAATAAAGTTGATTGCTTTCACGCAGCAAGATTAAGCACAAATTAATTTCAGTAAACCGGAAGGCATAAAAAAACGATCCCTAATTTTGAATATGCCAGTGGAAGTATTGAAAGAGAAGTTTGAACAGGTCATCCATACCGGCGATCCATTGCAGATACGTGAGTTGCTGGATCAGCAGAACATAAGCGATGTGGCCGACCTGGTTTACGAAATGCCCGATTATGAAAGCCAGATCATTGCCGCTATGTCCGTACACAGGGCTGCCGGTGTGTTCAAGATACTTGAGTTCCCTACACAAAAAAGCATCATTCAAACCCTGCCTCCGGGCAAGACGGCTGAATTGTTGAATGAGCTTCCGCCGGATGACCGCACCGATTTCCTGGAAGAACTGCCCAGCGACGTGGTGCGTGAACTAATTAAGCTGCTCGATAACGAAGAAAGAAAGATCACCCTTTCGTTATTGGGCTATCCCGAAAACAGTGTGGGCCGGTTGATGACGCCGGATTACGTGTATGTGTACGAGAACAACACGGTTCAACAGGTGCTGGATACCGTTCGCCGTGTGGGAAAGAACAGTGAGACCATTGACGTGATCTATGTCATTAACCATAAAGGTGAATTGTTGGATGACATACGGATACGGGAATTCATCCTGGCCACGCCGGAGAAAAAAGTAAGTGAGTTAATGGATAACCGTGTGATTGCCCTGCATGCCGATGACGACCAGGAGGTGGCCAGCGAAGCCTTTAAAATGAACAACCGTGTGGCCTTGCCCGTGGTAAGTAACAGCAACAAGCTTTTGGGCATTGTAACCATTGATGATATTTTATGGGTAGCCAGTGAGGAGTTCAGCGAGGATATACAAAAGATTGGTGGTACAGCGGCCCTGGATCAGCCCTATCTTGAAATGCCTTTGCTCCGGTTGTTTAAAAAAAGAATCGGCTGGCTGGTGGTATTGTTCTTAGGCGAAATGCTTACCGCCACTGCCATGACTTTTTTTGAAGAGGAGATTGCCAAAGCCGTTGTGCTGGCCTTATTTGTTCCCCTGATCATATCCAGCGGCGGTAACAGCGGTTCGCAGGCGTCCACACTTATCATACAGGCCATGGCGGTTGGTGAAATTACTTTACGAGACTGGTGGCGGGTGATGCGCCGGGAAATTCTATCAGGTTTGCTACTTGGTTCTGTATTGGGACTGATTGGCTTTTGCAGAATACTTGTCTGGCACTCTATTATGCCTGATATATATGGCGAACACTGGATGCTGCTGGGCATTACAGTGGGTATAACCCTGCTGGGTGTAGTGCTTTGGGGTACACTGTGCGGAAGCATGTTGCCCATGATCTTAAAACGCCTGGGCGCCGACCCTGCCGTGAGCTCCGCTCCTTTTGTGGCTACGCTTGTTGATGTAACGGGCTTGGTCATCTATTTTTCGGTGGCTTTTCTTACGTTGAGCGGGAAGTTGCTGTAAGAATGTTTTCTGTTTGCACGTATCAGAGGTTTCGCGATGCAACGAAAGTACTGAGGACTAATTATGAAGAAGCCTGTTGACAACTGTAATGATGTTGCTTGTTATGCTGAGGCACGAAGCATCTGTGGTAACATATTATAAAGAGTTTTGTCCATAAAAAGCATCTTACTACCGATGTTGATATAGTTATCTGTACTAGTGTTCCATTGGGTAGACTGCCAGGATGGGAAGTAGCCAGGTCTTCAGTATAACTGCAGTATATGTCCGGTATAACTCCAGTATAGGTTCAGTATAGGCTTTGCGTCTTGAGCAGCGTGTTATCATTTGAACGACTCATGCTTTTCGAATGGCCTACAGTGATTTGTTTGCCTTCCTCCACGAAATAGTTATGGAGTTGTGAACAATCAAGCAGTGGAAACGATATTAAATCTTTGGATAGATCCTATACTAAATGACGATTTGCTTGCTCCGGTTAGACAAATTTTTAGGTTGAATCAAATAGTACTCCAGTTACACGCAATATTTTTCGCTTAAGAATTGCTGACCTGTATTTAACCTAACCATCAACAAAACCCATAAGTACACTCATGCAATGGCAACCTTCCACCAGGCTGTTCAGCCAGGTATAAACTCATCTGGCCATACCTGTTTTATTTATTACACATGAACTTAATACAATGCACAAAGCAGTAACTTACATTTCTTCCTCAATACCAGCAATCACAAAAAACCAATCATGAAAACAGCAGTGGCCATTTTGCTAATAAGCATTTTTATGATAGTAAGTTTTAGTGCCTGCAATTCAGGCGGCGGTGGTCCCGGTCGTACCGATAGCAGCGGTATTGCGGTAAATCCAAAAGAAATGAAACATATAGGCAGTGTGGATGAACGTTACCAATCCTATAATGTGGAGATGGTGGAAGTAGTGGGCGGTGAGTTCTGGAAGCCTTATAAAATGATGGACAGCCTGCCTTCCTTAAGTACCACCTCCACCTACGATGTTTCTCAGAAGAACGAACAGATGTACCGGAAACTGTCACCCATTAACCTGGCCGATAAACGATTGCTGAACCTGGCCAAAGCCATTGCACCCGCTTATGTGCGGGTAAGCGGTACATGGGCCAATGCTATTTATTTCCAGGATAACGATCAACCCCCGATGGCCAAAGCGCCGGCGGGTTTTGTAAATGTATTGACCCGCAGCCAATGGAAAGGTGTCATAGATTTTTTAAAGGCTACCAATTCAAAACTGGTTACCTCCTTTGCGGTATCGAATGGCGTACGCGATGCCCAGGGTGTTTGGACACCGAAGGAAGCGCAGAAGCTTGCCAACTATACCAAAAGCCTTGGAGGAGAAATCGCGGCAGCCGAACTTTTTAATGAACCCACCATGCCAACGGCTGGCGGCGAGATCAATAAAAATTATAACGCCACCAACTTTGCAAAAGATGTAGCGGCTTATAAAACCTGGGCCAGGAAGGAAGTGCCCAACATGCTGCTGCTGGGTCCGGGCTCTGTGGGAGAAGGTATTCCGGGTGTAAACTTTGCAATGGGTGGAATGGAAATACTTCCAACAGACTCCATGATGTCGGCAGAACCCAAACCGGTGTTCGATGTTTTTTCCTATCACTATTATGGCGCGGCTTCCATGCGCATGATGCGCAGTGGCCCCTTTTCTATTAAAGCAGAAAATGCCCTGTCGCCTGCATGGCTGCAGCGAACCGATACGGTGGCTGACTATTACGCCGGCTTAAGAGACAAATACAATCCCGGCAAACCTTTATGGATCACTGAAACAGCCGAGGCGGCTGCGGGTGGCGATCCTTTCTCCGCTACTTATTTGGATTGTTTCCGCTATTTATACCAGTTGGGTTCTTTAGCTAAAAAGGGATTGAAGGTAATTATGCACAACACCCTTGCCGCCAGCGAATACAGCCTTATTGACCAGGATACGCATATGCCCAAACCCAATTACTGGGCAGCCTTATTATGGGCAAAGCTGATGGGTACCGAAGTGTATGAAGCCGGTAAAGGAATGCCGGGGGTCTATTTATTTGCACATAACATGAAAGGCCATGAAGGGGGCATTACCCTTTTGGTCATCAATACCAATAAACAAGAAGCCTCCATTAATGTACCTTCTAACGCGGAACAGTACACGTTAACATCTAAAGAGTTGCAGGGCGAGACCGTGCAACTGAACGGGCAGGACTTAAAGCTGGGTGCTGATGATATGCTGCCGGCTATTGCGGGCAGGAAAATAAACAAAGGGAAGGTAGAACTGCCGGCAACCAGCATCACCTTCATCACCTTTGCCGATGCGGGGAATAAGAATCATAAAATGAACATAATCAACAGCATGCACATAAGACAATAGCATTGCACCAAACTATAAGAAAGACCCTGGCGATGCAGCTACCTGAACAGTGTGGATTAGGCCCTGATGTTAACTTAGCCATAAAATAAATACCACGTTGCGATTCTGGTTTTTGGGGTCTCACCCATTTTACAGATTTTCGTAATAGATTAATCGTGTTGACAAGTTGATTGGTTGAGTAGTTGAAAAGGATATCATCCATTGACCTGCCACTTATAAATCCAGACTTGTCAACAAATCAACCATTATAACTCAATCAACCAATCAACAATTTAACTATAAACTATGTGTGGCATTGTTGCGTACATCGGACCAAGACAAGCCTATCCTGTTATTCTGAAAGGATTAAAAAGGCTGGAATACAGGGGGTATGATAGTGCAGGCATTGCATTATTGAACGCCGACCTGAATGTTCATAAAAAGAAAGGAAGGGTGGCCGACCTTGAAGAAACGCTGCAGGGAAAAGACCTTCATGCCTACATCGGTATTGGCCATACACGCTGGGCCACCCACGGTGAACCCAGTGACAGGAATGCCCATCCGCATTTGTCGGCCAGCGGAAATCTTGCCATGATCCACAATGGCATCATTGAGAACTATGCCCAATTAAAACAGGAGCTTTCCAAAAAGGGCTACACCTTTAAAAGTGATACCGATACCGAAGTATTGCTCAACTTTATTGAGGACATTAAGATCAACAACAACTGTTCGCTGGAAGAAGCCCTTCGCATTGCCTTAAAACGTGTGGTAGGTGCTTATGTCATTGTATTGATAGATAAGGACAGTCCCGATACACTCATTGCAGCCCGCAAGGGAAGTCCGCTTGTTATTGGCATTGGCAAGAACGAACATTTTCTGGCAAGCGATGCCTCCCCTATTATTGAATACACCAAAGAAGTAGTGTATGTAAATGATTATGAAATTGCCATTATCAAACCCGATGAACTGATTCTTAAAAACCTGGGTAATGAAAGGCAAACGCCTTATATCACCAAGCTGGATATGGAGCTGGCGGCTATTGAAAAAGGTGGTTATGATCATTTCATGTTAAAGGAAATATTTGAACAATCGCAAACCATACATGATTGCCTGCGTGGACGGCTGGATGCTACCGCCGGTACCATAACCATGAGCGGGATTCAAAAATATGCGGAGCAGATCATGAATGCCAACCGCATCATCATGGTGGCCTGTGGTACAAGCTGGCATGCGGGTTTGGTAGCCGAATATATTTTTGAAGAGCTGTGCCGCATCAATGTGGAAGTAGAATATGCTTCGGAGTTTCGTTACCGTAATCCTGTCATTCATAAAGGCGATGTGATCATTGCCATTTCGCAAAGTGGTGAAACAGCCGATACGCTTGTTGCCATTGAAAATGCAAAGGCAAAAGGCGCTATTATTTTAGGTGTAGTGAATGTGGTGGGGTCTTCCATCTCCCGCATTTCCGATGCCGGTGCCTACACCCATGCCGGTCCTGAAATTGGCGTGGCCTCCACCAAAGCGTTTACGGCCCAATTGGCCGTGTTAACCATGATCGCTTTGAAAATTGGCAGGGAAAAAGGCACACTGGATCATGACCGGTACATGCATTTACTGCAGGAACTGGATGCGATACCCGAAAAGGTTTCGGAAGTGCTTCGCTCCCATGAACAGATAAAAACCCTGGCGGAAAAATATAAGGATGCAAAAGATAGTTTGTACCTGGGTCGCGGGTATAATTTCCCTGTAGCACTGGAAGGTGCTTTAAAACTAAAAGAGATCTCTTACATCCATGCAGAAGGGTATCCTGCCGCCGAAATGAAGCATGGTCCTATTGCTTTGGTAGATGAAAACCTTCCCGTGGTGTTTGTGGCCACCAAAGATTCGTATCATGAAAAAGTAATCAGCAACATGCAGGAGATCAGGGCACGGAAAGGAAAGGTCATTGCCGTGATCAATGAAGGCGACGAACAAAGCATTGCCCTGGCTGATGATGTGATTGTGGTGCCCGAGGCCGATGAAATTGTGGCCCCCATGCTGAGTACCATTCCCTTGCAATTGCTGGCCTATTATATTGGCATTGCCAAAGGGTATGACGTGGACAAGCCAAGAAACCTGGCGAAGTCGGTTACGGTGGAATAGTAAAGTTTATAGTTTGTAGTTTATGGTTTGTAATTAGCTTCTCATTAAACAATTTTCCAGATGAACGAGATCATCAAAAAACCGCTTAGTTCTATTGGGTATAATTTCATTAACGAAGATTATTTACCGAAGGGTAAAGATGAATACCACCTGCGCAATCTTCAAAACAAGAGCGGTATTACCTACCGGAATTTAACGGCTTATGAAATTGAAGTATTGGTTCGCAACAACAATACTTCCGATGACTGGAATAAGATACAGGTATCCGATGCGTTTACTCCCGAACTGGTTAAGAATTGCAAATTCTTTGGCCTGGTAAGAATTGGAAAGCTGGAAGCTATTTCAATTGAATACCACAATGTGAACATGCCCGTTGGTTTGTACAACAGCACTATTATAAGTTGCGATTTTGGCGACAATGTCGTGATCAATAACGTGAACTATATAGCTCATTATATTGTAGGCAATGAAGTGATGATCTCCAATGTTCATGAACTGCACACAACCGATCATTCCAAGTTTGGTAATGGTATTATCAAAGAAGGCGAAGCAGAAGACATCCGGATCTGGGTAGAGGTTTGTAATGAAAATGCGGGCCGGAAGATTTTACCTTTTAATGGTATGCTGCCCGGCGATGCGTATCTGTGGTCAAAGTACAGGGATGATGAAGCACTCATGCAAAAGTTCAAGGAGTTTACCGAGGAAAAATTTGATAAGCAAAGAGGCTATTATGGCCAGGTTGGCGACCGCTGTGTCATTAAAAATACCAGCATCATAAAAGATGTGTGGATTGGCAGCGATGCTTACATCAAAGGCGCCAATAAATTAAAAAACCTGACCATCAACTCCGAAGCCCGTGCCCAAACGCAAATTGGCGAAGGCTGCGAATTGGTGAATGGCATTATTGATTATGGCTGCCGCATCTTTTATGGTGTGAAGGCGGTTCGTTTTGTCATGGCATCCCATTCGCAATTAAAATATGGAGCCCGGTTGATCAACTCGTACTTAGGAAACAATTCCACCATTTCCTGTTGCGAAGTGTTGAACTCCCTTATTTTTCCGGCGCATGAGCAGCACCATAACAACTCTTTTTTATGTGCGGCACTGGTCATGGGACAAAGCAATATTGCGGCGGGTGCCACCATCGGTTCAAACCATAACAGCCGTGCCGCTGATGGCGAATTGGTTACAGCCCGCGGGTTCTGGCCGGGGCTTTGTGTAAGTTTAAAACACAATTCCAAATTTGCCACCTTCACACTTCTGGCCAAAGGTGATTACCAGTATGAGTTACATGTTCCGCTGCCTTTTAGTTTGATCAGAAATGATGAAGCAAATAACCGGTTGGTGGTGATGCCGGCCTATTGGTTTATGTACAATATGTACGCTTTAGCCAGGAACGAAGAGAAATATGCCAACAGAGACCAGCGGTTGGACCAGACCCAGCACATTGAATATAATTGCCTGGCTCCCGACAGCATCAATGAAATTTTTACAGCCCTGGACCTGCTAAGGAAGTTTACGGCAATGGCCTGCGACCCCACCCTGACATTGGAAACGGCTTCCGAAGAAACCATGCTGCAAGCCGGTGAAGATGCATTGAACGATGACGCAGTTGATTTCTCCAGGCTTGAAATACTGGCCTATGGCTTTGAAAACAATTCCCGCCCGGTGGTAGTAACCAAAGTAAAAGAAGCCTACTCCATTTATAAAAGAGTGGTCGTTTATTATGGCATTAC
Source organism: uncultured Bacteroidota bacterium (assembly GCA_963697545.1). Taxonomy (GTDB): domain Bacteria; phylum Bacteroidota; class Bacteroidia; order Chitinophagales; family Chitinophagaceae; genus Flavisolibacter. The sequence goes on along the minus strand of CAVOOL010000021.1, from coordinate 38,360 downwards.
ACAAATACTTCGTTTTATTGAAGAAGAAAAGATCCATTCCTTCGAAGCTTTGTTAAGTGCCTTACCCGGGCAACCGGTTCGGTTGGAGTGGGAAAATGTTGGCGGGCAATTAATGCCTGTTAATTCGGTACGAACGCTTTTTTCGGATATAAAAAATAACAGTATTCAAACCTGGGAAGACCTGCACCAGTTTTACAGGAAAAACGGGGCCTTGTATGCTGATCAAAAATTGCAGCATGCCTATGCTTCCCTGTTGGAAATTTTGCAATTAGATGCAGGGCAAATGACGGCATCTTTATTTAAAGAACTTTTGCAGGAAGCTGTTCAAACAAAAGAATGGATGACAGAAAATATTTATAATTCCAGGGCCAAAGATTACCAGAGCAGTTTTCGTAAGATGGTGTACAACAATGAAAAAGAAATGGAAGCGGTAATTGGAAAATTGAAAGACAATGTATTTGTCAATCAGCAACGCGAAGAGTTGGATAAATTTCGGCAAACTGTCAGCCGGATTATAGCGCTATATAACCTATAATACCAAACGGCTCAATCAAGATGGTAGTTGATAGATGACAGATGATAGAAGGGAAAGAGGCTGCTGTTTCTGTCTCACGTCTGCCGTCTCACGTTTCACGATGGTTTCCCCACAGCAACCGGGTACAAATAAAAAAGCCCTCTGCTAAGCGGAGGGCTTTTTTATTATCTGGCTGATAGCTTATTTCTTAGTGCTATCAACAGTTGTAGTTGTAGTAGTTGTAGTAGAATCAACAGTTACAGCAGTTGAATCTGTTTCAGCTGGAGCAACGGTAGTAGTAGTTGTAGAGTCAGTAGTGGTTGTGCTTTCGCCGCTGTTGTTACAAGCTACTAATGCGCCTGCAATAGCGATCACTGCAAAAAATTTTTTCATTGTACTTTGTTTAAAGATTTAGTTAACTAATGGGCGCAAAGGTAACTGCTCAGTTGAAAAAACCAAACTTTAGGTTTGGTTTTTGTTCACACCTTATTTTTTCCTGAAAAAAATACGTACAGGCACTCCCGTGAATTTAAAGTTCTCTCTTAGCTTGTTTTCCAAATAATTTTTATATGGTGTTTTTATATCATCCGGAAAGTTGGAGAAAAAAGCAAATGAAGGAACAACAGTAGGCAGTTGTGTAACATATTTTATCTTGACCGGATGTCCACGCACTACCGGCGGATGATACGCTTCAATGGCTTTTAGCAGGATGTCGTTCAATTGGGCTGTAGGTACTTTCCGGCGACGGTTTTCGTACACATCCAGTGCCACTTCAATGGCCTTGAGAATTCTTGTTTTTTCTTTAGCAGAAATAAACAGGATCGGAACATCATTGAAAGGCGCCATCCTTTGCTTTAATATTTTTTCGTATTCTTTTGCCGTATTGGTTTCTTTTTGTACGAGGTCCCATTTATTCACCAATACAACGATTCCTTTTCCTTTTTTGGCTGCCAGACTAAAAATAGTAAGGTCCTGGGCCGTGATGCCTTTTTCTGCATCCAGCAAAAGCAGGCAAACATCCGCTTCATCCAAAGCTTTAATGGCCCGGATCACCGAGTAAAACTCCAGGTCTTCATGCACTTTTGCCTTCCGGCGGATGCCGGCTGTATCTATTAAAATAAAATCTTTCTGAAAAAGTTTATAACGGGTATGAATAGTGTCTCTTGTAGTGCCGGCAATATCACTCACAATGGTCCGTTCCTCTCCTATTAAAGCATTCAGCAAAGAAGATTTACCAACGTTCGGCTGGCCGATGATCGCAAACTTGGGCAAGCCCTGCTCTTCTTCAAACTCCGATTCATCTTTCATTAATTCTGTTACGGCATCCAGCAGGTCGCCGGTACCACTGCCGCTGATAGAAGAGATGAAAAACAGTTGTTCAAAACCCAGGCTATAAAATTCCGAAGCTTCCAGCAACCGTTCATTGTTGTCTACTTTATTTACCACCAAAAAAACGGGTTTGGTGGAACGGCGAAGAAGATCTGCCATGGAATCATCCAGGTCTGTCATTCCGGTAGCGGCATCCACCATAAATAAAATAACACTGGCCTCTTCCACAGCCACCTGCACCTGCTTGCGGATTTCTCTTTCAAAAACATCTTCGCTTTCAGGTACAAATCCACCTGTATCTATCACGTAGAAATTTTTTCCGTTCCAGTCTGCAACACCATACTGGCGGTCACGGGTTACGCCGGGAATATCTTCCACAATGGCTTTGCGCTGTTCCAAAAGGCGGTTAAAAAGTGTACTCTTTCCTACGTTTGGTCTTCCTACTATTGCTACTGTAAATGCCATTCAGTTATTGTTAATTTGCTATTGTCAACTTTTAATTGAATCGACAATTGACAATGATAAATTTAAAATTTTAATATCCATACTCCTTCAAAAACAAATCATTCTCTCTCCACTTTGGCCGCACTTTTACAAAGAGTTCCAAAAACACTTTTTGATCCAGGAACTTTTCTATTTCCTGGCGTGCCGATGAACCAATCTGCTTGATCATTTTACCGCCTTCACCAATAATGATGGCTTTCTGCGATTCTCTTTGCACAATGATCTCTGCTCTTATTTTTATCAAAGAGGATTTTTGTTTGAATTCGTTTACGATCACTGTTGTGTGGTAAGGAATCTCTTCGTCAAACAAACCAAAGATCTTTTCACGGACGATCTCCGCCACAAAAAACTTTGTGGGCAGGTCAGAGATCTCATCCTCGCCGTAGAAAGGTTCTCCTTCCGGCAGCAACTCCACGATCTTTTGCAATAATTCAGAAACATACAAACCCGTGAGGGCAGAAATACCGATGGCTTCTTTGCAATATTTTTTGCTCCTGAAAAATTGAAGCGCTTCTTCCTGTTTGTTCTTTTTCGAGCTATCAATTTTATTGATCACAACCAGTGCTGGTGCTTTTAGTTTCAGGGAAGCAAAAAGTGCATCCACTTCGTTCCAGTCGTCTTTAATATCCACTAAAAGCAGGGCCAGGTCGGCATCTTCAAGAGCACTTCTTACCGCTGCCATCATTTTTTCGTGCAGCTTGTATTTGGGATCAATGATACCCGGCGTGTCGGAAAAAATAATCTGGTATTCCTCGGTTGTAAGGATGCCTTTAATGCGGTGCCGTGTGGTTTGCACTTTTGATGACACAATAGCCAGCTTCTCTCCCATCAAGGCATTGAGCAATGTACTTTTACCCGCATTGGGCTTACCGAATATGTTAACAAATCCTGATTTCATGATAGAGCGGCAAATTTAGCGCAAAGTGGATAGCAATAAAAAAACCCCACCGAAGCGGGGTGTTTGTTGCGAAGGGAGGGATCGAACCTCCGTCCGCCTTTGGCGGATATGAGCCCAAACTATTTCACCTTTGCAATAACAGTCTCCCAAATGAATCGGCGCCCGGAAGCAGTTTTTAATTCCTTTTCCCTTTGAAGAGCTTCTGTCTTTGTTTTAAACTCCTCTTTGTGAACCAATAACCAAGGGCGAAACTTTATTGTCCAACCCTTTTTACCTAACTCATTATGCGAAAGCAATCTTTCTTCCAGGTTTCCTGTATAACCGATGTATATCTTGTTATACTTTCCGGAATATAAAACATACACCTTGTACATAATTAAAAATCCCGCTGTTGCGGGATTCTTTTGTTGCGAAGGGAGGGATCGAACCTCCGACCTTCGGGTTATGAGCCCGACGAGCTACCGCTGCTCTACTTCGCGATCTTATATTTTCATCGCATCCAGTCCTTCGGGTGATAACCCCTATCCGCCGGCTGGCAGACGTTCTACTTGCGATGTGGGCTGCAAATATAGGAGGGATTGCCTTTGCAGCCAAACTATTTTTGCTTTGTATAAGAACTATTATCATTTACATAACAAAAGTCCCGCCAAAAGCGGGACTTTTTATTTGATGAGTTGCTGTTTATGACTTGCGGGAAATAGAACTGGCTCCGCTTGTTTTTATATCTTTTATCATGGCTGCTCCTTTATAGGAAACGTTGCTGGCACCACGGAGTTTGGCAGATAATTCTTTATCCACTGTAATGCGAACGCTGCTGGCTCCTGAAGCATCAACTGTGCAATTGGTAGTTTTAAAGTCATACGCTTTTACATCACTGGCTCCATTGGCATCTATCGTTACTTCTGTAGCTGAACCACTAATTTTTATATCGGAGGCTCCACTCAAACGAATATCCAGGGTATTGCTTATGACCAGTTTTCCATCCAGGTCGCTGGCGCCGGAAAAATTCAGTTTTAAATTAGATGCAGAAAGCGTCCCTTCAATTTTAACATCAGAAGAACCGCTGGCATAAAGCTCGTCAAGATTTTTTACAGCGATGTACGCTTTTAACTTACGGTTCTTGGGCCACCACTTATCTTTTTTGTCAAACAAAATTTTTAAAACACCATTCTCTACATAGGTTTTAATATCGGCAACATCTTCTTTATTGCTGGCACTCACCGCCAGGCTTTCCTGGGAACCCTGTGTAATGATGACATCAAAAGAATTGGAAACATGAATGGCATGAAAGGAAGGAACGTCCCGAACTTCTGCATTTGGATCGTTCACTACTTTTTGGGCTATGCCCAGTGAAGAAATACTTAGAAACACAAAGGCCAAAAGAATATTTTTCATAAACCGGTTTTGTCATAAAACGGAAGAGTTTAAAAAAAGTTACATCCTTTCGAAAATTTCCTGCATAATTTTGCAGCGATAATTTCAGATTCCCGGGGTGCTTTTATCCAATTATGGAAAAGGCTGAGATCAGACCCGCAGAACCTGATCAGGGTAATGCCTGCGCAGGGAGGCTTTGAACAGTTCAAAGCCGGGAGTTCAAAGCCGCGTTGCTAGCTAAGCGGTCTTTGAAGCCTGGGCTTTGAGTCCTACCAACTTCCTTAACAGCATTTCCCTTTCATTTTAAAAAAACATCAAAATGAAAAGGATTGCATTTTTTATTTTATTCAGTTTCTCACTCATTGCTTCAGCTCAATTAAAAGACACGATTGAACTTTTACCCGTTGAGGTAAGAGCCGTAAGAGCCAATGCTACAGCTCCATTTGCCAAAACAAACATCAGCAAGGCCCAGATTCAAAGGCAAAACTTAGGTTACGACCTGCCCTTTCTTTTGAACCAAACACCATCGGTAGTGGTGAACTCCGATGCCGGCAATGGTGTGGGTTACACCGGCATCCGCATTCGTGGTACAGACGCCACAAGAATTAATGTAACACTCAACGGCATTCCTTACAATGATGCCGAAAGTCAGGGAACCTTTTTTGTTGACCTGCCTGATTTTGCGTCTTCTGTTAACAGCATTCAAATTCAAAGAGGTGTTGGAACTTCTTCCAACGGCGCCGGTGCATTTGGCGCCACGCTGAATGTTAGTACCAATGAAGTAAATAAAAAAGCCTATGCAGAAGCCAATAACAGCTTTGGCTCTTTTAATACCTGGAAAAATACATTGAAGGCCGGTACAGGTTTGTTGAACAATCATTTTGTAGCCGACCTGCGCCTGTCAAGGATCAGCAGCGATGGTTATATTGACAGGGCAAAAAGCAACCTGAGATCTCTTTATTTTTCTACCGCTTATTTGTCGGATAAAACAGATGTACGCTTTAATATTTTTACCGGGAAAGAAAAAACCTACCAGGCGTGGAATGGTGTTTCGGAAGCCGATCTGAAAACGAACCGTACCATCAACTATGCGGGAATGGAAAGACCTGGAGCGCCTTATGATAATGAGACGGATAATTACAGGCAGGATCATTACCAGTTATTCTTTACACAACGATTTACTCCAAAACTTAGCTTTAACACGGCCGTGTTTCTTACCAATGGCAAAGGCTATTATGAAGAATACAGAGCAGCGCAGGCTTATGCCGATTATGGAATGACGGCTCCGGCAGCAGGCGTTGATACGTCTGATTTAGTTCGTCAATTATGGTTGGATAATCATTTCTACGGAACTATTTTTTCATTGCAGCACCAGTCACAAAAAACTACATTTATTTTAGGCGGTGCGGTAACAAAGTATGATGGCAACCATTTTGGAAAAGTGATCTGGGCCGAAAAAGGGTTAACCGGTACCAACAAGTGGTATGATCTGGATGCTAACAAAAATGATTTTAACATCTATGGTAAATGGCAGCAGGACCTGTTTGCATCCCTGCAATTCTTTGCTGATTTACAATACAGGAAGGTGAAATACGACCTGGATGGTTTTCGTAACAATCCGGACCTCGTGATCAATAATAACTACAATTTTTTTAATCCAAAGTTTGGACTGACCTATCACAAAAATAACTGGCTTGCCTACGCATCCTACAGCATTGCCAATAAAGAACCTAACAGGGATGATTTTGAAGCGGGCCACGAAAATCAACCCAAGCCCGAACGGTTAAACGACCTTGAGATAGGTGTTGAAAACAAAAAGGGCAAAAGCACCTTTGGCGCCAATTTTTATTACATGCAGTATAAGGATCAACTGGTGTTAACAGGAAAGATCAACGATGTAGGGGCTTATACAAGAACCAATATCGGCAACAGTTATCGTCTGGGTGTAGAATTGCAAGGTTCCTCTATACTAAACAAATGGTTGAAAGCCGGTGCCAACCTTTCTTTAAGTAAAAACAAGATCAGGAATTTTGAAGAGTATATTGACGATTACGATAACGGCGGACAAAAACGGAATGCCTACAGGGAATCTGATATTTCTTTTTCTCCTGATGTGGTGGGTGCCGCCAACATCACACTGACTCCTGTAAATAAATTATCACTTGACCTTATCAGCAAATATGTGGGGAAGCAATATTTAGACAACACCAGCAATGAGCAACGCAAGCTGAATGCCTATTATACCCAGGACGTGAGGGCGGTTTATTCTTTTGATTATAACTGGTTGAAGAATGTTGACCTGACCTTCCAGGTGAATAATGTTTTTAATAAAAAATATGAACCCAATGGATATACCTTCAGCTATTACTCCAATAATAAACTGACCACAGAGAATTATTATTTTCCAATGGCCGGAACAAACTGGATGGTTGGGGTGAATGTAAGGTTGTGAGTGGTGAATGGTGAGTGGGGAGTGGTTAGTGTGAGTGGTTAGTGGTTAGTGGTTAAGATAGATATAAAAGATAAATCCTGCTTTATGCAGGATTTATCTTTTGGAGAAAGTTATTTAAATTTTTTAGGGAAGCGTCTGTTATGCTGATGAAGAACAGAACCCTGAAGTGTGCGACGCAACGAAAGTCCAATCAATGGATGAAAGCTGGCTACATAAAATGTAGTTTATCAGATCAGGCTTAAGAACCAGGCGGTTACCAGTCACCAGTTTATGGGCCAGCAACTATTTGGTAGCGCCAAATTTCTCCTTCCACGCCAGGATACCCCCGGTTACATTATACGTGTTTGTAAACCCAAGCTGGTCCAGCATCATACAAGCCATCATGCTGCGCTGGCCGCTGCGGCAATGAACGATCACTTCTTCTTCTTTTAAATCTTCAATTTCTTCTACCTGCATGGTTTGAATTTTACCAAGCGGTATCAGCTTGCCCCCCAGGTTGGCTTCGGCATATTCGTGTGGTTCGCGGCAGTCAATCAGATTGATCTTTTCGCCGCTGTCCATTTTTTGCTTTAGTTCTTCTACTGTAATATTTTTCATTATGGTAGTTCTAGTGGTGAGGGATCCTGGTCTGTTTGTTTAAATGAATCAACCATTGGTCTTTGCGAGCTTAACCAGATATCAATCATTTGTCCCTGGCGTATGCGAAGCTTCGCGCCGTCCTGGGTTTTAGGCATCGGGCTTTGTTTATAAACAAAGGAATTAATGGTGTCTTTCACACCCGGATCCACAATGACAAGTCCTGATAAACCCTGTGCATCAAGCAACACTTTTGCTTCTTCATAATTCATGCCGATCAGGTCGGGAACGCTCATGTCTTCTTCGCCCAGCCCGCTACCCAGCACCAGGGAAATGCCACTGCCCACACGGATCTTTGTGCCGGCTTTAATGGAAGACTCCCTCATACGATTGTTCGAGTACAGAATTTTTTGCAAAGTCGAAACGATAAGATGTATCGGCTATACGCAACCCCAGGTTTTTTAAAACCATTTCGGCATTCCGGTAGCTGGAGCCTAAAAGATTGGGCATTTCAACATCAGGCGCCACAAAGCGGTTGATGGTTACGTAAACGGTTCTGTTGACTTTTACTACTGCATCCGCTTCAGGTACCTGGCGAATAACAAATCCCGGGGGCAGGGAATCGTAATAAACGGAATCCTGTACCACCACCTCGAAACCCTTTTCACCCAATGTTTTTTCTACATCATTGATATTTTTTCCAATCACTGCCGGCACTGTCCGGGATTCACCGTGTTTGGTGAGCCATCTCAGGGAAAGCAGGAAAATGAAGACAAGGATGATCATGAAAACAATAGCAAAAGCAATATTCACCCAGAGCGGACGGCTTGTAAGGTATTTGATCATGCAGGTTTTTCTATTTCGTGGTGCAAGATATAAAATTGGTGGATAGTCAATAGTGAATGGCCAATAGTGAATAGTTAATACTCATAAAAAGTTTACCAGCTGGTTGTTTAACGGTTTAAGGTTTAAAATGTTTAAACTGTTTTAACTTAAATCTCCAACCAATTGCTCCTGGCATTGAAAAACCAATTGACGATTGCCAATTAACAATTAATGGTTCTCCAGCGCCTCTTCTACCAGTTTAGAATAAAAATCTTCCAGGTTTTCGCCTTTTGCTCTTACCTGCTGCGGAATAACACTGGCATCGCTTTGTCCGGGTATGGTATTTATTTCAAGCATGTAAGGGCGGCCTTCTTCGGCGTTGTAAATAAAGTCAATACGCACCACTCCCCTGCAATTAAATACCTGGTAGATTTTTTTGGCGGTACTCTCCAGCTGTGATTTCCACTCCTCACTAATTTCTGCCGGTGTTATTTCGGTTGATTTTCCGTTATACTTGGCCTCAAAATCAAAAAAGTCCTTTTCCTTATGCGTTATTACTTCGGTAATGGGTAAAACCGTGATCTGCCCTTTTGATTTATAAACGCCTACCGTAAATTCTCTGCCCTGTATCATTTGTTCGATCAATACCTGGTCATCTTCCTTAAACGCTTTTTCCAGCGCCTCTTTCAGGTGAAAGGGTTCGGTTACCTTGCTCATGCCAATGCTGGAACCTCCATTATTGGGCTTTACAAAAAGCGGCAGCTTAAGCGATGAAAAAATTTCTTCAAGATCGTAAGGTGTATGCTTGAAAAGATGAACCGATTTTGCCACCGGTATGCCCGCCATGTGAGCTACGGCCACGGTGTAACGCTTATTAAAGGTAAGTGCAGATGTGGCTGCATTGCAGGATGTATAAGGCAGTTTCATCATGTCAAAATAGCCTTGCAGTTTTCCGTCTTCACCGGGTGTGCCATGCATACCAATAAAAACAGCGTCAAAGGATACGTTCCGGCCATTTAACGGCAGGGTAAAGTCATTCTTATTTATCTCTGTCTTTTGGCCTTTTTCGTCTTCATAAAACCAGCCTTCGGGGTTTACATCAATCAGGTAAACCTCGTACTTGTCTTTGTTTAGATGGTTATAAATAGTTTTAGCCGATCTGTAGGATATAGTGGCTTCACCTGAATAACCACCCGTAACCAATGCAATTTTTTTCTTCATGAAGGGGAACAATTAAAGCCGGAAAGTAGAAAATTATTTTTAATCGGCGAGCTTAATCACTGAATGCGGAAGATAAAATGAGGTTTTCTTTTCAGAGTTTTTTTAATAAGGGAGCCTGTCAGCAGCCCTGAAAAGAATAAAAAAAAGATAGCCAGGCCATGTGAAATTTTTGGTGTGGACCAATAAAACAGGCAAGAAATTGTGTAAAAGCCAAAAAACTTAACGGATCAACGATTAAAATAAGAAAGGTGAAGAAATCTTGCTTCTTCACCTTTTTACACAGGACATATCACCTGTTTTTTGGAGCAGCTTGCGCTGCATTTTACGGATGATGTAAGTTACAAAATTTAGAGGTGCAACCTTTCTTTCTTACTTAATAATTCTTCCACCGTTTCGCGGTACATTTCATCCGGAACACAGCAATCCACCGGGCAAACGGCCGCACACTGGGGTTCTTCATGAAATCCCTGGCACTCGGTGCACTTGCTGGGAACAATATAATAAGTGTCCACGGCAATGGGTGCATTGCGCTGGTCGGCGGTCACAACCGTTCCATCTATTAAAGTATATTCACCCTTCACTGTGGTACCATCGGTAACGGCCCATTCCACGCCTCCTTCATAAATTGCATTGTTCGGACATTCGGGTTCACAAGCTCCGCAGTTGATACATTCTTCTGTAATCTTTATAGCCATAACGTATGTTTGATTGGTAGAGAATTAATTTTGTGGACAAATTTAAAGTTCGGGAATGAAATTACAACAAAGAAAAGAGTTACTGGTTCGGTTAGGTAATTATATGCTAAGCAATGACGAGCACTGGCTGCTGGAAAAACAAAAAGCTTTTTTAGCCAATAACTGGTTTATACCGCAGTTCATTGATCGGTCGGTAGAGAATATTGCCCATAATTTTTTGCAACCGGAAAAACTTCAAAAGCTGGCAGATGAATATAAAATACCGGAAGAAAATCCTTCACCCAAAAAAGTAGGGATCGTAATGGCCGGAAATATTCCGCTGGTTGGCTTTCACGATTTATTGTGTGTTTTTCTTACCGGGCATTATGCCTGGATCAAACCTTCCACCAAAGATGAAGTGTTGATTAAACACCTGGTAAGTAAATTAGTGGAATGGGATGCTGAGGCCGGAGAGTATTTTGTGTTAAGTGCCATGCTTAAAAATTGTGATGCCTACATAGCTACCGGCAGCAACAATTCCTCAAGATATTTTGAGTACTATTTTAAAAATTATCCAACCATTATCCGCAAAAACAGGACGTCAGTTGCCATCCTGGAAGGCGATGAATCAAAAGAAGACCTGGAAGCGCTGGCCGATGATGTGTACCAGTATTTTGGATTGGGGTGCAGAAATGTGACCAAGATCTTTGTTCCCGAGCAATATAATTTTGAACCTTTGCTTAACGCGTTTAAAAAATATGATTCTCTCATCAACCACCACAAGTACAAAAACAACTATGATTATAATTTAGCCGTGCTTATGATTAATAACCGCTACTACATGACGAACGGAAGCATTTTACTTGTGGAAGATCCGTCGCCCTTCTCGCCCATCAGCCAGTTGCATTACGAGTATTACATCAATGCAGGAGAAGTGCGGATGGCGTTGCTGCTGGACGAAAATATTCAATGTGTGGCCGGAAATCATAATATTCCTTTTGGAGAAGTACAATGCCCGCAGATCAGCGATTACGCCGACGGTGTGGACACCGTAAAGTTTTTGCTCGATCTTGACGATAAAGCCTAGCACCTGCTGTTAATGAACTACGAAGGCCTTAGTAAATTAATGTTAAACTGGTCCGGTGGTTTTATTTTAGCAGAAGAGTATAGTTATTTTGTGAAGCTAAGGCACATATTTTGACACTATAGATTAACATTCAAACTGAATAAACCATGAAACTCAAACAGATTTTTTTAATAGTAGCTATCAGCGCTGCTTCTGCCGTTGGTAGCGTGGTGGTGTACAATAAGATTTCCAGTCATCCAAACTCCGTTCTGGGAACGACAGAAAAAGGTGTACCTGCTAATTATGCAGGATTTTTTGACGGAAAAGCTGGCAGTCCGGCAGATGGTTTGGATTTTACCAATGCGGCTAATGCCGCGGTTCCTGCCGTGGTGCACATTAAAACAAAGATCCCGGCAAAACGGGTATCAAACGATCTTCCCCGAAACAGGAGCTTTGATGATTTTTTCGATCAGTTCTTTGGTGAAGGCTTTGGTCCCAACATTATTCCTGAGCAAAGAGCTTCCGGCAGCGGTGTGATCATTAGCGAAGATGGCTACGTGGTGACCAACAACCACGTCATTTCAGATCAGGGGGGTGGCGTTGCTGCAGAGATCAATGTTACGCTTTCCAACAGGAAAACATACAAGGCCCGGGTCATCGGCCGCGATCCAAGCAGTGATATTGCCGTATTGAAGATTGATGGCACCAAGTTGCCCTTCATGGTTTACGGTAATTCAGATAATATCCAGTTAGGCCAATGGGTACTGGCAGTAGGTTATCCTTTAACGTTAGATGCTACCGTTACAGCGGGCATTATCTCTGCAACAGGACGTAGCATTGGTATCAACCGCCGCCAAACCAAAGGAAACGACACGCCTGTTGAATCCTTTATTCAAACCGATGCCGCTGTAAACCAGGGTAACAGTGGTGGCGCCCTGATCAATACAAAGGGTGAATTAATCGGTATCAACTCAGCCATCCTGGCTCCTTCGGGAACCTATGCAGGATATTCATTTGCCATCCCGGTTAACATCATCAAAAAAATTGTGAATGATATCATTCAGTTCGGTGATGTGCAAAGAGGTTATTTAGGTGTAAGCTATTTTCCTACCGATGATGCGTCTGAAGATCAACTGAAAGCCCTTGGCATTCCTACCAATATTGAGGGTGTGTACGTGAGTGGTGTAAGCACCGACGGTGGCGCCGCTGCAGCCGGTATTAAAAAAGGTGATGTGATCACTAAAGTAAATAATTCAAAGGTTACCTCCGGCTTGCAAATGAGTGCACAAATTGCCGGCTTCCGTCCCGGCGATAAAGTTCCTGTAACCTATGTACGCAACGGAAAAGAATACAATGTCAACGTATCGCTTAAGAAAAAGACCGATGTGGTAAGCTCTGATATCCGTACAAGATTGAAGGCCGACCTAACCACCTTAAGCAAGGATAAAGCAGGAAAATATGGTGTTGACGGAGGTGTGGTCGTAAATAAAATTTATGAGGACAGTCCTTTAGGCCGTGCAAGAATTCAACCCACGTTTATCATTATTAGTGTGGCCGGCCAGCAGGTTAGCTCCGTAGAAGATCTGACAGAACTGCTTTCCAATATTTCCGGAACAGTCAAGTTCGAAGGTGTTTATCCGGGCAATGACATGCCTTATACCTATCCGGTCAATCTTGATCAATAAGTAAAACGTCTCTCACTAAGCATAAATAAAGCCTTCCTCTTCGGGAAGGCTTTTTCTTTCACAAAACCTGCTTGTAAATTATAATTAGAAGCCATCCCACAATGCCTTTTGTGAGTGGTCAGTGGTGAATGGTGAGGGGGAAAAGCCTCTTACTCACCACTGACTACTCACCACTCACCATATAAAAAGTCCATTTATGAGACCACTTGTAATAAAATAGCACAATCGTTATATTTAATATCTAAAACAAAACACGATGCGGATTTTATTTTTTGGCCTGGCAGCAGCAATGGTTGCCGGCTGTAACAATAATGGCATGGTAAAAGGTGCTGCGGAACAAAAGGATTCTGCTAAGAATAAGGTGGATGTTTTGACGGTCAATATGGACACTACAGTTAGTCCTTCGCAGGATTTCTTTTTGTATGCGAACGGCGGATGGATAAAGAACAACTCCTATACCGCCTGCTTATGGAAGCTGGAGCATAGGCCACCTGGTGATTGAAGAGAACCGAAACCGGTTGAGAGAGATCAGTGAAAAAGCAGCGGCTACAACTGCGGCAAAGGGATCTACCGAACAAAAGATCGGCGACTTTTGGACTACCGCTATGGACAGTGCTAAGATTGAACAATTGGGTTTGAAACCGCTCCAGCCTTATCTGGATAAGATCAATGCCATCACGGATGTAAAATCATTGGTGGCGACGGTTGCCGAACTCAAAAAGATCGGGTCTTCTACTCTCTTTAGTGATTATGTAACCCAGGATGATAAGAACAGCGAGGTGATGAGTTATAAGCTTTTCCAGGGTGGCATTGGCTTGCCGGAAAGAGAATATTATTTCAAGCAGGATTCCGCCACAAAGAATATTCGTAACGAGTATGTGAAATACATTACCAAAGTGCTGACCCTGTCCGGCGAGGATAGCACAAAAGCTGCCGCCGGTGCCCAACAAATTTTATCCCTTGAAACAAAACTGGCGCAAGCCTCCCGTAAAATTGAAGACCTCCGCGATCCCTATAAGAACTACAATAAAATGGCGATCTCCGATCTGCCCAAACTTTCTTCCACAATTGACTGGACCAGCTTTCTGACAACCTCGGGTGTAAAAAATATTGATTCGGTCATTGTGGGGCAACCTGAATTTTTCAAGGCGCTCAATACCGTATTAAAAACAACGCCTATTGAGGTATGGAAAACAGATCTGAAGTTTAATCTTATTTCCGATTTCTCCGGTTCGCTGCCCGAACAATATGGCATTGAAGCCTTCAACTTCAGTAAGCTGTTTACCGGTGCCAAGGAAAGATTGCCCCGCTGGAAACGGGTGGTCAGTGCAGAGGAAGCGGCCATGGGTGAATTGCTGGGGCAACTCTATGTAAAAGAGTTCTTCAGCCAAACCGCCAAAAAGCGCTATTCTGATATGGTAGAAGCTATTCGTGAGGCTTTAAAAGACCGCATTGGTCAGCTTACCTGGATGAGCGACAGCACCAAGCAAAAGGCCTATGTGAAACTGGCTGCCATGAAAAAGAAAGTGGGCTATCCGGATAAATGGAAAGATTTCTCAGCCATGGAAATTGGCAGGGAAAGTTATGTGCAGAACATGATCCATGCCAATACCTGGTGGCATAATTACCACATGAATAAATTAGGCAAACCTGTGGACAGGGATGAATGGGACATGACGCCACAGACCTACAATGCGTACTACAATCCATCCAACAATGAAATTGTTTTGCCGGCCGGGATTTTTACCGTTCCGGGTTACAGAGATGAAGAACTGGATGATGCTACGGTTTATGGTTATGCCGGCGCCAGCACCATTGGTCATGAAATCACCCATGGCTTTGACGATGAAGGAAGACAGTATGATGAAAAAGGAAATTTAAAAAGCTGGTGGACCAAAAAAGATGAAGAGGAGTTCAACAAAAGAGCCCAGGTAATGGTAAAGCAGTTCAACGAATACGAACCCATAAAAGGTTATCATATTAACGGCAAAGCCACGCTGGGTGAAAACATTGCCGATCTTGGCGGCATACTTTTGGGCATTGAAGCCTTTAAAAAGACAGAACAATATAAAAAGGGAGAAAAGATAGAAGGCCTCACTCCTATGCAGCGTTATTTTATGGGTTATGCCCTGGGCTGGCTGGGACAAATCAGAGATGAACAACTGCGTAACCGCTTATTGACCGATGTGCATTCGCCTGGCAAGTACAGGGTGAACGGCCCCTTTGTGGATGTGGATGAATTTTACACAACCTTTCATATTCAACAAGGCACGCCTATGTACAGACCAGACAGCTTACGGGTTCGTATCTGGTAATGTGGATGGTGAAATAAATTTAAAGGCTCACAAAAGTGAGCCTTTATTTTGAACAAGATCCGTAAACCGTATGCCTAAACCCGGCGCATCGGCCGTTAGCACCTGTCCGTTATTTTGATAAATTAATCCTGTTGCCAGGTCTTCTTCCAGCAGCAAGGGCCCATCCACATCCACATAATCAACCTGCGGCATCAGGTGGGCAATAGCGGCCGAACCAATAGTGGATTCATTCATACTGCCTACCATTACTTTCATATTCAGTTCTCTGGCCCTTTTTATCATCCGTAAAGCAGGCGTAATACCACTGCATTTGGTAAGCTTGATGTTGATGCCATGAAAATGATTATGACATTTCTCCACATCGCCTTCTGCCACGCAGGCTTCATCGGCTATCAGCGGCAACGGCGATTTGTCGAACAAAAACTTCATGCCCTCCCAATCGTCTTTGGCAAGTGGTTGTTCAATAAATTCAACACCGAGATCTTTAAAGGCATTGATTTTTTCCAAGGCTTCCTCCGCTTTCCAGGCCGCATTGGCATCAATGCGAAAAACGGCATCCGTATGTTTTCGCAATGCTTCCATGATCTCAATATCCCGGTCTGTGCCCAGTTTTATTTTATAAATAGGCCAGGGTTTTTCTTTTAGTTTGTCCACCATTTTTTCAATGGTGTCAATCCCAATGGTGTAATCGGTTTGCGGCTGTAAAGGCTGTTCCACCGGCCAGAGATCTTTAAGCGGTTTTCCTTTCATTTTTCCGTACAGGTCCCAGCCTGCTATGTCCAGGGCGCAAACCAAAAAAGAATTGTTTGGGAACAAATGATGCAGGTAATGCCAGTAGCGTTCCGGTTCGGTAAAGGCAAACTTCTCTGTAAAAACCTTTTTCTGTTCCAGGTCACTGATCATTTTCTCAACCGGGAGATGATAATAGGTAATGGCAGGCGCCTCTCCATAGCCAACATGGCCCAAATGTTCCAATTCTACTATGAATGTCGGCTGGTGTGTTTTTGTTCCTTTCGAAATGCCAAACGGGTACTTAAATTTCAGGTTATAGGACTTGTATGATACTTTCATGTTTCTTAAGGCAATGAATTTTTCCTGTTTATTGAATGTTATTTAATCTGTTTTATGTTACCAGCTTTGTAATTCTATTCATCGTTCCTTGTGTCACTCACTTGTACGCTTTGTTCGCTATGCAACTTTTTATTTCACGCAAAGACGCAAAGGAAAAGAGACGCAAAGATTACAATTTCCTTTATCTGCTTTGCGTCTTTGCGAGAAACCCTGGCTGCATAGAATTGTGACAGTACAAGAGTGCGACGCAACAGAAGCTCTATAGCAATTCTGTTGCCGGCTACATACTTCTCAAACTTACTTTTTAAAGAGCTAACGGTAAAAGACACACGCTTTTACCTTAACCTCAAACTTAACCTCAAAAGGACTGCGAATTCCTTCCGCTGTTGGTGATATACTCATTCAACTCTTTATTGAAGTCTTTTTCTTTAATGAGTTGTTCCAGGGGTAAGTGTATCCTGTAGTTCCAGTAATGATTGGGGTTAGCAGGATTATTGATTCGCTCTTCCTGCGGGTTTTCCCTTCTCAATTTTTCACTCATGCCCAGGATATCCTGCAATTGAAAAATGCTCCACATGGCCGGAGAATACAAATGCTGCAGCACAATGGCCCGGTTGATCCAGGGCTCGCAGAAATACGGCGCCGTGCCCTGTTCGCCTAAAACCGTATTGAAAAAACGCTGTGTTTTTTCGCGGCTTTCTTCCCACCATCCGCGGATGGTGCTCATGTCGTGCGAGGAAGGCGTGATCACCGACAAATAAGGTGCATCTTTTGGATTGAAAAATTCGGTCTGCGGATTTTTAGGCATGCGCTGTATTTCCAGGCTCAGGATACCTAACTGCTGCATCACTTCCGGAACAGAATGCGGCACCATTCCCAGGTCTTCGCCGCAGATCAGCATGTGCGTGGCTTCTTTCAGTGCAGGCAGTTTTTTCATGGCTTCGTGTTTCCAGAACTCATCCTGCCGGCGATAGAAATAATCAATATAAAGCTCTTTTAATTTCGGCTTTGCCGCCTCCTCCAGGTACTGGTACGACAAGGTGGATTCAATTAAAATGCGGAAGTGGAATTTTTGCTGGCCGGAGCCCGGCTCTTCGTACAAAATAACATTGGTGATGAGATCGAACAACCCTTGCTGAAGAGCCTTTGTAGTTTCCGATTCCTCCTGCAGCGCAAAGTATTCTTCTACTTTTTTTTGCGTATTGAACTCTTCTTTCAGATCGTAACCATTTTTGTCGTTGGCCAGAACAAAATGAGCTTTTGCAAATTCCGCCTGTTCGCCAAATACCTTCTGAAGGATTTCCTCATTGATAAACGGCTTGCAAAAACGGTCGTAATCGAACCAGATGCCCCGTTCGCCAAACTCTGTTGCCGTAACCGGCAAGGCGGGAATGAAACGGCCTAAAATCCCTTCCACCGCATCAACAGGAATACTCCAGATGCGAAAAAAACCAAGGATATGATCAATGCGGAAGGCGTCGAAATAGTTGCTCATTTGATGAAAGCGCTGGCGCCACCATTCAAAATGGTCTTCCTCCATCTTTTTCCAATTGTAGGTTGGAAAGCCCCAGTTCTGTCCCTTAATGGTAAAATCATCGGGCGGAGCCCCGGCCTGCATGTCCATGTTATACAATTCGGGAGCAGTCCATGCATCGCAGCCATACCGGTAAATGCCGATGGGAATATCGCCTTTTACCGCAATGCCTTTTTTATGAGCATACTCAGTTACCTCTTTTAGCTGCAGGTGCAAATGGTATTGAACAAAATAAAAGAAGGCAATATGCTTAAACAATTTTGATTTATGAGATGTCAGCTTTTCGATTTCCTCTTTGTTGAAAACCTGGTTGGTCTTCCATTTCGAGTAATCGGACGTGCCGTATTTATCCCGTAAAAAACAAAAGGCCGCATACGGCACCAGCCAGTTTTTATTGTCTTCAAAAAACTCTCCGTACTCTTTTTCTTTTGTAAAAGCAAGGTCGTCTATCTCAAACAATTCGCGAAGCACATTGATCTTGAAATGCATGACCTGCTCGTAATCAATTTCGGGCAGGCTGTTCAATTGCTTTTGCTTTTTAGCCAGCGCTTTTATGATGGGCGCATTTTTTTTGCCGGCCACCTTTTGCAGGTTAATGTAAATGGGATGAAGTGCAAACGCCGATATGGCCGCGTAAGGATAAGAGTCCTTCCAGGAATACGTGGCCGAGGTATCATTCACCGGAAGGATCTGGACCAGCTTTAAACCAATTTCCTGTGCCCAGTCCACCAGCAGTTTCATATCAGCAAACTCGCCAACGCCAAAACTGTTGTTGGTGCGCAGGCTAAAAACAGGAATGGCAATACCGGCGCCTTTCCATGTGGTATTGGGCAAACGGATAAATCCATCGTGGATGATGGTTCTTTTATTTGCCGGGATATCGTAGTGTAAAACACGGTTGTCGCCGTCTTCAAAACGAATGAATTCTTCTTTTTTGAAATTATAAACGCCGTATTTGTAAGCAATCGGGAAGGTAGTCCCCGACAGGTCAATGTCCAAAACCCACCAGTTGCCCCTTTTTTGAAGCATTATGGGTTTTGCGGTATTCCAGTTACCTAACTCTTCTGTGCTACCTGAAATAAAAACGCATTCGTGGGCAGAAAGCAGCGGCGCCTTTAGTTTGAACTGATGCGTGAAGCTGTCGTCTTTTTTTGCTTTTGGTTTTTTTTCTTTAAAAAAGACATCCGTAAAAGGTGCGGTGTAAAATGCATTCTCGTAAGCGCTTTCATCGTTCCAGGTGTCAACCACCACAACATCCGAACCACTTTTTTTTATATCAATTACCCTCTCCTTTTCAGCCTCTATTTTCACCTCGCCTTTTTCGTTGGTAAAAACATAGCGGTAGTGCAGGGAATGGTATTCAGAAGGATCTATTTCAATACTGGTATGCCAAAAATCTTCATTGAGAAACTGTAAGGGAAGGGCCTTGTTTACTTCATTCAGACCCAATGCTGGAATATTTCCAACAATAGCAAGCGATTGACCGAATTGCGTATGAAAACGCAGATAAAAATCTATTCTCATCAATAATATTTAACGCTGGTTAACGGTCGTACCTAAAAAAACATATTGACGACGAAAATAATAAAAGCTTTCAAAGATTTGCGGGTATGCAATATTAGTTTTTAAAATGCAGTAATATTTTAAATCTCTGCCTTATTTTTGCGCAAAATCTTTATCATGGAAGTTAAAAGAAGCTCAAGAGGTTTATATTGGATCTTATTCTTTATTTCAGTGGCAGCTCTTGCTTTTGCTATTGCAACGCATTGGCCATGGTTAACGCTTATCCTGCCTTTTGTGACTACATTTTTTGTGTTGGCGATGGATATAATTTAAAAAGTACAAACTTTATTATAACGAAATGCCTGCCTTGTTGCAGGCATTTCAGTTTCAGGCTCCATCCACTATCCTTGCAAAAAACCAGGAACGCCACTTCTACTTTAAAAATAGGGAGTGCTTACCAGGTGCTGCTAAAATTCCGCCAGCCTAAGAATCCTGCGCTTTGTTCTCCGTGTTTGCTGTGGTTCAACTATTCTTCCTTCTTTCTGCACGGTGCAGCTATTAACCTTTCTACCTGCAGGTAGAATATAACTAAAACCGGTGGTAAAGCCCCTTTTTTTCTTTTCCTCTTGTTTCAATTTAATAAGTAACTTAGAGAAAGCCCATTTTTTATGGATCCCGATTTAAAACAAAAGCTGCACGCATTGGTGGACAACTGCAGTGACGAGTTTTTGCTGGAAGAAGCAAAAGCTGTTTTAGAATCTGACCAATCAGGAAAAGAATTTTGGGACGAGTTGGATGATGAAGACAAGGAAACATTTTTGGGCGGGGAAGAAGAACATGAACAGGGTCATTCTATTACACACAACCGGTTGATGCACCAATTTGAAGCGTGGAAGAAAAAATAACTGCATTGAAAAGTATATATTTTTTCTGCCGGCCAAACCGGTAAGATAGAATCCTATTGCCCTTGCCCAATCAAAAAATTCAAAATAGCCTACAACAAAAAACCACAGCCTAAGCTGTGGTTTTTATATCTGTGAAAGCTCTTTCTTTCATCTGTGAAATCCCTGATCCTTATTTCACTTCTTCATACTCCGCATCGGTTACATTTTCTCCTGCATTGCCGGTACCGGTACTTTGTTGTTGGCCGGCGCCGTCACCAGGTTGTCCTGCACCCTGCGTTGCTTTATACATTTCTTCACTTGCGGCCGTCCATGCATTATTCAATTCGGTAACAGCCGGATCAATTTGGGCAACATCCTGGGTTTTATGTGCTTCCCTCAATTTGTTCAGGGCTGCTTCAATAGTTCCTTTTTTATCGGCAGGAATTTTATCGCCATACTCTTTCAGTTGCTTTTCCGTCTGGAAAATCAAACTGTCGGCCTGGTTGAGCTTTTCTACTTTTTCCCGTTCAGCCTTATCCGAAGCTTCATTGGCTTTTGCTTCCGCCTTCATTTTTTCCACTTCTTCCTTGCTTAATCCGCTACCGGCTTCAATACGGATCTTTTGTTCCTTACCGGTGCCTTTATCTTTTGCCGTTACATGCAAAATACCATTGGCATCAATATCAAAGATCACTTCAATTTGAGGTACGCCTCTTGGGGCTGGTGGAATGCCATCAAGGTTAAAAATACCCAGGCTCTTATTCTGGTTGGCCATAGGACGTTCACCCTGCAATACATGGATCTGTACACCCGGCTGATTATCGAGGCTGTAGAGAAGGTTTCGGATTTCTTTGTTGGGATCGTTGTGTTGGATGGGATCATTGGTGTTAATACACCACCCATAGGTTTCAATACCCAATGTCAGAGGCGTAACGTCAAGCAACAATACATCCTTTACTTCACCGGTTAATACGGCACCCTGAATAGCTGCTCCAACAGCTACCACTTCATCAGGATTTACACCTTTGTTTGGCTTTTTGCCAAAGAATTTTTCAACGATCTCCTGCACTTTAGGAATACGGGTAGAACCACCCACCAGGATCACTTCATCAATTTGTGAAGTGCTGAGGCCTGCATCTTTCAAAGCCTGTTCGCAAGGCTTCAAACAACGCTCAAACAGTTTATCGGCCAACTGCTCAAATTTTGCCCGGGTTAATTTCTTTACCAGGTGTTTTGGAACACCATCTATAGCAGTGATATAAGGAAGATTAATTTCTGTTTCAGAAGAAGAAGACAATTCCACCTTTGCTTTTTCAGATGCTTCTTTCAAACGCTGCAGAGCCATTGGATCTTTGCGCAGGTCAATCGTTCTCTTCTTTTTTGAATTCATCAGCCAGCCAGTCCATGATCACTTTATCAAAGTCATCACCACCAAGGTGGGTATCACCATTGGTTGATTTTACTTCAAATACACCATCGCCTAATTCCAGTACTGAAATATCAAACGTACCACCACCAAGGTCAAACACAGCAATATTTTGGTCTTTTCCGCCTTTATCCAAACCATAAGCCAAAGCGGCGGCTGTAGGCTCGTTCACAATACGGCGAACATTCAAACCAGCAATTTCACCGGCTTCTTTGGTAGCCTGGCGCTGGGCATCGTTAAAATAAGCAGGCACGGTAATTACCGCATCGGTTACTTCCTGTCCCAGATAATCTTCAGCCGTTTTCTTCATTTTCTGAAGAATCATGGCAGAAATTTCCTGTGGCGTATATAATCTGCCATCTATATCAATCCGAACGGTATTATTGTCACCTTTTGCTACTTTATAGCTCCAGTGGCTGATCTCTTCTGTCACCTCATCAAAGCGGCGGCCCATAAAACGCTTCACACTCATGATGGTGTTTTGCGGGTTGGTGATGGCCTGGCGTTTAGCCGGATCACCCACTTTGCGTTCACCGTTTTTCAAAAAAGCCACTACAGAAGGCGTTGTACGGCGGCCTTCATCGTTGGCAATTACCACCGGCTCGTTGCCTTCCATTACGGCTACGCAACTATTGGTTGTACCTAAGTCAATACCAATTATTTTTCCCATTTGATTAATGAATTTAATAGTTCTATAGTGTTTATCAATGATTGTGCCGTGAGGCAGTAATGTGCAATTTTGGCAGAAAGAAGGATTTATAAGTTGAATCGTTGATCGGTTGACAGAAGTTCCCTGAGAAAACCGGCGGATTTCTTTGGCCTGATTCGGCAAGTTTAAAGAAAAATTCAGGCTCAAGATTTTATTTTAGCAACAAATACTTAGTATGCCAGCAACCTCCACTGCACAAAAATTAAGAATAAAAGAAAACTACACCTTGTTTACGATAAACGCACCTGCGGATTTTAAAAAGAATTTGGGCCTCCTGCCTGATGGGGTAAAAATCTCCGGTTCTGCAAAAAATTACAACCAGGTGCATTGGTTTGTAAAAGACCAGGCGCAGATGAAGGAAGAATTAAACAACATTCTTTCCCTGGTAAAAGATGATGTGGTGTGCTGGATCTATTATCCAAAAGGTACTTCCAAAATACAAACCGATCTGACAAGAGACAAGGGCTGGGACGAATTGTTGAAGCACCAGCAAATGCAGTGGATCAGTCTTATTTCTTTTGATGATACCTGGTCGGCCTTTGGCATGCGGTTAAAAACAGAGGCCGACAAAAAGAAGGAAGCTCAGCCGAAAGAAAGAGAGATCTTTAAATACATTGATGCGCAGAAAAAGATCATTTACCTGCCCGATGATTTTGCTGGCAGCTTTGAAAAAAGCTAAAAAGCAGGAAGCCTTTTTCAACTCACTTTCTTTCTCTAACCGTAAGGAGTATGTGGAATGGATTGTAACCGCCAAACGCGAAGACACACGGGCCACAAGAGTAAAGGAATCTATTGACCGTTTGGAAAAGGAATGGAAAAACCCGGCGAACCGGTAAATTGGTTGATTCGTTGCCTGGTTGAAAACTATCGTATTCTTTATTCCTTTCCCTCACTTATAAATTCAACCGCTTTAGCTCCTTCACCGCATAATCGCAGGCCCTTGCCGTTAGTGCCATATAGGTGAGCGAAGGATTGAGGCAGGAGGAGGAGGTCATACACGATCCATCCGTAATAAATACATTGGGCACTTCGTGCATCTGGTTCCAGGCGTTCAATACGGAAGTTTTGGGATCACGGCCCATACGGGCAATGCCCATTTCGTGGTTGGCATTGCCGGGAAAGGAAATGCTGCCCTGCACTTTTGGGTTCTTAAAACCGGACGCTTCCAGCAGTTCCAGTCCTGTTGCTTTCACGTCTTCATGCATGGCCTTTTCATTATCCTTAAACTCGCAGTCAATGGCAATGAGGGGGCGGCCCCACTGGTCTTTTTTATCGTGGTTCAAGGTAATGCGGTTGTCGGCATAGGGTAAACATTCGCCAAAGGCATAAAGGCTCATTTGCCAGGAGCCCGGTTCTATAAGGGCCTCTTTTAATTCAGCCCCAACAGTGGCATCCTTTGCCTGCCTCGCCCGGTAGGCACCGCCGCCAAAATGATAGCCACGCAAAAAGCCGGGGTGCTGTTCTGTTACATTGCGGAAGCGGGGAATGTAAATGCTCACGGGTCTGCGGCCATAATAATAACGGTCTTCAAACCCTTCCACTTCTGCTGCAAAGGACAAGCCCTTTGTGATGGTCCATGAGGTTGCGACCCACCTGGTCGCTGCCATTGCCCAGTCCATTGGGAAAACGGGACGATACAGAATTCAGCAGGATAAAAGCCGTGGCCACCGTGGAGGCATTAAGGAAGATAAGCTTTGCATAATACTCCTGCGTTTGCTTAGTTTCGGTATCAATGATTTCTACACCGGTGGCTTTTTGTTTTTGTTCGTCGTACAACACTTTGTTCACCAGTGCATGCGGTCTTACGGTAAGATTACCCGTGGCATACGCAGCAGGAATGGTGCTGGCATTGGTACTGAAATAAGCGCCCCAGGGACAACCTCGGTGACAAAGATCGCGGGCCTGGCATTGTCCCCTGCCCTTTACCGGCTGGGTGAGATTGGCTGTTCTGCCCATGATCACTTTTCTATCGGCATAGTTGTTTTCCACCTGTTGCTTGAAATGCTTTTCAACACAGTTCATTTCAAAAGGCGGTTGAAACTGTCCATCAGGTATTACGGGAATGCCGTCCCTGTTGCCGCTTACGCCAATAAAAGATTCTACATAGTCGTACCAGGGTGCAATGTCTTTATAGCGTATGGGCCAGTCCACGCCGTGGCCGTCTTTTTGGTTCGCTTCAAAATCAAGGTCACTCCAGCGGTAGCAGGCCCTTGCCCATAACAGCGAACGGCCACCAACAATGTCGCCCCGTATCCAGTCGAACCGCCTGGTTTCTTCATAGGGATTTTCCTGGTCGTTGATATAAAAATGCTTGTTGTCTTCGCGAAAAGAATAGTGACGGCTTTGTACGAAGTTTCGCTTTTTGTCTTCTTCCGTTAAATTTAAACGGTGAGGGAATTCCCATGGAGCTTTGGTGGCGGTTGGATAATCACCATGTGCCACATTGCGGCCCCGGTCGAGCAGCAGCACCTTCAATCCTTTTTCACACAGTTCTTTGGCGGCCCAGCCGCCGCTGATGCCGGAACCAACGACAATAGCATCATAGGTGTTTTGTTCTTTTCCTTTAGTATTGAGAAGCGGATCGCCGGGCATGTTAATAGTTTATAGTTTGTGGTTTGTAGTTTATAGTTCCTTGTAATTTGAAGAGGTTTACAGAAATCCGGGCAGTTTGAAGGTTGTAATCATAGTTTATTGTTTGTGATTTGTAGTTTCTTACCATTTGAAGAGGTTCTCAAAAACTGGAAAGACTATAAGTTGTAATACTAAAGTCTGTTCGTTTCTGTAAAGACGCTCCGGTCTAAATTAACTACAAACCACAAACTATAAACTATAAACTCTTAAAAACTACAAACCCTTAAAATGTTTTTTCATCGCAACCGGGTAATCGGCTATTGCAATTTCCGGCTCTGCAATTTCGGGGTGCCATAGTTTTTCCCATTCAAAACTGTAATAACCTTTGTAGCCGCCTTTCTGCAGGGCATCAATGGCTTCAAAGATGGGCACCTCGCCCTGGCCCAGCAAAGTGTACTGCGGTTTGCCCTCCACCAGCCTGGCATCTTTGATATGAGTATGGCGGATGTATTTTTTTAATTGCTGAAAGGCTTGTGCCGGTGGTTCTTTGGTGATCGTCCACATATTGCACACATCCCATACCAGGCCAACGTTCGGATGGCTGGCTGCCTGCATGATGGTGGTAAGGTCGTCGATCTTCACTACATCTCCGTGGGTTTCCATCAACACGGTTACATTTTTTTCTTTGGCGTAAGCACCCAGTTCCAATAAACGTTTAACAATGCGATCGATCGTTTCTTTTTTATCTTCTTTCGGAAGCTTATTGGGAAATACCCGCACATAGGGACAATTAATTTGTTGGGCCAAATCAATAAAGTGTTTGGCTTCGCTCATGTTCTTTTCTTTTTCTGCCTCTTCGGCAACATGCAGGTTGGCTGAGGAGCCCAGACCTACAAACTGCAACCCTTTTTGATTCATTAGCGCCAGGGTTGCCTTCCTGCTTTCCTGTGTGTTGAATTCAGGGCATTGGGTCAGATCCATCCGGCGCTGAATGCCTCTTACTTCTATTCCCTTGTACCCATGCTGCACCGCAAAATCGGCGATCTGTTGAAAGGTCCAATCGGGACAACCCAGGGTGGAAAAAGACAACAAAAGATCTTTTTTGCGGAGGTCAAATGAACTGTTCACAGCAAGGCTTGCCAGAGCCAGGACAGATGTTTGTAAGAATTCTTTGCGGGTTGTATAGGTCATAGCCGGTGAATTGGTTTTGTATTCTTAGCCAAGATACGGTAAGCTGTGGTTACTGTAAACAAGAACAAGCTCTCTCCTTCCTGAAACTGTATCAAAAGCTATTGCAGAGTACATTGACAATTGCTCATTCATCAGTGAGCCGCTTTTTCTCATTCCTTCTTTAACCACATTGGTTTTGCCTTCAGCACTTCTTTGTACACTTTACAATTGGATGAATGCGCTCCGGGCAGGTAGCCTGTACTCATTAGAAACTCATTCACAATCTCTCCACCCGTGAATTTGAAGGTCTTCTTAAACAACTTTACCCATTCTTCTTTTGATCTGGGATGATGGTGTTCCAGCCATTTTCCAAACGAGCCGTATTCTTTTTGAAGTTGCCGGATGGTTTTAGCGTTTTCTATGGCGGCATTTATTTTTAAACGGTTACGAATAATGCCCGCATCTGCCAGGAGTCTTCCCCTGTCTGCTTCCGTATAGGCCGCCACTTTTTCAATATTGAAATTATGATACGCCTTCCTGAATGCCGTTTCTTTTTTCAATATCGTTTCCCAACTCAGGCCTGCCTGGTTGATTTCCAGAACAAGCCGGCAAAACAATTCGTTGTCATCGTGTATGGGAAAACCATACAGATTGTCGTGATAGGCTTTATGCAAGGCCTTTCTATCTTCCGCCATAGATTCTATTGCGCTGCAGTATGACATGGTGTACTTAAATATTTGTTTGGATGAATTGAAATAAGAGCAGGCGTAATTGCCTGCATCAAATATCTAATACTAAACTGGTTTCAGGTTTATAAAATTCTACTGTCCATGGTCAATGGTGAATGGTCAATAGAAAATTACAAGTTTGAAAACAGGTTGGTATACTAAATAATACTGAGTGTGCAGCCCCGCCTTTGGAACAGTACAAGCGTTATTATTTTTTAAAACCTCAATTTCATTTCAAAGGTTTTTTCATGTCCATTATAACTGAAACAAGTGTTCTTTAAAAATTCTACGCCTATAATCATACCTGCCGGGTAACCCTGATCATAAATAACACCTACTCTAACGCCTTCGACCCTGGCAGCACCATTAAAGTTGTTTGTGTCAAAGTATAAATCCACTAAATAATCTTTGGAATCCAGCAAACCATTTTGCGGATGCAAATATTTTGTATCTCTAAACGGCTCTAATTGCAATGCCTTAATCAAATCAAGTTGCAGTAAACAATGCGCCGCTCCTGTATCAATTATGGCCTTTGCCATAATTTGATTGCTGGTATATTGTTTTGCAATTCCAACGGTTAAGTAAGGAAAGTCATACTCGTCAAAATTGCCGGTCAGTATCCTATCCATGATATTAAATTTATCAAATGTAAAAACACATTTGACACCATGACAACCCGTTTAACAGGCGTACACTCACCACAAGGTGGATAAATCTTTTAAGGTTTGCGTAATTGCTGCAGATTTAGCCATGTTCATATTGCTAATTTTTGTATCTTACTTTTTGATTAATTACCCTTTGACCTATGACTAAAACACTAAACGAGTTCTTGCTTTTTTTAAATGAGCAAAACGAAGCCTACAGCATAGCTGTTTTATACAGTATAGCAAAAGCCGATAATCTCAACGTAGATGTTGAAAATTGCATCCATGCTTTGGTTGAAAGACAAATGCTCCACATCATTCCTTATCCAAGTGGCATTTCGCAATATATTTTGAAAGAAGATATCCGAAAAAAAATAGGCGCTTTGCCAAATGAATTTGAAGGCAGGCCCTACGAGTATTTACTGGATATAGGAAAAAGAGTTGCTGAAGATGAAGCAGAACTGAAATGATGTATTACACGGCTATCATGCTTGACGTTTAACAGCATTAGATGCACTTGTACAGGTATGGTTATGATGGAGAGATTATAAAATATTTGAAAGACAACCTCCCCGGTTACCACTAAGTGTTTTTACCTATTTATCCAAATTTAAAGTGCCGCCGACAGTTCACAAGCCCACGACCAAGACCGTAATTTTTCGAAAATATCGTAAATAAGATATTGAAACTTAATTGGTTGGAACTTAAACCGCCGTATTGGTTACTTACCTTACTATTAGTTTAACTCAAACAAGTTTTTTGGATAACGAGCATCGTACCATTAAATTCACTGTTAACTTTGACCGCCTTGACAAACGATTGGAAAGTCTTTGTTGATAAAAATAAATCCTGTTAAACCAGATGTATATTATTTTGTGACACTTGCCGTATGATAATTATAATGACCATAGACGGAGCGATTGTAGATCAAAGAGTGGTCCCTTCTCAAAACCTTACTATTGAAGGTTACCTGCAGGGGCTGCAAAATGATATGATCGAACAAAATGAAGACATTCTAGATCTCTCTACGCAAAAGCCTGAATTCGTTTTACAGACCTTCCCGATTAAAAAAATTACCAGGAATTAAAGTGTCGATGGAATAAGAAAATCTCTTATTTCTAAAAGACAGCACACAAGCCAACACAACGCTTTATACCAGACGGCTATCCGGATGGCAGATGATAGTTGATAGATGACAGAAGGGAAAAAGGCTGCTGCTGTCTCACGTCTGCCGTCTCACGTCTCACGATGGTTTTCTTGACAGCGGGTTGGTATTAGCAGCCTTATGTCCTAAAGCGAGAGCTTTCTCATTAAGCCACTCCGTTCTGCCAATACCGGGCATCATCAAATCAGATCCTGAAAAACTGAAAACCATAAAAGTGCTGTTATACTAAACTGGTTGCAGGTTTATCAAATGCTACTGTCCATAGTCAATGGTGAATGGCCAATAGAAAATCACCAATTTGACGACGGGTTGGTATTAACGCTACTTTAATACCAATGGAATAAGCAAGATAACTTCTGTCGGAACACCATAAAAAAAGCCTCCGCATCCGGAGGCTTTTTATTTATTCAATGAAACGTTAAAGCGTTTTTAATTTCTCCTGGTAAAGGGCCACTTTATCTGCTTGTTTTTTTCTTTGGTGGTAATCAATCAACTGGTTGATCACTTTACGATAATTGGCTTTATCCTGGGCTTTTGCATGCGCATTATCCTGGGTGTAAAGTTCATACGCTTTTAAAGCAAAAGGATAAAACTCTTCATACCTTTTATCGGTTTTGGCTAAAATATCTTTTTTCTTAGCCTGGTCTGCAGGGGTTGTTCCTCTTACCAATCGTAATGCATCATCCAGATCATAAATCTCATTGTAAATATGCTGGGCCATTATATAATTGGCAAACGCAGTAGATTGGATGCTCAAAGTTTTCTCCAGCGCTTTTTGCAGTTTTTCCTGTCTTGCTGTGTAATCGGCCGGCTTCTTTTCAAATGTGTACGTGTAGTTGAAAAGCTCTGTAGCATAATCTAAAGCCAGTGCATAATTGTCCGGATATTTTTGAAGCATGTACTCGTAGCGGGCCAGTCGCTTAGCCGTATCTTCAGCGGGAATGTTTCCAAATTCCAAAGAGATCCAGTAATCATTGTCAGGAAACAACTCACGGCCAAGAGCCAGGTATTTATCTGCTTTTTGCTGGTCCCCTTTCTTTGTATAATACTCTACCAAAAGACCATAGACTTCCCTGTATTCTTTGTCTTTGATCTTTGCATTTGCCAGCTGCTCAAAGTAGGGAATGGCTTCGTCTTCCTTTTTTGCCAGGTAGGCCGCAGAAGCAGTCAAATTGATCAATTGTGTATCCAGTACCGGAAAAGAAAAATTATTGTAGGAGTATCCTTTTTTAGCAATATAGTTTTCAACTTCCAGGGCACTCTTCATTTTGTCGAATGCTGCAGCGTAGTCTTTAGCATTGTATTTTTTTACACCCTGGTTATAATACAGATCGTACAAGGTAAACAGGCCAACATTCTGGTCCAATGTCATCATTACATTCTTAGGATCCAGCTGCTGGTATTTTTTAAAAGCATCGAACGCCTGCGCCTGGGCATCGTAGGCCAACGAGCCTGTGCTGTCCTGGCGGGCTAACTCGGCATAAACCTTCCCTTTGTAATACCAGGCATTGGCATTGTTTGCATTTTTAGGATCGGCCAATACTTTGTCAATCTTTTCCTTTGCTTCGTCGTACTTTCCTTTGCTGATCTTTTCCTGAACATCGTCCAGCTTTTGTGCAAAAACACTGCTGATAGATGATGCAAGCAATACTGATAATAACAGTTTTCGCATTGTTTTCTTTTTTTAAATTTATGATTCAACAGGGTTCTCTCCTTCAGATGGGTTTTCCGGTAAATTGGTTGTTTCCGTTCCTTCAGCAAGTTCTTCCACCTCCTCTATTTCATGAACTTCCAGTTTGGTGATCGCAGCAATTTCATCTCCTTCATCAAGACGTATCAATTTTACACCCTGTGTAGCCCTGCCCTGTTCACTGATATCGCCCACTTTCATCCGGATGGTAACGCCGCTTTTACAGGTGATCATCAGGTCTTCTTTTTCGGTTACATCCAATATACCAACCAACCTTCCGGTTTTTTCGGTAACATTGATGGTTTTTACACCTTTTCCACCACGGTTGGTAATCCGGTATTCATCTACCGGAGTACGTTTTCCAAATCCTTTTTCACTTACCACCAGTACGGTTCTGTCCGGCGTCTTTGGATTGACACAAATCATACCAACCACTTCATCCGAATCATTATCCACTTCAATACCGCTAACACCAATAGCACCACGGCCGGTTGGCCTTACTTTCTCTTCAGGAAAACGGATGGCACGGCCCGTTTTAACAGCCATCATGATCTCGCAATTGCCATCGGTCAGTTTTGCTTCCAGCAACTGGTCGCCTTCCAGAATAGTAATGGCATTTACACCGGTTTGCCGTGGACGGCTGAAATCTTCCAAGTGCTGTTTTTTTAATGATACCTTTCTTGGTACAAAGCACGATATAATGGCTGTTCACAAATTCTTCATCCTGCAGATCTTTAACATCAATAATCGCCCTGACCTTATCATCCGGCGGTATCTGCATCAGGTTTTGAATGGCTCTTCCCTTGCTGGTTTTATCACCTTCGGGAATTTCATACACATTCAGCCAGTAGCACCTTCCTTTTTCGGTAAAGAACAACATGGTATGGTGCGTAGAGGCAACAAACAGATGTTCAATATAATCTTCCTCCCGGGTTTTGCCGCCCATCGGCTCCACGGCCACCGCGCGTTGCGGACGGTATTCGGTAGCAGAAGTTCGTTTGATATAACCGAGATGAGAAATGGTGATCACCACATCTTCTTCCTTGATCAGGTCTTTGATGCTGCACTTCATCATCGAGGTAAGTAATTTCGGTTTTACGTGCATCACCAAATTTTTCTTTTACTTCCAGTAAGTTCTGTTTTGATGATCTCGTAACGCATGCCTTCGTTGGCAAGAATTTCTTTCAGATGAGCGATCAGTTTCATCAGTTCGTCATATTCCTGCTTGATCTTATCGCTTTCCATGCCGGTAAGGCGCTGCAAACGCAGTTCCAGTATGGCTTTTGCCTGTATCTCATCCAATCCCCAACCTGCATTGATCAAACTTCTCCTTGGCAATATCCGGTGTGGAAGAAGCACGGATCAGTGCAATCACTTCATCCAGGTGATCCAGTGCAATCAGATAACCTTGTAAGATATGCGCTCTTTTTTCTGCTTCCCGTAATTCAAATTGGGTACGGCGAATCACCACTTCGTGACGGAACTCAACGAATTCGCTGATCATGTCTTTCAGGTTCAGGGTCCGTGGGCGGCCTTTTACAAGCGCCACATTATTGATACCATAAGATGGTTTGTAGTTCGGTGTATTTATATAGCTGGTTGATGACCACCTTGGCAACAGCATCTCGTTTGCAGATCAATCACGATACGGGTACCTTCTTTATTATTCGATTCATTGTTTACATGGGCAATACCTTCAATCATTTTATCATTTACCAGCTGACCGATCCGGTCGCAAAGTGCATCACGGTTTACCTGGTAAGGCACTTCGGTAATAATGATCTGTTCCCTTCCGCTTGGCTTTGGTATCTACATGACATTTTGCCACGAAGCACTACCCTGCCACGGCCAGTATGCATAGCCGGCTTTGACGCCTTCCATACCGTAAATAATACCGCCGGTTGGAAAATCAGGAGCTTTTACATACTTCATCAGCTCATCAATGGTAATCTCCCTGTTGTCGATATAAGCGCAATACAGCCATCAATCACTTCGCTGAGGTTGTGGGGCATCATATTGGTAGCCATACCTACGGCAATACCGCTGGAACCATTCACCAACAATTGCGGAATACGGGTAGGCAGTACGGTTGGTTCTTTCAGAGAATCATCAAAGTTGAGCTGAAAGTCAACAGTTTCCTTTTCGATATCCTCCAGCATGGCTTCTGCCAGCCGCTGCAGACGTGCTTCGGTATAACGCATGGCTGCCGGTCCATCACCATCCTGGCTACCGAAGTTACCCTGGCCATCTATCATGGTATAGCGCATGCTCCATTCCTGCGCCATACGCACCATGGCATCATATACAGATGTATCACCATGCGGGTGATATTTACCCAGCACCTCCCCCACGATACGGGCAGATTTTTTATAAGGTTTGTTGTGACTCATGCCCAGTTCGTTCATGGCAAATAAGATGCGGCGGTGAACCGGTTTCAAACCATCCCGTACATCCGGCAGGGCACGGCCTACGATCACCGACATCGAATAATCGATGTAGGCGGTCTTCATTTGCTCTTCAATATTTACCGGAATGATCCGGTTGATATCGTTTGTTTCTTGCGGTTGAATATTTTCTTCCATTCTTAGGGCTTCTTACCTCCAATTTTTAAGGTCAGCAAATCTACCGTTTTTCACCCTAAAAACCTGACAGATTGGGGTATTTTAAGGACATATTATCACCAGTTTTCCGGCTCCTTCTGGCAAAGAAATCCAGAGGATATTAACATTTTAGCATTAGGGCACAAATTTTTCAGACAACATAAAAGATAAAACGGGGGTTGTATGAAGAAGTACTTGTGGACGAGAGATGATAAAGAACCGGGCTCTTATTCTTCAGGAAAACTAATAGCCTTACAGCCATTGGATTTGATGAGAAATGAAAAGGGAAGTACAAACCCGTCATGCCTGACAGAAAGAAATGAAATACAAAAAGCCACGGAAGAAACACAAAAGGAATGCAGCTCTACCCTTCCTTTATTTCTACTATCACCCTTCACGCCTTCTAAACAAAAACTGCTTTCCGGTGATTGCCCATGGTTTGTAACCAGCGGGGTTTTAACAATAAAAAATTCCCAGGCTGCTGAAGAGCTAAAAGAAAATCATAATACATTCCAGGAAGGCAAGCATCCCTCCTCAAAAAAGTTCTCTGGAAAAAGCGGGTTGAATATGGCTGGTGTTTTTATCGGGCTAATGCTCAGCGTTTTTTTAGTAAAAAAATTAGTTGACGGATGGGCTGAAAGAGCTTTTGCCAACGAATATTCCACAGTGCCTCTCCTTACAGGGGTACCTAAAGAAAAAATGGCGGGCAAAAGTTATCACGATGCTTTGGTAAGAATAATAGTACCTCCGGCGGCCAAAGAGAAAAAAAATCATCCAAAACCAGCTAAACTCAGGGCCATCAGGAAACAGGTAGGGGTAAAAGGCAATGATTATACGGTGGGCTATTTTGGCGGCATCAGCGGATTGGAACTTACCGTGTCAAACAGATCTGAAGATTTCATAAACCAGGTGGAAGTGGAGATAAATTATCTCGAACGCAATGGTGATATTATTGAAACGGACACGTACCAGATAAGAGCTATGAAACCGCATAGCGTTCAAACCCTTTCTGTGCCGCCTACAAAAAAGGTGCAAAAGTGACCTACAAAATCATGAATATTTATTCAAGACAATACCGGTCCTTGCTCAAAGAAATATAAGATCACCACTGCATTGCGATATCCCGGTCTAATTAAGACCGGGTTTTTTATTCCGGCGGCTTACATTTGTTGAAGCATTATGAAAAATATTTTATTATTCGGCGCCGGAAAATCGGCAACGGTTCTCATTCAGTACCTGCTTCAAAACGCGGCAACAGAAAACTGGCAGCTGACCCTGGTGGATGCCAACCTGGCCATGGCCGAAGAAAAAATTGGCAACTCCCTTATGGCAAGGCTATTTCTTTTGACATTCAGAATGAAGAAGAACGAAAAAAGCACATACCTGAAGCCGATATTATTATTTCCTTAATGCCCCCGGCACTGCACATTTTAATTGCGAAGGATTGCATTAAATACCAAAAGAATTTTCTTAGTGCTTCCTATGTGGATGAAGAGATGCGGTCCCTTAAAAAATGCTATTGAAGAAAACGGGCTGTTGTTTTTGTGCGAGATGGGATTAGATCCCGGCATCGATCACATGAGCGCCAAAAAAATGATTGATGAAATTCACGAAGAAGGCGGAAAGATCCATTCCTTTCTTTCGCATTGCGGCGGATTGGTAGCACCCGAAAGCGATGACAATCCCTGGCATTATAAAATTAGCTGGAACCCCAGAAACGTAGTGATGGCTGGAAAGGCAGGAGCTATTTATAAAATGAATGGGGAAATTACAGAACTGAATTACGAAGATCTCTTTGCCGAAAAAAGATATGTGCCTGTTCCCGGCCATGAGTATTATGCTGGTATCCCAACTGTATTTTTTAAGCTATATACCTGTGTATGGTTTACAGGAAACGGCTACGTTCATCCGCACCACTTTGCGGCATCCCGATTTTATGTATGGATGGAAAAATGTGATCGATCTGAAGCTGACGGATGAAAAGGAGAACTACAATACCGACGGCGGCCCCTTAGCCCGGTTTCTTTAAAGAACACATGGATAAAAATGATTTCAGCGAATGGCTGGAACAAAAACTTCATGAACAGTTTGATGCGACAAAAGGTTTGTTAGCCGAATTGGTAAACCTGGTGGAACTGGAACAAAAAGCAGCAGAAAAAGGCATTGAACAACCGGAAGAATTTATGATGGTTGACGACAACGGCGATTTGAAACAAGTGGATATTGATGATCTGAAAATAAACGCAACCGCCACCCTGGCCGACAAACTGCACGATGCCAGCTTAACACTGAAGCAACTTTTTATTGAGGCATGGATGATGAACAAACCCTCATCAACAAAGGCCGGTGCAGTGCGGCCGATGTATTACAATTTGCTTTGGAAAAAAGCTGGTGCTGCAAGCTGGTAATAAAGACATGATCATCATGCTGCACGAAATGGAATTCACCGGGGAAAACGAGAAATATAAATCGACCAGCACACTGCTATTGAATGGTGAGGATGATGTTCATACAGCCATGGCCAAAACGGTTGGATTGCCGTTAGGAGTGGCCGCCAAATTAAT
The DNA here is from genome assembly GCA_963697545.1 of uncultured Bacteroidota bacterium. GTDB lineage: Bacteria > Bacteroidota > Bacteroidia > Chitinophagales > Chitinophagaceae > Flavisolibacter. The sequence goes on along the minus strand of CAVOOL010000021.1, from coordinate 2,668 downwards.
TCTGAATGGCACTATTGCTGTAAAGGGGCTTCACATCCCGGTTGCAAAAGAAATTTATGAGCCTGTCTTAAAAGAACTGGAAGCACATGGAATCGTCTTTAATGAAAGCAGGCAGGAAGTAGTATAAACTTCATCAAATAAACGGCTTCAACAATTCCTTTACCTGCCGCATTCCCTCGCCGGCAGGTTTTTCAATGGCGGTCAATGTCGTAAAGCGAAGACGTGTAGGGAATTTTCCTGTCCACAATAAATTTCGGGATTTCCAGGGCGCATAATCTACCAATCCGGCTGCGGGATAAACCACCAAAGAAGTTCCCACGATCAAAAAGATCGGCTGTTTTAGTGATTTGAATCGCTTTTTCTATCATAGGAACGGTTTCTTCAAACCAAACAATATGCGGCCGAAGCTGCCCGCCGTCTTCGGCCCGTCACCTATTTGAATATCACCGGATATAGGGTAAATCAGCGCCTCATTTTTTTCGCTTCTACTCTTTACTACCTCGCCATGCAAATGCACCACTTTTGTGGAACCGCCCCTCTCATGCAGGTCATCAATATTTTGTGTAATCACTGTTACATCAAAATCATTCTCCAGTTCAGCCAGAGCAATATGTGCGGCGTTGGGTTGCGCTTCTCTCACGCCTTTTCTGCGCACATTATAAAACTCCAGCACCAGGGCCGGGTTCCTTCTCCACGCTGTGGCCGTAGCTACTTCATTTATATCATAGCGCTTCCCACAACCCGTCGGAATCGCGAAAGGTCTTTAATCCGCTTTCAGCGCTGATGCCTGCACCGGTAAGAACAACCAATTTCTTTTTCATTGCCTGGAAATCTTTTTAAACTTTTGGATTTTATTTCCAGAATGTCTCCGACATAAATGCTGCCTTCCTTATCAATAGATATATCGTGATACCAGCAAACCGGTCCTTCATAAGAACCACTTCTGCCAAATTGAGTTACTAAATTTCCGGTAGAATCAAATAAAATAACATCAGAGCCTTTATGTTTTAATTTCAGCCAGGTCAAATCATCAACAACGGCAAGGCTCTTATTCATTTTATCGTATGTAACCGAACAAATGGTTCCAAAATTTTTGTTCTTCCATTGCCTGATGAATTTTCCCACGGAATCAAAGACCTGCACACGTTTATTTTCCCGGTCTGCTACATAAACGTTTCCATTTTCATCCAGATCAATGCCGTGTGGTATATCGAACTCACCTTCGCCACCACCCTTTTTACCCCATTCAAAAAGATAAAGCCCCTTTGAAGAGAATTTTAAATCCTGCTGTTTCCATATCCATCACTTACATAAAACGAACCATCATTGGCAACAACAATATCGGTAGGACGATTAAAATGCGAAGAATCATTGCCAGGAACTTTTTCTTCGCCAAGTCTCATTAACAATGTTCCTTCATGATTGAATTTAAAAATTTGATGCAGGGCTACATCTGTTACCCAAACATTATCATTCTTATCTACAGTTAATCCGTGAGGCATAACAAACAGGCTATCGCCCCAACTGTTCAATATTTTCCCGGTCTCTTTGTCAAGCATTAAAATGGTCTTGGAAGAAACGTATGTATCAGGCATTGGGCCTATCAAAGGCCATTCTCTGCCTGCCCGGTGAAAAATGAATATGTTTTGATTACTGTCAATTGCGAGGCCAGTGGGATTGCCTAACAAAAATTCTTTTGGCAACTGTGGCCAGTTATTTACAAGGTGATAATTACCTTCAACCGGCCCTACACTTTCTTCCCGCTGAAAACTTTTACAGGCAGTCAAAAACACAGAAGCTGCTAAAAGAAAGTAATAAAAATTTCCGGCCTGCATAATTTATATGAATGTAGATAAAACTCAACACAGGAACTAAATATAGAGCCGCTATTCGACCAAATTACTACCAACCAATTTGGCAAATTACTCGGTTTCATGGAACACCTTTTGCAGCGGTAACCTATCAATACGTTTTATGAATTCATCAGTTCACTTCGTAGGTATGTCCGGTAGTTTGCGCAAGGGCTCGTTTAATACCATGCTTTTACACAACGTCAGCGATCTTTTACCCGAAGGCGTAACCATGGACATTGTGTCCATCGCAGAGATACCACTTTATAATGCAGACCTCGATCTTCCGGCTGTAAAGGAAAGACCGGCACCGGTTTCAACATTCAGAAACAGTTTGGCAAAAGCGGATGGTATTGTCATTGTTTCACCGGAATATAATTATTCCATTCCCGGCGGATTGAAAAATGCCCTTGACTGGGCTTCCCGGGGAACAGACTCTCCGTTATTAAAAAAGCCCGTTGCTGTAATGGGCGCCACGCCGGGCATGTGGGGAACGGTGCGGATGCAACTGGCCTTTCAGTCGGTTTTTCTTTTTCTTGATATGAAACCCATCCTCAAACCGGAAATTCTCATTGCATCAGCCGCCACAAAATTTAATGAACAGGGCACACTGACAGATGAAACAGGACGTGATCTTATCAGAAAAAAACTAGCCGCCCTGAAAGACCTTGTTTTACGAATGAGGATGCAAGAAGCTAGTGCGGTTGTGTAACGCAAATTGAAATCATTTTGTTCACTTATTAAAAACCAGATTTATGGCAGATCAAAGATTTGAAATTGTATTGGATGGTGTTCCCTATTCCGTTACTGCATCTCCG
>CAVOOL010000020.1:0-20131 GCA_963697545.1 uncultured Bacteroidota bacterium | reverse complement strand
AGTCCGCCAATATGAAAGCCTGTTCTAAAACCCCTTGTGTTATAATTGTAGTCGGCAAGGTTCACGCCTCCTTTTATTCCAAATTGAACATTACCTCTTTGCGCAAAAGAAAGGACCGATAAAAAAATAGACAGAACAAACAGGCTCAATTTTTTCATTTTAGATTTTTTGTTGTTTCCTCTGCAATTTTAATACCAATGAACTTCTTTGCTACAAATAGAGCTCACCGTTATATTCCCAAAGACCAAGTGTGCCTTTAACGGGAATTGGTTTTGAAAAAAGAACAGGTTCTTCCAGCATCCAGGCAAACCTTCCATTTGTATAATCGCCGAATGCCCGTTCTTCCAATGTAAGATGATTGATGGCTGTACCGGATAAGTGTAATTCTTCTACTCTTACCACATCGGTTAAAACAACCTGGCCGATGATGGCGCCAAAAGGTAATTGATTGAAATTATGTATATACCTGGAAAAAGGCGGCTCCGCAGTTAAAGCAGCACCCGCCTTGCCGGTGCTGGCATGAATCAGCAAACCGCCCCTGTATTTTGTACTCCACGAACGGGTTTCAATTTGCTTGGCCCCTGTTACTACAAGGCTTGCCCATGGCTGCAAAAGGCTCAGCGCTTTCATAATGAAAATGTACCAATAATCCCGGTAAAGAGTAAGCAAAACAGGTTCAGCTGACTTTATACTAAACTGCTATCAGCCATCAGCTCTCAGCCGTCAGATGTGAACCTGTAGCAAGGCTTCCTTCCTAGGTTCTCCCTTTGTCTCACGTCTGACGTCTCACGTTTCACGTGGTTCTCCTGTCAGCTCTAAAGCGGTTTGGTAGTCCTGCTATTTTCCAAAAATATCATTCAGCAAACCGGCCAGACGAAGCCCGCCTTTGAGCAATTGCTCATTCAATGTGGCTACATGCTTAAAATTATACTCGTAGCCAAGCCGTGGATTTTGCGTGGTAATATCATCGTGCAACTGCTGGGCAATCGTATATGAATCAAACAACCATTGAGAAATGGGTTGGTTAAGCCAGGTTTTCTTTTGAGCGGCTGTAGGAAAATTGATCGCTTTTACATACTCCGTATAGCTCAATTGCTGGTACTCTATCAATTGCTCATCCCAAACCCGGTGCAGGTTAGAAGGCGTGTTGAACCAGTTCACTTTAATGTCATTACCGCCTGTGCTTCCCACCGGACTTACATGCATTGGCTGGCTCAGGTCTTCTGCAATATGGATCAACAAACGCAGGTACATTATTTTTTTGTCCCTGGGTAAATCCTTTTTTTTCAATTCCTTAATTAAAAAGTTCAACCGGGTGTACGCATCAACGGCGGTGTCCTTCTTCAGGTATTCCTGCATTTGCTCATAACTCAACCCTTTTTCGAAATTGATATAGTGCCAGGGATTTAGGTACCGGTAGTTGGTGTCTGATTTAATAAAATCAGCCCAGTTGCTGCTCATGGCTATGGTTTCATTGCCCAGTATTTTTTTGATCTCTGCCCGGGCTTTCGCTGTTAAATATTTATCGGCGATTTCGCCTACTATCCGGTGCCCCAGCATGCCCCAGGCCATGGACTGCAAAGGGATGTAAAAAAAGAAGCTGACAAAGAAAACGGTTATAATGATTTTTTTACGCATATTTTAAAAAATAGGATGCGCAAAAGTAGAAAGAATCCGGAAAGCCCAAAGCGATTGTTTAGGAATCATCCAAAGCTTTTGTTACCTGGTAGTTTGCTGTTATCAAAAAAACAGGCATCAAAAAATAATTGAAAAGAGAAACATTGACAATAAGACAAGGGGCCTTGCCTCTGCTGCTAACAATTGAAACTTTACTAAAATTGGCATCGTTTATCCATTCTCGGGCCATGCCCGGAACACCCTAAGTAGTACCACTTATACAGGCTTTATTAAAAAATACACTTATACAATTCATACGAGGTTTATAACAATTCATTCCTATGAAAGGTCAACTAAGAAGGTAGTTTCCTCTGCAGCAATCAAAAGATGTTAAATTGTAAATGAATGGCTGTCTCTGTCAATATTCCCAGGTATACCAACAAGGATCTCCCGATCATGGTAATCACCATGCTGCCTATGGCCGTATTGACAAATTATTTTCTTTTCGGCGATCGTTATTTTACCGAATGGAAGGTATTTGCCTGGGCTACCCTGGTAACTTTTATTCTGCTTTGTTTTGCCTTTTTTATTTACGGTCTTGTGGCTATTTCTTTACGTAACCGGTTTCCCAACGATCATGAACTTTTCAAAAGGCTAACCATTTGCATCACCATCTTTATCTTGATGACAGGCGTATATATCTCGGTTGTGTGCAGGGGATACGACCTTTTCCACTTCCTCGGATACGAGTACAATGAAGCTAATTTCAGTAAATGTTTCATCAGCTTCGTCATCATGAATATCTTTCTGACCTTTTTAAATGAAGGCGTGTCAAGATATGAGAGCTACAAAACAACCCTGACTGAAACAGAGGAATTGAAGAAAGAATATCTGCAAAGCCAGTTGCTTGGATTAAAAAGCCAGATGAACCCGCATTTTCTTTTTAATGGCCTGAACACATTATCCTGCCTTATCCAGGAAGACCCGGAAAAAGCCGAAGAATTTTTAGATCATATGAGTAAGGTGTACCGTTACCTGCTTCGGAATAACGAAGAACAACTGGTGCCGCTTCACACAGAACTGGGTTTCATTAAATCGTTTTATTTTTTATTAAAAGAAAGATATGCCGATGGATTGGATTTGTCCATCACGCTTGACAGGGAACATTTAAAAGATCTGATTCCTCCCCTTACCCTGCAAATGATCTTTGAAAACATACTGACCCTGAACACCGTAAGTAAAAACAGGCCCTTACACATAGAAGTAACGACCTTTGAGGATGAACTGATCATTAAAAACGATATACTGCCGAAACTAAACTGTGCGGATTGCTGCGAAGGCATAGAAAATATCGCCAACAAATTCAGGTTGCTTTGTCAGAAAGAAGTTACCATTGAAGAAACACCAACAGAAAGAACGATCCGGTTGCCATTAATACCCTACAAAGATTTTATTGAAGCATGAAAACATTCAGGCCTACAAAGATCGAATGGTTATCATTTTCCATAATGATGCCCTTTATATGCCTGTTCATAAACAATCTTTTGTTTCGTGGCAGGGCTTTCAACGACTGGCAGGTATGGCTGTATTCTTTTCCGCTGATCTATGTAATAGGCTGCGCTTCCTGGTATGTGCAAATAGTGATGATGAACTGGCTGCGTGTGCAAATGCCCGATATAAAGCAAACCGGACTGCGGTTAACCGTCTTAAGTGTCTCGCATTTTTGTATTCGGTCCATCGCCTTTATTTTCATCTTTTACCTCTATGACGCCATCCATTTCTTAGGGTATGAATTAGAAATTGAAAAGGTGAAGTTTGCCATTTACATCAGCCTGGCACTTACCTTAATGGCCACCTCCATGTGGGAGGCCGACTTCACGTTCAAGCAATGGAAGTCAGCTATTGTTGAAAAGGAAAAGCTAAAACAGTTAACCATTCAGCAGGAGTTTGAGGCATTGAAAGGGCAGGTAAATCCGCACTTCCTGTTCAACTGTTTCAACACCTTATCTTCTCTTATTTCAGAAGACAGAAAACAAGCGGAAGTTTTTTTAGATGAACTAAGCAAGGTTTACCGCTATCTGTTGCGCAATAATGAAGACGGGTTAAGCACTTTACAAACCGAGATACGTTTCATTCAATCGTATTCGCGGCTATTGAAAACAAGACATGGCGAGGCGGTGCAGATAGAGATCGAAATCGATAAAAAATACGAGCAATACCTTCTTCCTTCTCTTAGTTTGCAGCTTTTGGTGGAAAATGCCGTAAAACACAATGCACTTTCCAGGAATAAACCGTTAGTTATTGATATTTTTACTACTACGGGAAATAAACTCGTGGTAAGCAATAATCTTCAACAAAGAACCAAAAAGGGACCAAGCAACAAAATTGGCCTTGACAATATAAGAAGCAAGTACGACCTGCTGAATGAACCAGGCTTCCAGGTATTGGAAGACCTTACAAGTTTTAGCGTTGTACTACCTTTAATATGGAGCCGGATCCCTCATCAAAAATTGATTATTATCGAACCACACTAAATTGCATGCACATGAAAATTTTAATCGTAGAAGACGAAGACCTGGCTGTAAAGAAGCTCAAAAAAACATTGATGAGCGTAGATGAATCGGCAACGGTTGTTGGAGAAGCGGACAGCATTAAAAGCACGGTCAGCTGGCTGCAGAACAACCCGGCTCCCGATCTTATTTTGATGGACATTGAACTGGCGGATGGACAAAGCTTTGAGATCTTCAATCACGTCCAGGTAAAAAGCCCGGTAATTTTTATTACTTCTTACGATGAATATGCCCTGAAGGCCTTTAAAGTAAACAGCGTTGATTATTTACTAAAACCCGTGCAAAAAGAAGACCTGCTTGCCGCCCTTGAAAAATACCGTGATATGAAAAAGCTGTACACGGCAGAACCGGCAACCCCACAGGTTTTGATTGAAGACCTGGTAAAAGAACTGCAGCAAAAGCTACAAACAAAAGAATTCCGCAAACGCTTTTTAGTAAAACACGGACAGAAACTGGTTTCGGTTGAAGTAGATGAAATCGCCTACTTCTTCAGCGATGGCCGCCTGAACTTCTTTAAGACTTTCGACAATAAAAAGTTTGTAGTGGATTACACGATGGATGAATTGAATGAAATGCTTGATCCCGATAAATATTTCCGCATCAGCCGCTCTTTCTTTATATCGGTAAACAGTGTGGCACAAATTCACGATTATTTTGGCAACCGCCTGATGCTGCAATTGAAACCGGAAACAGATAAGGAAGCCATTGTGAGCCGGGAAAAAGTTACCGAGTTTAAGAACTGGCTGGGAAAGTAAATCATACAAAACCGCTATCAGGATGGCAGATGGTAGTTGATAGATGATAGTTGATAGAAGGCTGATGCGTTGTCTCACGTCTGACGTCTCACGTTTCACGATGGTTTCTCTGTCAACTGGAAAGCGGTTTGGTATTATTTCAGATTCAAATACAAAACCACGGAAAAACTCCTGCTATCCGCAATCAAATCAATAGTGCCGGCTAAAGCTTCTGCTCTTTTGGTAATCATCTTTTTGAACCTGGTTTTAAATTCTTCTGTCACCTGACTACATTCGGAAAGAATTTCAATCAGCATTTTTGACTTTACCTGGTTGATGTTCACAAATATTTGATTGCAGGAAGAATTTTCTAACAAAAAGGTCATGGATTCTTTATAGAAAAAGAAAAGCTCATGCCGCAGCTTCATATCCAGTTCCAGGGCCTGCACTTTATGATCTACAATCAGATCTATATCCACATCGTAGGATGACCGCATGCCTTCCGTTAATTCTTTAATCCGGAGAACCGTTTTTTTCATGCTATCGTTTTGCGGATCAAGGCTCCAAAGCATGTCGTCCATGGCTTCGATCATATAACGGCTTTTGCTGCTGATCTGGCTGATAAACTCTTTGGATTGCTCAATATTTTTATCGGCTTTGATCTTGGCTATTTCACTCAGCACATTAATATTATTCAGCGTTTTGCTGATCTCGGTATGCAGGTTGCCGGCAATCTGCCTGCGCATCTGCCGCAGGGAAGCCCGCCGGCTCAATCTTTCCTTATCAATGACATACAGTATAGTAATGATCAGCAGTAAAACCAGCGAATAAAACCACCAGGTGTTCCAAAACGGGGGCCTTACCACTATGGAAAGAGACGCTGTTTGCTGTCCGTTTACGCCATCTGCGTTCTCGCTTTTCACCCTAAAAGTGTAATCACCCGAAGGCAGGTAATTATACACTACTTCCAATGGTTTGTCGGAATGAATCCAGTCTTTATCCAACCCTTCCAGCATATAGTAATAATGCATTTTGGATTGCTGCGCATAACTCAAGGCGCTAAAATCAATGCCGATGGAAGTATTATCATAATTCAACGTTACCCTGCCTGCTTTCAACAATGAATCAATTGACAGGGTTTTGCCTCCGAGCCGGAAAGAAGTGAGGTAAGGCTTGGCGGGCCTGTTGTGCTGGCCAAACGCTTCGGGATTAAATACAAGGAAGTTATGATCGGTAAAAAACACAAGCCTTCCATTGTTTAATTCCTGCACGCCGGTTTCACTGAATTTATCGTAGGCAATCCCATCCCTGCGGTCATAATAACTGATCCGTTTTTTTTCAAGGTTGACCCGGCAAATTCCATTGGTCATGCCCACCCAAAGAATTCCTTTACTATCCCTTTCTACCGATTCTGCTGTATTCGAAGGCAAGCCTTCTGCCGTGGATAGATAACTTATTGTATTGGTCCTGGTGTTTACAATATTGATGCAGCCTGCGGTAACGATCAGCGTACTGTCATCGTAATACGTCATGTCACCGGGCACGTTGGAAAACAGGCGTTCGCCGGGTGGACTTTCTTTTGTAAACTTTTTTACGATCTCATTTGTCTTCGTATCAATTTTCAATAGTCCTTCTCCGGATGTGCCAACCCATATAAAACCCTGGTAATCGTAATGCACTTTTAAAACCATCGCGGTTTGACAAATGAGTTCATAGCCTTTGGCAGGATCGTTACCCGATTTTTTATAATCCCATTTAATCACCTTTCCATTCTGTGTGCCAAACCACATATTTCCCAGTGTGTCGTCATCCACCTGTCTTATCGTCGATTTTTCAAAGATCTCAGGGTATACTTCTACTGTCTTATTTGTTTTAGGATTATACACCACTACCCCGCCGTCCTGCAAAGTGATCCACAGCTCACCTGTTTTGCTGTTCACACCCATGTCCCAAACGGTATAAGATTTCGCTTTTTCGCTAAAGCCCGATGGCAAAGGCAGGGGCTTGAAATTATTATCGTAACAATACAAGCCGCCGGAGCCCCAGGTACCAATGAAAATTTTACCATCCTTCAGTTGCGTAACCGCTGTTACAGGGTGTTCCTTTGCCGCCTTGTCGCCGGGACGCAGCAAGCCATAAGTATTGAATACTTGCGTCTCCGGGTTGAACAGGTAAATACCATTATCTGTAGAGATCCAGATATTGCTTTCTCTGTCTTCAAAAGCATGATAGGCGTAATCATACTTGATCTTTGGCTCGTCCAGGTTCTCGCCGGATAAAAGAGTAAACGGCTGTTTCTCGTCGGTCCACTCCATAAAAAATGGCATACCGTGAACCCAAAGTCTTCCGTTGCGCTGCTGTAAAAAGCCGATGATCTCGTGGTAGGCTAAGTGAGCCAACAAATTGAAGGTTTCTTTCCGGTGCAGTTTTTCGTTATACCGTATGATAGCAGGAACGCCGGTCGTTGGCGGCCAGCTCGTAAATATTACATTACCCTTTGCATCCGTAAGAACATCAGAAACCCAGCGTTGATCTTTGAAGGTTTCAATAACAGGATCTTTATCAAGATTGTGGCCCCGGTAATTCACCCGCTTTGTTGCAGGATCAAATTGCACCAGTCCCGAATCGCAACTGATCCAGTATTTTTTTCTTTGCTCATCCCAATGAAGATTGTTAAGCCCCCAATTATCGGGAACAGGAAACAGGCTGTTGGCCAACCGGAACGTTTTGCTTTTCTCATCGTACCCGTACAGCAACCCATGGGCCTTCAGTAGCAGCTGTCCCGTTGGCAATTCCAAAAATGTAACGGGGTGATAGAAAGGTTTCCGGTCAATGATGGGAACTTCTTTAAAAACAAATTTTTTCGTGTCAAAAATGCCAGCCCTTTGGTTGTCTCCTACGATCCAAAGGTTTTTTTTGCTGTCAAGAAACAAAAAAAGTATATGGGTGCTGGGAATAGCAGAAGGATCATTTTCGTTGGAGCGAAAGGTTATAAAGCTGTTTCCATCGTAACGCTGCAAACCGTTTACGGTGGCCATCCAGATAAACCCCTCAGCATCCTGAACAGTGGCACTCACGGTATTGGAGGCTAATCCATTAGAGACAGAAAAATGTTTAAACGAGTACTGCCTGGCGTGTTGCGCAAACGCAGAACCAGAGAAAACTAAAAATAAAATGAAGTGAGCAACAATTCGCATTAACGCAGCCAGATTAAAGAATTCAAATTTAATAAGAGCTGAATTGATATACACATATTTCATTCACCAATAAGAACAATTCATTCGGTCCTCTTCTCATTTCATGTTTTGAATGAGCTGATTACCCGCAAAGAAACTGGCGGCAACTCATCCTCTTCTTTCCCCAGTTCATACAGTATAGTATTTACTCAGGGCGATGTTAAAAGCAGTTTTGTGAAAGAAAACAATTGCATTCAATCTCTGAACGGGTAAACCATGCAACGGGTAAATATTTTTAACCAGATACATAAAGGTTTAAGGGCTGCGCTTTATGATACGGCCATCAGCCTGCAACAAGCCGACTTTACTTCAGAAGCCGAAGCTGAAGAAGTTTTATCAAAAATTAAAGAAGTGGTGATGTTGTTTGACGAGCATGCCCATAAGGAAGACACCTACATTCTTCCGGCCATTTTACAATTTGAGCCATCCGTGGTGGACAGCTTTTGAACAGGAGCATCTAACCGATCTTGCTTTGTCGCGTCAGCTAAGCATTGCTGCTAGTCAATTTGAGAGCCTCCAGCAACCGGAAGACAGGGCTGAAGCCGGTAAAAAGATCAATATAGATTTTGTTTCCTTTCTTGTATTCAACCTGCAGCATATGGCCAAAGAAGAAGACATCCTGAACCGGTTGCTGTGGCGTTACTATAGCGATGCGGAAATTTTGCAGATGCAGCAGCGCATTGTTCAAAATACCCAGCCCTGGCACCAGGATTTTTATTCCAAATGGATGCTGCGGGGCATCAATCATGTGGAAGCTGCTCTCTGGCTACGCTCTGTTCAAAGAGCGGCTCCCGAAGTTGTTTACCAAACCCTGTTTACCAAAGCACAGCAGGAATTGCCAAAACCCCGTTTTAAAAAGCTGGTAGAAGCATTAACCGAAACTGCCCTTCTCAATTAATAAAACCAATCAACTTTTACATGAAAAGAATTTCAATCATCATTGCATCCATGGCTGTTGTTAGTGCAACAGCAGTAATTGCCTGTAACAGCGACAAAAGCGCTTCAAAGACCAGTGAAGGCGAGGCCCTGGTAGAAGGCACTTCTGAAGTTTCCGGTAAGGAAACCCTTATTAAACGCGGCGAATATCTTGTAACTATCATGGGTTGCCAGGATTGCCATTCACCCAAAGTAATGACACCGCAAGGCCCTGCCATTGATAGTGCCCATATGCTTTCCGGCCATCCTTTTTCTTTGGCCGTTCCAAAGGTGGACCCATCGCAATTACAATCCTGGGTGTTATTCAATCACAACAACACGGCCTTTGTAGGTCCATGGGGCATATCATTTGCCTCCAATATTACTTCCGACGAAACAGGCATTGGCAACTGGACAGAAGCACAGTTCTTAAAAGCTATCAGGGAAGGAAAATACAAAGGCATGGATAACACAAGGCCTTTATTGCCGCCTATGCCCTGGAACGTGTATCGCAGAGCAACAGATGATGACCTGAAGGCTATTTTCGCTTACCTCAAATCGACAGCACCAGTAGCCAACCGTGTACCGGTGCTGTACCTCCAGACCAATTAACAAAAACAAATTAGAAAGGCGGGCAGTTTTCATAGGTTAAACCCTCTGCATTGGCAGAGGGTTTTTTGGTTGGGTAAACTATTCAGCGGAACAAATGATATCTTGCTTGTTGTTAATTTAGGACTGTAACTTTAAAAAGTTGAAGGGATAATTGATAAACGAACCGGTCAAATAAAACAATAGAATGGAAAAGAATAACAACCACCTGTTACAGGGCATTGACACCGTAATCATCCGGGTTAAAGACATTGAAACTTCAAAAAAATGGTACCAGGAGAAAGCTAGAGCTCACTTCATTGTGGGACGATCCTAAAATGAAGCTTGTTGTATTGGATACAAAAGGACCTACGAGCTTAACCTTGTGGCAGACAAATGAAACCATTTCGATACAGAGAGAAACGGCTTCTTATCCTATATTTAAAACGCCGGACGCCACCGCATTAAAAGAAGAGCTGCTAAGCAGAGGTATTGAAACCAGTGACATAATTCAGGATGATTACGTAAAATATTTTTTCTTCTATGACCCTGACGGCAATGTGTTGGAAGCTTGCCAGGTGCATGATTAAAAAGTTAAGGCCGCAGAGCAATCAATTTACAGCGCTGCATGTTTTACTTATTTTAACGTAAATCAAAATAGCAAAACCGAAGGTATAAACCTGTTTGTTTCTGCTACAGTATTTACCTCAACCACACAATTTTTGGTTTTATGCAACCTTATGTTCCTGCAAATATCTGTGGGAGTTTTTCCTGCATGAAGTAAAATGCCGCAGAGCAACAGTGCCGTTAAAAAATAAGACGAGATCGGTAGTTTTTTGTGCATGGCTGAACGTTTACCCGTTGTCTTTCCGCACGTATCAAAACAAGGCTAAAACTACTTCTGTAAGGGCATACCAGCAATTGGTTCCTGTTTGAATTGAGTAAAAACGCGTATGAATTGTAACGGCGTTTATCAGCAACATTTCATTTAATAAAATCCACGGTTCATGCATTCATGGATTGCTACAGCATGTCTGTGCCTCTACTTTCGCTTCCGTAAACGATTCGTCTTTAACCATACAAAACCAAACCATGAGCAATTTCATTAACCCGGGCACTAAAATCCTTTTTGCCTGTTTTCCTGCCGATGGACATTTTAATCCTTTAACCGGCCTGGCCATGCATTTAAAAAAACTGGGCTGTGATGTCCGCTGGTACACATCCAAAAAATACCAAAGCAAAATTGAAAAGCTGGACATACCTTTTTACGGCTTTAAAAAAGCACTGGACTTTGCTTCCAATCCTGATATTGATGCGGTATTTCCTGAACGTAAAAAACATAAAAGCCAGGTAGCGAAACTAAAGTTTGACATGGTCAATGTTTTTATTCTGCGCAGCCCGGAATTTTATGCTGACATACAGGAAATTCATAAAGATTTTGAATTTGAATTGATGGTAGCCGACATTACGTTTGGCGGCCTTCCTTTTGTAAAAGAAAAAATGGGTATTCCTGTTATTGGTGTTAACATTATTCCGCTACCGGAAACGTCCAAAGACCTGCCGCCTTCGGGCCTGGGCCTGACACCTTCCTACACCTTCTTTGGAAAGATCAAACAAAACATTTTGCGTTTTATAGCCGATAAGATTTTGTTTGCCCATCCTACTAAAGTAATGACAGAGACATTGGCTGAATATGGCATTCAAACCGGCGGCTCCAACATTTTCGACATCCTCATTAAAAAATCAACCCTGGTGGTACAAAGCGGCACGCCAGGCTTTGAATATACCCGCAGCGATATAAGCAGTCATGTTCATTTTATCGGGCCTTTGCTTCCCTATTCAAAAAAGAACGAAAGCAAAAGATGGTTTCACGAAAAACTGAAACAATACGATAAAGTGATATTGGTTACGCAGGGCACTGTGGAAACGGATACAGAAAAACTACTCATACCTACATTGGAAGCCTTTAAAAATTCCGATTGCCTGGTAATTGCTACTACAGGCGGATCTGAAACAATGAAACTAAAATCCAAATATCCTGAAGAGAATATCATCATCGAAGATTTTATTCCTTTTGATGATGTGATGCCCCATGCTGATGTATATGTAACCAACGGCGGATACGGCGGTGTGCTGTTATCCATTCAACACCAGTTGCCAATGGTGGTAGCCGGTGTGCATGAAGGAAAGAACGAGATCAATGCCAGAGTAGGATATTTTAATTTAGGGAATTAATTTAAAAACAGAAAAGCCCACTTCAGAACAGCTAAAAAAAGCAGTGGAAGAAGTTATAGGCAATGGTATTTATTCCCGCAGCGTAGAGGAATTAAGCGAAGAATTTACAGACTATGATCCGAATGAATTGTTTGCGCAACATGTGGCCAGCCTGCTGAAAAAGAACCGGAAAAAAGCAGGCTCAAGAAAACAACTGGAAGAAGCCATTTATTAAATAATAAAAAGGGAAGTATTGCGGGTGCAGGCTTTGCACCCGTTTTTTTATGAGTAGATATCAACATAAAAATCCCCTCTGTACGGAGGGGAAATTAATTAGGCAGGCGTATTAAAAGTTAAAACAATCAATTTTCGTTTTCGGACGGACGCCTGTTGATCTTTACAAAGGATAGGATTCTGCCGATAAAAATCAGCGTTGGTTTTTCTGTGGCTTTTCGTGGATTGGATTGTAGAACAAATATCCCAATTCAACAGCAACAATCATAATATTCCTGCGGCTGTTTTCCGTTTTTACAAAATGATTTTATAAATCACTAAATAGATATACTTATTCTATCAACAACTTAGCCGAAAATCAGCCTTGTTAAAAACACAGGTACAGTTTTCGTTAAATAAAAGCCGGAAAAATTACACTATGATGTTATTCTCAACGGTTCTTTTTGTTGATGGTAATCCTGTGGGTTATAAAGTGTATGAAGAAGAGAACAGGCTCGTCTTAAATCCTGCCGAGAATCCCAACTGCGAAATATATCCACCCGTTTTAGCCGCGAAAAACAGCGGCGGAAAATGGTTGGTGGAAGGCACGGACAATAAAGACCTTATTGACCAGGTGATTGAAGATATCAGGCTTAAAGACCGCTTTTAAACCTTCCTTTTACGCTGCTTAAAAATATTTTTCCTGCTGAGAAGGCCTTGCCAGACATTGAGTCCATACATATCAAGACCAACAGCGCTGATAATTTAGATTTAGTTTGATTTTATGATTTTATTTGTAGCTGCAAAACAAATAAATGAAGATCTCTCTCTGGTCCATTGGAAAAGCAAACGAGCCCTATGTAAAAGAAGGCATTGCTGAATTCACCAAACGCATAACAAGGTATTTTCCTGTAGAATGGACGATCATCCCCGTGCCCAAAAATGCAGGCATGCTTTCCGAAATGGACCTTAAAAAAAGAGAAGGTGAAATTATTTTGCAATGGCTGCGAACTGATGATTATCTGGTAGCCCTGGATGAACATGGAAAAGGCCTAACTTCTGAAACCCTGGCTAATTTCATTCAGCAAAGAGCATCCGAAAGCACAAAAAATGTGGTGTTCCTTATTGGTGGCGCTTTCGGATTGGATGAACAGGTTTTAAAAAGGGCGAACTATAAATGGTCTTTGTCCGGCCTTACCTTTCCGCATCAACTGGTTCGACTTATTCTTGCCGAACAGATTTACAGGGCCTGCACCATTCTGCGTAACGAAAAATATCATCATAAATAAGATGATGGATGATAGTTGGCAGATGGCAGAAAATTTCTGACAGGCAGAGCCTCTAATTTTTGCAGTTGTTATTTTAACCTTATGCTTTATCAGGTTTCACTATCGTGTGCCCAACTTCTACCCTATGTTCTATATTTGTTCTTTTGCAGGAATGATCTGTCATCTATCATCTAACATCAGTCATCTACTATGGAGCTTTCTATAACCCTCATCATCGTCATTATTACGGTTTTGGTTTCTTTAGGCGGATTTAATAATCAAAAGATCATTGATGATCTTATCTTCTATCCGCCTGCTGTTACCAAAAGAAAACAATGGTATCGTTTTTTTACCTGCGGATTGATCCATGCCGATTTTGGCCATCTTATTTTTAATATGCTTTCGCTTTACCTGTTCGGGCGGTTTGTCGAAAATAAGTTTGCGGAGATATTTGCGGATAATGGCAAGTGGTATTATCTGATCATGTATGTTTCTTCCCTGCTCGTCTCTATTCTTCCCACCTATTTCAAACACCAGAATGATTATGCCTACAGGAGCCTTGGCGCCTCAGGTGCTGTTAGCGCCGTTGTGTTTGCAGGACTGATGATTGCACCGTATGTGGAAGTCGGTTTCTTCATCATCCCGCCTATTATTCCCGGTTTTATTTTTGGCCCTTTATATTTATTGATCTCTGCTTTGCTGGACAGAAGAGGCGGCGACAATATCAACCATTCTGCACATATTTGGGGTGCTATTTACGGCGTTGTGTTTATTATAGTCGTTGGAAAACTGACAGGCTTTAATGCCATCCAGGAGTTTATAGATGGTGTAAAGTTCTATTTGCAGGCTAAAGGCTGGTTAAGCTAATCTGTAAAACTTTTTCTGTTGCCGGGGTGATCTTAAACCGGTCATCAATACGCAGGCCCACAACCCAGATAATTTTTTTATTGGATTCTACCACCCAAATGTTCTCCTTTTGATTCTTGGGTAATTTTTGATCAATGAAAAAACGGGCCAGCTTTTTCTTTTTGCGCATGCCTAATGGATAGAAATAATCGCCTTGTTTCCATTTGCGCAGCAGCAAAGGAAATTCAATGTGTTTGGCATCTAACTGTGCCACCAATGGCGATTTGTTCAAACTAAATTTTTCCTTATCCACGAAACTCATCTCCAGCAATCCTCCGCTAAACTTAACTTGCGCCTGGTCTTTTTCAATCGCCACTGTATCTGTAATCGTTGTCTTGGGAGCAATGATCAGCCAGTTGCGGTGCCTGATGATTTGAAAGTTTTCATTCTCAATAAACTTTCCTGATTCCGCTTCTGTCAATTTCATCACTTCCCCTACCTGCTTCTCGCCAAAACCATAGTCTTTGATGATCTCGTAAACCAGCGAAGTGTGGCTGTACTTCATCAGCTTTTTTACAGGCATACGCAACTCTGCCAGATGCTTTTCACAAACCTCCTGCTTCAGCTTTTCAACCGATGCCTGGTAAAGAACATTGATCTTTTTAAAACGTTCAATATTGGCTAAAAGATTTTCCTCCGCCTGCGGAAATACTTTTTGAATGGCCGGGATCAGTTCATGCCGGAAAAAGTTGCGGGTGTATTTGGTAGAGCTATTCGAAGAATCTTCTACCCACTGCAGGTTATTTTCTCCCGCAAAAGATTCAATTTCCTTTCGCCGCACCCCTAATAAAGGACGCAGCAAATGCGTTTCCTTTCCTCCTTCGGGAATGGCCGTTAGTCCCTGTAAGCCGGTACCACGAAAAAAATTCATCAGCAGGGTTTCCATATTGTCGTCGGCATGATGCGCCAGTAAAGTATAGGCAAAACCTTTCTCTTTTCTCAGCTGCGCAAACCATTCATAGCGCAGCATTCGGGCAGCTTCCTGTATGGAAATTTTATTTTGTTCAGCAACCGCATTGGTGTCAAATTTCTGCACCAGTACTTCCACACCATATTTTT
This sequence comes from uncultured Bacteroidota bacterium, assembly GCA_963697545.1. Classification (GTDB taxonomy): domain Bacteria; phylum Bacteroidota; class Bacteroidia; order Chitinophagales; family Chitinophagaceae; genus Flavisolibacter. The sequence goes on along the minus strand of CAVOOL010000020.1, from coordinate 4,811 downwards.
TTCCCAGGCCTCTCACAAATTGTTCATCTCTTTCACTTTCCTCTCCCCTCAGGCTAAAATTGCAATGCGCTATGGAAAAGGTTAAACCTGCCTGTTTGCATAATTCGCAAAGCACCACAGAATCTATACCGCCACTTACAGCCAGCAACAGATGATCTTTTTGTACGGAAAGATTTTTTTCCCGGGTATATAGGTTAAATCGCTGAAGTAAATTCATTTAGTAGTTCAATATTGTTCTGAATGTTGAAGTGAGTGACACAACAAAAGCTTTATAGTAATTTAAGTTGCCGGTTACAATAAATGGTTCCTCTACTTGGTTTTCAACCTCACCCCAACTATCACTCTACTGCTGGTAGAGTCGTCCTTCCCCTCTCCACATGGGAGGCAGAGACTCCGAACGCCAGAGCGTAACTCGGGGTGAGGTAGTAATAAGATAACTAACTGGCAACTTAAGTTAGTAGCAGAAGAGCCTGTCATATCATCAACTATATTTTTAAACCTGCTTACAAAAATTAAATGTCAACAAGCACTTGTGTCAACGCTTAATAAACCAAATCCTCATACGCCGCCCGCAATTCATTATAGGCATGATTGTCTCCGGCTTCTTTCGCCTTCAGCATGCCTTTTTCATACCAGCGAATAGCGTCTTCTTTTGCATTGGCCCTTTCCAGCAGTTTTGCCAGGTGATAGTAGCTGCCAATATAGTTTTCATCCCTGTTCAAAAGGGCTTCAAAAAGCTTTCTTGCCTCAGCATCATCGCCCAGCTTTGCATGCTCCAGGGCCAGCGCATGCTGCACAAAACTATCAGCGGGATTAGCCGCTAAAAACGCCTTTAATTTTTCAATTCTGTCCATGCTTTTGCTTTCGGTGTTTGGGGTATCTTTGCGCCTTATATTTGTAAAAACCGTTAGTTGCATAAGCAACTAAATCAATTTTTACCTTAATTTAGCTTTATGAAGATTCTTGTTTGTATAAGTAAAACGCCAGACACTACGGCAAAAATAGCCTTCACGGATAACAACACGAAATTCGCTGAAGCCGGCGTACAATGGATCATCAATCCTTACGATGAATGGTATGCTTTGGTTCGTGCTATTGAACTGAAAGAAGCTGATGCTTCCACCACTATTCATTTGGTAACCGTTGGCGGCGCCGATGCTGAACCCATTATCAGGAAAGCGTTGGCTCTGGGTGGCGATGAAGCCATCCGCATCAACACCGAACCGTTGGAAAGTTACCAGGTGGCTGCACAAATTGCAGAAGTGGCAAAGCAAGGTGGTTATGATCTTATTTTCACCGGTAAGGAAACCATTGATTACAATGGCGGCGCGGTAGGCGGCATGCTGGCCGAGTTGCTCGATCTTCCATATGTAGCTAATGCCACCAGCTTCCAGGTAAGCGGCACCACAGCTACTGTAAAAAGAGAAATTGAAGGCGGAGAAGAAACGCTGGAAGTTGCACTTCCTTTAGTGGTAAGCTGTCAAAAAGGAATGGCCGAAGCCAGGATACCGAACATGCGGGGCATTATGGCGGCACGTACAAAACCTTTGAAAGTGGCAGAACCTGCACAGGTAGAGGCGTTAACAAAGTACACGGCCTTCGAGTTGCCACCAGCCAAAGCCGGGGTAAAACTGGTTTCACCTGATAATGTGGATGAACTGGTAAGACTGTTGCATGAAGAAGCAAGAGCCATTTAATTTGCAATTTGAAAATGTGCCGATGTGATAATGAAAGACAGGGGCCGTTTCAAACACAAACAGTTCTTTAAAAGAAAGTTGATAATGATGTAACCAGCAGTTGTACTACTATTAAACTTCTGTTGCGTCGCACTCTTCACGTTCGGAACAATAATAAATAAATAAAGGACAAGTTGGCCATTGAGTATTCATTGTCAAATTGTCGAATTGTCAAATTTTCAAATTCAATAACATGAGCGTTTTAATTTTTGTTGATCATATAGACGGGCACATCAAAAAAGCTTCACACGAAGCATTAAGCTATGGCGCTAAAATAGCAGAGCAAACAGGCACTACAGCCGAAGCCGTTATTTTGGGTTCTGTAAACGAAGACCTGGCGGCATTAGGTCAGCATGGTGTAAAAAAGGTACACCAGGTTCAGAATGACAATCTCAAACAATTCGATTCCCAGGTATATGCAAAAGTGATGGCACAGGTAGCAGAACAAACCGGTGCCAAAATTGTTGTTTTCTCCAATAATTCAAGCGGTAAGGCATTGGCTCCCCGCGTAGCCGTTCGCCTGAAAGCAGGATTGATTGCCGGTGCTACGGCCCTGCCCGATACCTCTGCTGGTTTTGTTGTACGTAAAAATGTTTTCTCCGGTAAAGCCTTTGCCAGCGTTGCCATCAATAGCGACATAAAAGTTATTTCTCTTAACGTGAATGCGTATACCATTGCACAGGGAGAAGGCACAGCTGAAGTAGTTCCTTTCAATGCCACTGTAGAGGCGCCAAAATTAAAAACCATTGATACTACCAAAGCTTCAGGAAAGGTTACCTTAACAGAAGCGGATATAGTAGTAAGTGCGGGCCGTGGTTTAAAAGGTCCTGAAAACTGGGGCATGGTAGAAGAACTGGCCGATACCCTGGGTGCAGCACTGGCGTGCAGCCGTCCTGTTGCCGATGCCCACTGGCGTCCGCATAACGAACACGTAGGACAAACAGGTATTGCTATTGCACCTAATTTATATATTGCCATTGGCATTAGTGGCGCCATTCAACACCTGGCAGGTGTGAACCGCAGCAAAGTAATTGTAGCAATTAATAAAGACCCGGAAGCACCTTTCTTTAAAGCCGCTGATTATGGCATTGTAGGTGATGCTTTTGAAGTAGTGCCCAGGTTAACCGCAGCCGTTAAAAAATTAAAAGGCGCCTGAGTCTGGCATAGCAGAAGAACGGTCAAGTAGGTTTGATCCGTAACTTGTGTTTGATTATTGGCAGGTTACGTATGCGGCCCGTTGCCTTAACTAAGAAGGAGCAGCATTTACTCCCAACGTGTGGGGTAATACAGACACCAAATTAAAGGGGTCACGAATGCTCATTGCCTTTTTTATGGCGTAAAATATGTAGGTTTGCAAACTTTAGCTAAAGCCCTATTTATTAGGTTATGAAGAAAATCGAATTGGAAATTGTGGCTCTTTCGCACAGCATTACGCAAACACATTCGTATGCCGTAGTACTGGGTGAAGTGAACGGATTGCGCAGGTTACCCATTGTTATCGGTGGCTTTGAAGCGCAGGCCATTGCTGTAGCGCTGGAAAAAATGCAACCCAGCAGGCCCCTCACCCACGACCTGATGAAAAACTTCATGTCCGCCTTCAATATAGAACTGCACGAGGTCATCATATCTGATCTGCAGGAAGGAATATTTTATTCCAAGCTGGTTTGTTCTTCCGACAATGATACCATAGAAATCGATTCCCGCACCTCCGATGCACTGGCTTTGGCTGTTCGCTTTGGCTGCCCGGTTTATACCTACGAACATATTTTGGAAAGTGCCGGTATTTTAATGGAAGATCCGGGCACCACAGGCAAAAAGAAAAAATCTCCGGCTATCTCCTCCCCCGAAGAAGAAGCAGGCAGTAAGGGCGACCTGAAATCCATGTCGCTGGAAGATCTGAATACCCTGCTGAACGAAGTGCTGGAACAGGAGGATTATATCCGCGCCATTGCCATCCGGGATGAGATCAACAACCGTAAGAAGAATCGCTGATTTCACGGATTTTTTCGGATTTCACAGATATGCTACATGCCTAACACTCTACAATATGCAGAGATTACAGAAAAGGTAATTGGGTGTGCTATGCGGGTACACTCCTACTTTGGCCTGGGCTTTCCTGAAATAGTCTATAAAAGAAGCTTAATTATAGAACTTGAGAAGCAAGGATTATGCTTTAAATCAGAGGTTGAAAAAGATATTTATTATCAAAATAAATTTATTGGCAAAAGGCGGCTTGACTTAATAATTGAGGATAAAGTACTAATAGAATTGAAAGCTATTAATGAAATTGATAAGCGATGTCAAAATCAAATCATTAACTATCTTAACATTTTTAGTTATGAAGTAGGACTGCTTTTGAACTTTGGTACTGATAGTCTGCAATTCAAAAGATTTATCAATACAAAATCGACAAAGCCGCAGTAAAGTATCCGTGAAATCTAAATTTTTAAATCTGCGAAATCTGTGATTGTTTACCCAAATTGTAAGATCAATTTAGGATTACATATTCTGCAAAAAGAGCAGATGGCTTTCACGACCTTCAAACTGTCTTCTATCCTGTTCCTTTGCAGGATGGACTGGAGATCATTCAAAATACATCCGGTAATGAAATTGAAGTAACCACTTCAGGCCTGCCAATTGACGTGCAGCCTGATGATAATATTTGTTGTAAAGCCTATCAGTTATTAAAAAAAGATTTCCCCCAGCTTCCTGCGGTTAAAATACACCTGCACAAGGTTATTCCATCGGGTGCAGGCCTCGGTGGCGGCAGTGCAGATGCAGCGTTTACTTTGATCCTTCTCAATAAAAAATTCGGCCTTGGATTGTCAGAAGAGCAACTCATTGAATACGCTTTGCAATTAGGAAGCGATTGCCCGTTTTTCATAATTAATGAACCCTGTTTTGCTACGGGCCGTGGTGAAGAATTGGAAAAAATTCATTTGGATTTGTCTGCCTATCAAATGGTGCTGGTCAATCCAAAGATTCATATCAATACCGGCTGGGCTTTTTCTCGGATCACCCCAAACGCTCAAAGAGAATCTTTAAAGAACATCATGACGCTTTCCCGTGCAGCAA
>CAVOOL010000019.1:0-50784 GCA_963697545.1 uncultured Bacteroidota bacterium | reverse complement strand
CAGGTTAAAGTTCTTGATGGCATGAATGCCTGTGTGGGCATAAACAAAATCAACATTGTGAAACGCGATATCGCCGGTAAGTGCCGTTTTTTTCTGCAAGGTTCCATTGCTAACGCTGGGCTCGGTCTTCAAAAATTCGTTCAATCTTTTTTGCGAAGCGGCTGCCCTTTGTATCATGCTGGCCGTCCAGCCAATAGCACTTACCGGAAAGGTGAGCATATTGATATAAATGACAAACTCTACAATGCCATCAATACCAATATCTCTATTGCCATGAATGTAATAAATACCCCCGATCATAATGGTCAGTAAGGTACTCAGGCCTATCAGCAGGGTCATGGATGGAAAGTAAAGGGCTTCCACCTTAGCCAGACTCACGGCTTGTTGCTTATATTTTTCGCTGTTGGCCTCAAACTGGTGGAACATGGCATCTTCCTGTACAAAGGATTTTATGACCCGGATGCCGGAATACCCCTGCTGGGCATTAGTAGTAAGACTTCCTAAAGCAGCCTGCAGGGCTTCACTTTTCCGATTGATGATTGTATTGACAAAGTAAATAATAAAGGCCAGAATGGGCAGCGGAGCCAAAACATACAAGGTTAGTTCCGGTTGCCGCTTAAACATAAAAAACACACTCATGGAAATGAGCGTAACCAGGTTGATAAGATACATAACGGCAGGACCGGTAAACATCCTGACCCGGCTTACATCCTCGGCCATCCGGCTCATCAGGTCGCCGGTGCTGTGTGTTTTATAAAAGCTGGCGTCCAGCTTTTGGTAGTGTTCAAATACTTCGTTCTTCTGATCATATTCAATATGCCGGCTCATTACAATAATGGTCTGCCGCATCAGGAACATAAAAAATCCACGCAAAAGAGCCAGGGCGAAAATGACCAATCCGCACAAGATCACTACCTGCATAGGAGAATAGGTCAAGCCTTCCACATAGTGAATAAACTTCGTTACGGCAACATCATATGCCGGTTTTTTTGCTCTGGGCTGATAACCCGGCAAGGTGCGTTGCGCAAAATCAATGATAAAGCCGGTGATTTGCGGGGCCAGCACACTAAAATAGTTGGACAGGACTATAAAAAAGAAGCCAATACCCAGCCTTAATTTATACTTCCAGAAATATTTATTTAATGCCCTAAGCTGCTTCAATTCAAAAATTTTGAAACGCAAATGTAGATAACAATAAAGCAGCTACTGCTACCATTCCTACATTCTGTTTCATTCTAATGTTAAAAATGACCGGGAGAATTCAGCGGCCGCTAAAATATTTTCAGCTTTTGTATCCAATTTTTTGTTCATTTTGATGAACAAAATTGAATGCGATGCCCGGCACAGAAAGTTTTGACAAAATAATTGATGGAAAGCAGGTTTCACTCTTCAGGTTAAAGAACAGGTTGAACACACAATTATGTATTACCAATTATGGTTGCAGGATCGTGAGTTTGTTGGTCCAGGATAAAAATGAACAACCGGTCGATGTGGTAGTAGGTTTCGATTCTATCGAGGGTTATTTAACGGCTACCGAAGTGTATCACGGCGCTACTATTGGCCGCTATGCCAACCGCATAGCCCGTGGAGAGTTTCATTTAAAAGAAAACGAATACCAGCTTGCCATCAATAATGGACCGAATCATTTGCACGGCGGTCCGGGTGGCTTTCATTCCAGGGTTTGGGATGTAGAAGAACGGAGTGAGAGCAGCATAACACTCTCCTACCTTTCTGTTGATGGTGAGGAAGGCTATCCGGGCAACCTGAGAATTAAAGTGCGTTTTAGGCTATCCATCGAAAATGAAGTGATTATTGACTATGAAGCCACCACGGACGAAACAACCATTTTAAATGTCACCAATCATGCTTATTTCAATTTGAACGGCCAGGGCAGCGGTACTATTTTAAACCACTCTTTACATATTAATGCTGACCGCTACACCCCTGTTAACGAAAACCTGATTCCGACCGGAACCGTGGATGTAGTGGATCAAACACCTTTTGATTTTACGTCTCTGACAACCATTGGAAAAAGAATTAATGAGAATAATATTCAATTAAAATATGGCAATGGCTATGACCATAACTATGTTTTAAATAAATATGGACGGGAGCCCGAATTTGCCGCCCGGGCAGTGGCCGATAAAACCGGGATCATTATGGATGTTTTTACGGATCAACCCGGAATGCAGTTCTATACCGGCAATTTTATGTCGGGAGAAAACATCATAAAAGGCCAGGTGCCGGATCATTTCCGTACGGCTTTTTGTTTGGAGACACAGCATTATCCCGATACCCCGCATCACTCCAACTTTCCATCAGCCGTGTTGAATCCAGGGCATCTTTTTAAATCAACAACGATCTATAAGTTTTTAAACGAAAGTTGATTCATCAGGTGAGACGTGAGACGGCAGACGGGAGACAGAAGCAGCCTTTTTCTCTTCTGTCATCTATCAACTATCATCTATCATTCTGATAGCCGTTTGGTATAAAACGTGAGACCCTGCTGATTCAGGATCGCTAATGAATGCTGCTTGTTCCGTCTGCAGTTTGCGCAATGTAGGGGGTAAGTTCAAGCCCCATTTGTTCTTTGTACGACCCCGAAAGCTCTTTGATTAAGCCATCAATGGCTTCTTCTTTCACAATATTGATGGTGCAGCCGCCAAAGCCACCGCCCATCATCCGGGCGCCTAAAACGTTGGGGTTATTACGAACGGCGTCTACTAAAAAATCCAATTCTTTGCAGCTTACTTCGTATTCTTTACTTAAGCCATCATGGGTTTGAAACATTTTTTCACCCAGGGCCTCCACATGCCCGTTTTTCAGGTCTTCGCAGGCAGCCAGCAAGCGCTGGTTTTCTTCTACCACATATTTACACCTCCGGTAAACCAATTCATTTTTGGGCTTTACGTACTGGTAAAGCATTTCCATGGTTACATCCCGCAGGGTCTTCACCTCCGGATAGTGTTCTTTCACAAGCGCCACGCCTTCTTCGCATTGCTGCCTTCTGGTATTGTACTCCGATGAGGAAAGGGAATGTTTAACATTGGTGTTCAGCAAAACAATTTTAAACCCTTTCAGTACCAGGGGCACATATTCATACTCCAGGCTTTGGCAATCCAGCTTTATCACATGGTCTTTCTTGCCAAACAGGCTGGCAAACATGTCCATGATGCCTACCCTTACCCCGGCAAATTCATGCTCCGCTTTTTGGGCTATAAATGCCAGGTCCAATCTGGAAAGATTCAATCCAAAAACCTCATTCAACGCAAAACCGGTAGCGCATTCTACGGCTGCAGAAGAAGAAAGCCCTGAGCCAATGGGTATATCGCCGTCTATATTCAGGTTAAAGCCTGTTATCGTATGGCCCTTTTTGTTTAATTGATCCACGATACCCAGGATATAATTTGGCCATCCCTTATCCGTTGGCTTCACCTCGGAAACTTTCGTTTCAAAGGATTCATGGAATTCCTCAGAGTACAAAGAGATCACATCGTCATTGCGTTTGCTGATGCCAATATAGATCGCTTTATCGATAGCGGCCGGCAGCACAAATCCATTATTGTAGTCGGTATGTTCGCCAATAATATTCACCCGTCCCGGCGACCGGAACAATGCCGGTTCTTCGTTAAAACGTGCCTTGAAATTTGCTGTTACCTGTTGTATCATCTGTTGGTTCATTGCTTTGCTGTTTTCTTAAAAAAGTTTGAAATGAGGCTCTTTAAAAAGGTTTTATTATCCCTGTAAAAATAAGGCCCTTCTGTTCATCCTGCGTATTTGCTGTTTCACCGATGAATATTAATTCTTATCGAAAACAAGCTTGCACCTTTTATCCTTTGCAGTTATTTTGAGTCTTAGTTCCGTAACGTTTAAACCCCGGAATAATCTAATAACCTATACGATATGTTAGCCACCAAAAACACCGTGCCTTTTATAGAGCACGACCCTGAACTGGCCCACCGCTGGTCAGAAGCAAGAGCAGCCGAATGGAGTGAACAAAACGGATGGCTGGTAGGATGTAACTACATCCCCCGCAATGCCATCAATCAACTGGAAATGTGGCAGGCAGAAACCTTCGATCCTGCACGCATTGACGAGGAGCTTGGCTGGGCTGCCGGACTTGGTTTTAATACTGTAAGAGTTTTCCTTCATCATTTGTTGTGGGCGCAGGATCCCCAGGGCTTCCTGGCACGTATTGATGAGTTCTTAGCTATCGCAAACAAGCACGGCATACGATCCATGCTGGTTCTTTTCGATGCGGTATGGAATCCTTTTCCCCAATTAGGGGTTCAGCCCGCCCCAAAACACAATGTGCATAATTCCGGCTGGGTGCAATCGCCCGGCTATGATGTGTTAAATGATCCCGATCAATATGACAGCTTGTATAATTATGTTAACGGAGTGGTGTCTCATTTTAAAGACGATAAAAGAGTCTTGATCTGGGATCTGTTCAACGAACCGGATAATATGAACGTGACAAGTTATAAAGACGATGATTATGCCCTGCATAAGGCAGAACTGTCTATGGCTTTGTTAAAGAAAACGATCAACTGGGTACGGGTTATCAACCCTTCGCAGCCTATTACCATGGCGCCCTGGAAGGAAGACTGGAGTTGCGATACCAGGCTTACAGCACTGGACAACTACATGTTTACCCATTCCGACATCATCAGTTTTCACTGTTATGAAAACGCAAAACTTACCGAAGAGCGGATTTTGCATTTGAAGAGATTTAACCGCCCGATGCTTTGTACAGAATATATGGCAAGGCCGTTTGACAGCACTTTCCAGGAAATTTTACCGCTATTTAAAAAATATAATATCGGCGCCTATAACTGGGGATTGGTGGCCGGCAAAACACAAACCCACTGCCCCTGGGATTCATGGAGTACCAAATATGATAACGAACCTGAACTGTGGTTCCACGATATTTTCCGTGAGAATGGAGAACCTTATAAAGCTGAGGAAGTAAGTTTTCTGAAAGAAATTACAAAAAAGAAAAACGAAGAGCTTCACAAGGTTGCTTAGTTTTTTAAATCCAATTTTTTAAAGCGCTGTTCGTACAGCGCTTTTTTTATTTTATGCCTAAAGAGTCAACGCTTATCAGAGGAAAAATCAAAGAAGATTGTTTTAACTGGAAGTCAAAAGCAGTATATCATTGTTTCCAAAGAACAGAACTATTTAATCGTTTCAATAATTAAACTTTCAACTAAAGATGTATATCAATTATTTTTTGGCCTCTGCTTAAAACAAATGAACAGAACACTATTCTTTATTTTATCTGTCATTATGCACATCATCAATCACAATGTTTAGAATCAACTATTACACTCCGCTTTCTTAATCGTGCATACTGAAACCTCTTGCCAAATGTTTTGAAAATTTTCTTCGTTTAATCATGAGGACTATTTTCTACACTTGGTTTCAAACAGTTAGATCACATTATTATTTCTAATTTAAAAGAATGCTGGCATGTAAATAGTATATATACGCATATGATAAAAAGTATTGAAGACATTTCATGTGCTTTCCTGCACGATATCGATTTAGTATGCTTCTCTCATCTTAGGTGGGGATTTGTATTTCAACGCCCCCATCATTTATTAACAAGGTTTTCAAAACATCAACGGGTTTTCTTTATTGAAGAACCTATTTTTCATGATAGTGATGATAAGCTTCAAATAGAAAACTTCAATGAGAATTTATATATAGTAACACCCTTTTTAAAACATGGCTTAAACGAAAAGGAAATACAAAACCGGCAACGAAAATTTTTAGACAACCTGTTTACCAACATGCAGGTCACCCGTTATTTTAGCTGGTATTACACGCCTATGGCCTTGCCCTTCACCGAGCATTTAAATCCCGAACTGGTCATTTATGATTGCATGGATGAATTATCGGCTTTCAAATTTGCACCGCCCGAGTTAACCATAAAGGAAAAAGAATTATTTAAAAAAGCAGATATTGTTTTTACAGGCGGACATAGTATTTATGAATCGAAGAAAAATCATCACCACAATATTTTTCCATTTCCCAGCAGCATAGATAAACATCATTTTGGTGTTGCCCGTACTGTTAAAAACGATCCTGCTGACCAGGCGCACATTCCGCACCCCCGCTTTGGTTTTTTTGGTGTGGTAGATGAACGATTTGATATTGATTTATTAGACAAGGTAGCAAAAGCAAAACCCGACTGGCATTTTGTAATACTTGGCCCGGTAGTAAAAATAGATCCGGCAACCTTACCCACACATGCTAACATTCATTATCTCGGTGGAAAAAAATACGAAGAGCTGCCCTCTTATATAGCAGGTTGGGATATAGCAACCATTCTTTTTGCTATGAATGAATCCACAAAATTTATCAGTCCAACGAAAACGCCTGAGTACCTGGCAGCGGGCAAACCCGTGATCTCTACTCCTATAAAAGATGTGGTATCACCTTACGGCGATAATAAGCTGGTGCACATTGCGTGCAATGCAGAAGAATTTATAAAGGCCGCAGAAAAGGAATTAAAGAAAAAAAGAAAATCCGCCTGGTTAAAAAAAGTTGATGACTTCTTAGCCTTTAATTCATGGGACAGAACCTGGAGCCAGATGGTTCGCCATATTGAAGACACATTGGAACAAACCGTATCAGTAAAAAGCAAAGTGAAGGAGAAATTATATGTTTGATTATTTGATTGTAGGCGCCGGCTTTGCCGGTAGTGTATTGGCCGAACGTTTAGCAACGCAAGCCAATAAAAAAGTTTTGATTATTGATAAACGCGATCATATTGGCGGCAACGCGTATGATCATTTTAATACGGACGGTATCTTAATTCATAAATACGGTCCTCACATCTTTCATACCAATTCAAAAGAGGTTTTTGAATACCTGGGCCAGTTTACTGAATGGAGACCTTATGAACACAAAGTATTGGGTAGTGTAGATGGACAGTTGGTTCCCATTCCTATCAATCTCAATACCATTAACCAGTTGTACGGCCTCAACTTGAACAGTGCCGAAGTGGAAAGCTTTTTTGCTTCGAAAGCAGAAAAAGTAGTGGGTGTAAAAACCTCTGAAGATGTAGTGGTCAGTAAGGTGGGACGAGAGTTGTATGAAAAGTTTTTCAGGGGCTATACCAGAAAAATGTGGGATTTGGATCCGTCTGAACTCGATGCCAGTGTAACGGCCCGTGTGCCAACCAGAACCAATCGCGATAACAGGTATTTTACAGACACCTACCAGGCCATGCCTTTGCATGGATACACAAACATGTTTCAAAATATGTTGAAGCATCCTAACATTAAGGTAATGCTTAACACCGATTACAAAGAGATCATTGATATCATCCCTCATCACAGCTTGATCTTTACCGGCCCTGTAGATGAATATTTTAATTACTGTTACGGCAAGCTTCCTTACCGTTCCTTAGAATTCAAGTTTGAAACCATTGACCAGGAGGTTTTTCAACCAACAGGAACCGTGAATTATCCCAACGAACAACTCTACACAAGAATTACCGACTTTAAATATCTGACCGGTCAAAAGCATCCGAAGACCGCTATTGTTTACGAATTTCCGAAGGCAGAAGGCGATCCATATTATCCTGTACCGCGTCCGGAAAACGCCGAGCTCTATAAAAAATATCAGCAATTAGCCTCTTCTATGACCAACACCTATTTTGTTGGGCGTTTGGCAACCTATAAGTATTATAATATGGATCAGGTAGTGGCCCAGGCATTAACAACCTTCAAGAAAATCATGCAAGGACAACCTGAAACTTCTATTAATGGACAAACAGTTTTACAATCCTGAGATCTGGGGCGGAGTTGAATGCACAATAAACAGAGTTAAAAAGGATTTTTTTGATCAGTTAGAGTATTCAGGTCATTACAACCGCGACACTGATATTGATGCTATTGCCGGTCTTGGCATAAAAAAAATAAGATACCCGGTACTTTGGGAAAAACATCAACCTGCAATAGATACTACTATTGACTGGAGCTGGACCAAAAAGCAATTAACCGGATGGAAGGAGAAAGGCATCGATGTCATTGCAGGGCTCCTGCATCATGGCAGCGGACCAGCCTTTACCAATTTGTCTGATCCCAACTTCCCCTTCCTGTTAGCACAATATGCCAGGCGGGTGGCGGAGCAGTTTCCGTGGATACAATATTATACTCCTGTGAACGAGCCATTGACCACGGCACGCTTTAGTGGTTTGTATGGACTTTGGTATCCGCATCAAGGCTCTGCCAAAAGTTTTGTACACATGCTATTGAACCAGTTAAAAGGCATTGTACTTTCCATGCAGGAAATAAGAAAGATCAATCCCCAGGCGCAGCTCATTCAGACAGAAGACCTCGGAAAGACGTACAGTACACCAAAGCTTAAATACCAGGCCGATTTTGAGAATGAAAGAAGATGGCTGACGTATGATATTTTATGCGGCCGCTTTACTACCAATCATAAGTTGTGGAGCTTTTTTAAAGACCACCACATTCCAAAAGAAGATCTTCAATTCTTTATTGACAACCCTTGTGTGCCTGATATCTTTGGGTTTAATCACTACCTCACATCAGAAAGGTATTTGGACGAGCGGCTGCAGTTGTATCCGCAACATACACATGGCGGCAATGGCCGTCACCGCTATGTTGATGTAGAAGCTGTACGTGTTGAACTGGAAGAAGAAACAGGTGTTGAGGTTTTATTAAAAGAAGCCTGGGACCGTTATCAAAAGCCACTGGCCATTACGGAGGTTCACCTCCATTCACACCGTGAAGAACAGTTGCGATGGTTCAAACACATCTGGGAATCTGCAAAAAAACTGACAAGTGAGGACATAGACATCAGGGCTATTACCACCTGGGCGCTGTTAGGTTCGTATGGCTGGAACAGGCTTTTAACCCAGCGTGGCGGTGATTATGAACCCGGTGCTTTTGATCTGCGTAATGGACATCTGCGTCCTACAGCGTTAGCACATTTTATTAAAGACATCAATGAAACAGCCCAATGCAAACATCCGCTGTCTTATGAAAAAGGCTGGTGGCAAAGAAGTTCCCGTATCTTATACGGGCCTGTTATAACAGAAGTCCGCATGAATGCTGCCAATACTCATGCACCTCTTTTAATCATTGGCAAAAACGGAACGCTGGGAAAGGCATTCGCAAAAATTTGCGATCAACGCTGTATTGCATACGAATTGCTCAGCCGGCAGGATTGTGACATCAGCGATATAAACCAAATAGAAAAAGTAATTGAACAGTATAAGCCCTGGGCCATTATCAATGCTGCAGGTTATGTACGTGTAGATGACGCAGAAAGGGATAGCGACAATTGCTTTAAAGCCAATGCCAGCGGTCCACACAACCTTGCTATCGCTTGCCATAAACGGGGCGTGCAGCTGATCAACTTTTCAAGCGATCTTGTTTTTGATGGAGCAAAGAATAGTCCTTATGTAGAAACGGACATCGCGAACCCTTTAAATGTTTATGGAGAAAGTAAGGCCCGATGCGAAGCAGATGTGCTGAAAGAAGCTCCGTCTTCTCTTATCATTCGAACCAGCGCCTTTTTTGGACCGTGGGACAAACACAATTTTGCATATCACGTACGCAAAAGCCTGCAACAATACGAACCCGTTACTGTGGCAAAAGATATGTTTGTTTCACCGACCTATGTTCCTGACCTGGTTCACGCCACACTTGATATACTGATTGATAAGGCAAGCGGCATTTGGCATTTAGCCAACCAGGGAGCTATTACCTGGGCCGATTTAGCCTATAGCATTGCAGAAGGATTTGATCTTGATAAGTCTTTTATTCATGCCGTTGCTTCCAGCGAAATGAACTATATAGCCCGGCGGCCGGCTTACAGTGTTTTAAGCAGTGAAAGAGGTCACTTGCTACCTCCCCTGGAAAATGCGCTGAACCGGTATCTGCATGAAGAAAAAAAAGAGAAGAGGAAAGTTGCTTAATGATTCAGCAGTTTACTGACATGAACCTCTCTGATCAGGTGGAGTTTTATTAACCAGGAAATCATTATACCAAACGAAAACAATTAGGGAGTAGAATCTCTTCCTGAATTTTTATGATTTCCTGTAGTGTCCGTAGTATGAGAACTGCTACTGCCGGTGCTGGTACCACTTGTGGTGGTGCCTTCACCGGTGCTCACACCCGTTCCTGAATCATTTGCAGGCAAAGATTCCGTCCCCCCAGTTGTATTTGTTGTATGTGTACTGTCTGTTGTACCTGTGTTAGTACCTCCATCGGCGCAGCTAAATACGGCAACCGACATAGCGGCTAAAAACAATGTTCTTTTCATACTAAGATTTTGGATATAAATTCAAATTGCCTGCCATTGATGAACAGGCAATTTGAATGACCAGCCTCATCCCCCAAGTGATCCATTGGAGAAGAATCGTTTCTGTAAAATTTATAGTGGTTTACTCTTTTGGTGGCACTGCAGTGTACTGGCGGTAAAAAACAATCTTTCCGTCTTTATTGAAACCCCATATTTCCTGGATCATGTTGGATGTCATTTTTCCGCTCTTGTCGGTATCATCTTCGCGGCCCCAAACGGCTACCCAATCCTGGTTTTTATCGATGCTTTTAAGAGGGATCCAAACTTCTAAACTACTCTTCACATTCGAATACATATCCCGGTTTTGCTTACCTGTGGATAGGAATTTATCTTTTCCCTTTATCATTTCGCCGGTTGAAGTTTGATACGTTAGGGTATCAGAAAAATAATCCTGGTGCGTCTCTAACTGGCCATTATCCCAGTCTTTCCATAATTCCAGGACCATCTTGCTGTATTTTGGATTTCCCATTTCGAACCGGGACGAATATTCCGCGGTATAAGGATAATCCGTCGTCATCTCCCCTTTCATATCATTTTTCATCTTATGCTTCATTTTCATTTCCTTACCCTGAGCCTTACTCTTTGTTATTGCTGTAGTGTCCTGGGCATGGCTGATGGCAGGCTGGCACAAAAGCGCCATTACAAAAAAGGCAATCAGTAGCTGTTTCATTTTGGAAGATTTAGTGTTTAAGAAATAAGTAGTATGAGATAAAATTCCCAAAAAGTACAGAAGAGCTTTAGGAGGGATAGGCTCTATTAAGTTACGAAGATTACTGTTTGACTATGGAAGAAAAAATGCTTGACTGTTGAAGCAGTTACACAGCCAATATTCAATGAGTCATTTCCATGTTCAACTCAAAAGTTTTTATGCTACAATTTTCTTTCCTGGGCATTGGAAAGCAGGAAGTGGCCACAGAAACTTTTCAATGTAAATTAAAAGCCATCTTTCGATGGCTTTTGTAATAAGCAATTGGGCCTGGTTGTTTTTATATGACGGGGAAATAGCAACTAAATACAGAGCCTTTGCCGGGTTCACTTTCCACTTTAATAAAACCTCCGTGGTTTTGCATGATCTTTCTGCAAATGGCCAGCCCCATACCCGTTCCTTCATATTCGTTTTTATTGTGCAATCTTTGAAAAACCTGAAAGATCTTTTTGAAATACTTCGAATCAAGCCCCAGCCCGTTATCTTCAAATGATATCTTGTAATAATCAATGCTCCCCCCGGCCTTCTTGTCATCAATCTGATGGCCCTCTACTTGTTCTGCTGTTATTTTAACCAAAGGCTGATTTTCGGAAGGCTGAAACTTAACAGCATTATCTAAAAGATTTTTAAAAAGATAAAATACCTGGTTATCATGTCCTTCGATCACAGGTAGTTCTTCTGTTACGATCTCGGCCCCCCGCTCCTTTATATACTCTTTCATATCACCCACAGCACGTGATAAAATGGCGTTCAAATCAATTTTTGACGGAGCTTTTTTATCCCAATCAATTTTTGTCAATACCAATACATCCTCGATCAGCATATCCATGCGGCGCACAGAATTGGAGATCTTTTTTAGGTAATGCCTTCCCATTTCTGAAAGGCTGTCCGTTTCCCTTTGGAGCAGCCAATCGCTGAAAGTGTATAGTTTTCGTAAGGGCTCCTTCAGGTCGTGGCTGGCAATAAAAGCAAAGGAGGTGATCTCTTCATTTTTTTCTTCGAGTTCTTTGTTCTTTTGCTCCAGGGTTTTGTTCAGTTCTTCTAATTCATTTTTTGCCTGAAGCATTTTCGAGATGTCATGAAGCAGGATAAGGACAGCGTACACTTCTCCTTCTTCATTTTTTAATGGAATACAAAATATTTCACTGTAGATATGATTATATATTTCCCTCCGCGCAGCAATGTGTTGTGTTATCCCTTGCATTGCCTGCTCTATAGCATGCATCAGTTCAGCATTTTCCATGATCCCCCTCGGAAACAACTCTGCAAAGGGCCGGCCAATTGCCTGTTCTTTTGTAAGATGATAGCTCTCCTCACAGCGTTTGTTCCATGAAATCATTTTGAGCTCCCGGTCAAGCACCATCAAACGATCTATGTTATTATCGATCAGGGTTTCTATAAACATAGAACGGTCAATCAATTGATGACGCAGTTCTACTTCCTCTGTAACATCCTGCAATACCGTTAGAACATGCGTTACCTCTCCTTCTGTATTTCTTTTAAATACTTTAGAGCGGCTCTTTATCCAAAGTGTTTTTCCGTTTCTTGTTATTAACCTGTACTCCAGCGTTTCAGTTTTTCCGTCCGGAACAGAGCCCATATTTTCAATAAGGTAACTTAGCTTTTCCCTGTCATCCTGATGAATAAACGTAAACCACTCGTTCATACCCATGTTCATCATCTCTTCGTTAGTACAGCCTGTCCAGTCGCCTAAACAACTATTCAACAAAATCAGTTGTTGCTGTTGACGGTTAAAAATCATAAGGGCATCGGGTGTAGCCTGGGCTAGTTTGTTCCAACAGGTCTTTGGTCTCTTTTATTTTTTCTTCGGCCTGTAGGGCTTTTTTGCGGGCCTGCACTTGTTTGCTAATATCAAAATAAAGCACAATCAATCCGGATGAGGATGGATGCACATTTATAAATACCCATTTTTTCTTTGTAGGATAAAATGCCTCTTGCAGGATCTTGGTTTTTCGTAAGAAAGGCTTTTTGCAGCGCATGATAAATAGTGGTGTCAACGGTTTCGGGAAATACGTCCCAAATGTTTTTACCCAAAACCTCCTCCGGAGATTTATCCCAGAAATCAAACGCCTTACGATTGGCATAAATAAAGTTGAAGTCCTCATCCAGTTCAAAACACACTTCATTGATAGAGTTCAAAAGAACATCGGCTTTTTGCTTTTGTTTCAGCAACTGCATTTCTTTGGTAAGATCATGCAGTATCCACAGCACCGCGATCACTTCTCCTGTATCATTTTTTACAGGTACCAGGTACACTTCGTGATGGAAGGCCTCTGGTGTTTCTTCATCAGCCGGTATATAGACGGTTTCCCCCTTCAGGGCTTTTTTAAAATCAGCATAGGCCGGCTCATTAAAGCTGCCCGGAAAGACCTCCAGGATATTTTTACCTATGACATGTTCTTTTTTTAAACCGTAATATTCTTCGCAGCGCTTATTCCATACCAGGTAATTCATATTGCGGTCCATTACTATAATCTTGTCAACCGATGCCTCTACTAATCCTTCAATAAAACGAAGGCGCTCATTTATGTTTTTGCGCAATTCCAATTCTTTGGTCACATCATGCACAATATGAATAATACCAGTTACTGCCGTTTTTTCTTCGCACCACAGGGGAAGCAGGTGCAGGTCGTAATATCCATTTCCAGTTACCGACTGAAGTGTAGTTAAATGAACCGTCTCACCTTTTAAAACGCTATTGAATAAGGCCAGCTCCTGTTCCGACTTTAGCTTTGGAAATACATCAAAGAAGTTCTTGCCCATAGCATCATCAACTTTCGTTTTATAAAAAGCTTCACATTGGCTATTCCATAAAACAATGTTGTGGTTAACATCTGTTATAATAACTCTGTCCAAAACACTTCCGGCAAGGGATTCGGCCAATTGCAACTGTTGATGCAATTGCTCTTTCAGCATTTTTTTATCTGTAACGTCCTGCAGTGTGCCAACAAGAAGATGTTCGTCACCATTGGGCAGTATGCGCAACGATGCCTTCATATATTTTATATTGCCACGGTGCAACATACGGAACTCAAATTCTGAATCGCTAAGCTGTTTCTGTGCAATAGCCAGTTCCTGCGTAAATTTTTTCTGATCATCAGGATGAACAAAAAGAATTAAATGCTTTTCGGTCATCTCGGTGGCACCGGGCTTAAATCCTAACAGTTTATAGAAATTATCACTCCATTTAAATTTACCGTTGTTGATATTGAAGACCCAGCATGCCGTTCCTGCCGATTCTTCTGCCTGCTGGTGCACCAGCGTATTGATGGATACTTCTTCTGTTAGCTCCCTCATCTTTTTCTCCAGCATTTTTTGCGCCGTTACATCCTGTACAGAGCCCGCCATCACCATTTCTCCGCCACTAACAAGTAACCTGCTTTTTAGACTGACATAACGCATCTTGCCATCGGCGCGGATAATACGGTAATCTAATTCAGGCGCCTTGTGTTCATCCATCATCTGCCTGGCGGCGGCGGTCACCAGTTCTCTGTCATCGGGATAAACATAATTGATAAAAGCACCAATGCCTGCCGGTACGGCTGCCGGCTTTACTCCATAAATGCGGTATACATTATCTGAGCAAAAAGATTTGCGGGTGAGCAGGTTCACATGCCAATGTCCCAGATTGATATTTTGTTCATCCATCTGCATTAACTGCTTATGAAATGCAGCTGCATTTTGCGCGGCTTCCAGTTTTTGCTCCGCCAGCTTTTGCTCGGTTATATCACTGAGGGTTCCGGCTAACACGGCTTCTCCTTTTGACGTGAAGAACCAATGAGACTTATACAGAATAAACTTTTCTTTCAGAGGCGTGTTGATCCGGTATTCAAGATGAAGTGGCGTACGTTGTTTATAAGCCTTCTCAACAAACTCTGTCACTATATCTCTCTCATCGGGATGTATAAACGAATGAAAAGTATGAAGATGTGCATTCAGGCTTTGGGGAAGCAGGTCGTAGAGGCGAAACACATAATCGGAATACCATGTTTTGTTGGTTACGCTGTTGTAAAACCATACACCTGTTTGGGTGTCTTTTTCGGCTTTTCCATACACTTCTTTCAGCAACTGAAAATTTTCATACTCTTTTGCATCCGTTACGGTGCGCATTAAATTTTCCTGCAGCTTTTCAAAGCCTTCTTTATTTTCTTCAACTGAAATGTTCTGGCCTATCAGTGTTTTTATTTCGCCATAAGTAGTAACAATCCTGAACTGAAGATCTTTGATTACTTCGCCATAACCATTAAGGTGCTCCTTCAGCCCCTGCAAGTCATCGGGATGAACAATGCCCTTGGTACCCGTAAATTCGACAGGCATAGACAGCATCACGTCACTACAGAAAACAGCATCGGCATAGAGATCCCAATACCAGTTTCCTGAGAGAAAAACAAAAGTTGAATTAATAAAAACAGTAACACTTTTCCCTGAAAGCCCTTCAGTTTTAGAGGCGATTTCATTTTTTTTCAGTTCTTGCAAACCCAGCTGTTTTTGTTAATAAATGAATTGAATTTTTCAATTTCTTAAGGCAGGGTGTAGATATGGCGTTTTCCGGGTGCGGGAAAAGGAAGAGTTCAAGACTTCCGGTGGCTATTGTAAATTGAACCTTAAATCAACCTGTTAACCAAATTAAAGATTTTACAGCATTAATAATGATTTACCCCTACTATATTTTTAAAAATTTATGGAAGCTAAATTGGGAAGATGGATCGTTTACAACTTCTACACTCTGTTATAATTTTTTACTATAAGAAATGGGTGATGAAACTGCCGAAAAAATTGATCGTAATCATTTTTTAATCTTTTCACCCTATTCCAAAGACAGATTTAGATAATGGAAGCCGGCGAATAAAACTCCTTCTGTCTCTTTTGCATGGAAAAGAAAATTTCAGATTCGCAGATGAGATTATAGTATTTCTGAAGTACTGTAGTCTGAGGCTTAAGCCAGTTTACTTCTTTAGGAAGATCTGACACAAAGATTTCCCCTAAGGTTTGCTATTAACAGTTGTGGTCTGTCGCTTTAAATCAAGATTTGATAAAATGGAGTACCGGCTAATGGAAGTAAGAGTAATAAGCAACCATCCAAAAAGAATATGCCTGCAATACAGGCATATTCTTTTTTCTAGAATCAGCGATTACCGCCACGGCCTCCCTGACCCTGGCTACTGCTACGTGAGCCCTGGTCCATTTGGTCCTGACCGCTTCTGCCCTGGCCGCTCTGGCTCTGACCGCCCTGGCCGCTGGTTTGTTGTTGACTGCCTTGCTGACCACGTTGGTCACGCTGATTTTGACCCTGGTTACCTTTCTGGCTTCCACGGTTCTTTTCCTTGTCTGCCATGATGTAAAGTTTTAAAATACTTTCTGTAGCCAACTACAAAAAAATAATACCAAAGCATGCATACTGACTACATAACCTCTTCAATTATGCCTGGATTCTATGGCTGGAATACTGGTAGCAGGACATGGAAACAAGAATCAGCTTATATATGAATCATCATTAAATTAAGCAGAAAGTTTTTGACCTACCAGTTGTTCATATGCTCTTTGTTAACCCTTTCCGGTTCAATGATATCTCCCTGGTGCCAATTGGGACTATACGGCACAAAAAAGGCCAGCCATACAGTTCTTGACAAACGCATGAGTGGCGGCTGTAAGGCAATGAGTAAAAAAGCATTTACCCCCATCCACCAAAAAAAACGATTATCCTGAAAAGAAAAACCAATAATGATCCACCAGGCAATAAAAGTGAAAGCACTCAGAAGCACGGCCAGGGTATAACTTACCATGTTGGTTCCATAATAAAAGCCCGGTTCCATATCCAACGGCTGTCCGCAAACAGGGCAACGTTCATACATCTTCATGAAACTTTTCAACTTATAGGGATTACTTGTTTTATATAACTCTCCTCTCCGGCAACGGGGACATTTGTTTTGCAGTATACTTAAAACAAGATTTGGCTTTCCATCGGATTTAGCTGCACACATAAAACAGGTTTAGCTTTTAAACTTTAAAAATTTTTCAAAGTTACGCTTTCTTACCCTGGTAATTAAATCCTGAACTCATTTACCAGGATGGCGAAATACGTTTCCATGTAAACAAAGCCTCTTCATTTTTCACAAAAAGCAGACAACAGAACGTCCGGCCATCCTTACTATAAGAAAGATAAAGTGTGGACAAACCTGTTCGATTTGTGTAAGCTATTGCGCAAGTTTTTCTTGCCTTTTTAAGCGATACTCTTAATTAAAAAATCTAATCGCGGGCATTCCGTTTGAAAGCTAAATTTCATAATATTTTTTTATGACCTTGCAACAGTTTCGCTCCTGCTCCAAGTATGTACAACAACAAATGATTAAGCACCAGGGGGTGTTCTTATTGGAAAGAAGATCTATGGACTGGAATATCCTGCTTTTTCAAATTGATGGTTTTTATGTAGAAGTGTACTATGACCGTTCTACTCAAAAGGCCGATCTGCTGAAGAGTTTTGATGATATTGATCAACTGGAACCTTACCTGCGGAAAATTGATGTGCTTGCCTTGATGAATTAATTTCACTGCCCGCAACACAATTCCAGCCCCGTTCCAAAAGCTATTAAGGCTAAATAGAAAATGAAAACTTCCTTCAGCGTTACCTTCTTATAACTCCTCAATACAAGTGCACTTTCGTATTTTCAAAAATGGTCAATAGGCTGATCAGGCGGGTGAGCAGACCAACCAGCTATGCGTATGATAGTTTGGAAAAGTTTATGATTTTCACATGAGGTTTAAAGACTGATTCCTGTACCTTGTAGCCTATTATTGAACCCTTAATCTTCCCAATAGTGCAAAAAACCTCTTTTTCAGAAGGTGTCGAAACCTTTGCTAATGTCCTTCCTTCTACCCGGAATGAATATTACTATCAGCAATTAATTCAGGCCTTACCTGTTGCGATATACACCTGCAATGCCCAGGGCTTTATTTCCTTTTTTAATGACGCCGCAGCCTCTCTTTGGGGAAGAGTTCCGGAACTAGGTACTGATCTGTGGTGCGGTTCGTGGAAAATTTTTCAGGCTGATGGAACGCCCGTTCCTTTAGATGAATGTCCTATGGCCTTAACACTTAAAGAGGGGCGATCCATTCGCGGGGTAGAGATCGTTGTGGAAAGACCCGACGGCGTAAGACGAAATATATTGCCCCACCCGGATCCTATGTTCAATGAACACGGGGACTTAATTGGTGCTGTAAATATGCTGGTGGATATCACCGAGCATAAGCAAACAAAAGAAGCCAATCTTTCTTTAAAACAATACAACGACCAACTGGAACAATTTGCCTATGCTGCCAGTCACGATCTGCAGGAACCGCTAAGAAAGATCCAGGTTTTTTCGAACCTGCTCTTAGAAAGAAACCAGGAGCAATTGGATGAGCAGGGGAAAAAATACCTGACCAAGATCAGCCAGTCCACTACAAGAATGAACAGTATTGTACAAGACCTTTTAGAATACAGCAAGGAAACAAAATCATTTGATCAATTTACCCCCATTGATCTTAATGTTATTATAGAAGATATTAAATCGGACCTTGAATTAATGATCAGCAATAAAGAAGCACTTATCAGGCACGATAGGCTGCCTGTTATTAAAGGGGTTTCTTCGCAGATCAACCGCCTTTTTTATAACCTTATTCAAAATGCTTTGAAATTTTCAAAACCGGGTATGGCACCGGTCATCAATATTTCTGTTAGCAATAATTTTATTACTAATAATGACAAATCTTTTTTTGAAGTTACAGTAAGTGACAATGGAATTGGTTTCGATCAAAAATATACCGATCGTATATTTCATCTTTTTCAACGCTTAAATGAAAGAGCCCTTTACGATGGCAATGGCATTGGCCTTTCACTCTGCAAAAAAATTGTGGAAATGCACCGGGGGCAAATCAGTGCCCAGTCGGAGGCGGGTAAAGGGGCTAGTTTCAGCATTCAATTTCCGGCAGAGCTTTTAGTATAATTGTTTCATTTTATTTCAAATGTCTGTGTAAGTTCTTTCAGGGTAGCATAAAAAAACGGGAAGATGGATCTTACAATCCATCTTCCCGTTTTTGGAGCTCTGTTTTTAGTTCCTTTATTCTTACCCAGATCCTGCTCAGCTCATGCACATCAGCATGATTTTTTAAGGCCTCTGCATAAGCCTCTTCCAGTTCGCTAATGTGTTGTTCTATTTCATTTGTCGCCATTTGTCTTACGTTTGAATCCACAGTTTTCAATTTTTGTAAAACAAAAACAAATTAAATACCAAAACAGGCTCAGCATTCTATTTTATACAAAACCGCTATCAAGGAAGCAATTGTGAGACGTGAGACAGAAACAATCGCTTCTATCCCTTCTACCATCTGTCAACTATCATCTGCCATCTTTATAGCCTTGGGTAGTACACACCTTTTCATTTAACCATCGAAAGCACAATACAAAATTTGAAAACGCTACAAATAAATACCGTTTTGAAACTTTGCCTTATTCTCCAATTATTTTGAACAACGTTCCTTTGGCAAGATTATCCGTAAGCTTCATTCCATTGAGTATCGCCAGTTCTTCCATTCTTGCATCAGGTACATTAAACTGCTTTAATGCCTGTTGCAGGGTAGTATTTTGCGATGCGGTTTTTATGTGAACACGTTCGGGTTTTTTATTCAGTTTCGAAGCATCGGTAAGTTCTCTGAAGCCCTGCATAACATTCGTAAACAAGGAGGAGTAGCTATTATAATCATTGATGGAAGAAACGCCGATAAGATGATAAATGGCGCCACCGTATTGGATAAGATAAGACAACGTTCTAAGCGTTGCGCCTTGTTGCTGTTGCGGCTGATCGGCCACCATGACCAAAGCATTTAACCCGTTTACAGAAACCTGTCTTGACTCAACCGCCTGCATTTGAAATTGCTGTAGTACAGCATTGGCAGCTTCCTGCAAAGAATTGCCTTGTGCCAGTCTCAAAAGCATTAACGCTTTTCCATCTGCAGAAGCCAGTTGCACCTGTTGTGGTGTGTTCTGGTAATTCCAGTTGGCAGGAACAGGAAACTGGAAGCGCAGAACCGGATGATAAAAAACCCCCTTCTCCAGGTAACCTTCTCTTGGGTCCTGACCGTAAATAAGGCCTTCAATTTTTTGCAAATAAGAATTGCGGGCTACCTGCGCACTGGTAAGATTTAATTTTTGCTGCCATTCGGTTGCCAGTTTTTCCACGGTAACATTTCTTTCGCCGGGATTAGGATGCGTTGATAAAAAAGCAGGTAGTGCTGCGGCGCCGCTTTCTGCACTTTGTCTCTCCAGTGTATTGAAAAAATGCGCCATCTGGTGGGCATCGTACCCAATTTTAGAGGAGTATTCCACACCCAGTTCATCGGACTGGCGTTCGGCATCGCGGCCATATTTTAATAATAAAAGTCCTAACCCCTGCGAAGCAGCATCGGCAAATTGAGCCAGGTTGGGATTAATGACCATACCCGCAATAATGCCCAATTGTCCCAACAACTGGTTGCGTTGCTGCGCCACCGAATGCCTGGCCGTTATATGCCCAATCTCGTGCCCCAGCACGCCGGCAAATTCAGCTTCATTATTAAAATGCGCCATGATGCCCCTTGTAAAATACACGTAGCCTCCGGGCACGGCAAAGGCATTCACTACATCGGAGTTTACTATTCGGAATTGGTAATCGAGATTAGGACGGTGAGAGATGGCCGCCATCTGTTTTCCCTTTTCCCTGATAAAGCGTTGCAGGGTCGAATCTTCATACAAACCAAATTGGGCAATGATCTGGGGGTCGGCTTCCTTGCCCATGGCAATTTCCTGAGCTTCAGACATTAATACCACCTGGCTTTTACCCGTAACCGGGTTTTTTGCACAATTCTGAAAGAGCAGAACCGTGGCTGATAAACAACTGATTAAAATGTATTTCTTCATGTTTCAAAAATTAGAATTAGTCAATTCAGCTTATCCATCATTGCAACAGCAATGCCAGCATATAGATTTGGCTAAAATATGGACAGAACTCTATTTGAAAATGATTTTCCGTTGCCTTTCTTTATTTCATTGAAAAGAAAGATTTCTTTTCAATGATATTCAATGAAATATAACGGCATTGTTTCAACTACATTAATCAACAGCAGGTTACCAATGAAGTGAATCTTTTTGTACATCAATAGCATCAAAAAAGGTAAGTAACCCAAAGGGTAATCCGGATCATTATTATAGCTTTTAAAGGGCAAAAGCAGGTTACTTACCTATGATAAAAAATGCCAAGAGAACTACTTTAATAACAATAAAAGATTGTGCCACAAACCGGGACTTTAAATGCATGTCAAGAAAAAAGAAAAGATTTTTACCAGAAACGCCTTTCAACGGTTAGGAATAAACGCCTGTACATATTAAATCATACTTTAGGTTTAAAGCGGTACCTTTTTTACTCTCTTTTTAAAACCACTTTTCATGTAAGTGAACTCTCCAAATCGTCCTTCCATTTTATAAAACCTTCTATTCCCAGCCTGTAATGATGAAGCACTCTCCTGTAACCTTCTTCTGAAGAAGCCAGGTACGCCTTTTTTCCTAAGGTCTTAATTGCATTAATAACCTCTCCTACTTTTTGAAGTGCTGGTTTTAATTTCGATTTATCCTTGTCAACAGTCCATATGTAGGTTGCTTCTTCCGTGTTTAATGTTTCCCAAATAAGGTGATAGTGCTTCTCGCCTTCTATAAGAAAAAGAAAAGAGAAGGGTTTTAAAATAAAACGGAGCCGCATTATTTTATAGGCATGTCTCCCTGAAAGAAAACGCAGGTGGTGGTAGTGTTTTGCATTGCCGATCTTCATCAGGTCTTCTGCAAGTTCCCGTTCGTTTGTGTAAAGTGCAGATGCCTTTGCTGTTTCGCCGGCCAGGGCCTCAAAAAATTCTTCCATTGTGAGCACGGTCCGTTCATCTTCTATCCTTATTTTTTTGGTGCTTACATCTTTTACAAATTCAAACTTTACTGTTTGAAGCAGTCTTTCGTCTATACTTGCTATTTGCGGCGAATACGCTTCAATAAGTTTTGGTGTGCCGTCTATGATCTGGATGATGGCATTTACCTCTATTTTTTTTGTATTAAACACGTTGATGAAATAATTCTTCACTGCATCAAACTCTTCTCTTATATTATAATTGATGATGGTAAAGTCAACCCGCTTTTGCAGCGAAGGCATAAAATGCCTGAAGCTTACTCCACCATAATGAAAGCGTAAGTCTTTTATGTAAAACTGAAAGGTTTCTTTAACCGTATTCACCACAGGTTCAGTTTGGATTTGCATGCCCCAGCCGGAAGTTTTTCTTACCCTAAAATATAAAATTTAATTTTTCTGTGCCTTGTTACACAACAGAGGCGCTCTTTTACCAAACGGCTATCAGGATGGCAGATGATAGTTGATAGATGATAGAAGGGAAAGAGGCTGCTGTTGTCTCACGTCTCACGTTTCACGATGGTTTTCCAGACAGCAGGTTGGTACGACTCACCACTCACGATAGAAAAGTCTGTGTAGGACGCCACTCGTAGTCCATACCCGAATCAAAAATAAAAATGCTTAACGCTGCGGTAGTTAAAAAACAATAAGACTTTACCTTATGAAAAACTTTTTTTATATTTCCATAGTATATGAAACCCTTTTCCTCTTTACTCTGTTTCATTCTTTTGATTGGTATTTTTCCATCCTGCTATAAAGTAGAAGTAGAAGCCAATAACCTTCCACAGGGTTATTCTGTTGCACAATTGATAGGCAAATGGAAAATCACAGCAATTTCATCGGACAAGGCACATGACTGGGATGGAAACGGCACCAGCGAAACGGATATATACAGTACCTGGTCCGCCTGCCAAAAAGATAATCTTTACCAATTCAACACTAACTATTCCGGCACGTATAAACTAAACTGCGCCGATACAAAAACCGGCACCTGGCGGCTGGATGGTACCACCACACTGGTTTGGGCTCCCAGCGGTTCGACTTCTTCCTTCGAAAAGATCACGTACCTTACTTCCGATACATTTAAGACGGAAACCTACATTACGCTTTCCAACAGTCAAACGTATAAGATCACAAAAGTCTGGAGCCTGCAATAAACTCCTGGGAACTTTCCTCAAACCTGAATTTAACTTTTATAACGGAATGAAAGGCCGCGATAATCTTGGCAGCCGTGTTTCTTTTATCTTCCTCCAAACTTCAATAAGACATAAAAAGAACAATAAGAAAGAACAACAGGATGTTGAAAAGGATAATAAATATAGAAGAGTATTCCTTAAAAAATGATATGTGTTTCATAAATCGTTTGGGGTTTATCATTTGTTATCGATTATGACGTACAAAATCAGTACAGGTTACAGCAGGACAGCTATTTTTACGAAAGGCCTTTGTACACATTCTGGTAACCGGGCTAAATAAAGGGGCCGGAATAGAAATTCAGCCCCTGTTTAAATCCAATATCCTATGAAAAACCTGAGGCTAAGGTAGGAAGGGCCTTTTTTTCAAAAAACCGTGAAATCACCCATTTTAAAAGGTGTTTTTTACAGCCCGAGAGCACAAAGAAATCTTTTAGCGAAGGCAGACTACTTACAATAAGAAAGCATTTCTATTGCATTTTCTCTTATTTCAGCCATGGAATTGGGCTTCCTGATATAGGTTAAAGCACCCGCAGTAAAGGAATCCTGCCGGTCACGCGGATTGGAAGAATGACTATATACAAGCTTAGGAATGAAGGCATACCGTTCATTCGCCTGGAGCATATCCAAAATGGCGATGCCATTGATGAGAGGGATGTTTACATCTATCACAATTAAACAAGGAAGTTCTTTTTGCGTCAAGGTATCCAGGTGAATAAATAAGTTTTTAGCACTGCTAAAACAAATAGTGATGTACCCCGGTGAAACTTCTTTGAATGCCTCCATTAGAAAATCTGCATCGTCGCAATCATCTTCAATTATAATAATAGTTGGAAAAACCACGGTGTAAGGAATACAATCAGAAGTTGAGATGGCTGTCATTCGCTGTGTTTGAGAAATCTGCTTTATGATGCGTAATAATAGAAGCTTAAGCCATGATTTCAGTGTGAAGTTGTGATAAATATGGAATCATCAAATTTCAAACCGGATCCGGAAAGTTGCCTTGCACAATGCAAAAGCCCTGTAAAAACAGGGCCTTTTCATTCACTGGGGTACCAATGAACTTAATTATGAGGTATTTACCACCCCAAAAATGAATAAACCAACTGATGCAGCACGGTTTATGACATTAGAAATTGATTAGAATTCAACTTCTCTTAAAAACATTCAGAACTTTGAAGAATTGGTCTGCTTCCCCTGAAGGGTTAAATTAGACGCTGAAATACTATGGACGAACGCCGCATTTTACTGGTGGAGGATGAAAAAAAGATTGCCGATACCCTGCGTCGGGGCCTTTCGGAGCAGGGCTTTTGGGTGGAGGTGGCCTATGATGGGCTCATTGCCCTGCGGCTCTTTGACCAGCACGCCTTTGATCTGGTGGTGCTGGACCTGAACCTGCCGGGGCTCAACGGCTATGAGCTGTGCCGGCGCATCAGGGCCCGCAACCCCCGCATTCCCCTGGTGGTGCTGACCGCCCTGGGCGCCCTGGAGGACAAGCTGGAGGGCTATGACGCCGGCGCCGATGACTACCTGGTCAAGCCCTTTGAGTTCCAGGAGCTGCTGGTGAAGCTGCGGGTGCTGCTCAAACGCTCCCTGGACCAGCACCTGCCCCAGGGCCGGGTGTTG
Source organism: uncultured Bacteroidota bacterium (assembly GCA_963697545.1). Classification (GTDB taxonomy): domain Bacteria; phylum Bacteroidota; class Bacteroidia; order Chitinophagales; family Chitinophagaceae; genus Flavisolibacter. The sequence goes on along the minus strand of CAVOOL010000019.1, from coordinate 25,933 downwards.
GGCGCCGGCGACCTGGAGCTACACCTCGACAGCCGGGAGGTGCGCCGCCAGGGCCGGGTCATTTCGCTTACCGCCAAGGAGTTTCAGCTGCTGGAGTATTTGCTGCGAAACAAAAACAAGGTGGTCTCCCGCGCGGCCATTGCCATCAATGTGTGGGACATTGACTTTGACACCAATACCAATGTCATTGATGTGTATATCTCCTACCTCAGAAACAAGGTGGACAAGGGCTTTGACCAAAAACTCATCCACACCCAGGTGGGCCTGGGCTATTGCTTAAAAGAAAAAACCTGAAGAATGCCGGTACGTCTGAGAATTACTTTTCTTTTCTCCCTGCTGGCATTTGTCATCCTTAGCGGTGTGTGTATAAGCATCTATTATTTTTCGTACCAGCAAAGGCTTAGCAATATCAAATCCAGGCTTACCAACAGAAGCATTACTACAGCAAGGCTATTGAGCCAAAAAGAGATCTTTGATGAGAAGTTATTGAACCTTATAGATTCTTCCACCACTATCTCGCTCAGACGAAAAACCGTACAGGCTTATGACTTCCAGGACCGCAAGATCTATGAGTATAGTGATGCACCGGAGGACACCCTGCATGTTGACAATGAAATACTAGATGAAGCAAGAGTAAAAGGCAGATACTATTTTGTAAGCGGAAAAAAAGAAGCGGTCGCATACCATTATACCGATCACAACACCAGAATTGTTATTGTAAGTGCGGCCGAAGATGCAGATGCCAAGGAAAACCTTAGCAACCTGCTTAAGATTTTAATATTGAGTTTTTTAGTGGGCAACATTTTCATTTTGGTCAGTGGTTATATTTTTTCCGGAAGACTGCTGCAGCCTATCAAGAAAATAAGTGAAGATGTGGCTGAAATTTCTGCACAAAACCTTGCCCGCCGCATCCAAACCGGGAAAACAAAGGATGAATGGTACCAGCTGTCGCATACGGTTAACGACCTGCTGAACCGTCTGCAGGAAAGTTTTGAGCTTCAGCGCCGCTTTATTTCCAACGCTTCTCATGAATTATCTACTCCCCTTACATCCATTTCCAGCCAACTGGAAATTACCCTGCAACGTGAGCGGAGCCCGGAAGACTATTGTAATGTGATGCAATCGGTTTACCAGGATGTAAGACACATGAATAAATTAACGCAGACCCTCTTGGAATTTGCCAAAGCATCCGGCAATCCCGGGGGCCTGGAAATCGATGTCATCCGCATTGACGAGATCCTTCTTCGTCTGCCCTCCGAAGTAGTAAAAACCAATCCTTCTTTTTCTGTATTAATTCAGTTTGATGAACTACCGGAGGAAGAAGAAAACTTACTGGTCTTAGGAAACGAAGCCCTGCTGCTTACGGCCATAAAAAACATAGTGATCAATGCCTGTAAATATTCCTACGACCAGCATGCCGTAGTAAACCTGCAGGCAAAGGACAATGCTATTTTTATTGCTGTGCAAAACGAAGGGCCGGGCATACCAGCCGGAGAACTGGAGAATATATTTCAGCCCTTTTACCGCATGGAAGAAAACCGCACTGCCGGTGGTTTTGGTTTAGGATTATCATTGACCGATCGCATCATTAAAATTCATAAAGGTTCTATACAGGTAAGCTCGGAACCGGGAAAACGAACTGTTTTCACCATACAACTTCCGGCAGCCCATTCTCTTCGCTCCTCTAAATTCTAATATTTTTTTAATCCTGTATTAACCATACCCTTAAAAACACAGGTGAACTTGCACCTGTTGATCAGAAAGATATCCATACAAACGAGGTCTGCATATTTGCTGCTCACAGGAATTATTTTCCTTCTTATTCTTATTTCAGGTTTTCTATATCAGCAAAAACGATTTTACCAGCAACAAAACAGGGAACTTCTTATCCGGAACGATTCTGTTCTATCGGTAAATATCGAATTAAAGAACGCATTGGAAAAGAAAACCAAAGTCACACCATTTGTGAACTTAAAAACAAAGTGACATGAGCCCTTTTGCAATTAAAAAGATCATTGTTCCAATTGATCTTAGCCATACTTCTTTAAATGCTTTAGACACGGCCGTTACTATTGCCAGAAAACATGATGCTTCTTTGCATCTGCTCAATATCATTGAACCGGGCCTTGATGTCCTGATGGATGAATATGATTTTCACAGGTATCATCTTTCCAATTCACCTGATGTACTTACTGCATTGGCCGGATCCATTCAACATGCTAACAAATTAAAGCCAAAGATTATACAGGCCGAGGGTAATGTGGCAGAAACCATTATTAAAAGTTCACTTCTACATCAATCTGACTTGATTGTAATAGGCACGCATGGTGCATCGGGATTCAGGGATGGATTTATTGGCAGTAATACTTACGGTGTACTCAAGCATTCTGTCTGTCCCGTGCTTACTATTCCCCCTGTCGGAAAATATAGTTCCTTTAAAAAAATTCTGTTTCCCGTTCGCCCGGTGAGTGGTGCTCTGATGCGTTACGACGTAGTGTAGCCATTTTCTTTCTTCACACCCCGTCATGGACGTTTTGGGTTTATCCTATGGCAAAATAGAACCCGAAAAAAACATTCTTGAAAAGGTTATTGAAGAAATAAAGGAGCTACTGCAAAACGATAATGCAAAAGCAAAATCCGTATGGGGCGCAGGACTATCTGTTGCCGAAGACGTGCTGCAATACATGCAAGCAACCCATCCTGACCTTGTGATCATTACTTCGGTTTTAGATGTAATAACCAAGCCTGGTTTTATAGGCCCGCATACACAAAAAATAATCAATGGCTCCAAAGTGCCTCTGCTAAGCATCAAAAAAACAGATGCCCCGCTTACCCATGACCGCCGGGTCATTTAACAACCGGACCTATTTATAAAAACCGGTTATGGTATAAGTGCCGGGGAGGATAAATGATTAAGCCCTTCCAGTAATGAAATCACCATTTGCGGTGTATGCAGGTTGTAATGTGCATAGGAAGCATCTGCTCCTACTTTTATGGTAAAGCTATTTTCCTTTGAAGCTAACTGCCTGAACATATCTTCATCTGTCCGGTCGTCTCCTACCGCAAAAATGAAATCATATTCATTCCGGCTAAGTATTTTTTTTATGGCTGTTCCTTTATCCGTACCGCTGTTTCTTACCTCCACTATTTTATTGCCGGGAAGCACTTCCAATTGCCGGTGCCGGGCATATTCGTGCAGTTCGCTTGCTAACTCCAGTGCCCTTAACTTTCCCTGGTCTGTATTGGCATTGCGATAATGCCACACGATGGAAAAATCCTTTTCCTCTATAAAACTATTGGCACACCGGCGCACATAAATCTCCATAAGATGATGCACATGCTCCTTCCATTCGCTTGGCGCCTGCACCTGCGTAATCCAGTCGCTGCCTTTTCCCTTAAAACGAGCACCATGTTCTGAAACGAGGTTGACAGGCATGGTTCCAAAGTGTTTGTCAAGCCACACACTGCTTCTGCCACTTATAAGATAAACATCATTGCCCTGCACGGAGCCCAAACCTGATAGTAGATTCAACAACGCCTGATCGGGAACCGCGAGATCAGGATTTGGTGCAAAAGAAACCAGGGTGCCATCGTAATCAAGCAACAGCAAACGCTTTCTGGCATTGCGGTAGGCATCAAGCAGATCCCTTTTGGATAAGTGGTCTATAAATTTCACCTGGAAATCGTTTTGTTTGTTCTTTATATGATTCAACTCTGTCATAAAATCATCCGCCCATATTTGTACATCATAGTTTTTAATTCTTGTTTGCATGGTTTCCATTCTCTCTGCCTGTTCTTTTTCGCTCATTTCCAATCCTTCTTTAATTTTTTGGGCTATTTCTGAAATATCATTCGGGTTTATGGTAAGTGCATCTGTTAATTCCCTTGCAGCGCCAGCCATTTCAGAAAGAACCAGCACACCATTCTTGTCTTTCCTGCTGGACACGAACTCTTTAGCTACAAGATTCATCCCATCCCGTAAAGGAGTGATCAGGGCAAGATCGCAGGCCGTGTATAAGGCCACCATTTCTTCAAAAGGCAAAGAACTATAGCGGTAAATAAGGGGCTGCCAATGAATTTTTCCGACCCGGCTGTTCACCTGGCTGATCTTTTCATCAATAATGCGTTTCCGTTCGGCATATTTAGGTATAGTATCTCTTGAGGGAACAATGACTATAACAAAAACAACTTTATTTTCATACTGCGGATTTTCCAATAAAAACAATTCATAAGCTTTCAACCGGTTCTGCACACCTTTGGTATAATCCAAACGATCCACCGAAAAAATGATCTTTTGACCGGGCGTTCTTTCCAGTAGCGACTCCCTTAAACTGGCAACATTTTTATCATCGTATGCTTCGTTAAAAAAATTGTAATCAATGCTGATGGGGAAAACATCCACTTTAATTAAGCGGTTGTTGTGGCGAAGCACATTGCGGTCATTATCCAGGCCCAGAACCATATGCACACTTTGCAGAAAATGCGAGGCGTAGTCCATCGTATGAAACCCAATAAGATCGGCGCCCAAAATTCCATTAAGCATTTGCTGTTGCCATTTGGTAGGAAGAAGGCGAAAAATTTCAAAGGACGGAAAAGGAATATGCAAAAAGAAACCAATGGTTAGTTCTGGCACCGCATCCCGTAACAATTGCGCTAAAGGCAACAGGTGGTAATCATGTATCCAAACCGTATCGCCCGGACGCAATTGCCGCATCATTACTTCACAAAAATGTTTATTGGCCTGTTGATAGTGGTCAAAATAATCGGGCTTATAGTCCGCATACGAAGGAAAATAATGGAATAAGGGCCAAACTACAGAGTTGGAAAATCCATTATAATATTTTTCGTACTGTTCTTTGTAAATAAAAACAGGAACGTATGTATAGTTTGAAGGAGGCAATTGCCGGATCGCCTTTTGCCAGGTAGATTTATTGCATCCGGGCACTCCTGTCCAGAATGTTTCGGAAAATTCATTCTTTCCGTTTTGCAGGTAACTGTTGATAGCTGTAACCAGGCCGCCTGAAGAAGGTTGAATCCCGGCAGTTTCCTCTTCCCCCGTGATATTAACGGGTAAGCGGTTAGATACAATAAAAAGCCTCTTGTCATTTAGCATTATCCATTCTATATTTTCAGTGAAGCTAAAGTCCTGTTCATAGCTGACCATTAAAATGAAATTAGATTCTTATTAGTTTTTTTGAAATGAGCCGGAATATCCCGATCTGTTTTACTTTGCAACATGAAAGAAAGCTGGCTTGAAAAGGTCCGGAGAAATGGAAAGTTCTTTTTTGATTTGGTTGTTACCGACAGGGTCAAAAGCAATGTGCTGCAGGCCATACCTTTTTGGACAGCCTCCCTGTTAACAGGTTTGGTTGCCGTTGGATACACCAAACTTTTCGGATACTCGGAAGGTCTTTTACAAACTGCTTTGCGCTGGCATCACTGGACCATTTTTATCATCACACCTGTTTGTTTTTTTCTAGCCTGGTATGTAGTGCAAGCGTTTGCCAAAAACGCCAGGGGTAGTGGCATTCCGCAAGTCATGGCAGCTATTGAATTGGCTACTCCCAAACATGATAAAAAGATCGGAAAGCTCTTAAGTTTCCGTATTATGGTAGTCAAGATCGTTTCCAGCTTGTTTATGGTGATGGGCGGTGGCGCTATTGGCCGCGAGGGACCGACCATACAAATAGCCGGTTCCGTATTTCGGATCATTAATAAAGCCATACCTTCTTCCTGGCCAAAACTTTCGCGGCAAAATTTTATTTTAACCGGAGCTGCGGCAGGATTGTCTGCTGCCTTTAATACCCCGTTGGGAGGGGTGGTTTTTGCTATGGAAGAGCTGGCAAGAACGCATATCCGTTTTTTTCGCACAGCTTTGTTTTCAGCAGTGATCATTGCCGGCTTAACAGCACAAGCTTTGTTGGGCCCCTACCTGTACCTTGGCTACCCGGATGTTCACAACCTTAAATTCTCAGTTTTTTTAGCAGTGGCTGTTACCGCAATCGCCGCTGGCTTTTTGGGAGCTGCCATGTCCAAGATCATCCTGAAAGTGATGGACTGGAAAAAATCTTTCTCTAAAACAAAAAACGTTTTGTTTGTAGTGACCGCTGGTCTTTTTATAGCATCAATAGCCTATTTTTTTAACGATGCTATTTTAGGTTCGGGAAAAGACTTAATGAACACCACGCTTTTCACGGATCAAAAAGCAGTATCGTGGGACACCATGCTGCTGCGCATGGCCGGGCCTGTTATTTGTTTTAATACAGGAGCAGCGGGCGGTGTATTTGCCCCGGCCCTGGCTGCAGGAGCATCTATTGGCGCCTTTCTTTCGAAAATATTTCATTACCTCGGCTCCAATGCCAATATTTTAATGCTTTGTGGTATGGTGGCTTTCCTGACAGGAGTTACCCGCACCCCTTTTACATCGGCCATTCTGGTGCTGGAAATGACTGACCGCCACAGTGTGATTTTTCATCTGATGGTAGCGGCACTGCTTGCCAATGTTGCGGCCTTGCTGGTTGATAAACATTCTTTTTATGAACAACTAAAGAAAGGATACCTGGAGGATACTTTACAAGATGAAACGGCAGGCAAAACTTCCGCCTGATATCCCCGAAAAAATCATTAAAGAATAACACAAACCGTAACAGTCTTCATTTCTCTTTTCGAAGCTCAGGCTGGAATAGCTATTGCAGTAAATCTGTAAAGGATTTCAAAAGGCATGGATTATCAGCCTATAGAGAACTATGGAATTATCGGCGACCTGAACACGGTGGCACTGGTTGGACTTAATGGTTCCATTGACTTCATGTGCTTTCCCGATTTTGATTCACCCAGCATTTTTGCTGCCCTTCTGGATGTAAATAAAGGTGGGTATTTCAAGATTGCCCCGGCTTTCAATGAAATGAAAACAAAACAATTGTACCTGCCGGATACCAATGTACTGCTTACCCGTTTTTTATCGCAGGAAGGTGTGGGAGAGATCACGGACTTTATGCCTGTGGAAGAGCTGTACGCCGGCAAGGAACTCATCAGGAGGGTGACCACCGTGCGGGGTACCGTAAATTATAAAATGCATTGCTGTCCACGCTTCAATTATGGAAGAAGCACCCATACAACAGAGGCCGTTTCGGAAAAAGAAGTCATTTTCACAAGCCGGGACGAAGCCAAAACCACCCTAAGATTAACCAGTTCCGTGCCTTTGCAGCTTGTTAACGGGGATGTAATGACCCAATTCACTTTATCGGCCAATGAAACCGCCGATTTTCTTTTAGAGCATATCGACATCAATCATTCCGGAGAAAAGGATTTTAAAAACTTCATTACGGAAAGCTTATTCCGAACCGTTAACTATTGGAAAGAATGGGTGGATCAATCCAATTATAAGGGCCGCTGGATGGAAATTGTAAACCGGTCTGCGCTGGTTTTAAAACTACTCACTTCATACCGGTATGGGTCCATCATTGCAGCCCCCACTTTCAGCTTGCCGGAAAGCATTGGATCTGAAAGAAACTGGGACTACCGTTATACATGGATCCGTGATGCATCCTTTACGGTGTATGCTTTGTTACGCCTGGGATATACCCGCGAAGCAGGGGCTTTTATGAACTGGGTGGAAAAACTTTGCCGCGATATCAAAGGTCATGGCAGGCTGGGTATTATGTATTCTATTGACGGCAACAGGCAGTTGCAGGAAAAGATCCTCACCAATTTTGAAGGCTATAAGCAATCGGCGCCTGTACGAATTGGCAATGACGCTTACAGGCAACTGCAATTGGATATTTACGGGGAATTAATGGATTCGGTTTACCTGTATAACAAGCATGGAGAACCGATCTCGTATGATTTCTGGAAAGACCTGGAAGACCAAATTGATTGGCTAAGTAAAAACTGGAACCAGCCCGATGAAGGCATTTGGGAAGTAAGAGGCGGCAAACAAAAATTCCTTCACTCACGGTTACTGTGTTGGGTGGCCCTCGACCGAAGCATCAGGATTGCTGAAGCAAGATCCTTTCCTTTAAAGCAAGGATGGAAAAAACAAAGAGATCTCATCTTCAATAGCCTGTTTGATGAATTCTGGAATGAAGAAAAAAAAGCTTTCATGCAGTTTCCGGGTGCAGAAACCGTGGATGCCTCTTCACTTTTAATGCCCCTGTTGCGGTTCATCAGTCCCAAAGACCCAAGATGGTTATCCACTTTAAAAAGAATTGAAACCGAATTGGTCTCCGACTCTTTGGTATATCGATATAATACTAAAACGGCTGCGTCAGACGGCCTCGTAAGCCATGAAGGCACGTTCTCTATGTGTACCTTTTGGTATGTGGAATGCTTATCCCGGGCCGGAGAACTGGAAAAAGCCAGGTTATATTTTGAAAAAATGCTGGGCTATGCCAATCACCTTGGTTTGTATTCCGAACAATTAGGTTTTAGAGGAGAACATTTAGGAAATTTTCCCCAGGCCTTTACTCACATGGCTTTAATCAGTGCTGCTTACAATTTGGATAAGCAATTAAATGATAGCAGGAACAAGAATGTAAATACTAAAGTATGAAAGCAATTGCATTAGTACCCGGTACAACCGTGGTATCGTTAACCGATGTAGAAGAACCACAGATCAAGGCCGCGGACGAAGTAAAAATAAAAATATGGCAGGTAGGCATTTGTGGTACAGACCGGGAAGAAGTAAAGGGAGGCAGAGCTCATGCTCCCGCAGGTAAAAAAGAATTGATCATTGGCCATGAAATGTTTGGGCAGGTAGTGGAAACCGGTGAAGCCGTAACGACTGTGGCACCGGGAGATTATGCTGTATTCACTGTAAGAAGAGGTTGTAATCAATGCCTCGCTTGTTTGAACAACCGCAGTGATTTATGTTATACAGGAAATTACACCGAAAGAGGGATCAAAGGCGCTGATGGTTTCCAGGCCGAATATGTAGTGGACAAAGAAAAATACCTGATAAAGGTTCCCGAAAGCATCAGCGAAATTGGGGTATTAACAGAGCCGATGTCTGTTGCGGCAAAAGCTATTGATGAAGCCATGATCATACAAGGCGCCCGGTTAAAAAACATTTTTCCGGGCGAACGCTGGCTGGAAGGAAAGAAAGCACTGGTAGCCGGAATAGGGGCGATTGGTTTAATGGCTGCGTTTGCCTTACGCCTCAGAGGTGTGGAAGTAATAGGAATGGATGTAGTAGATGAAGGAACATTGCGGCCACAAATACTGAAACAAATAGGCGGCACTTACATAGATGGAAGAAAAATGCAAACAACCAGTCTGGATGATGCCTTCGGCGAAAGCGATTTTATATTTGAAGCTACAGGCATTGCCAAACTTCAAATAGAGTTAATTGATGCCCTTGCCATTAATGGCATTTACGTGGTTACCGGCATTCCCTCCGGCGACCGCCCCATAACAGTAATGGCAGGCAATATGATACAGCAAATGGTTTTAAAAAATCAAATTATTTTAGGAAGTGTAAATGCAAGCCCGGCCCATTATCAAATGGCAGTGAACGACCTGGTGGCCAGCCTGGAAAGATGGCCCGGCGTTATAAAAAATGTGATCACTGAAAAAATTCCTTTCACCCAATTTAAAGAAGCCCTGCATCAACACAGCGCTGATGAAATAAAGGTGGTTGTAGATTGGACAAAGGAGAACTGAAGTTGACAGGAGCACTATCCCTTTGAAATTTAAAGGTGCTTTCAATAGATACGAAGACAATTATTAATTTGCCTGCATTGCCGGTATTCACGGTCTGCCCGTTTTATGCTGCCATTTTCCTGCATTCTTCAGCGCAGCGCTTGCAGGCATCGGCACATTCCTGGCAATGCTCAGTTTGGTGCTTACCGCATTCAGCGCCACAGGCTTCACAAATAGCTGCACAAATTCTACAAAACTCTTTAGCCTGTTCGCTGCCAAGGCTCATCAGTTGCGCCGATGCATAACACACCGCGGCACATTCCATATCTAATTGAATGCACCGGGCCATCATTTTTATATCATCCTCCTGAGTGCAGGAAGAGGCACAATGGTTACAAATAGCAGCACAACGCAAACAGGCTTCTATACAATTTTTGTAGTCGTGGTACCCTGCCATGTTTTAAGTTTTTTCAATAACTACAAAACCAGGGCCACCGTAAAATGTCTTTTTTCGTTAAGAAGCAGCACCATAAAAAACAGGTTATAATCAATAATTAAGTAATTTGTAACAACCAAAACCAACAACATGAAACTCGCAATTGCTATCTCCGTATTTGCTGTTACAGCATTTTCTTCCTGTGCCGATAACGCACCAATGGTAAAAGAGGAAGCCACAACGGGAACATCCAGATTAGAAGGTGAAGCCCTGATCAAAAGAGGGGAATATCTTGTCGCTACGTCTGGCTGCCATGATTGCCACTCCCCTAAAAACCTTACGCCACAGGGACCAAAAGTAGATTCTGCCAAACTCCTTTCCGGCCACCCTGCACAATCGCAATTACCACCAATCAGCCCCGACAATATCAAACCCGGAGGATGGGTATATATGTCGCCTGATGTAACGGCATTTGCAGGTCCCTGGGGTATTAGTTATGCAGCTAACTTAACCCCTGACAGTGCCACCGGCATAGGCGCATGGACAGAAGATATTTTTATAAAAACGCTTAGGACCGGCAAGCATTTAGGAATGGAGAACGGCCGTCCTATTTTACCACCCATGCCATGGGAAGGGGTTGCGCAAATGACAGATGAAGACCTGAGCGCTTTGTATAATTATTTAAGATCTCTGCCCGCTATACCAAACAGAGTGCCTGGCCCCACGCCACCAAATGAAGTAGGCGCTAAAAAATAGTGAAGCAGAAGGTCAATGATATAATTCTATCAAACAGGCACAGCCAATAAAACTAAGAAGGTCTTCAATTGAAGACCTTCTTAGTTTATTCTTAATAAGTCATCCTGCAAAAATCATTTATACTAAACCGCTGTCAAGAAAACACGTCGTGAAAAGTGAGACGGCAGACGTGAGACAGAGGCCTCTGTCATCTATCAACTATCATTTCCCATCTTGATAGCCGGTTGATATAGCAATACTCCGGCCTTGTATAAGCCGGGATACATACCAATGCCAGATTATGTAAACTTAGCAAAGCTGCAAAAGCTCCGAGATGTCAATATTCTTCAAATAAGGAGCAAGAAAATCCAAAGAAGTAAAAGCTCTTATGTAACCGATCTCTTCCTCTTCCCTGTCAAAATAAACCTCCACATAAAAAGCATCAATTTGAAATAAAAGAACTGTAAAATCCTCATCGGGGCGGCTGGTTATATACACGCCATGTTCGAACAGAAGCTGCTTCTTTTTTTGTTTGTTCTCGTATTTGAACTCTTTGAGATGCATGGTTGATTGAATATTGGTTTTGAATTGTATTCAAGTTATACATCTATTTGCCCCATACTTATTATTTAAGACTAACTGGTTTTATTAAAAGATAACAAGGCGAAATCCGTAGTTAGTCCGGACAGCAAGGTTTAGCAATTGCACCTGTCATGTTATCTGCCATGTCAACGGCCAGGCAATGGAGAAAACCATAATTCTAAAACGGATTATTTATTAAATTTTTCAATTCTCAACAGCAAGTTGTGTTCAAACCACTAATTTTACAGAGTTTTTATCGTATACCCTAACCGAATAAATTTCTTAACCATGCCAAGTGTTGATCTTAAAAATCAACAATTCATTAATTCCATTATACTTGCGGATGATGACCGCGATGATCATGATTTCTTTAAAGATGCACTGGAAGAAATTGCGCCTTCTGTGAATTTGAGTATTGTAGAAGATGGCGATGCGCTTTTGGGCTTATTAAAACATTATATCCCCGACTTTATTTTTTTGGACCTGGATATGCCCTGCAAAAACGGACTGGAGTGTTTAACAGAGATCAGGACCAATCCAACCCTACAATCCATTCCGATTGTTATTTTTTCAAGCACTTCCCGCCCTGCCAATATTGATACCGCTTACGAAATGGGAGCTGATCTTTTTTTTATCAAGCCTTCCAATTACAATGATCTGGTGTCTTCTATTAAAGCCATTCTTTCATTGGACTGGAGTGAGCCGGGCAGTATAAAAGAACAATATTTTATCAACGGAAGATATGCGGCCTTCATGTAATACCAACCTGCTAGCAAGACAGCCGTCAGAGGTCAGCTGTCAGTCATCAGCTGTCAGCCGTCAGATGTGAAACTAAGTACAAACGCTTCCTTCTTGTCTCACGTCTGCCGTCTCACGTTTCACTTGTTTCTCTGTCAATTGGAAAGCGGTTTGGTATGAGGTCGTAACTCGCCGTTTTCAATTAGTCCACAACTTCTACATTCCATTTATTGCGGATAAGATAGGTGGCCAATATCATTTTCATTCGCTCCATAGGTATATTTAAATACAGGGCAAGCATGGCAAAGGTTTTTGTCTTTTCATCATCAATTTGCCCATCCAGTAAAATCACTTCACTCACCATTGCAAATAAAGTTTCACGGAAATCCTCGGATATATAGGAAGCGCAGTGCTCTATAATTTCTTTGCTTTCATAGCCTGCCTGTAGCGAAATGGCTTTGCGGGTAAGTTCATTTAATTCTGCGCCCCTGAACTTCGAACACAAAACCACAGCTCTTGAAAGATGTTCTATTTGTTGCTCGGTAATGTTGCCGCTGTTTTGCATGGCACTTGAAAATAAAATAGCAACCGCTGCTTCCTGTTCATTATCAATTGGCAATTCCATAATGGTAAATGTAACTAAGAAAAAAATATCGAACTGAAGAACAAAGAACGATACTACTTGTTGAGCTTAAATTGAAAAAAATCTACTCCTTAATAAAAAAAGGCAGCGGTGCTGCCTTAACTATTTAGTACAAAGAATTTATCACCTCTTTTTTACAGTTTGCTGCTCCTGTATCTGCTCTGCAATAATATCGTTTAAGATATCTTCTGCATTATGTATCCAAAGAGGTAATATCGAAGCCGATGTTTTCCATCTTCCTTCCACATCCTTATACATTTGAAAAATAATACGGTTGCCTTTATCATCAGGCACATCTACGTGGTATTTCATATCGGCACCACTGGATAACTGGCGAAAGTTAAATTCTCTTTGTCTCTCGCCGGCTTTGATCACTTTAGAAAAATAAGTACTCATACACTACTATGCTTATTAGAAAACTTTAAGCTAACTGAATTCTACGATTAAATTTTACGGTTCAGCCTTATGCTTCTACCTGTTTCTGATTGTTGATCCGGATGATCTTTAATTTATTAAAAAGAACAACTACCGGATAAATAGGATCAAACTCACCTTTTTTTATAGCAAAATTGCTACGGGAAGGAAATTTATGATGGTTGTTGTGATAGCCCTCACCCAACATCAGCAAATCTACCTTAAATAAGTTACGTGAAGTGTTATCTGTTTCAAAATTTATACCACCATATTTATGGGCAAACCAATTGATAATTACCCCATGCAAGGGCCCCATTAGTATGTGAACAGGGATTAACAAATACCACCAGGCAGAAGGAGCAAAAGCAATATAGAACCATGTGTACACACCACTCCACAATATGCGGGACCACCAGGTGTTTCCCCAAAGGTCAAACCAACCCCATTCAGGAACGTTTTTGGTGAACTTAGCCTCTACAGTTGTTCTGTTTCGGAGAATACCTACATAAGTGGCACTGGTTCGCCACATCATGGCCATTATATGCTTGTCGTAAGAAGGCGAATGCGGATCAAGTTCTGTATCGGTGTAGGCATGGTGGATGCGGTGCATGATTCCGTACACTCTTGGGCTCATGTAAGACGACCCCTGGGTGATATACGAAAAAATGAAAAAGAAACGCTCCCAGCCCTTATTCATACTAAAGGCGCCGTGTGCCGCATAACGATGATGAAAAAAAGACTGGGCAAAAAGAGACAAATACCAGTGAGCTACAAAAAAAACAATGATGATAACCGCCACGATCTTTCAAATATTTAAATGTGTTCAGAAAAGAGGCAAAAATCGTTTAATTTTTCGAATGAAGTACATTCTCTCCATAGTTCATCAGTAAAGTCAAAAAGGCAGATTGAAACACCTGCTTTTTTGACTTTACATTACCATCCGTCTTATGCTTTCATGTTCATCAGATCAATCATCAGGTTAAAGGAATCAATGGAAGAGGTGTTATTGATCTTAAAAGGTTTAACGATATAGCCGGATACCCCGAGCTTTTTTGCCGCTTCCCTATCCACCTTTTCATCCGATGTGGTAATCATAAAACACTTGATGCCCTTCCAGTCGGGAGTTTCTCTTAGCACCTGTAAAAATTCCAGGCCGTTCATTCTGGGCATATTGATGTCAATTAAAATAATATCCGGTAAAGAATCCAGTTTTGTTTGATGAACGCCGTTTAAAATATCAAGAGCTTCTTCCCCATTTTTGGCTACTACCAGTTTATAAAAAACGTTCAGTTTGTCCAAAGAACGTTTAATGTCCATGGCGTCCAACTGGTCATCTTCCACCAATAAAATTGTGCTTATTCTACTCATACTTATAACTTTTTCCAGGTAAAAGAAAATACAGAACCCTTGCCGGGCTCCGATGAAAGTTTTATTTGTTCGTTTCTTGAATCCAGTATTTTTCTTACAATGGCCAGGCCAACACCCGTGCTTTCAAAACTATCTCTTTCCTGAAGCGTTTGAAAGATCATAAAAATTTTCTCGTGGTAGTTTTTACTGATTCCCGGCCCATTATCCTGCACAAAAAATTCCCATTCATGAGGATATTCCTTGTGATAAATGGTTATCTCACCATTTTCCTTGTCATTGTATTTAATAGCATTCCCAATAAGGTTTGAAAAAATCTGAAACAAGGGAAGTTTTTCGGTATAAAGAACAGGAAGGTTTTGGGAAACCGTTATTGTTGAAGGTTGGCTTAATGGAAAAATTCTCCAGCACTTCTTCAATCAGCGATTGCATCACCACTTTTTCCTGGTGGTCTTTTTCTTTCCCTATCCTTGCATAGGATAAAAGTCCCTGTATCAGGTTTTCGCCCCTGATTATTCGTCCCTTTATCAGTTGCAGGTAATCATTTACCTTGGGCGACAACTCTGCTTCATGATCTTCCTCTATCCAGGTTACCACGTTATCAATTCCTCTTAAAGGGGCCTTCATGTCATGCGATACGATATGGGCAAACTGGTCCAGTTCCAGATTTTTTCTTTTGAGTTCAGAAATATTAAAGGACAGAACCTTGGCCATGGAGTTCAGCGAACGGGCCAGCCCGCTTAATTCATCCTTGCCGGTTTCCTCTATATGCACTTCGTAATTGCCGGCTGCAATATTATCCGCCATTTTCACCATTCCCTTGATCCTGTTGGTAATACGATAGATAAGAAATCCTACAACAAACAAGGCCATCAGTACAGAAAAACTGGTTAAGGTAAACGAAATGGCTTTTGTTTGTTGTACAGAAGCGGAAAGCACGGCACTTCTGTTGTTTCGGTTATCATACTCCAGGTTAATAAACTTTCTTAGTTTTTGCTGTAGCTCCACATTGAGTGCACTCTGTTCACCCACAAACATTTTTTCTTTATAGAGCTTATTAAAATACCCCACATTTTTATCAGAGGCTTCGGCATTGATCTTTGCCTGTCTTAACGGTCCGGTAAATTCATTTGTCCATTCATTATGCAGTGTTTGAATATCCTGAACCAATTTGTATTGAACGGAAGTATCGGGCAAACTGGCAAAAAGCTCATCCAGGATGGTTTTGTTTTCCTGGGCGGCAGAATCATAAGCCTGCAGAAAATAATTTTCACCCGTCAGCAAAAACCCCCTGAGGCCGCTTATCATGTTTATAATGTTGCGTTGAAAGCGGTTGGTATTTCTTACTATATCAGAGGACAGCGAAACATAGTCTGAGTTTTCCTTTACCTTTTCCGCCTGCCTGTAATTTATGTAGGTGGTAATGGAAAATAACAGGATAATAAATGAAAAGCTAAGGAAGATCAAATATGATATTCGCATGCCAAGGGTGATTTAAAGGGCGCAATGTAAAGAATAATTGTTTTTTGCTGCCCTATTGCGGAAGGCAAATTCCCCGACCTGGTATTTTTTATAAGAAGCATGCATGTAAAGCAGGCCACAAATAGTCCCCGGTCAGGAAGATCCGCCGCTGCCCTTCCAGGGCTGATTTTAAAGGCTAAATTGCAGAATTACCGCGGTGTATAGCATTAACAGGCCGCAACTTTTTTTCTTATTTTTTCAACGCAGGGCCGCCATAGCAGGCCGGTAGTTATACGGAATATGAACACTAAGCACACAGCCCTCGCCAGGCGCCGTATTTATATAAACAGTCCCGCTATGGAGCTCAGCCCTGCTGTAAATACTTTTTAGCCCCAGGCCTTTGGTAATGGTTTTTAAAACGAAACCTTTTCCATTATCCTTTACTTCAAAATCAACCGAGTTCTTATCTGCATGCATGGTTATTTCAATTTTACTGGCCGCTGCATGTTTTATGATATTGCTTATCTGCTCCTGCAGTATCCGGAAAACAGATAAGGACACCGGCGGAGGCAGGCTGTTTAAGAAATCCGCGCCTTTAATAGTTACAGTCACATGTAACCGGCTTGTAAGGTTTATTTTGTCAGCCATTTCTTCTATGGCCTGCACAAAGCTCATTTCTTCCAAATGAGTTGGGTTTAACCTATGGCTAAGATTTCTTATTTCGTTAATGGCATTCTGAAGATATTTACTGGTGTTACTAACAAAAGGTGAAGCGTTGCCATCATGCACTTCCTGCTCCAGCAATAATTTACAGGTGGTGAGCAACTGGTTTACATTATCATGCAATTCAACAGCTATTTCACTCCTTTCCTTTTCCTGTGCATCTATAACGGCGGAAATCAATTGCTGTCTTTTTATTTCTTCCTGCATGGAAAGCCGCTGAAGCAATATTATCCTGTCTGTAATGTCTTCGCCTAAGCCTAAAATAGCCGGGATCCTGCCTTTTTCTTCTTTGATAATGGTGTTATACCAGCTTATAAACCTTGTATTTCCTTTTTTTGTAAGCACGGTGGTTTCTAATTTTTGAATGGGCATTCCCGGAGTTTGGAACAAGGCAACAAAAAGCGCTTTCATTTCCGCTCTCTTATCCCCGGGCAGAAAATGATCAAACCAGTTTTTACCAATGATTTCTTCTTTGGGTGCCTCCAGTATTAAACAGCCTCTTTCATTAATAAACCGCACAATGAGATCTGCATCTATCTCCACCACAATACCCGCCGCCAGGTTAAGGTATCCCTCTGCCTCTTTAAGTAAACTGCCTGTCATAAAAAATGCATAAATAGTAAATAATTAAGTCCATTCCCCAAAAGGGGAAAGCGAAGTGCATGCAAAAGTTTTTCCACATCCCTTAATCCATGCCTCCATCACTTCATCAGGTAAGGGGTGTGGAATAAAGATGAGCTATTTTTTGGAGTTGCGATTGTAGATTCGTGTACCCGGGAATTTTGAAGGCCTTCTGATTAATATCTACTGAAAAATCTTTTTTCATAGAATAGAACAAATTGCCGGGAGCGTATTTTTTACCCGAATCCTCTCCCTACCAAATCACCCTTATTGCACTTTATTTTTAAAACAACTAAACGTTTGATTATGGCAGAAGATTCTAACCAAAGAAACAACCAGCAGATGACTCAAAAAAGTCGCCGTGGTTTTGCCGCCATGGATCCTGAAAGGCAAAAACAAATTGCCAGTGAAGGCGGACGTGCAGCGCACAGACAAGGTGTGGCACACGAATGGAGTACGGAAGAAGCTAGACAAGCCGGCCGAAAGGGTGGACAAAACTCAAAAGGCAGCCGCCCTGCGAGCAACGCAGAAGAGCGGGGGGCGGAGTAAGCTTCAAAAACTTTAGATGTTATTTACCACAAGGTCCCTCATAAAGAGGGGCTTTGTTCTTTCTAATGCAGACGTCAGAGGTCAGACGTGAAACCGTAAAAACGCTTCCTTCCTAGTGCACTCCCCTCTCACGTCTCACGTCTGCCGTTTCACCTGTTTTACCGTCAAGGTGAAAGCGGTTTGGTATGAGCATTCAAATTCATTATAAAGCTGTTTCCTTAAAGGGCCTTCTTTAAATAAAAAAACGCCTTGTTTAAGGCGTTTTTTTATTTACTATTCGTGTCTTATTCTTCGCTTCCGCGGCCACCACGGCTGCTACCGCCGCCGCTGCTGCCGCGACCACCACCATGCGATGCTTCACCACCCTTCTTAGCAACTTCCTTTTTTGTACGTTCGCTTGCTGAGGCTAAGCCTCTTTCAGATTTACCACCCTGGTTTCCGCTTCTGCTTCCACCGGAATTACTACGGCCGCCACTCTGGCCACCACTTGAACTTCTTGGCATAATGTTCAATTTTTGGGGTTAAAAAATAATAAATGGTTATAAAGAAATTTTGATGCCAAATATTATAAAGCCCCATTGCAGAAACGAGGCTTTATGATCAAAAATCTACCGGCCGCCTTTCCTGTTTTTTAAGTACTCCTCTATTTTTTCCCTGTTATTGCCCACCTGCTCTATTGCCCTGCGAATCTCTTCAGTAGAAACTCCCATTTTTTCAGCAATGTGCTGAACTTCGTATTCCTCATTACCTGCAACTCTTGAACGGTCGCGGCCACCTCTTAAATCTTTATTGTCTGCCATAAGAAATGTTTAGATAAGGAACATAAAATATTGTGCCATGGCGGTAATGGAACGCCTGCAGCATGCAGCAACAAAGTGAGGGTATAGAACTGGTGCCAGGTATTTAAGTAATACTAACATGCTATCAGGGCAGCCGTGAAACGTCAAACGTGAGACGTGAAACCGAAGACTCTCTTCGGCCATAGTTCCCTCTCCCCTCACGTCTGACGTTTCACGATGGTTTCTCTGTCAACTTGAAAGCGGTTTGGTATAAGAAACCATGCAGGCAGGCATAAAACAGCCCTTTCATGCAGCTTGGCGGATATCATTCAGATATAGCCCTCGATGGAGTAGAAAAAACAATTGTTAAGTCCTTGCGAGCGGAAGAAACGATCTGCCTGATTAACTGGAGACCGCTAGTTTTTCTCCTTTTTCAGCAGAGATCATTTCTACGTCGGGAATAGAAACATCAACCAAAGGAACTTTTCCGCGGTTCTTTCTTACCACTCTTGACCACAAAGAGATCTCCCGGTCAAACAAAAAGCGAAGCCACAATTTGGTCCATGATTTATGAGAAGCTAAGGAATCGTAAAATGAAGGAGCTGTGTTTTTAAGCTGTGGCAATTTATTCCAGGGCACGGAAGGAAAATCATGGTGTTCATTGTGATAACCCACATTAAAAGCCACAGTATTTAATACGCCATAATAGCTATAGGTCTCCTGTTCGCCATGCGTTAAATAATGCTCCTGGATCCAGCGGCCACCCAATGGATGCAACCCCACGGAAAAGAAAAAGCTGGCTGTTAAAAACACAACGGCTTTCACCCCTAAAAAATACCATACAGCCGCAACAAACAAGATTTGCACCGCCCAGTTCAGGGCAATCCAGCCATCAAAAGGTTTGATCTCTTTTAACCTGGATACACGAAACGCCTGGAATAAAGGATAAAACAAAAACCAAATGACCTTGCCAACAAAATAGTTGTTGATCAAACGGGCTTCCCAGCGGTTGGGAAGGTCGGCATCCAGCTCATGTACGCCCTGGAACGAGTGGTGCTTAATATGATAACGTTCAAAAGAAACAGAACTTGGAAAAACCTGCGGGATATTGGCAAAAATCCCCGCCAGCCTGTTGGCCACCTGGCTTTTAAAAAGAAGCCGGTGCGCACATTCGTGTATCATTACAAAAAGTGCATGATCTATAAAAGCGCCTACAAAATAAGCAACACCGAAGATCAGCCACCACGATTTATCTGCCAGGAACAACGCCCCGCTCACTTGCAGGCCAACCAGCAGTACAATGAAAAGAAAGGTGGTGGGGTTCTTGCCGATCAATTTGCGAACATCCGGGTGCTGTTTTAAAATTTGCTTGGTGCGGATGCGGTGCGGCTCGGAACTATTGGAATAAACGAAATCTTTTTGCATGCTTATTTTATAGGGGTTAAATATAGTAAAGGAAAACTCTTCTATTGAAAATTAATCGTTATACATGTAAGATAGGCCGTTCAAATCTATCTTTTTTATTAAAATTTAATTAGAAAGCCGGCTCATCAGTACTGAAGCGAAGTAATATCTATTTCTTCGAGGTAAGGTTCCAGGGCAGCGGTACTTTCAAAACCCCTGAAACCCTGGATTATTGTAAACTTATTGTGATAATACACTTCGACATAAAACTGGTTGACCTGGTACAAAAAGATCGTAAACTCTTTATAAAGCCTTTCAGCCACCAGCACGCCGTAATTTAAAAGAGCTTCGGCCTGTGCTATTTCATCCAGAAGATTAAAATCAGTAAGTTTCATCGGTGGCAAGATAAAAAAGGAGGCTCAAGAAAGCAATTCAAATTTCACATAGTGGTTAAATATATTTTTTTTGAATAAGTGTAAATTTTAATTGAATTGATGGTTTTGCTTTTTTTATGGCACACTAATTATGCAGAATAAAGAGAAAATTTCAAAGACGGGATTATGACTGAATTAAACGATACGTTACACTGGTACAAAGATGCCATCATCTACGAGCTGCACATTAAAGCCTTCAGCGACAGCAACGGTGATGGCATGGGAGATTTTGAAGGACTGTTAGGCAAACTGGATTACCTGCAGGAGCTAGGCATTACCGCTATCTGGCTGCTGCCCTTCTATCCTTCGCCCCTGAAAGACGATGGCTACGATATAGCCGATTACTATACCATCAACCCGTCATACGGAACCATTGAGCAATTTAAACAATTGCTTGAAGAAGCCCACAAGCGAAACCTGAAGGTTATCACTGAACTGGTGATCAATC
The DNA here is from genome assembly GCA_963697545.1 of uncultured Bacteroidota bacterium. Lineage (GTDB taxonomy): Bacteria > Bacteroidota > Bacteroidia > Chitinophagales > Chitinophagaceae > Flavisolibacter. Next base: position 4,962 of record CAVOOL010000019.1, on the reverse strand, counting down.
ATACTTCCGACCAGCATCCATGGTTCCAGCGTGCCCGGAAAGCTCCCAGGGATTCAGCGGAAAGAGCCTATTATGTATGGACCGACGATCCCACACAATACAAAGATGTACGCATCATTTTCCAGGATTTTGAAACCTCTAACTGGTCGTGGGACCCTGTGGCAGAGCAATATTACTGGCACCGCTTTTTTCATCACCAACCCGATCTGAATTACGACAACCCTTTGGTGCAACAGGAAATTTTTAAGATCCTTGATTACTGGTGTGAAATGGGCGTTGATGGTTTCCGGTTAGACGCCGTGCCTTATCTTTTTGAGCGGGAAGGAACGAATGGTGAGAACCTGCCTGAAACACATGCTTTCCTGAAAAAACTCAGAGCGCATATTGATGAAAAATACCCGGGCACCGTGTTTCTTGCCGAAGCCAACATGTGGCCCGAGGATTCGGCTTCTTATTTTGGCAACGGCGATGAATGCCACATGAACTATCACTTCCCGGTAATGCCCCGGATGTTCATGGCCCTGCAGCGGGAAGACCGCTATCCTATCACCGATATTTTTGATCAAACACCACCCATACCCGAAACCTGCCAGTGGGCCATGTTTCTGCGCAACCACGATGAACTGACGCTGGAAATGGTAACCGATGAGGAACGGGATTACATGTACAAAGTGTACGCAAAAGATCCGAAAGCAAGGATCAATTTGGGCATCCGTCACCGGCTGGCCCCCCTGATGGATAACGACAGAAGAAAAATAGAGCTAATGAATTCCCTGCTCTTTTCCATGCCGGGCACACCTGTCATTTATTATGGCGATGAAATAGGCATGGGCGATAATTTTTACCTGGGAGATCGCGATGGAGTGCGAACACCAATGCAATGGTCACCCGACCGGAACGCAGGCTTTTCTGCGGCCAACCCGCATAGTCTATACCTGCCCGTTATCATGGACCCCGAATATAATTACGAGGCTGTCAATGTGGAATTACAAAGGCGCAATACCTCTTCGCTGTTTTGGTACATGAAGCACATCATCACCGTGCGAAAAAAACACAAGGCTTTTGGCCGGGGCGACATGAAATTTATAAACGTCAGCAATCCAAAAGTGCTGGCCTTTACACGAACCTATGAAGATGAAACCCTTTTAATTGTAGTAAATCTTTCCAAGTATTCGCAGCCGGCAGAACTGTACCTGCCCCAATATAAGGACTATGTACCTGTAGAAATTTTTAGCAAGAACCGATTCCCTTCAATAAAGGAAGATGCACCTTATTTTTTTACGCTGGGGCCCCACTCCTTTCAATGGTTTGAACTGCAATCAACACAGGTACACAGGGAGGAAGAAACAGGATTGCCCGAATGGGAACTTAGTAGCTTACATGATTTGTTTACCAATTCCAACAAAGCAGAATTTGAAAACGAAGTACTGCTACCCTACCTGCAAAAAGTCAACTGGTTTATTGGAAAAGGACGCAGGATACAAACGATAAACATTATTGAAAATGCAACCGTGCCTTTCGAAATAAGCAGTGCCCATTTATTACTGGTAGAAATAAATTATGAAAGCGGGTTACCGGAAACCTATAATTTGCCGGTCACCTTTGTAAAAGAGCCCCTCGCCAAAAGCATAAAAGAAAGCTGCCCCCAGGCTGTCATTCTTCCCTTAAAGATTGGCCAGGAACAAGGGCTTTTGTGCGATGCTTTTTACACTCCCGAATTGCAACACCGGCTGTTCACTAACCTGGCTAATAATGTGACAGTAAAATTGGATACATCGCAGGTTCATTTCACAGCCAATGAATCTTTAAAAAAGCATTTGGAGCAGGGTGGCATCAAACCGCGTATTCTTCCCGGCAATCAAAACAATACATCGATTACTTACAACCACAGCTTTTTCCTGAAAATGTACCGAAAGGTTGATCTTGATATCAATCCTGACGTGGAAATTTCACAGTACCTCACCGAAGAAGCCGGTTTCCCCTTCACGCCTGCTTACCTGGGAAGCATTGAATGGCGGCAGGGAAAAGATTCGATTGTACTGGGCATGATGCAGGTAATGGTAGAAAATCATGGAGATGGCCGCAGTTATATGCTGGAGCGTTTGAACAATTATATAGAAAGAATACTGGCAAGAGATAAATCTATTGCCAGCGTAGAAAAACCTGCAAATCTCATAACGGATCCCGTATCGTACGATCAACTATCGCAGCAGTTGCAGGCATTATTAGGCGGGCCCGCAGCAGAGCTAAGCCGGTTGTTAGGCACACGAACGGCCATGTTGCACATAGCCCTGGCCTCAGACACGAATGACGAAGATTTCACCCCTGAAGATTTTTCTTTGCATTACCAGCGTTCTTTATTTTCTTCTATGCAATCCCTGGTCAGGGAAACGTATCAAAGCCTTGAGAGAAATTCTGAAAGACTTCCGGATGAAATTCAAATTGAATTAGAGGTCATCAGGAATCGAAAAAATGAAATATTGGATGAATTAAAAAAGATCTATTCCAAAAAGCTAAAGGCTTCGAAGATCCGCATTCATGGAAACCTGCATCTGCAACAAATACTGTTAACTGGTAAGGATGTGGCCATTCATGATTTTGGCGGCAACCCCCATCGTAATTACAGCGAAAGAAGGCTGAAACGATCACCGTTGCGTGATGTTGCTTCCATGATCCGTTCGTTCTATTATGTAGCCCACAGAGCCTTTTTTAACACCACACAGGTCTCCAAAAAAGAAGCCAGCGACCTGTTGCCATTTGCAGGGTTCTGGGCGCATTATATGGGTAGTTTTTTCCTGGATGCTTATCTGGAAAAAGCGCAGGACAGTTTTTTTATTCCCCAGGCAAAAGAAGACCTGGATGTAATGCTAAGGACCTATTTGCTGGAAGGCGCCCTTCATGACCTGAACTTTGAATTAAACAACCGGCCCGAATATATAATAGTGCCCCTGCGTTTGATCCATTCAGTTATGGATGACAATAAAGAGCAGGCAAAAAAAATCCCCCCGTTTGTTGCGGAGGGATAATATTTTCAGGCGGCTTGGTAGCTTGTAATGGCAGGTTAATCAATAATTGGACGCCTGGGCTTTCAAAGGGATCGGATCAGTTTTCTTAGGATTGAAATTTAACGGTCTTCAATGGATATAGGCAGTTGGTTCTTCGTAGGGATAAAAAAGAAGTTGACTGATATTGGATTTTTAGTTTTGGTCTTTCTTTAGGATTGGATAATCAGGTTTTTCGGACATTGGACGGATTGATTTGCATCAATCAACTTCTGACACAAAACTAGGTCTGTATCCTATACAAAACAATGGCGCTTTTGCCCTAATTTTCTCTTATGGTTTTTACTTAAAAAAGTAATTTTCATAGAAAGACTACGAAATTTTATATCGTATAACTACGAGGAGGTCTTGGATGAAAGACTACTGAATTGATAAAAAAAATTCCTTCTTCATCATTCAACTTATCAACTGAACGTTTTACAAGGCAGCGTTCAGCCGTCCCCTTCTCGTTTCATCATATACAAACCTGACCTTTGCACTTTTGGTTTCTGTAGAAGACAAAAATAACTGGTAGCGCTGCTCACCGGCCGTTACAATAAGCAGTGCTGTGTTGGGAGGAATAGAACCTAAATTATCAGCGATCATTTCCACTTCCTGGAACCTGTTCTGAAGATCAATGGTAACAAAAGCGGTGATGGGTTTAGCCGTTAGCATTTGATGGGAAAGAATAACTTTTCCGTTCACTAACACCGTAATCGAATCGCCGTCTATTTGGTTATTATCATAAAAATCGAGACGCAACCGGCCGGTATCTACCCCTATTTCAGGTATTTCTTTAAAGGCTGACTCCTTAATGCGGCTAAGAACAATATCCCCGGCCTCGCAACCAATAGTTGTTCCCTGTATCACGCCTGTCCATCTGCCCGATAAGGTTTCCACTTTCCCATTGCGGCTATAATACAATTCGTATTTCTTGATGCACACCTTACATTCAGGCCGGATCTTAAAAGTGGTAACCAACCCTTCCTGCAATTCAATTTTTTTCTCTGAAGAAGAATAGACGCCTGCAAAATTTTTCTTTACATAATTGTCGATGTCTAAATAATGATAGGAGTCGCCGGTGATTTCTTTTCCGGTGATGCTGATTTGCAGTTCTATATTGTTGATGGGGAAACAACCTCCTGTCATTGTTAGTGTGCCCTTCCAAAAACCGCTCAGGTTTTGTGCCTGCACCGTAACAATGCAACAAAGGAAAACAAGGATTGCAGACACACAATTTTTCACAAAAGAAATTTACTACTATTTACTTGCCTTCTTTCCTAAATTTATGTGAATGAACAATGAAATTATACAGGTTGATTACATGCTGCAGCCCAGTTTGATTTGTATTGGTACCGGCCATTAAACTCCTGCTCCGGTTTACTATTTCCCGTGGTTACCTGCTGATCCAAAAGATTCCTTCCTGCCGGGCAATGGAGTTCAGGAAGCCAGCCTTCCCTGTGGTTTGATGTTGAGGGATTGCAACTATTCAGGTCTTAAGGCGTTTCAATTGACCTTACCAGCCGTTGGCATAGAGCAGGCAGGTCTTTAGCTGCCGGTAACTTGCCTGTAATATGCCCGTAAGATGGGAAGGACCAGCGTTCAGGCGCTGGGTGATTTTATCATTGTCTTGTAGGGATGAAGCAACCCGCAGGTGCATGAGATGGTCGTCTTCACCAATGACTCATTGCTTTTGTTGCTTAGGTTGTGCCTGTGTTACAAAGTACCGTCTATTCCCATGTGGTTATGGTTTAATTAGTTATTCATTGATAGTAATTTATAGCTGTTAGCGAATTTATTTTTTCTGATAATTTTTTTGGAATAGTCTCATCCCCTATTTTTGCGCCGGAGAGATGGCAGAGCGGTCGAATGCGGCGGTCTTGAAAACCGTTGACTGTAACAGGTCCGGGGGTTCGAATCC
>CAVOOL010000018.1:0-364539 GCA_963697545.1 uncultured Bacteroidota bacterium | reverse complement strand
GCAATGTTGGCTATGTTTATGCGTCGCTGACGTTATTGCTACGGTACCCAGCAACGGTCTTCAATACCGAAATGTTACCCAGCTTGATATCTGCTCACCCATCTTCGGTTTTGCATACTCTTTCTGTGCCTGAACTATCATTTTCATCGTCATCTGGTCTTTTGCTCCGGCCAATCGCTTTTGATAAATTGAATAAGTTTCATGATTTCTCCATTTACACTTATAAAGAGTTTTATGGCCATGGATTCATTTTTACCATCTTTACAGATAGGTCACCGAAAATTTTAAAATACAGTATTTCATGCTAATCATTTATTGTGTTGTTTAATATCTGCTTTATGCCTATAATTCTTTCCAAGTTAGCTTCGCCTACCTGTGAGTAATATATAGCTTTATTATTGTCTTCTCCAACTTCCAGTTCTTCAATACAACTATCAATCACCTTCTATCGCCTTTCCATAAAAGATATTATACTCAGAGATAATTTTTGGGTCTGCCACTTCCTTTTCCGGTGATATGGACTCATTATAAATATGTCCCATAGCATACTCGCATAGGGTATCAATTGCAAGCGCTATTCTTGAACTTAAGTTAAACATTCGCTCAAACTCTTTCGGATTATAGTAATCAAACCAATAAACAAGTTGTTCATGCAAAATGGAAAAAATTTCATCATAATTTTCCATTGTTGCAATTACCTTATCAATAGAAGGATTAAACTTTTTTACAAGGGGCTTGATACTTCTCCATGCTGTTCTAGTAGATGTAAGAAGCCCACAGTACGATTTCATTTTTCTACCTGCAGCACTTAAATTAGCCACCTCTGCATCAATAAATGTTTTAAAGTCCTTGATTGTATTTTGAGACCAATTTTTGTTAAGGTTGTTATGCTCATGTATTGATAAAACTTCAACTTTTTGTTTCCAACTCGCCATTGTGAAATTACTAGAACCATAATACAAGTCTTTATCAGTTAGTAGCCACTTACTATGATTATGTTGGTTTAGAATTATTGGAACCCCGTTGGTTATTAAATGATTTATTATTCTTGGTTGTGGGTTTGCTTTGATACTTAAATATGGAGGAAATATCATTAATACCTGAACTCCAGTAGTTTGCCTATTAACCAATGCATTAAAGAATTGCCTTGATGCAGCAGACGTTCTAAAAGAAAAATTATACCCACAAACAATGATAAATAAATCGGCGTTGTTAACTATCCTCATTATTTCTGTAGTAATATCATCTCCACTGTTCTTAATCCCCCACCAAGAATTTGAATATTTAATCATATACTTCAGATTTATTAACCAGTTTCCCCTCAAAAGCCTTTTTCAAATGCTTTGCCGTAAAGCCTCTGCCTGTTTTGGTTGAAGTAATTGTTTTTATTATACCTAATAATTGGTTCTGCCAACCCTTTTCAATTATGAATTTTAAACACTTGCTTGTTTCATCTTCCGTAAACTTCTCCGCTTTGTTTTTGAATCGGGTAGTTGCTAATTCAATTGGCCATTCTTTCATTGATTGACGCACATCTTTCAGTTCCACCGATTGAATATCTTCAACAACCTTACATACAGTTGCTAATAACTCTGTTTTATGTGATCTTTCTTTTTTTGAATAGCCGGAAAACAAAGCCGCAAGTTCAATTATTGATTCTTTTATTCTCTCCTTGTAAGGATTATTATAACTGAAAAGCTTATCTGTGTTTATGACTTCAACCTGACCGTTTTCAAGCGTAAAAAAATCCTTTCTTATAATGACCTTCTTTATTTCAGGTGTATATGGCCCTAAATGCAAGCCGCTCGTAGTTATAGTAAGTTGGAATGTTAAAACTTTGTCCAGTAGGTAAGCATATTTTGCAATCGTCATTTCCCCATGATCAATTCCTTTCCTTTTAGAGTAGTAGCTGATATAACCTATACGTTTGTGTTTGATAGAAATAGATATTCTTTGGCTTATAGACTAAAGGCTTTTTCTCCTGTATTAGTTTTCCCTCAAACGCTTTCTTCAAAATACTTTGTCGTAAAGCCTCTGCTTGTTTTAAGCTGTCGGTTATTGTTTCTTCTATCTTATCACAAACACTAAGGCGGCTTTCTATTTCCTGAACGATTTGTTGTTGTTCTTCAATAGAGCAAAAAGGAACAGGCAATTTCTGATAATCTTTAGTTTCAATGCTTCAACGTATGTCTCATCGATTGCCTTTGTTCATTGCTAATATGACTTGTTCTCTTGACTGATCTAGATCGAAGATAATACAAGAAATACTTCTTTGACAACTATCTTTTGATTAAATGCTACATTGATACAATGTTTTGGTTAACGATAATGTTTTCTAAGTGATGGACATTGCATAAGCGCACTGAGTTTTCATTGTCCGTTTGCGCGATAAATGAAATCTCCTTCTTTAACCAATCACGCTTTCTATATTCTATCAATATCATGTTGAATAACAATTGTTGCATTTCATCTTCATCATATAATCCCAAGTGACATAACATCTACCTCTTAGTAATTCTTATTATTTTGCCATCTCTTCTAATCTCAACACTTTTTGCACGCCAATGTCTGGAATCATCGTTTCCAAGTCTTATCCATCTTCCATCCCTCCGGCAACTCACCATCCTTTACATCTTCATTTGTTAGCTTTCCTTCAAAAGCCCATTTTAATACAGCTTGCCGGTAAACTTTTAATTGCTGTTGTGCTGTTTTTAATTCTTCAATGCCTTTATCTAATTCGCTAAAGAGTTCTTCTATTTTGGAAACGATTTGTTGTTGTTTTCTTAATAGGCGGAACTGCAATGTCGACTTCTTCAATACTTCTTTTTTGTGAAATGTGCTAATCACCAGTTGCCGTGAGTTTATAAACTTCTTTATCTTATGGTTTAAAGCAGTGCAAGTAGAACTTTTTATCAATCTTTTCGTTCGATAGATTTCTACACGGAAAATATGTTGGATTTAACACATGCTTGCTCACCTTTCCAAATATGCAGCTCCAAATGACGTATCTGGGTACCGGCAAGCAAATAACTATGATACACCTTTTTTATCTAAGAGTTTTTTGCATCAATACTTATCGTATAGTGTGCAATCATTACAGGATGACTTATCCTTATTCAAGTTCTGAATTCTAATTATAGGTAGCCCTTCGATACTCCACTTAGAAGGTTTGAATGCTTTGTCCGTTTATCTAGTTAGCAACCTCACCAAATTTCAATCTCTGCCAACCTTTTGGTAATTCAACTTTTCCTCGTGTCAAACTGAAAATTTATAAAGTCCGTGTATCAATGATTTATCTGCGTCGTTCAGCCGCCTTCCTTTCAAACCCGAATTAAAATCACCAAATCCTTTTGGCAAACGTTGAAAAAACTTTATCGTCAATTAGTAATTCTAAATGCTCTTTTTTTATTGCATTCTCAATGTAGTTCAAGGACTTTATCTAAGATCGAACTTCAAGTTTTTTAAGTGATCATTTAATACGAAGCTTTGCTTCCTCCCAGCTACATTGCTAAATGCTTTTTTCATTGATATCACTAATATCTACGCCACCAAACTTTCATTTAATTCATTAATAATCGCATCGGTCTCCTCCCCAAACAACTGCCACATCTTTCCCAGCCCGCCCTGCTTGTTAAACGGGTCGAGCTCAAAATCTTCCTTGTCCACGTGAAACGAGGCGGCAATGTAATCCTTTATCATGCGCAGCCATTGCACCTGTTCTTCGGTAAACTTTGTGCTGGCCAGCCTGTCTTTTTAAATATCCATTGCTGGAAATTCCTATCCACCGTTTTATCAAAAGCCGTAAGGCTGGCATCCATTCCACTTACCCTGCGCACCAGCGATACCAGTGCCATCAATTCGTTCTTTGGCTGGCCATTTACTTTTTCCAGCTGTTCATAAGCCTGCCATACCTGCAAAGGTGCCAGTAAAGGCTTGTTCATTTTGATGGTTTCTGCCAGGTCTTTCAGCATCGTGTAGGAAAGCTCCCTGCGGCGGTAAGGCTGCGCATAAAAGATCTGCAGCGCCGTGATCTCTGTTTTATGTTCTTCTATCCACTGCTCTAAAATCGTGTACAATGTTTTCGGCAGCGGCTTTGCTGTCCTTCACCCAACCCATGGCTGTTATTTCATCGGGGTTGATATGGTCAATATACTGGTCGTATTTTTTGCGTACATCAATGATATAGTTGCGTAGCTCGTAGTTGTTAAAAATAGCGGTTGCCGCTTCCATCAATGCCTGCATGGTGAGCTGTGAAGATGGTCGCTAATTGTTCATCGGGTCGCGTCTGGGTTTTGACTTTTTACTTTTGCCTTTTGACTTTCCATCGTATCCGGATCGTACGCATTCAGCAACTCCTTCACCACCTGTCAGATTCCTTTGCCCTCCGGCCTTTTCGGCAAAGGCGGCTTTTTCTTTCTCGTTGATCTGTTTGTCCAACCGAATGAGGCGGTTGGCTAAGTGTCGTCAGCATCTCTTCCTCCTTATTGCCCATGGCAATGCCTTCCAGCACTTCTTTCAAACTCATGCCCGGCTTTTTCTCCAGCGGGCGGCTGTCGGTCTTCTGGCTCTTCTCCACGCCAATGGCGTCGATGATCACAAAATGATCTTTGGTGAATTTGGCAGCCGGTGTGCCGGTAGCTTCTTAATTCTTCGAGGCTGCAGGTGCGGGTACCGCGGCCTTTCATCTGCTCGTAATAACTGCGGCTCTTTACATCGCGCATAAACAGCAACACTTCCAGCGGACGGATATCGGTACCGGTAGCGATCATATCCACCGTCACGGCAATGCGCGGATAATAACTCATTGCGGAACTGCTGCAACACGGTCTTTGGGTCTTCCGTTCGCGTGCGGTAGGTGATCTTTTTGCAGAACTTATTTTCTTCGGCAAACTCCTCGCGTACGATGTTGATGATGTCATCGGCATGGGAGTCGCTCTTGGCGAAGATCAGCGTCTTGGGCACTTCAAACTTTCCGTCGGCATCCATACCGGTCGGGGAACATTACGGGCAGCTGGTCACTGTACAGCCTGTATGATTAAGCGGATCTGGTTTGGGTTGACTACTTTATCATCCAGTTGCTTGCTGCTGTATTCCACGTCTTCATCCAGCTGGTTCCAGAATTTTTTGCGGGTGAGTTTTTCACGCTTGTCAATGTATTCACCCATGGAGATCTTCGCATCCTTGCTTCGTGATCTTTGTTTCGATTTCAAACACATTGTACGGCACCAGCACGCCATCTTCCACCGCTTTTTTATAGCCGTAATCCGATACAATGTTCTTGTTCGAAATAACCAAAGGTGCGGTTGTCGGGTGTGGCGGTCAAGCCAATCTGGAAAGCATCGAAATAATCCAGCACCTGTTTCCATAAATTGTAAATGCTGCGGTGGCATTCATCAATCACAATGAAATCGAAGAACTCCATCGGCACCTTTTGATTGTACACCAACGGGCATGGGTTCTTTCGGCTTGCCATGTCGTGCTTCGGCAGGGTTTTCTTCTTCGTCGCGTTCATCCAGTTCGGTTCCTTTTAAGATGGAATACAACCGCTGGATGGTGCTGATATAGACCTGGCTATCGGTGCGGGATGAAGGAACTGCTTAATCTTGTTACGCCATAGAGTTCGGGAAAGAGGCGGTTATCATCCTGCGGTTCAAACGTCTTAAATTCCTGTTCGGCCTGTTCGCCAAGGTTCTTTGTATCCACCAGGAACAAAATGCGTTTGGCTTTGGCAAATTTTAGTAAGCGGTAAATAGAGGTAATGGCCGTAAAGGTTTTACCCGAACCGGTAGCCATTTGCACGAGGGCCTTGGGCCGGTTCTCCCTGAATGATTTTTCCAGATTGGTAATGGCCGTTACCTGGCAATCACGCAAGCCGTCTGGCTGGTAAGGCGGGAATATCGTGTAAGCCGTGCTCGTAATGTTTTCGGTTCCTGCAGCCATTGCTCAAACGTCTCCGGACGATGAAAGGTAAACACCGGTCGTGAACGTGGCTTTGGGATCACGGTAATCGGTAAAGCGGGTTAGCTTCGCCGGTGCTTTCATAAACAAAAGGAAGCGGGTCGTTGTTAATGTATTTCAGCTTGGCTGCAGCATATTCTGCGGATTGGTCTTCCACGCATCGTAAGCCGTACGCCTTCTTCTTCCCGTTTGGCTTCAATAATCCAACCGGTTTTTTATTTACGAAGAGCACATAATCGGCAGGACCAATCGGTTTGATATTCCCTGATGGCTACGCCAATACCTGCTGCAAGATTGAAGGTGTTTTTATCCTGTATAACCCACCCACAGGCAAGGAGTTGCCGGTCTATCTCATCTCGTGCAAGCTGTTCGGGGTTTTGGTTCATCAACGGTGGCTGTTAAAGCTCAGCAATGGGATGCAAGTATAATCAATTAAAATTATTTTTCCTATGTGGCAGCACTTGATTAAGGTAAAAAAGCAATTTGAAACAGGGAAGAAAAACAGGTTCTTTTTGCAGTGTTATACCCTTTTCAGTTAAGCCGTATGGTATTTTTTGAACCACATAAGAAGCATAGGCACAGAGGGTTTCCACATAGGGTACCATCCATAAATCTATGTGACCGCCTCTGTTTCTGATGTGTCTATGTGGTTCAGGCAAGTGTACTGCTATTTCAATTGAGGCCGTAGGGTATTTAAACCTCTAAACCTTAACCTCTTAAACCCAAACTCCATACTACCTAACTGAATCTGGTATTATGATTTGTTTACACCACATATTCCAGGTCTGTAACAAAAAAGCCGCCTTCCGGCAGCCTTTGTCAAATAAATTTTATCTGTTATGAATAAATTTCTTTTCCCTCCCCTGGTGCGTCTCCGTTATGCCGGTGGTTTGTGCAAGCCATGGACGCATCGGGAAAGCCAATGGTACTTATCATGCACCTTGTTTCTCTAAATATTTAAAAATAGCCATCACATCTTCCTCTCCCAAACCTTCACTTAAGGCATTTTGAAAGCTATCCAATAAAGGTGAAGAAAGAGGCATGTTTAATCCTGTTTGTTTAGCCAGGCGCAAATCTTTTGCAAGGTGCTTCAAAGCAAAAGCTGCCTTAAAATCATGCTGCAGAATACTGGTGGATTTTCCCCTGGTAATGTCATTTGCCAGGGCTCCTTCATTGATGATCTTCAGCATATCCCTGGTATCAATACCGTTCCGGCGTGCAAATAAAACGGTTTCTGCAAGCCCCTGAATAGTCAGGCCCAAAAAATAATTGATGGCCAGTTTTGCCGAAGTGCCGGCTCCATTATTACCTAAGTGCAGGGATAATTTCCCAATAACATCGAATAAAGGTTTTGCCGTCTGATAGGCATCTTCTGCGCCGCCCACCATAATAATTAAACTCCCTTCCTCGGCAGGCTTTATACTTCCTGAAACCGGAGCATCTAAAAATTGCACACCCTTTTTATGACATTGCTCCGCCAGGTACCGGGACGTAGCAGGTGACACGGTACTCATATCAATAGCCAACTTACCGGAAGGGGATGCTGAAAGTAAACCCTGCTCCCCCTCAAAGACGGCCTTTACTGCCGCGTCATCTGAAACCATGGTAAAAACGATGTCGCATTGTTGCCATAAGCTTTCGGGACTGGGTGCCGAAGACGCACCCGCCTCAAGCAATTCTTTCTCTTTTGATTTCGTGCGATTATTCACAGTTACGCTATAACCTGCTTTCAGCAAATTTTTAGCAATGCGCATTCCCATATTGCCCAATCCTACCCAGCCTACTGATGGCTTATTCATGTTTTCCATTTTAAGGGCCTAAGGTAAGATTGTTGACTCTTGAAAGGTGTTTACTTGACATGTATTTCTGTGTTCTTTTTGATGGCTTCGCCTGTACAATATAAGAGCAATGCTCAGCAGCAGTATGGGATTCTTCCCTTCCCGATGTGTGTCATCCCTCGCCTTGTGCTGAAAGCCATGGACCATCGGGTTTATGGAGTGAAATTTTCTTCTCTGCCCTTATAACCTGGCCGGTTAAGAAAGCCTGCTTTTGCTAAAGGTTTGCGGCTAGCCGTTCCCGTTTCATAAAACCAGTTTACACGTGCTGAGTGATAACCGGGTGCCTTCATTTTCTTACCTTTCCTGTATGGCAACCAATTTACCCGAAGTATGGCTTCGCGGACCGGTGGAAGGTGTACCGGCCTTATTGCAGCCTGTAGCCCATGCCCTGATGCAGTCCGTGGAAGAAGTGCAAAAGATGCTGCAGGATTTTCCTGCGGCACTTTTATGGGAACGTCCGGCAGGCGTGGCGTCCGTTGGATTTCATTTGCAGCATATTCCCGGTGTGCTGGACCGGCTGTCCACGTATGCGCTTGGCAAAACACTGTCGGCAGAACAAATGAGCTACCTGCAAACTGAGGGAAAAGAGCCAGCTGTCACCACGGAGGAACTGGTGGTTCAACTTGAAAAAAGCGTCCACCGTTTTATAGAGCAATTAAAACACACCGATCCGGTCACGTTAACGGAATACAGGAGTGTTGGCCGCAAGGCACTGCCCTCCACCGTTATGGGGCTATTGTTTCATGCCGCCGAACATACCATGCGGCATACGGGCCAGTTGCTGGTGACCGTGAAACTTGTTCAACACAAAGAGTAAAAATCCCGGTGCTTCCTTCAACATGACTGTAAGTGGGCTCATAAAGAGTGGTACGTTAGTGGTGAGTAGTGAGTGGTGAGTAATGCGAAACAGTAATCGTGAAACGTGAAACGTCAGACGTGAGACAGAAGCAGCCGCTTCTTTCCCTTCCATCAACTATCAACTATCAACTATCAACTGTCATCTACCATCTACATCTACCATCTAATTTTATAAAGCTTCCGGATAAAAAGCGGTCTTCTGTCTATTTAACCTGCCTCATCCGTTTTCATCGGCACAGCCTTTGTAAAAAAGAAGAGTATGAAAAAACTGGTGATGGCGGCAGTGATCGGTTGTTTGGTAACAACCTCCTGCACACAGGTAGCGGGCTGGTTTAGCACCCCTAAAGACAGTACGAAAGGCGAAGCAATAGACAGCGCTTCCTACGCTGCTTTTGCAAGAGATGAAAGCATTACAGAAGCAAATGCCTATTCTGATCTTTTCCTGGACAGTGCTTCCATTGAAAATTATATTCAAAAAGAAAAACTGAATGATTCCGCGGCCAGGGCCCTGCGTGGTTTTTACCGGGTGCGTAATTATCAATATGCCTGGTTTACTTCCGGTGGCATGACCGAGCAGGCAAAGGGCCTGTGGAATATATACACCGAAGATTCTTCCCATACCGACAAAGCCCTGAAGCAGCAGATGGACACCCTGCTGCAGAATGATTCGCTTAGAGTTGTAAAAGGGGATTCTTCTTTTGTCCGGACAGAACTGGCCTTAACCAGGGAACTGGTACACTATGCGCAGGGGCAGGATAGCGGTGTGATCACTTCCGCCAGTTTTTATCACCTGGTTCCGGCTAAAAAACAAGACCCTTTACTACTGGCTGATTCGGTTTTGCACAAGCAAAGCGATTCTGCCCTGTATGCGGGCAACAAAGCCTACAATGCCCTAAAACAGCAACTGGCGGTTTACTATCAAGGCAGCAAAAGACAGCAACTGGCAGGTGCTGCCGGCCGGTGTTCAAAATCTAAAGAAGGGCGCCAGTTCTCCAGCCGTAACAGCCCTTAAAAAGCACTTACACATCACCGGTGATTATGCCGCTGCCGACACCACCAGTGCATTTACAGATTCCCTGGAGGTGGCTATAAAAGAGGTGCAGCAACGCAACGGGTTAGCGCCTACCGGTATTGTAAACGATTCCCTGGTCGCCGTTTTAAACATAGCACCGGAGCAGCGGGTGGAGCAAATACTGGTGAACATGAACCGCATGCTCTGGATGCAGCCACCGGCGGATAGCAACCGCATCGTTGTCAACATTCCATCCCTGAGCTTATCGGTTTTTGAAGACAGCGGCAGGGTATTTCAAATGCCGGTTATTGTAGGCAGGAAGGGCACCAGCACTGTATTATTCAGCGGCGCTATCAACCAGATTGTGTTTCACCCCGAATGGCGTATTCCGCAAAGCATTGTGGAAAGAGATATTATGCCGAAGATGAAAGCCGATCCCCAGTACCTGAAGAAAAACAATATGGAAATTGTGAGCCAGAAAGATTCGATTCCTGTCATCAGGCAACTGGCCGGAAAGGATAATGCCATGGGCCGGGTGAAATTTTTATTCCCCAACAGCTACGATATTTATTTACATGATACACCGGAGAAAACCCTGTTTGCCCAACAGAACAGGGCCCTGAGCAACGGATGCATACGGGTGGCTGATGCCGAAAAATTAGCGCAGTATCTTTTGCGGGATCAAAAGGAATGGTCGGCGGATAAAATCCGTGCGGCTATGAACGGGGATAAAACACAGACGGTAAATATAAAGAACCCGGAACCTGTTTACCTGACCTATTACACGGCCTGGGTAGATGAAAACGGCCGGCTCAATTTCCGCAACGATGTTTACGGGCACGACAAGGAAACCTCAGAAAGAATGTTTACAAAAGCAGGATAAATAGGGGTTATTTTTCTGTTTGAAAACGGTTACAAGAACATTTTCCCGTGCTTGTAACCGTTTCTTATTTCATAAGCCCGGAAAGCAATAACTTCAGGAGCACAATCCTGCGGTATGAAGTTGATCTTTTCTGCTATTTTATCTTTTCTGTTCTCTGTTTCCATGGCACAAAAAAAATACTACCTGCTGGTGGGTACCTACACCAGCGGTAAAAGCACGGGCATTCATGTGTACAGTTTCGATAGCCAGTCGGGCACCGCACAACTGGTGGATTCTGTAAAAACATCCAATCCTTCCTACCTGGCTGTTTCGCCCGATAAAAAATTTGTGTATGCCGTAAACGAAGACGCCGAACAAGGCGTGGGCGGGAAAGTAACGGCCTTTCGTTTCAATAAACAAACCGGCCGGTTAACGCCGTTAAACCAACAGCGTTCCATGGGCAATCATCCCTGCTACATTACCGTAGATAAAACCGGTAAATGGGTGATCGTTGGAAACTACAGCAGCGGAACGGCCGCGGTATTGCCGGTGCATAAAGATGGCAGCCTGGGCGAAGCCGTAAGCGTGGTGCAGCACGAAGGCAGCGGCGTAAACAAGCAACGGCAGGAAGGACCGCATGTGCATGCCACGGTTCTGTCGCCGGACAATCATAGCCTTTTTGTTACCGACCTGGGTATTGACAAGATCATGCTGTATTCTTTTAATGAAAAGAATGGCAGTCTGAAGCTAAAACCAAATGCGGCGGTAAAGCTGGCCGATGGCTCCGGGCCCAGGCATTTAGATTTTCATCCCAACGGCAAATGGGCTTACCTGATACAGGAAATGGCGGGTACGGTTACGGCCCTGCACTATAAAAACGGTGCTTTACAGGCCTTTCAAACCATCAGTACCCTGCCGAAAGATTTTTCGCAATCTTTTTCCAGCGCCGATATTCATGTATCGGCGGATGGAAAGTTTTTATACGCTTCCAACCGGGACTCTTCCAATACCATTGCTATTTTTAAGATCCAGCCTTCCACCGGTAAGGTTAAGCCTGCTGGCGCATCAATCCACGCTGGGCAAAACGCCCCGCAATTTTAATTTCGATCCCACCGGTCATTTTCTGCTTGTGGCCAACCAGCGGTCCGATGCCATTGTTATTTTCAGAAGAAATGCACAAAGCGGTTTGCTTCGCGATACAGGCCGGCGCATCGATGTGGGCAATCCTGTTTGTATCAAGTGGATCGATTAATCAGTCATAGCATTTATCAGCGAAGCCTTCATAAAATACTCATTACTAGGTATTCTTCAAAAGGGTGAGGATGCCTAAATTGCAGCCGTTTCGTCCGTATCCCATAACTAATGTTTACTCTCATGTTCAGTGGCAAAGCCGAAAGGTTTTGCCTTTTTATTTTCCAGGACCGCCTTTAGCATAACAATTGCTGCATTCTTTCCTTAAAAAACGGGTATGAACAGACTGTATAACAAAGTGGCGATTGTAACCGGCGGCGGCACGGGCATAGGCGAGGCCATCTGTAAAAAATTTGCAAAAGAAGGCGCAAAAGTGGTGGTGAGTGGTTTCCCGGAAGATCCTGTGCATGATGTGGTAAGAGATATTATGCGGGAAGGCGGTGATGCCACTCCTTTCATGGCGGATATTTCCCTGGAAGAAAATGCCCTGGCCTGTGTGCAGTTTGCCGTGAATACCTATGGCAAGCTGGATATTTTGATCAACAATGCCGGCGTGTTCCCGGTGATGGAGGAAATTCAAAACTTTCCCCTAGAGGCTTTTGACTACCTCATCCGGAACAATATCAGGACCACCTTTTTAATGACCCGTTATGCTATGCCTGAACTAAGGAAAACCAAAGGCTGCATTGTTTGCGCCGGCTCGGAATCGGGAAAGATAGGGCTGGGCGAAAATGCCGTGTATGGCGGCACCAAGGGCTGGATCCATGCTTTTACCAGGGGAGTGGCCGTAGAACAGGCCAAATATGGTATCAGGGCCAATTGTGTTTGCCCGGGTGCTATTGATACGGCCTGGACCCATAAAGAAACAGGGCCCATGAAGGCAAAGCACGAACAAATGATCCTTTCGGGAACGCCTATGGGCAGACGAGGAACGCCGGAAGAAATTGCCAATGTCTATTTGTTTTTGGCCTCCGATGAAGCCTCCTATGTAACCGGCGCCTTGTTCTCCGCGGATGGTGGCATCACTATTGGCAAGGGGCCTGTGGGCAAGGAGGCGGAAAGCGAGGTTACGGAAGAGCCCAAAGGCGAATTGCACCTGGAGCATAGCATGGATGGGGCTACCAATATGCTGCGCGGTGTCAGCAGGGAGATGCATAAACCGTGAGGCAGAATACGAAAAGAGGAAAATTTTCAATGTTCAATTTTCAATGTACAATGTCAATGCGGAGAGCCTTAAGGTATAGACAGGCTGCTTCACTTGAAAATTGAACATTGATCGTTGAGCATTGAACATTTTTCTATTCCGAGAAGGAAACTGCAACCTGTTTAACATTAGGCACTCTTCGTCATCCGCACTCCCGGCATGTAGCTTTTCTGAAGTAAACTGGTTTTTGATGTACTCATTAAAAAAAGAACCGGCCGAGCCTTCGCATTCGATATAGAGCTGGAAGATCTTCCACATACGCGGAGGCACATCATAATAGCGATAGACATTGCCGCTGCGGAATTCTATCTCCATTGTTTTTTCCTTTTCGTTGTAATCTACCTTATGAATGGTAGACGATTTGGTTGTAAAAACCGGCTTTGCCATGATGAAATGACTATAAAAATTATACCACGGTATACGGGTCTGTTAAACTGAAAACCGGGCAGGAGAACAGGTGAGAGGTGGTGAATGGTGAGTGGTGAAACGTCAGACGTGAGACGTGAGTGTGAACTATGAAGGAAGGGTTGCTACAGTTCGCAGCTGACAGCTGATGGCTGATGCTGATCGCTGACGGCCGTCCTGAACGCATCTTTTCAACCCCGAATCCTGCCGTATCCCCTTTAAGGTATATTGTTTGTACATTGAAGACATATGTTTCGCAGAATCTCAGCAGGCGTTAAAAAGTTTTGGGCAGGACTGGCTTTGTTATCGGTAGAGATGGCTATTGTGGTAAGCCTGTTTATCTGCGCCCTGGTGATCTTCATTTTTGTTACCCGGAGAATTTTTGTGCTGCACCGGACAGAATTTGACAACCGTGTTTTTAATTACCTGAGCCGGTATGTAAGCGAACCACACAATGAGGTCATTTTGTTTTTTACTTTTTTGGGATCGCACCAGTTTTTAATCCCGGCCAACCTCACCCTTATCGGGTATTATCTTTTTATCCGTAAACATAAATGGCATTCCATAAAAGTGCCGGCTATCGCCATCAGCAGCCTGGTGCTGATGTTCGTTCTGAAAAGATTATTTAACCGGCCAAGGCCCGATATTCCGTTGTTATACGAAGCAAAGGGCCTGAGTTTTCCCAGCGGCCATGCACTGATGAGTGTTACCTTTTATGGCCTGCTCATTTATATTGTTTTTAAAACCTACCGGGATAAAGACTGGAAGTGGATCATCATTTCCTTGCTGCTCCTGCTGATCCTCATCATCGGGTTTACCCGTGTTTATTTACGGGTGCATTATACCACCGATGTCATTGCCGGTTATTGCATTGGTTTTTTATGGCTGGTATTTGCCATTTGGTTTTTAAACAGGCTGGAAAAATACAGTAAGCACAAGCTGGATGCTGTAGTAAAAGAAGAACCGCAGCCGGCAAAAGCACCCCTTAATGAGTAAGGCCCCGGGCCGTGGAATCAGGTACAACCAGGGTGTCTTTTATAATCTTCGAGGTGTCGGTGATCGCTTTATAGGCGCTGTCTGACCTATGCTCCGTTTGTACGGCACCGTTACAGCTTAAAAAAGCAAGGATGATGGCTGCATAAAGCAAGTTTTTCGCTTTTTGTGCCGGGTGTATCTCTTTTGCAAAGGTCAGCATGGTTACCGGTTTTTCATTTTTTGTGGGATTTCAGGCTGTCCAAAGCCACGGTATCCTTTGGTTCATGAAGGCTGTCGGGCCGGGGCCGGCTGGCGTTTGCACTGGTCGAATCATTCACATTGGTATGATCCAGATCATTTGGTTGTGCCGTGGTGCCCGTGTTATTACAGGACAGCAGAACAGTAAATAACCCTATCCACAACAAATTTTTCATTGTGCCTGTTTACTTGTATGCAAGCAAGTAGTTTGCCAGTAACAAGCCGGGCCGGCTGCAGGGAAGAGTTTCTTTTTATGAGGAGGTTTTGGGGAAATGCCGGACTTTTATGTCCCACACATGAGTTGGTCCATTTTGGGGCTAAATCAATGGCGTATTCTTAACGTTTAACACTTCCCAAAAGCAGGTGTAAAATCGTACCTTTGCCCGCCGTTTGCAGGCTAAGCGCCGGAGACGGGCATTTAAATTTTTTGAGCACTATGATTTCAGTAAATAACGTTTCGCTTTCGTTTGGTAAAAGGGTTTTGTTTGACGAGGTAAACATCGGGTTTACCAAGGGCAATTGCTATGGTGTGATTGGCGCCAACGGAGCCGGAAAATCTACTTTTTTGAAGATCCTGTCCGGCGAAATTGAGCCGAACAAGGGTACCGTTACCATTACTCCCGGTGAGCGGATGGCCGTGTTAAAGCAAAACCAGTTTGAGTTTGATGAGCAAACGGTTTTAAACACGGTACTGATGGGGCATAAAAAGATGTGGGATGTGATGCATAAAAAAGATGCGATCTACGCCGATCCCAATGCCACGGAAGACGATTACATGAAGGCCGGTGAACTGGAAGCCGAATTTGGTGAAATGGGCGGCTATACCGCCGAAAGCGATGCGGCTACTTTATTAAGCGAGCTGGGTGTCAGGGAAGAGTATCAGCAATCCCTGATGAAGGATATTCCTTCCACCCTGAAGCTTCGTGTGTTGCTGGCGCAGGCTCTTTTTGGAAATCCCGATATTTTGTTACTGGATGAGCCTACCAACGGCCTGGACATTGAAACCATTGGCTGGCTGGAGAATTTTCTTGGCCGATTACGAGAACATCGTACTGGTGGTGTCGCACGACCGTCACTTTTTAGATGCCGTATGTACACACGTGGCCGACGTGGACCGTTCCAAGATCAAGGTCTTTACCGGTAACTATACCTTCTGGTACGAGTCCTCGCAACTGATGGCCCGCCAGATAAACGATAAGAATAAAAAGACAGAAGAAAAACGCCAGGCCCTCCTGGACTTTATTGCCCGTTTCTCGGCCAATGCTTCCAAATCCAAGCAGGCTACTTCGCGTAAAAAGGCGTTGGAGAAATTGACCATTGAAGATATCGAGCCTTCCAACCGCCGTTACCCCGGCATCATCTTTCAGCCGCTGCGTGAAGTAGGAAACCAGATCCTGAACGTAGAGAACCTGAAATCTTCCGTAGAAGGCCGCAGGTTGTTTGACAAGGTAACGTTCAGTGTGAATAAAGGCGAGAAGATTGCTTTTTTAAGCAAGGATCCACTGGCGGTGACCAATTTCTTTGAGATCATCAATGGCAATATGCAGGCCGATGGCGGTAAGTTTGAATGGGGTACCACCATTACAAAAGCCTATCTGCCCCAGGAAAATAATGAGTTCTTCCAAAACGGGTTGAACCTGATGGAGTGGCTGCGTCAATATGTACCACCGCATGTAACCGATGCTGATGAACCGTTCCTGCGTGGTTTTTTGGGTAAGATGTTGTTCAGCGGCGATGATATCATGAAGAAGACCAACGTGCTGAGCGGAGGTGAAAAAGTTCGTTGCATGATCAGCCGCATGATGTTGCAAAACCCCAACCTGGTGGTGCTGGATCAGCCTACCAACCACCTTGACCTGGAAAGCATTCAAAGCTTCAACGAAGGCTGTCAAACCTTTCCCGGCGTGGTGTTGTTGACTTCTCATGACCACACGTTTTTACAAACAGTGGCCAACCGCATCATTGAATTAACACCAAAGGGCATCATTGACCGTTTAATGAGCTTTGATGA
The DNA here is from genome assembly GCA_963697545.1 of uncultured Bacteroidota bacterium. Lineage (GTDB taxonomy): Bacteria > Bacteroidota > Bacteroidia > Chitinophagales > Chitinophagaceae > Flavisolibacter. Next base: position 347,967 of record CAVOOL010000018.1, on the reverse strand, counting down.
ATACCTGGCAGATAAAAGAGTGAAAGAACTGCGGGAAGAGATGTATGAAAATGCCGTGTTTGCCTAGAAGCCTCGCACCAATGCCTTTTGTGAGTGGTCAGTGGTGAATGGTGAGGGGGAAAAGCTCTCTTACTCACCACTGACTACTTACCACTCACTCATTTATGAGACCACTTGCACGCAACTATAAAATAGCTCTACATAATTGAATCCCGCTGTCACGGCGGGATTTTTTTATGGATGGCCCGGCCGATGATTTCTATGGCACTTGCGTTGCGCTTCATCCAACCACAAACGGATCGCATACGCTGACGATCAGAAACCCTGTTCTGCAGGTCTTTAAAATACCGGGTTTTTCCGTCTTCTTAGTTCAAACTTCTTTTCATACATTGAAGTAGCGAATGAATCCTTATCAACCATACTCTGTTTTTCCTTTGGGTGATGCGGCCCTGCTCATTGATTTTGGAAACCGGATTGACGAGGACATCAACAAAAAAGTGTTAGGCCTGTTTCACTGCCTGAAAAAAAAGGCGCATCCGTATATTATTGATCTTATTCCTGCCTATAGTTCCTTAGCCGTGTATTATGATGTAGCGGCGGTCTATCAGAAAAAAGAAAAAGACACCACCGCTTTTGAAACCATGGCAGATCTTATTGAAGCGCTAAGCAGAACACAGGAACCAATAAGGGAAGAAAAAAGCAGGACGATCGATGTGCCGGTTTGTTATGCTCCCCGCTTTGCTACGGATATCCACTACATCGCACGACAAAAAAATATTTGTGTAGAAGAAATCATTCAACTGCATACAGCAAAAACGTACAGGGTTTACATGATCGGGTTTTTACCCGGTTTTGCCTACATGGGGCAGGTAGATGAAAGGATCGCTGTGCCCAGAAAACCGGAGCCCCAAAATGTGCTGGCCGGTGCAGTGGGCATTGCCGGCCCTCAAACGGGCATTTATCCGCTGGATTCACCGGGAGGATGGCAGATCATTGGACGTACACCCATGAGGCCCTTTGATAAGGACAAAGAACAACCCGTGGTTTTTGAACCGGGCAATCAAATAAAATTTTATTCTATAACCGAAGATGAGTTTGCGCATTATCAAACAGGGCATACTTGATACGGTGCAGGATACAGGCCGCTACGGGTACCAGCATCTTGGTATCAATACCAACGGCGCCATGGACCTTTTTTCTGCACAACTGGCCAATGCCTTATTGGGCAAGGACTTGCAGGCGCCTGTTCTGGAAATTCATTTTCCTTCTCCGCAGATCAAATTTGAAAAAGAGACGATCATTTGTTTGACCGGGGCCGATTTTTCTCCAACGATCAATGACAGGGAAGTGCCTTTACACCATCCCATTGCCGTAGGTAAAAATGCCGTTTTGAAATTTGAAAAACTGCAAAGCGGTACACGGTGCTATTTAGCCCTGTGGCAGGAGTTACAACTTCTTAAATGGATGAATAGCTATAGCACCAATCTAAAAGGGGGTGCCGGTGGCTGGGAGGGCAGGGCCCTGGTAAAAAACGATAGCATTCCTTTCCCCGAAGACAAAAAACTTTGTCCTGTATTGGGGGAAAAAGATGTGGTGGTATTGCCCTGGAAGTCGCAGGAGGTGGTTGATACAAGAAAGGAACTGCAATTTTTATTGGGCAGCGAATGGCATTGGATGACCAGCGAAGCACAGGAAACATTTCAAAGCAGCTGGTTCCAGGTTACTATTGATGCCGACAGGATGGGTTACAAATTAGCCGGGCCGGAACTGGAAATGAACACCACGGAGCAACTGGTTTCTTCGGCCGTAAGTTTTGGCACCGTGCAACTTTTACCTAACGGGCAATTGATCATCCTGATGGCCGACCATCAAACCACGGGTGGTTATCCGCGGGTGGCGCATATCATTTCCGCCCACCTGCCCATACTGGCACAAAAAAAAGCAAACGATGTACTCCGGTTTTGTGTAACAGACCTGGAAACAGCCGAAAATAAACTGGCCGCACAGCAAAAATATTTGCAGCAATTGCAAATGGCCAGTAAATTCAGAATGGAGGAATATTTTCTTCAACATACGTGATGGAAAGATCATTTTCCGGGTCCTTTACTTCGTCGCGGCTGGCATTTATTAAACCTCTTTGATAATCACCTGTCGAAGAGAACTTTCAACGGAATCAGAAACGACTTATGATAAAACACAACATAGACATTAACTGCGATATGGGAGAAGGCATGGGTGATGATGCTGCGATCATGCCTTATATTACATCGGCTAATATTGCCTGTGGTTTTCATGCGGGCAATGGAGAAACCATCCGCCGCACCATTGATTTGGCGCTTCAATACAAGGTTCATATCGGCGCTCATCCTTCTTTTCGCGACAAAGAAAATTTTGGAAGAAGGGAGATGCAATTGCCCCTGGATAAAGTCTATGCCATCGTTATTGAACAACTGATAAAAATTGACCTGATCGCAAAAGAAAAAGGCGCCTCCCTTCATCATGTAAAGCCGCACGGTGCTTTGTACAACATGGCGGCCCGGGATGCAAAGCTGGCCAGGGCCGTAGCTCAGGCGGTAAAAGATTTTAGCGAGGATATGATCCTGTACGGCCTGAGCGGAAGTTGCCTGATAAGCGAAGCAAACGCCATAGGATTGCGGACAGCCAGTGAAGTATTTGCGGACCGCACCTACCAGGACGACGGAAGTTTGACGCCCCGTTCGCAACCCAATGCTTTGATAGAAGCGGAAGAAAAATGTGTTGAACAGGTTTTGCAAATGACGCATGAGGGAGTGGTAACAACCGTATCGGGAAAGCGCCTTCCTGTGGTAGCTGAAACGGTTTGCCTTCATGGAGATGCAAAAAATGCAGTGGCCATTTCCAGAGCTGTGCACGAAGCGCTGAAAACAATAAAACCCTGATTTTCCGGTGAGCTGAAAGAACAGGTGAAATGTGAGACGTCAGACGTGAGAGAAGAGAGAACTATGAAGGAAGCCTTGCTACAGGCTCATTACAGCTATCTCTGACGGCTGATAACTGATGGCTGATAGCGGTTTGGTATTACGTACATGCAGGCATAGAGGTAAAGCCAGCACAATGAAGTACTGCGTAACGAGCCGGAGAGGACTATGAAAGCATTTGTATTTAGTTTCACGCCTGATGGCTGACAGCTCATGGCTGATAGCGGTTTGGTATTATGTACATGCAGGCATAGAGGTAAAGCCTGTACAATGAAGTACTGCAAAACGTTGCAATGAAAAAGATCGGAAGAGATAAATGGAAACATTTTTGGGTGGGATTGGGTATGGGCATTCTGCTGCAGGCTGCAGCTTTGTGGTTTTTCCCGCAACACATTTTTTTACCAACGGTAATGGCATTTGTTGTGGTAATCATCATTAGTTATGGGTTCGAGCTGTACTCAAAAATCACCGGTCACGGGCATTATGAAATTATGGATGCTATCGCCGCTATCATTGGCGGCGCTTTGGGAATCGGCCTGGTGTTTTTGTTCTATTAAATTGTTTTGATAGCTGAGGGATTGTATAGCAGGTCATAAAATGTATGAGAAGACCGGTTTTATAACAGCATCTATGTTAGCTGCAACAAAACCAGTTCAGGGCAAACGCACCTAAAGTAAAACCAGCAGGAATCTCTAATCCCGAAGGGATGTAATTAATATAGGAAAAATGGTAGTGATTGTTAAGAAACCCCGAAGGGGTGAAACATGTCATCCGCCGGCTCATTTCTATAAAAATACCAGCCTTGCGGGCTTAAAAAAATTTAAGAGGCGTTTGCCCTGCAAAACCAGTAAAACCAGTTCAGCCAAACCATAATTATTTCTTATCTTGATGGACCACAATCTTCACCTGTTTTCATGCGCTACACGGTCTTTATATTTTTTTTGGTACTGCAATGCAGTTGTGACAACGGGTCGTTTGACAAGGATAAAAGACAGATAGCCGCCAAAGATGCCATAAGAGAACAGCTTCCACGGGCTTCACACCATTTTGAGATCACACAATTCAGGGAAGATACCTTGCCCGCCCCAGGGGGGCCTGTTTTCAAACAAGTGATTCGCTATACCTTACATTTCCGCTACCAGGACTCCGTGGAAAGGGTGCAGGAAAGAACCGGCTATGTCTTTTTTACACCGGATGGAAAGTCCATCATTCAATTGCAGCTAAGCAACCAGGATCAATGATGTTTTTAAAATAAAATTATGCGGCCGCCACTACAACGTTTTCTTTCGCTTGATGTGTTCCGGGGAATGACCATCTGTTTCATGATCATTGTAAATACACCGGGCAGCGGGGCGGTTCCCTTTGCTCCTTTGGAACATGCAGCCTGGCATGGCTTCACGCCTACCGATCTTGTATTTCCTTCTTTTTTATTTGCCGTGGGCAATGCCATGAGCTTTTCACTGCAACGGTACCGGCAAATGGGTGACACCAGCTTTTTAAAAAAAGTAGTGAAGCGTACCGTGCTTATTTTTCTTTTAGGTTACCTGATGTATTGGTTCCCCTTCTTTCGGCTGGATGCTTCAGGACATATAGTGGGTGCACCCATAGCCCACACCCGCATCATGGGCGTGCTGCAAAGAATTGCCCTTTGTTATTTTTTTGCTTCCCTGCTCATTCATTACCTGAAGCCCAGAACTGGTGCTTGCCATCAGTGTATTGTTGCTGATTGGATATTGGATCTTGCTGGTTCTTTTTGGCGATGCCTCTCAACCCTATAGTTTATTGGGCAATGCCGGCCTGTCCTTCGACCGGTTTTTAATGGGTAACGATCATTTATATCATGGCGAAGGCCTTCCTTTTGACCCGGAAGGCTGGCTGAGTACTTTGCCTGCTATTGTCAATGTAGTAGCGGGTTATTTTGCGGGTACTGTATATTCAAAAAAACGGAAAGAATTATGAAACCATTTCCAAGCTCCTGCTCACCGGCTGTTTGTTGATTTTTATTGCGCTGTGTTGGAATATGGTCTTTCCCATTAATAAAAAACTATGGACCTCTTCTTTCGTGTTGCTTACCACAGGCCTGGACCTGGCACTGATCGCTGCCCTGGTCTATGTTATAGAGATGAAGGAGTGGACGCAGGGAGGATGGACCCAATTCTTTCTGGTGTTTGGTAAAAACCCATTGTTTATCTATCTCCTGTCTGAAATAGGTGTAACCATTCTTTATATGCTACCGGTTGGCCAGGGGCAAAACTTTTATGGCTGGATCAACGAAGTTTTTTTCCAGGTGATAGCCCCGGGGGCAGTAGGCTCCCTGCTGTTTGCGCTTGCCTATATGTTGTTCTGCTGGAGCATTGGCTGGTGGTTGAATAAAAGAAAGATCTATGTAAAAGTATAGGGTGGGCCACCCTGTTAGGTCTGCGGCTACCGCGTTTTTTACTGCGGCTTTTACGCTTGCAATCCTGCATATAATTCCCTATCTAGTGCATCAATTGCGCAAAACCCGCAATGCCCCAACTATATGAATAAAGTTTTACTTCTTGCTTCTTGCTCTTTTCTTTTTTACCACATCACAGGCACAAAACCCTCCCAAACGGGAATTAAGGGGCGCCTGGATTGCTACGTTCAGCAATATTGACTGGCCTAACAGAACCCAAACGCCGGCCCAGCAACGCAGTGCCCTGCTCACTATTTTAGACCATCACAAAGCCACAGGCATCAACGTTATTTACCTGCAGGTGCGCAGCCAGTGCGATGCCCTGTATAAAAGCCCGATCGAGCCCTGGTCTGCCGACCTGACGGGTACTCAGGGTGTGGCCCCTTCCGATCCCTCCTGGGATCCTTTGGAATTTGCAGTGGCCGAAACGCACAAACGAGGCATGGAACTTCATGCCTGGATCAACCCATACAGGGCGGTAGCCACCGCTTCAAGGCTTTCTACATTTTCCGAAGACCATGTGGCCAACCAGCATCCTGAATGGTTGTTGAACAACGGCTCTACCATCACCCTCAATCCTGGCCTGGGCGAGGTGCGGGATTATATCATGAATGTTATTTCGGATATTGTACAGCGTTATGATGTGGACGGCGTTCACTTTGACGATTATTTTTACCCCCCTGCGCCTTTCAACGACGATGCCGCCTATACTGCCGATCCCCGTGGATTTGCAGCTACCACCGCCGGCCGGGCCGACTGGCGCCGCGACAATGTAAACCTGTTGATCCAAAGGGTTTATCAAACGGTGATCACCCTTAAGCCATGGATGAAATTTGGTGTTTCTCCATCCGGTATTTACCGGAGCAGCACCAACCCGGCGATCGGGTCGAATACGTCTGCGGGAGCCATGCAGCACTACAGCGCCGTGTATGCCGATTCCAAAAAATGGCTGCAGGAAGGCTGGGTAGATTATATTGAGCCCCAGGTGTACTGGTACAAGGGACAAGCCGGATCGGATTATAATATACTGATCCCCTGGTGGAACAACCAGGCCAACGGCCGGCATATTTATATCGGGATGGCGGGCTATAAAGTGGGCACCACCGGCTGGACCAGCCGTAGCGAAGTACCCAACCAGGTACGCATGAACAGAGATGCCGCCTATCCAAACATTTTCGGACAGGCCATTTATAATACCAACAGCCTGCGCTCCAATGCGCTGAACTTCCGCGATTCGCTGCGCCTCGATTTCTACCAGACGCCTTCCCTGCAACCTACCATGCCCTGGAGGGACAATGAAGCTCCCGGCGCAGCGTCGGCTCTTTCTGCTGTAAAATATGGTAACGATTCCGTGGTGCTCAACTGGACCGCACCCGCCTTTACGGCCAATGAGCTGGACAAGGCCAAACGGTTTGTTATCTATCGTTCTGAAAATCCTGTTATTGATACAAGCGATGCCCGCAACATTCTGTTTATTACCTATAACGATACCACCGCCTTTGCCGATAAAACTATAGCGGCCAACACCACCTATTACTATGCCATCAGCGCTTTAGACCGTTTTCAAAATGAAAGCGCTACGTCTAATACGGCAGCTAATCTTCCACCCGCCATTACCTGCCCGGGCAACCAGACCATCAGCCTGGATGCTGCCTGCACTGCTGTACTGCCCGACTTCACGACCATGGCAATTGTAAACGGAGGAGTGCCTTCCACTTCACCCATTAGCCTTACCCAAACACCTGCAGCGGGTACCCTGCTGAATGGAACGGGCACCACAACCGTTTCCATAACGGCTACGGACAAAGGAGGCAACAGTACTACCTGCAGCTTTACGCTTACCACTCAGGATATTACGGCGCCTAATATCACCGGCATTTCTGTTAATCCGCCGGTGCTGCAAGTCCCAAATCACAAGATGCGGCCCGTAAACGTATCGTACATTGCAACCGATCATTGCGGACCGGTTAGCACGTCGCTTTCCGTAACCAGCAATGAACCCTCCGGCGAGGAAGCCGACTGGCAGATCATCAATGATCATGACCTTAAGCTGAGGGCGGAACGCCTGGGCACGGGTACCGGCCGGATCTACACCATTACCATTACGGCAACCGATGCATCGGGCAATACCACTACCCGGGATGTAACGGTAAGCGTACCACACGATAACGGCAACATCATCGTTCGGAGCGCTGCCGCCAAACAAGGCCAAAGCGAAACCGATCAAAAAGGTTTGGCTGTAACGGTTCATTCCAATCCAGCAGCCGGGCAGTTTGTGCTTACCACCCGCAGTGCTTCTTCTGAATTGCTCCGTATGAAAGTGGTGGATAACCTGGGCCGGTTGGTAGAATCACGGCAGGGCATAGCCGCCAATGGTGTTATCTACCTGGGCAACCGCTTCCTGCCGGGCATTTATTTTGTGGAACTGGAACAAGGCAGCCATAAACAAACACTCAGGCTGGTGAAAGCAGGCAAATAAACCTACTTCCCTATACATAAAAAGGCAGGAGACAAACTCCTGCCTTTTTTTAATGGCCCTATTCGTAAGCCATTACACCTACCACCTTCAAAATTCTTTTTTCTCAATCCCTAATCCGTGATAATTTAGGGAGGCAATAAAAACATTATGGGAAAAAACGAAAAATCAAGACGGTCTTTTATCACCAACGTTACCAAGGGTATGATAGGAGCCACCCTCGTGCCTTCCATCATCACGCCAAAAGACCGTGAACGAAACATTCAAAATCTTTTTCGCTCAGCGCAACACGTTGCAGCCAATGACCAGATACAAATTGCCCTTATTGGTTCGGGCGGCATGGGCGTAGCCGATACCAATACGGCCTTAACGGTTCCCGGTATTAAGCTGGTAGCAGTTTGCGACCTGTACGACGGGCGCCTGGCCGAAGCCAAAAAGCGCTGGGGCGCCGATATTTTCACCACCCGTGATTACCGGGAGATCCTCAACCGCAAAGATGTGGATGCCGTGATCATAGCCACGCCGGATCACTGGCACAAGGACATTTCCGTTGCTGCCATGAATGCGGGCAAGCATGTGTATTGCGAAAAGCCCATGGTGCATGATATTTCCGAAGGGCCGGCCGTGGTGGAAGCGCAAAAAAAGAACAAGGTGGTGTACCAGGTCGGCAGCCAGGGCCTCAGTTCACTGGGCAATGAAAAGGCAAAGGAGTTATTGAAGGATGGCGCTATTGGCCAGCTCAATTATGCCGAAGGATTTTGGGCCCGCATGTCGCCTACCGGCGCCTGGCAATATCCCATTCCTGCCGATGCCTCCCCTAAAACCGTGGGCTGGGATGCCTTTGTGGCCAATACCAACAAAAGACCTTTTGACGCCACCCGTTTTTTCCGCTGGCGCAATTACCGCGACTATGGCACCGGCGTTTCCGGCGACCTGTTTGTGCACTTGTTTTCCAGCCTCCATTTTGTTACAGGTTCCGTAGGGCCTAACAAGGTGATGTCCACCGGAGGCCTGCGTTTCTGGAAAGATGGCCGCGAGGTGCCGGATGTGATGCTGGGCATGTTTGATTATCCCCAAACTCCCGAACACCCTGCCTTCAATCTTTCGCTGCGGGTAAATTTTGTGGATGGTACCGGCGGCACCAACTACCTGCGCATGGTAGGTAGCGAAGGCTCCATGACCGTGGAGTGGGATAAGGTTACCCTGTATAAAAATAAACTGGTGGCGGATGCCAACGACCCGCTGTTGCAAACAAAAAATGGCCCGGGCGGAAAGGAATATGTGTACGAACGCAAAACCATGCTGCCCCCGGAAAAGCTGGAATACACCGCCGAACAAGGCTATAAAGGAGCCCATTTCGATCATTTTTATAACTGGGCCACGGCCATCCGCAACAACAAGGATGTAACCGAAAATGCCCTGTTTGGCTTCCGGGCTGCTGCTCCGGCCTTGTTGTGCAACGACAGCTATTTCGGCAACAAGATCATTCAATGGGACCCAAAAAATCTGAAACTTATTTAAACAAAACGTATGAAACCTGTTTTTTTCTCCTGGCTGGCCGCTTCTTTATTACTTAGTTGCGGAGAGACCAAAGAAACCGCAAATACGAATGAAATGACAACTACTTCAGCCGATGCTGGTTACACCTCATTGTTTGATGGCCAAACCCTGACGGGCTGGCGCACCTACCAGAACAAGCCGGCCGATTCATGGACGGTAAAGGACGGCACCCTTTATTGCAAGGGAAGCACAACCGATAAAAGCGACCTGCGGGCCGACCTCATTACCACCGGCCAGTACGAAAATTTTGATCTTTCCTTCGACTGGAAGATCTCTCCCCAGGGCAACAGCGGCGTTATGTACCTGGTAACCGAAGAATTTCCCGCTGCCTATTTAAGCGGGCCCGAATACCAGCTAATTGATGATATAAACTTTCCCTCCAAACTGGAAGACTGGCAGAAAACAGGAGCCAACTATGCCATGGACGCGGCGCCAGCGGCTCAACCCAAACCGGTGGGTGAATGGAACCATACAAGAATTGTGGTGAATAAAGGGCATGTAGAACACTGGCTGAACGGAACAAAAGTGGTGGACTACCAGTTATGGACAGAGGAGTGGAAGCAAAAAAAAGCCACCGGCAAATGGAAGGATGCTCCCGGCTACGGCTTGTCCAAAAAAGGCCATATTGCCCTGCAGGACCACGGCAGCGAGGCCTGGTTTAAGAATATTAAGATCAAAGAACTGTAATCACTTTTTAAGCTGCCTGCCAAATGGAATAGCCGGCATACAGCCTGGCAGAAAAGCCCGTCCGGATGTCCGGACGGGCTTTTCTGTATCGATCCCTTTTCCTAATATTCCGCAAAAGTTTGCCTTGTGCCTGGCACAAATCTTATCTTCAAACTTCATTCATTCACCCCAACCACATGAAAAAACTATTTGTTTACGCAGGCGTTTTGATAATGTCCTCCTGCAATGGCCAGGACGTGGTAACAAAGGGCCTTAGCAGCACAGAAGGAAAGATTCCGTTAACCAGCAGGGATTTCTACCAGGACAACAACTACAAGGAAAAGCCCGATGCCCTGATTGACGGCGACGTCACTACTTCTTTTGTGCCCTCATGGAACCTGATATACCTGCCACATGATGTAGTGGTGGATCTTTCCGATTATAACGCCACGGTAAAAAAAATACGTATTTATGATAGCAATGGTGACAAGTTTAATACAAAGCTGATACTGGTACGTAAGGACAATGACCAAGAAGTGGAAGTAGGGACCTTTACCGGCGACAAATACAACCAATGGGTAGAATTTACCCCGCCGGTCACCTTTGTCGCCTCCCGCTTTATTATGAGAGGGGGCGCCAATAATGGATATGGCAACGAACTGGAGCTGCTGGGCAGCTACACTAAAAAAGCCGAACCCCATTACAACCGTCCTCACAAACCTTTAAAAAACATGCTGGGGGTAAATGCCCACTGGTGGGATTTTTTGAGTAACCAGAACACAAAGGAATCTGCAATCATTCCCGCCAAGTACAAGGCCTTTGTGGACCTGGGTCTTACCTCCCTTCGAAATTATGGCAATGCCCGGGAGTACCAGCCTGTAAAAGGCAAATGGGCTTTTAACCCTGTGCGACAGGGTTGGTATGAAGAGGATCTGATGAAACAGCTGGAAAAGGACAGTCCCGGCCTTGTAAAATGGTCGGTGATGCAGGGACAGTTTGATTTTGTACGTGACACCTGGGAGGTGGCTGATGAAAGCCGCCAGTTTACAGCCACTGTTGATCAATATGTAAACCACGGCACCTGGGGTGTTCTTGTGCTTAAATCGCTGGCTGGTAAAGGTTCCGGCGCCTTTAACCGCTGGCATGTTGAATTGGCGGATGCGCCTCCGGCAGGAAAAGCTGCCCGGATTATAAGGTGCGTTCGTCCACGCAGGCCACTCTTCCCTCTGCGCACCCCACCAAAGTGGATCTGGTGGTGGGTGGTAACCTGCCCTACACAGCCGGTCAAAAAGTGATCGTACGAAAAGGGCAATCCTCTGAACTCAATATTTATTACAAGGATAACGACAAAAGGGATTCCCTGACCACCTGGGAAACACTGGGCAATATGGCCTTTGTGGCAGCCACGCGAAAGGGTACCAATACCAAAGCCCCTGACTACAGCGCCTGGAGCCATGTGGATAACGATCCTGTACATTCACGATGGATCGCTAAAAACGAGATGCTGAAAGGAACCGGCACCTGGAACCTGTTTGAAGGCATGAACGAGCCCAATGCTTTTTGGGCCGGTTACAATAATTTTTTAAACGGACGGTTTTTGGCCCCGGCCTGGAGCATGATGTATGATGGTCATAAAGGCCTGTATCCAAAGAGCGGTGTGAAGAATGCCGACCCCCATTTTAAAATGAGCACTTCAGGATTGGCTACCGCTTCCACCGATATTATGCGGGAAGTGTATTGGTGGAGCAGAAAGAACCGCGGGTACAACAAAGACGGCACGGTGGACCTGCCTTTCGATATCATCCAGTTTCACAACTATTCCTACACCGGCGGCTTATCGCAGTATGCCGGCGGGGATACAGGGAGGGCTGCCGCCCGAATTGTCCAATGTACTGGATGCCGTAGATGAATTTGTATGGTTCTCGAATAAATATGCAGCGGGCCGCGAAGTATGGTGCGGCGAGTGGGGCTATGATGTGCATCCCGAGAGCCCGATGAATGCGCCGGCCTACGGACCCTATACGGCCGAACAAACCAGGGGCGCCTGGGCGGTGCGTACCATCCTGGAGTTTTCGGCCCATGGGCTGGACAGGGCCCAGTGGTACCGCCTGTACCAGGACGGCAACGCCTCTGATAAAGACCAAACCCAATTTGCTACCATGAGCCTCTTGCGGGAGAACGAAGACAAAACCATTTCCCGCCGTTTGGTGGGTGATTATTTTAAACAAATGGGCGAGCTGGGCGATTTTGTTTTTGAGAGCCGGGTGTCCAACAACCCCAGGGTATTAAAGTTCAGGAATGGCAAACAGGTAATGTATGCCATATGGGCCGTTGAAAAAATGGATCTGCAAAAAGGAGAACGTCCGAAGTTTACCGAAACTACGGGAACGTATACCCTATCGTTGCCGGGAATAAGCTCCGTGGTGGTAAAAAACCTCGCCGACGGGGCCGGAGCGATGCGTACCCAAAAACTATCAGTAACCAACGGAAGGCATACGCTCAACTATTCAGCCAAGCCTGTTTTTATTGTTTATACAGAAAAATAAAGGCGGCGTTAAGTTGGATAGACATGGCGGGTGATAATACCAACCGGCTATCAGGATGGCAGATGATAGATGATAGTTGATAGATGATAGAAGGGAAGAAGCTGTTGTTTCTGTTTCACGTCTGACGTTTCACGTTTCACGATGGTTTTTTTGACAGCGGTTTCGTATAAAAGATATCCCTGATCTTGAAGGCCTTCAGGAAAAACTGCATTGCCTGTCAGGAATGGTGGCAGCGAATCTTTTCCTGCCAAACGGACGGCAGGTTTGGGTGGTTAGTTCTTTCAGGAAACACAAAAGAAATAACCCATCCCGGTAGAGAAGCGAACCTGAGTTCCATAGAGAAACTATCTTTTCTGAAACAACAGCACACCGATTGCCAGGCCCAGCATCAATACGCCGGCCATTTTAACCGGGGGCCGTGCCGGTGTATTCCGCCAGCCGCCATCTATTCCGCTTCCATACTCCACCGGCTGCAGCACATTACCACTGGTGTAGTCTATAACATCCGCCTTTTTTAAATAGTTCCTGATTACCCCGGCCGTAATGTTGCGGCTTAGCCACCGGGAAGAAGGCATGGGCCAGTTTTAAAAACAAGGCAGCAGCTCCTATGGTAGCCGAAGATCTTGGATGGCGCACCACAGAAACCACCGCCCGGGCCACTTTCCGGGGATCGTACACCGGCGGTGCCGGCTTCAGGGCATGCCCCGTAAAATTAGCGGCATGTTGCAGGCCCGGGGTGTCTAAAAAACCCGGGTACAGGTCGCACACCTGAATATGCGGGTAGTCGTTTAATTCACCTTTCAGGGATTCGGAAAAACCACGCAGTCCGAACTTGCTGGCCGAGTAGGCCGTAGCATACGGCGTAGGAAACCATCCGCCCACAGAAATATTATTTACCAGCAGTCCGTACCCCTGCTCTTTAAAATAAGGCAGCACGGCATAGGCGCCATGCATATACCCCAGCAGGTTGGTTTTAATCACTTCCTGCTGCACTTCGGCAGGCGTTTGTTCCAGTTCGCCTGCGGCCAGCACCCCGGCATTATTGATCCACACATCAATCACGCCTCCAAAACGAAAAGCAGCCCTGGCCAGTTCCTGCATCATATCAGCGTACCGCACATCGGTAACCACCGCAAGGGCTTTTCCGCCAAGATCTTCACATTCCGCCACCACTTCGTTTAAGGCTTCTTCTCTTCTTGCTGCCAATACCAGCCGTGCCCCATGGCTGGCCAGTTCAATGGCCATGGCCCGGCCTACACCGCTGGAAGCGCCGGTGATCACGATGACTTTATCCTGCAAAGAATTGCTGTTGCTGCTCATAAAACCTGTTTTGAAATGGGCAGCAACAAACACGCCATGACGCTAACAGCAGGCAGGCGTATGCGTTTCGGTTGCAATTTTTTGTGGTTGGAAGAAAGAGGATGCACCAGTGGTGAACGGCAGAGGTCTGCTAAAGATCCAGCGATTAAATCTGTAACTCTGTCCACCGGTAAGCGCATTACCCTCGGTTGATGGAAGGTCCGGCGAAACAGTTTCCATTTTTATCCCTTTCTCATTCTGTTGCCAACGGTTGTTGTTTAAAACGACGCCATGCGGTTGTTTAAAAATCCTGCTTGCAGGAATCAAAACCCTGCCTTTCATTTCCTCCTGAATTACATTTGATAGCCATTGCACACTAAAACGGGCTTATGCTTTATGATATCTGCTGTATAGGACACATTACTCTGGACAAAGTGGTCACCGGCCAGGCAACGGTTCATATGCCAGGCGGCACTTCTTTTTATTTTTCCCATGCTATGGCTCATATGGATGTGCATTACCTGCTGGTTACCGCCCTGGCTGAAACCGAGATGTCTAGCCGTCAGGGCCCTGCAGGATAAAGGCATTACCGTAAAACGGCTGCCCAGCACCCACACGGTTTATTTTGAGAACATCTATAGCGCCACCCAGGATGAAAGAGCCCAGAGAGTGTTGCAGCAGGCCGATCCCTTTACAGAAGAACAATTGAAAGGATACAGCGGCAAAGATCTTTCACCTGGGGCCCCTGCTGGCTGGCGATATACCAGCCGCACTGATCAAAGATCTGGCGGCTAAGCAAGGCTGTCCCTTGATGTACAGGGCTTTTTGCGCACCGTGGAAAACAACCAGGTACTTCCTGTTGACTGGACGGCTAAAAAAGAGATCTTGCCTCACATTCATTTTTTAAAAGCCAGTGAAGGAGGAAATGAAAGTGCTGACGGGTTATTCCGATGTGCGGCGGGGTGCCCGGGCCCTGGCAGAGTGGGGTGCCAAAGAAGTGATCATCACCCTTGGCAGCAAAGGCTCGGTGGTGTATTGTGAAGGCGTGTTTTATACCATTCCTGCTTTCCGTCCTTTAAAGGTTACAGATGCCACGGGCTGCGGCGATACCTATATGGCCGGTTACCTGTACCGGCGCCTGAAAGGAGCCAGCATACAGCAGGCCGGAGAATTTGGGGCCGCCATGGCTACACTGAAACTGGAAACCTCAGGTCCCTTTACAGGCACAAAAGAACAGGTGTACGCAGTAAGAAATACCCAAACAAGATATTAGGATTGCTCAAAGCTAGTCTACTACTGAATATTTTCAGATACAGTTAACAACTGTGCCAGAAGTTGAAGGTACTTTTCCAGTAGTTTAGTTTGAAAATTTCAACAGCTTATGAAGTTACTTTTACCGGTACTACTTTCTTTTTGTTTTCCTGCTTTTTCACAATCTGCACAAAATACTCAGGAAAACCTTGTGGACTTCACTGTAGTCACTGACCCAAAAACCTACGGATATGTCAATGGTATACGCTTGGATAGCCTTGAAGCCGTTTATGGTGAATTCAGCAGATACCATGGCGAAGGGCTATACTTTGACTATGGGCAGAAAAGGGATAAAAGAAAAGACATGGTGGTCACTGATAAGAAAGGGAAACCGCTTGTTTTTGTCCCCTATACAACCGCTATTTTTCTAAACTTCTTTTACTTTAATGGTTGGCGACTGGACACTGCCCTCAGCGTTAGCGACGGAAGTGTTAGCTCATACATAATGATGAAGAAACAGTAACTTCTATCGTATGCGCCTAACAGTGGATGTTGCCTAACTCAGAAGTGAGTTGTTTCAGAAACAATGAAGGATCTAACATTGAGCTGATTGATAGAAGATTTCAAATTGCCGCCAATTAGTGAAGTCTTATCCCCTTCAACCTGTGTTTTCCAGACCTAATTTAGTTGTGCAACAAGCACAGTACATTGGCAAAAGCATGACTGAAGAACTATCTTCCGACTATAAATCATTAATCAACAACAAAGCAAAAGTGAGACTGACGGAATTCTAATTCCATGCCTTCGCAACGCTTTGCGCCGTGTACGCCGTACCGGAAAGCAAAGAAAGAGCGAGGCAAACGGGTAATTACTGATGCTGCCAAATGGTTGTTCTTCCCTTCTGCGGGCTACCTTATTTTCGACATGTACATGTACCAGTTCCACTCCCAGGTTTCACCCTTGTCATCAGAGAAGGCCTGGCTCCAAACGGGATTATTCTTGTCCCTGGCATCCCAACGAAAAACAACAACGATCTCTTTGCCGTTAAAACGGTCCCTGGTAAAAAAGTGCCCGATGTTGTTTTCAAAGGAACCCACCACCGGCGGATCCAGTTTGCCTTCGTTGGAGTCGGCCCAGTAAATACTCCACAACCTTGTTTTGGGATTGAAAAGCCGGAGGCTCATGCCTTCAAATGGTTCTCCGTCAAATTCGGCAAGAAAATTATCAATGTTGCCCATTCCGTTCAGTACCCTGTACATTTCCTGCGTGGATTCAAATTCCATCCATTCCTTACACTGGTTCAGCCTTGATTTTAATTTCTTATTACGAAGCTGCCACTTGCCTTCAAAAAAGTCAAAGTCGTTTTTTGAGGAAGAAGTACTTGCCGTAAGGATCAATTCACCATCTGTATCAAAGCGTAGTTTTGGTATCGCCGGGGTGTCGTTGTTTGTCATAATCGTATTTAGGTAGTCGGCCGTTAAACGGAAAATAAATGGTCCCTGTTCTTAAAATTATTTTAGATTGGCAGTGGTCTTTATAAGGATGGCCAGCTACCGGGGTTGTCTTCGTATGTGCGATGGCGAAACTAACCCTGGCTAAAGATATAGGGCTTTGTTGAAAAACAAAAGCCGCTAACATCCATATGAGCACCTTAAACCAAAATCATTTTATCTCATGAACCTTCTTGGTAATCTTATCTGGCTTCTTTTCGGCGGACTGCTTAGCGCCCTGGGCTATTTCATCGGGGGCACGGTCCTGTGCCTTACCATTATAGGCATACCCTTCGGCCTGCAATGTTTTAAGCTGGCCGCCTTTGTACTCTGGCCCTTTGGCCGCAGGGCTGTGAACACCTCTTCGGCCACCGGCTGCCTGCCCCTGTTTTTAAACATCATCTGGATTCTTTGCGGCGGCCTGTGGGTTGCCCTGAGCCATATTGTCTTTGGTGTGCTGTTTTTCATTACTATCATCGGTATTCCCTTTGCCAAACAACATTTTAAGCTGGTAGAGATTTCACTGATGCCCTTCGGGAAAAAGATCGTCGATCAATAGTAATAACAAACCGCTTTCTTGCCATGTCGTAGGAGAATTCCTGGGTTGTTCTTTAGCAGGGTATATGAAAAGCAAACTATTGCTGGCTGTTTGTAAAAAAGATTCGCAGGCTAAGGCGCAGAACAGCTGTTTCATCCATACGCTTGCCTGAACATTAGCCTGCTAAAATTATTTTTCGCCTCTCATACTTTTGTAGAACGGTTTGTAGAATAGCAGGAAAAGAAATCAGTATAAACGGCTAGTTTTATTTCACATCTCCACCCCTCAAAACGTTTCAATCCCCTCTACGTAAAGTTCGTGTGCCTTAGTATTTATCCCTAACCAAATATATTATGCACCCCCTGTACGTACACCGTTTGCGGTTGGCCCGCAGCTGCACCATCCTGTTGTTGCTGCTTTGTCCCTTTGCTGCCCACACCCAGGCCCTGATCCGGGGAACCGTGGTGGACGGCCAAAACAAGCCTCTGGCCAGTGCCAGTGTGCTGCTTTTGCAAACAAAAGATTCATCCCTGGTAAAGGGATCGCTGACAGACGATAAAGGCAGCTTTAGTTTTCAAAACATTCAACCCGGAAGCTACCTGATCGCCTCCAGTTTTTCGGGGCTCAGGGCCGTTTACACACCGGTATTCCGGTACAACAATAAAGAAGATGTTCATATTCCTGCTTTGAAATTGACCCAAAAGGAAACGGAGCTGGCTGCCGTAACGCTTACCGCCAAAAAGCCGCTTTTTGAACAAAAAATGGATCGCATGGTGATCAATATTGCCAGCAGTGTTACCGGCGTGGGCAGCACGGCCCTGGACGTGCTGGAGAGGGCGCCGGGGATTGTGGTGGACCGGCAGAATAACGCCATTGCCATGAACGGTAAGGACGGGGTGGTGGTGATGATGAATGGCAAGATCAGCCGCATGCCTATTGCGGCCGTGGTACAGATGCTGGCCGGCATGAGCTCCGGCAATATTGAAAAGATAGAACTGATTACCACGCCGCCTGCCAACCTGGATGCGGAAGGCAATGCCGGCTACATCAATATCGTACTAAAAGAGAGCACCCAATACGGTACCAATGGCTCGTATTCGCTGACGCCGGGCTATGGCAACGGCCTGGTACTGTCCGGGAGCCTGAACTTTAACCACCGCACCAGCAAGATCAATTTGTTTGGCGATTTTTCTTCTTCCAGAACGGCAACAGGACAGGAGTTCGGCTTTTACAGGAAAGTAGATAAGGCAGGGGTGGCAGTGGAAAATTACATCAACTCCGTTCGCGACCCCGTGGTGTATTATTCAAACGCAAGGCTGGGACTGGATTATCAATTGAATAAGAAAACGGTGCTGGGTGTGCTGGCCTCGGGCTTTGGCCGCCAGTGGACCATGGATGCCGTCAACACCAGCCGCATCCTGCTGGACCAGAAATTAGATACCATCCTGCGGGTGAACAATCACGAGGTCCATAACCTGTATAACTACAGCGTCAACCTCAACCTGCTTCATAATTTCAATGAGGGGGAGCGCCTGTCTATGGATGCCGACTATATCTATTACAAGGACCACAACCCGGTGGGCTATAATAATTTTTATTTCGACGGCAACGGTGCTTCCTTGTTTGACCAGCAAACCCGCAGCGGCAAGGAAACCCCTATACGGTTTTGGGTGGCCAATGCCGATTATTCTAAAAAGATGGGCAGGAAAGCAGAGGCCGAAGCCGGCGTTAAGGGAACCCTGTCCCGGTTCCGGAACGATGTAGACGTTGAAAACCTGGAGCAGGGCACCTGGGTTGCCGATAAGGACCTAACGGCCAGCTATAACCTGGAAGAAAGCATACTGGCCGCCTATGCCTCGTGTACCATCCATTTCAATGAAAAAACCAGCGCCAAGCTGGGCCTGCGGTACGAGTACACCAATTCCGTACTGGACTCCCGGGATCAGAAGAACCTTGTGGACCGCCACTACGGTAACCTGTTCCCTACTGTGTATTTATCCCGCAAGATCAACGACAAGAACTCCGTCAACCTATCGTACAGCCGCCGCATCACCCGGCCTACGTTCAACGACATGGCGCCTTTTGTGATCTTTGTGGACCCCAACACCTTCTTTTCCGGCAATCCGTCCCTGCAGCCTTCCATTTCCAATGATGTGAAGGCCGATTATATGTTTAAGAACCTGGTGTTCTCTGTTGAGTACAATTATGAAGCCGATCCTATCACCAACTTCTCGCCCAAAGTAGACCCGGCCACCAACAAGCAAACCCTGGCTGCGGAGAACCAGAAAAGCAGGAAGACCTTTAACCTCATCTTTTCCCTGCCGGTAACCCTTACCAGGTGGTGGAGCATGCAAAACAACCTGTTTGCCACCGCCCAAACCCTGGATGGCTTTTACAAGGGCGATCCCCATTGTGCTGCGGCAAAAAACCATTACGGCCCGCAGTACGCAAAGCTTTCGTCTACCCAAGGACTTTACCTTCGAGCTATCAGGTTTCTTCCGTTCGCCGGGCCTGTTTGGCATTTATAAGTCCAACTCCTTTGGCACGCTGGATATAGGGGTTCAAAAGAAGTTTCCCCGGATCCGTTCTACCCTGCGGCTGGCTTATGATAATGTGCTGAATACCCTCATTTTCAAACCCGATATCAACCTGCCCGACCAAAATCTTATTGTAAGCGGGCGGCTTCAATTCAGTTATCCTACCATCCGGCTTACCTGGTCGCACCAGTTTGGAAACGAAAAGCTGAAAGCAAAAAGAGAACGCTCCACCGGGGAGGAAGAGCGGGGCAGGGTGCAATCCGGTAATTGACCAGCGGGCTAACAAAGCCCTTTGCCTTCATACCGGTATCGTATATGCTAAAATGATCTTTATGCGCTAATGAATCCATTTTACTGCTTCTGCAAAAGCTAAAGGGCGGTTATTGGTTTATGAGTACCCGTATTTCTTCATCTCATACCAACCCGTCATCAACTCTGTGATTTTCTATTGACCATTCACCATTGACTATGGACAGTAGCATTTGATAAACCTGAAACCAGTTTAGTATCAGCGTTCCCCATGTCACATCACCTTGACCTTTGTTTTAATTCAACAATCCCGAATCCCCTGCATAAGACGCTTCGCCTGAGGGAGTGACGATAAGCGGGCAGGAGGTCATTAGGCCGGTAGTAGGCAGGCGCCATTTTTCAGCACCGGTGGCGGCATCAAAAGCGTAGATATAATGAGTTCCCCCACCACCTACGTACACAACGCCATTGGAAACAGCGGGACTGGCACTGTTGGCCAGTATTTCTTTTTTCCACAGCGTGGCGCCGGTGGCGGCGTTCAGGGCGTGCAGGTGTCCGTCATCCGCTGTAATAAAAAGGATGCCGTTGGCCACCGTAGGGCTGGAGCTAATGCCGGTATTGGGCAGTTTTTCCCAAACCAGTTCCCCGGTAGCAGCATTCACAGCATACAAACTTCCCTTTCGTGTAAAGCCGGGAACATTGTACCAGCCGCCAATATACACAATGCCATTGGCTACCGTAGGGCTGCTCCCCTCCAGTGAGATGCCATTGGCATCGAAACGCCATTTGAGTAACCCGGTAGCGGCATCCACAGCATAAAGAAACGCATCGCGGCTGCCAACATATAGAGTGCCGTTCACTAAGGCCGCCCCTGACTGGTTCAGCATGCCGCCCGTAGTGTACGACCATTTTAACCGGCCGGTACCGGCGTCAAGTGCGTAGAGCTTAGCATCAGAGCTTCCAAAATATACCACGTTATTCCATACAGTGGGACTGGAACTGATATTGAACCCGGAAAGGAATTTCCATTTCAACTGGCCGGTAGCCGCATCCAGGGCATAAAGATGATCATCATTACTTCCTGCATACACCGTTCCGTTAACCACCACGGCATCCGATTCAATACCGGTGTTGCCTGCGGCAAAACGCCAGCGTACAGCGCCTGTCAGTGCATCAAAGGCATATATATAACTATCAATGCCTCCCACGTACACGGTGCCGTTAGCATAGGTGGCGCCGGAATAGGCAAAGGAGGCCGTGCCCGCATATTTCCATATTATTTGCCCGGTACCTGCATCCAGGGCATAAAAATTTTTATCGCTGCTGCCCAGGTAAACAATGCCGGGCCGGTCTTTGGCTTTTACCACAACTGTGTAGCTGGTTTTGCTTCCGTTTTCTGCTGTAACCGTATAAACTACAGGCTGGGTGAAATCTTGCTCCACACCACTGGCTGGCGAAATGCTAAGCCCCTTTATTTCCATCTGCGGGGTAAGACGGCTTAGGTCTGTGCCCGCAGGAACCATAACCAGGATGCTGTCTGCTTTCATGGTAATGCCCAGTTCAGCAGCCGTGAACAAGGTGCCGTCCGCCTTTTTTACAGAAAAGGAAACGATCTCTTTGGAGTTATCTTTTATAACCGGATCTGCTTTTTGGCAGGAATAAAATAAAACGAACAAGCAGCTAAGCAAATAAGCAAAAAGCGGAGCTTTTTTTATAGAAGCAGTCATAGCCGTACAAGATACTATAAAATGGGTAGTGCGTCAATACCCGGGCTGCCTTAGAACTGGAGTCAATCGTTTGTTCACACGAGCCTTAGCTTGTGGGTTCTGGTAATCTATTGAGCAGAAAAGGAACTACAAAAAACAAAGGCGCACAAAAATATTCTTCGCTCTGTTCAAATGTATGGATTGAGAACGTCAGCAGCTATTGCACAACTCAGACCGATTAACGTTCCATACTTTTGCATCTCTCCAGCATGAATTCGTTGAGGGCACATTTTCCAAACGGTTTACGCCATTCCCCGACGCTTTCATATTCCACATTCGACACAGCTCCTTAGTTGTGTAACAGCTGCCGATGTTACCGGTAGTGGTTTTTCTATGTCATTCGTTCCAGCACTTTCGGAAGTTTTTTTCGTAGCTGTTTTTTCCAACCCATCTGCATTATCAAACTTATGATAACAAGTTTCAGGCCTTTATAACCAGAATGCTCCAATGAAAGAATTGTCCCGCCACAAGTTGGCTCCAGTGTAAAACTTAAAACTGTGTCTAACCTGGCAAAAATTCCTTTCGTCATTTTGTCTGCGGTGTTGGAATGTATGCCTGCACAAGCCAATGCTTTTTCTCCTGTTGCTTCGCCACTGTAGGTGTATGCAATGTGTCTTAATGGTTCAATGGATGTTATTTCACAATGAGTAATTCCGTCCCAGCCTTTTTGGGGAGCCATTCGAAATGTGAAATAATGATTTAGTTCGGGCTTAATGTCATTCTCCATAAACCAACTTCCAAGAAGTTTAGCGTCAGTCAATGCTCGCCATACTTTGTCTGGCGGATGTGGTAAAAATGTTTTGAGTGTAATGGTCCTTTTCATTTTTTATTTGCCTTGCTCAACTGTCTGAATATGTTGTTTTAGATGGTCATAGATTTCTATTATACAGGTCGTTCCGCCATTACCCTAACGGTCATCAGCTTGGCGTTCGGCCGCACACTTGAGAAACGTCCGCCCCGAACTGAAGCCGGTAGCTGAACTAATATACAGGATTTGCTCTATTGGCCAGCTTTATTCGCCACGCTGCAATGCTGCTGAATGGTGTTCCTATTGTTGGAGTTTTGCTTATCGCGCCGTTGACGCAAAACCGTTAGTTAGCGGCTGGCATTCTTTCCGTTTGTGTGTCTGTTTACAATTTCATTTATCCATATCGGTGCAAAAAGGGAATGTACAGCCTTTTGAAACAGGATAGTCTCGATAGATACTTAGCTTGTTACTAATGTCAATCGCTTTCTTTCGATGTTTAGGATGGTGGATTCCCACATAAGCGAGAGCTGTATTCGTTGTTCGTTGTATTTCAGGAGGTGCTGTCCCCATTTCTTTCTCAATTCTTTGTAATCAAGTTCTCGGGGTCTAATCCTTCCGCATCTCTTGCAATCTTCGACATCAAACTCCATCCTGAACGGGCTGCTCATTTAAATCGCCTGTTGTATGTTGCCTTATCGGCTGAAGATCATCACTTTTTTCCTGAAAAGCCAGTAGTTAAAATCATCGCTTTATTGTTAGTCATTTTTGCAATTGCTGTAAAGGCTAACTGCGTCAGTTATTGGAAAGGTTTCCTGGTGGAACGTTTTCCAACCATCATTGGAAGTTAAAACATCGCCATAAGGATAAAAGCCTTGTTCATAGGGAAATCCGATAGCAACACTCCTTTGGGAGTAAAGAAAAGCAGTTTTGTTGCGTTATTTGGCTTTTGGTGTAACGGTATAATTATGCTCAAGGTCAACCAAACTATCAGACGACTGCACTCTCGTAAAATATGTTTATATGTGATTAAATATTATTTTGGCCCATCAAATCAAACTGCATGATTAATTTTTACCCTTGGTATAAACTCTCGTTTTCAGGTTCAAAACACTGCTTCATCTTTTTAGTCTCCCTTTTGTTAGCCGCTGATTTGCTGGCGCAACCCATTATTCATTCCTTTAGTCCAGCCTCAGGACCTGTCGGAACTACGGTCGCGATTCGGGGGACAAACTTCAGTGCCGACACTTCGGGCAACATTGTTTATTTCGGAGCTGCCCGGGCAACCGTATTGTCCGCCACCGCTTCTGATATAACCGTTACCGTTCCTTCCGGAGCAAGCTACCAGCCCATCACGGTAACAACCAATCGTCTGACTTCTTACTCCCGCCAACCCTTTGCGGTTACAGCAACGGCACCTTATAGTTTTTCATCCACCTCATTTGCTTCCCGGGAGAACTTTTTCTCAGGCAACTATCCCAATTTTATAGCCAGCGGAGATTTGGATGGTGATGGCAAATCGGACCTGGTTACCTTAAATCTGGATGGGAACACCATCTCTATATTCAGGAATACAGGAGGCGCAGGCACATTAAGTCTTGCTCCGGCCGTAAATTACGACGCAGGCGCATATCCTTTTGGAGCCGCCCTTGGCGATCTTAACGGCGATGGCAAACTGGATGTGTCAGAAAAAGATTTGCCGGCGCTCTGCTGGCCGAAACCTTCATGTTCCGCTATAAAACCATTCTGGGAACCAACCTGCAGGCAAGGGGATTTAATCATCGCTGTATTTAAAAATACCAGCGATTCTGTGGGCCATATCTCCTTTGCACCTCAACTGGATATTAGGGCACTACATCATGCAGACGATATTGCCATTGCCGATTTGGACGGAGATGGTAAACCGGAGTTGATTACTGCTGATTTCAGCAGTGGTTCTTTGTCCGTCTGGAGAAATACCAGTTCAGGAGGGACTATTTCTTTTGCCGCCCCCATCAGCTATACGGCGGGGACAAACTCTGTGGGAGTTAGTGCCGGCGACTTTGACAATGATGGTAAAATTGATATCGCGGTAGTGAATTATAGTTCACATACCGTTTCGGTATTTAGAAACAACAGCACTACCGGGAATATTTCTTTTTTGGA
Organism: uncultured Bacteroidota bacterium; assembly: GCA_963697545.1. GTDB lineage: Bacteria > Bacteroidota > Bacteroidia > Chitinophagales > Chitinophagaceae > Flavisolibacter. Next base: position 323,305 of record CAVOOL010000018.1, on the reverse strand, counting down.
AAAACAGGATTATCCTACCGGCCAGTTTCCAAGAGCCATATCGCTGGGTGATTTGGATGGCGATGGCAAAACAGATATAATTATTTCATGTAATGAACCTTCGGCCGTTTCTGTTATACGAAATACCAGTACGATCGGCGTGACTTTCATTTGCAAACCGTATAGAGTATCCTACCGGTATGCAACCCCCGGGCGTTTCCATTGCCGACCTTGACGGGGACGGGAAACCAGAAATTGTGGTGGCCAATAATTACAGCCGCATTTCCATTCTGCATAACCGCGTTGATGAACCAATTGTTTCCTCTTTTACACCAACATCAGCTAAAACAGATATCACGGTAACAATCAGGGGAGAAAGTTTTACAGGAGCCACTGCTGTAAAATTTGGTGGCCTGCCTGCTACTTCATTCGTTATTGAAGCCGACAGCATCATAACCGCAAAAGTAGGTACAGGTGCAACAGGCCAGGTGCAGGTAACAACGCCATACGGCAGCGATACACTTAGCGGGTTCACCTATATTCCGCCGACGCCTGTTATCAAATCCTTTTCTCCTGCATCCGGAACGGTAGGCACTTCTGTGAGGATCGTTGGAGAGCATTTCGGCAACATCACATCCCTTCGCTTTGGTGGCACTGCATGCCGCCTCTTTTACCATTAACGCTGATACGTTGATTACTGCAGTAGTGGGCAAAGGAGCTACCGGAGATATAATCGTCTTAAGTAAGGACGGAAGTGATACCCTTGGCAAATTTACATTTATACCTCCTGTGCCTGTGGTTACATCGTTTACACCAACGGCCGGAACAACAGGCACCCTGGTAACCATCAGGGGTAAAAACTTCACATGGACAACGGGGGTTAGCTTTGGGGCGGCCAAAGCAGCTTCGTACAATGTAAATACGGATAGTACCATTACGGCAGTGTTGGGTGATGGTGGCACTGGTGCCATCCGCATAACAAATGAATTTGGCACAGACACCCTGGGAACTTTTGTCTTCTTACAACCAGGTGCTTTGACGGCATACCCCAACCCTGCTGTTGGTACTGCCTTACTGGCACACCAGGCAACAGATAGTCCTTCACAGCTAAAACTAGTGGATATGAACGGAAGAGTAGTCAAGACCATTGATGTACCCCGGCAGGAAGCACAAACAAGAATTGATTTAACAAATGTGAAGCCCGGTATTTATCGGGTAGTTTGGAGTGATGGACAAACCTCTTTGAGCCAGACAATATTGGTTCAGTAAAATACCATAGCAAAAAACCATACCTGGCAGTTGCTATAAATTAACTAGTAATAATAACAAAACCCTGCGTCACGCAGGGTTTTGTCATTATGGCAAATTCAATGCTGTTTTATTATTTCTTGTTTAAGTATAAAGCTATTTTTAGTGTACAGCAGCATACGAGCAATTCTGGGTTTGGTGTTTTTGGTGCAAATGCGGAACATGTTATCGCTACGCATTTTCCCCGCACGGGCAGGGAAAAGACCCGTGTGACGGCAACCTGCCGCGCAAGCTCCTGGAGGTACTAAAACTGCGGGGTCATCTGGATAAGCCGCTGCCAACCATTCAGCCTGCAGGGCTTGCCGCCCAGGTAAATACCTACTGAGGCGTATTTCTTATGGCTGCCCTCATATCCTCCAATTCCTTTAACCGCTTCTGCTTTTTCTGTAATTGGGAACTAAGTTTGGCTATTTTTTTATCCTGGTCTTTTATTCTGTTATCGGCATCTTTTGCATCCTTTGCTTTGTCCAGGGCTTTATTTGCTTTCTTCTTTGCACTTTTAGCATCACCCAGGTCACCGTTGGTGGCCTTAGCTGCCTGCTCACTACTTTCGTTAGCCGTTTTTTGAGCGTTAGCAGCCGCTTCGCCTGCCTTTGCCTGATAACCCGGCAGATTATTTTGTGCAATGGCAAGTTTAGAAGAAAGTTCGGCAATATCATTACTTACCTCTACATACTCTTTATTGAGTTTTATGGTATCGGCAGCCGTTTTATATTTTTGGGAAGCTCCCGGCAAGGCCCACACGATCAGTAACAGGGCAGGCAGCAGCCATTTAATTTTTTTCATGATGTTTTATATTTATTTATGAATACCTAAACCGGTTTTTATTCCTGTTCCTTCATCTCTATCCTTTATTACAAATCAAGGAAGACATCCGTACCGGGGGAAGCCCATTTGCGGAGAAGCCGGAAGGGATCCTGTTGTTTTGAATATCTATAAGGTACGCTTTTAAAGTGGAGAACGAAATTCTATTTCCCGTTTCCCTACTCTGTTGCTGGCCTTCCTGCCAATGGTTTTAGGCTTGCCGGGTTTTGTTTGTTTTTATTTTGGCTGATCACTTGATATTCCTTCCTGATTTCCTCTATGTCTGCGGACCGTTGTTTCAATTGATATGGCGGTTTTTTTGTAAAAAACTGTACTGCCGGCTTCGCTATGAAATAATATTCGCATATTCGTAATTCAACCTATACTAATGAATCTGCCTAACTGCTTTCGTGTATTTAAACTGTATGCAGGGTTAATCAAATGGTTGGCTGTGTTCCTCCTGTTTCCTTTTGCATCCCGGGCCCAGGTTGCTACCTGTAAGGATTTTCGAACGGGCATTTTTTATAGTTATCCAAAAAATTCGAATGAGCGGTATGTGTCTGAACGTGATGAAAAATTTCAAAAAGAAGTTGATCTTTCCAGCGGAGATTCTACGCTCTGGCAAATAGACTGGAAGAATGACTGCAGCTACACACTGAAATATGTGTCGGGTGGTAAAAAGCTTTCAAAGGAATCGTTGGCTGCCTTGAAAAACCATACGTTGTTTTACCAGATTGAAAAGATCACTGCTGACTACTATACCTTTTCGGGATATATCGATAAGCAATCGGGTATTCCCTTTAACAAGGACACTATGTGGTTCCATGAAAAAATAACCATTCCAAATAACGAATTATTTAAACCCTATAAAACAAGGTTTATTCCGCGTAAAGACCGTTTTAGTGATACTTCTCAATATGCGGTGCTCTATATTTACCGCCCCGGCAAACTCACCAATTCACTGGGAGATTTCCTTGTGTATTTCGATGAAAATATTATGTGGGTTGCTCATAACAATTCAGGCCATCTTTTTAAAATTTTCAAAGAAGGTAAATACCGTATCAAAAGCAGGCTAATGAAAGATGAGGATTATATAGATGTGGATTTCAGGTTTGGACAAACCTATTATATCAAGTCAAAAATTAAATGGGGCTTTTACAAGGGTAACAATTTTAAACTGGAAATGGAAGAAATGAAACCGGAAAAGGGTCAAAAGGAATTTGATGAAGTTGACTACCGGTAACAAGTCTTTTTTGTTTTTGTGTATGAACGAATTTTATAAGTGATAGCTTTCCTACAGGTTATAGTGTACTTGTTCACCCCGGCCGGTAAGCTTCCCATTTTTTGAAAACCGGTTGTATCATGTTGGCCGCCGCTAACAGGCTCTTACCAGCGCCATTCCTCTGAATCAACCCGCATGATAATTTGAGGTATTTTTGTTTCCTTTATGAATAAGATACTAACGGAAAAGCTGGCAGCATACAGTGTACTAACAATCCTCTCTTTGGTGATCCTGTTCCACCTGTTGGTTGTAGTAGGTGTGATTCCTTACAATATCGTCTGGGGCGGCAGGCTGAAAGATAAGGCTGAACTCTTTCAGTTTGAGATGGTCTCCATTGGAGCCAACCTGCTGATGCTTTTGGTAGTATTGGTAAAAGCAAAGATCCTTAAGGTGGCCCTGCATCCAAAACTGCTGACCATTGCACTTTGGCTGATGTTTGCCCTTTTTATACTGAACACCTTGGGGAACCTGTTATCGGTTAATGAATGGGAGAAGATGATCTTTACACCTCTGACGCTCATCCTTGCCCTGCTTTGTCTTAAGCTTGCCTTACCGGCAAAATAAGGATGAATAGAATGTATGCCGGCAGAATATCCATGGCAGGAAGCCATCATCCATTTTGCCCGGTTAATGGGTTCTGTCCATATGGATGATATTTATTCAGCCAAAGCTGAATTAAAAGAACTCAACCGGCTTCATAAAGCACTGCTGGCGCAGAAGATGGGTATAAAAACCAACCAGGTGGCCATACAAATAAAAAGACCGGGGAAAGCAAAGTTTATTACCGGCAATTAGTTAGTGTAGCCAATGCGCCGGTTCCAACAGGCCTGAGCTACAGGCAGCGAAGCAGTTTTTAAATGATTATCAGCAAGGATAGCCTGCAGGCTTTAAACACCTCCCGTTTCCCGCAAACTGCGTAGTGTAACAGAGTAACGAACCTTCTTCACCGGCGCCGTACTGTGCTCCCACTGGCTCCGGGCTTCCCCGCGTATGATATATAAGGAACGGCGCTGTACAGGAAAGGAAATAAGAGACCGCCGGTTTTGTTTTGTTTTATCATAGGGCCGCAGGCGGAAGGTGCAATCGGCTGCCAGGGAAATACCGGCGATGACATCAAAGGGAGGCGCATCCCTGTGCCAGTTGATCACCGAGCCCACGGGATACTCTGTGACCAGTAATTCGGCAAAGGCCTGTTTGGGCAAATCCAGGTGGGCCGCTACCTTCTCTATCAGTACATCAAATGCCGCCGGTATGTCTTTCCCTTTGGAGAGTTGTTGTTTTTCAAAGCTCCAGTCATAGCCAAAGCTGGCTACCTTTCGTTTGGCTTCGTAGCCGTGGAAATGAAAAGGATGAAGCTCCATGGGAGAAATCGTTTCCAGTAAGGCCCTCTCTTCTGCTTCTGTAATAAAGCCGGGATCATAAAAAAAACCGGGAGGGAAAAGAGGTGCAAGGGGAAACAGCGTGTTCATGTTCTTACACCATAAAAGGCTGTGCCAGCAGCTATTGAAAAAGCCGGGCTTGTTTTATAAAAAAGACATGACGTTTTAAAATGTGCAAAATACCGGTGAGAGACGGGTTGATAATCGTTTCTGCCTGCCCGTTATTTCCAGCAATTTGTGATCTCCTGCCTCGAGCTGATGTTCTGGGTCCATTTATTGGGCGCCTGAAACATCGAGCAAATGGTCCGGGTCCAGTTAAAATGATCAAGGGTGGTTCCGAGGCGGTAATTTTTCTTTACATTTTGTCCAACCGCAATAACAGGGATCCTGTTTGAGGCGGGTGATTCACTTTCATCAAAATAAATAACAAAAATGCTGTTGTGGTTCATACACCAGTCCACCAAAGAAGCCAGCTTCTCCCTAAGCCAGGTATCGGCCTGGGCAATCGTTCCGTCATGCATATCATCGACCAGGTTGGGACTTATGCAAACCACGTTTTCCAGTTGGTTATAATCTTTGGGAAAGTCGGCAAATCTTTTATTGGCATTTTTGGGTACATTGGCAAAAAGGGTGGTAGGATTATGTTTTTCCACATAGTTCTTATGGGTGCATTCGGTACTGCCTGTTGAAGGTAGGTCTTCGCTGTACCAGGCAAAGGACTTATGAACTGTCTCCAGCGCTGTATAAAGATTTGGTGTAGTAAGCGCTGAGCCATGGATGCAACTGTCACTGGTAATGCCATTGGATTGACCGGCAAAAAAATCCACGTAATTGGGATAGGAGGGATGCGTTATAGCATTCATATCGGTAAACAAAGTACCCCGGGCCACCAGCGAATTGATATAAGGCGCCTCTGCATTACCAATCATTTGATCAAACCCTTTGTTTTCAAGCCATACAAATATTATGTGGTCGGGATGCGTAAGGGCGGTGGTAGTAACAGGAGTGGTAGTACCAAGAGAAGCGTTAGGTGAAGTTCTGTGACAGCTAATAAGGCCGGTAGCAAGAAAAAAGGCTACAATTTTTATTATGCTTCGGATAGACATCGGCGGGTGTTTAGGTTGAAACAAGTAAGAGACGCAGTTCGGCATCTTTTATCAGCCAGTACTATAAATCTTAACCTGTTGAAATAGGGTAAATAGAAGAGGCGTTAGCTTTTTAAAAGCTTTATTCTGTAAAGTTAATTTTTATGAATTCAGTTGGCCGGACAGGTTCCCCCTTTGTAATTGGCGGGTCTTTTCTTCTAAGGGATAGCGAAGGATACTCAATGCCGGTGATGAGTTTTTAACTGCTCATTCCTGTGGAACCATCAATTTCCCAATCCCTTAAAAAGTCAGGGCTGCTTCTTTAGGGGTGGAAATCAGGGAACTGTATTTCCAAAGGCCGGGAAATTGTTCCCTATGATTTATTTATCCCGGCCTTTGCCAGCTTATGCTTTTCCCAGCTGCTTGTTTTTCCGGAACAGCAACACCCCTATAGCTACGGTTACCATGGCCGTTACCACCAGTTTTTGCACAAAGGCTTTACGGTTGTATTTCCATTCGGCTCCCCATCCCTTTTCGGCAAAAATATTAGGAACGATGCCATGCCTCAGGTCATTGATAACGCCTTGTACCACATCCACCCGGTCGGCCAGCACCAGTGGCACCCAGTGCCCGTAGGTAGACTCGCTGTATTTGTAGGCATACCGGCGTATCATGCCACTGAGGCCCGAGGGTGGTGAAGAGGTTCCGAACACACGGGTAATACCCGGCCGTTCAATGGAATGAAAAACTTCCACCGTTACCCGTTGCTGCACAGGCTTTTCAAAATTGAACCGCTCATGATCGGCCCCATTCCAGTTTTTCATAGGATAGGTAGGATCATTTTCCGGATCGGCATCTATGCCCCAGCCCGGGATATTTTTATAGCTCTCGGCTATTTGCCTGTCTATATCCGCTTCTATTGTTTTGTCGGGTTCAGGCTTGGTTTCCGTGATTCGTTTATTTTCCATAATTCATATTTTAAGCCGCACTGGCTAATGGAGGAATCAATACCGGTTTGATGCAATTGTCGCGTTTGGCGGAAAAAATATGATAGCCTTCTGCTACTTCTTCCAGGGGAATGCGATGCGTGATAAGCCCTTTTGGATTGAGACGGCCCGCCATGACATGGTCTATCAGTTTGGGAAGAAGGCGTTTCACAGAGGCCTGGTTGGCCCTGATGGTAATTCCTTTATTGACCACGTTGCCAATGGGAACAAGGGTATCGAGGGGACCATACACGCCAACAATGGAAACAATGCCTCCTTTTTTTACCGAGTTGATGGCCCAATGCAAGGCCGTGGCCGACCCGCCGGTAAGCGGCAATTTTCGGCCCACAAGGGTTTGAAAGATATTGCCGGCCGCTTCACAACCTACCGCATCAATACACACATCGGCGCCGAACCAGCCGGTGGTTCTTTTTAAAAACACCACCGGGTCGTCCATTTCCTTAAAATTATACGCTTCGCAATACGCATAGGTTTTGGCAAATTCCAGGCGGTAGTCTATGTGGTCAATAATGATCACACGCCCTGCACCAAACAGCCAGGCGCAGCGGGCCGCCATGATGCCTATGGGGCCTGCACCAAAAACCACTACGGTATCGCCCCTGCGGATGCCGCCCATTTCGGCGGCCTGGTACCCCGTTGGTGTAACGTCGGTTAACAAAACGGCATCGTCAAGGTCCATGCCCGGCGGGATAAGAAAAGGACCTACATCGGCGTAGGGAACCCGTACATATTCTGCCTGCCCGCCATCATAACCGCCAGCTGTATGCGAATAACCAAAAATGCCTCCTACGGCCGTTGCCTCGGGGTTCGATTCATGACAGTTGCCAAACAGCTCCTGTTTACAAAAAGGACAAATGCCACAGGCGATATTGAAGGGTACCATTACCTGGTCGCCCACTTTCAGGTTTTGCACGCCCGAACCTACTTCTTCCACCACGCCGGTGAACTCATGGCCAAAGGTCATGCCCACCCGGGTATCGGGCACCAGCCCGTGGTATAAATGCAGGTCGGAACCGCAAATACAGGAACGGGTTACCCGAACGATAGCGTCGGCCGGATGAAGGATCTCAGGGTGAGGGTTTATTACGGTCGGCCCTTACCCTGAAGGGGCCGCGGAAATTCATTGCCAGCATACTACATTTTTTTAGTGCTTTGAGTTTGATTTCTGTTTGAATCCCCGAGCCTTCGGGTTCTTCCGCCACTTTTACTTTGAAAACCAGCGGGCATGGCCCATTACCCCTATAAAAAACGTGCCGTGGTAAGGGAAGAGCTATTGATAATCAATGAAATAGATGAGGTTTCTGTGGTCGTAATGAACAGGTGAAAAGAATTAGCAACTTTTACGTATGCAGATAAACGTAAGGCGGCATTTGCCGTTTAAAGGGTTTCCTTGTTGACAGGCCCCGGAGGTAATCTTTCCTTGTCCCGCTTTGTTTATTTAGGAGTATCGTTTCAAATGAGATCGGCCACTACGGAAGAGTTGGAAAGGTTTCAATGTCCTTTTTTGGCAGGCTCAGGATAAAGGACGGGGAGAAGACTCCTCATAGAGGAAACTGTGCACCAAGCAGGTAGTTGAACTGGCCGGCAAACCATTTCTGGCTGCCCCGGCCGCCTGCAATAAGAAAGTGGTTGTAATTGGCATAGGTACCTTTGAAGGTTCCTGTAGCAAAAATATGCTTGAAGAACCGTAACCGCAGGCCTCCTTCAAGGCCGGTTACATAGCCGGAAATATGGTAACGATCATCGCGGCGAATGCCCATTATGGTAGAGTTGGTCTTTGGGTTGACCACGCCGGCCCCGGCTTTTGCCAGTATATCCAGAGAGAAATTCTCATTTTTAAAAGCATGAAGCGGGAACCATTTTACAAAGTTTACCATGGCATAATTGGCCCCGTCCGAATGCTCCAGCTGGAAGAAATCTTTTACCAGGGTGGTGTCCTGGTCATAAAAATCGATCATTGATCGTTCCCCTTAGATGCACTACCTGGTTTGGGGTAACAAAATATTTGATATGGTCGTACTGGTACTCGATACCAAAGTTTTTCTTTACAAAATAATAACCGACGGTATAGGAAAATTGCGGGGCTGTTTCCCATTTCAACCCGCCTTCATCCTTTGCTTTCACCTTATACAAAGTGAGGTCAAAAGAAGGCTCATTGCTGCGCCTGATACGGATATCGGATGGCGTATAAAAAATGCGTTGTGAGCCAAAGGCAAAATAAATAATGCCCTTGGGGCTTTTGGTTTCTTTACTTCCCTGGGCACCGGCAAAAAGGGGCACGGCAAGTATGCCTATAAGGGTTGCTAACCGGTAAAACGGGGTCATATAGATCCGGAAAGAAAATGGGAAAATAATCCTGTCTACGCACCATGCTGCCAATACTCATTAAAGTTAATTGATTCAGGGAAACGGTATCGTTCCCACTTTATGGTCTGTTTTGTAGTATAACAGCAAGGTTCCGGCCAAATTAAAATGCATCCGAAAATATCTTCCCTTATGACACACGGGAAAAAGAGGGTCAGATCTTATAAACCACTCCGGGCATTAATATCCCGTAATTATACTGCAGGACGAGGCTTGCTTTTTTTTCCTTCTGTGGGATTTGGGTACCCGAGTGTTTACGATAATTTTTGACTGCCTGCAAACCGGTTATATACCCTAAGGCGGCACCGGCAAAAACATCTGTTACCCAATGCTTGTTTTCCGTTATGCGGCTCAGGCCTACCAGTGTAGCCGTACTGTACGCCACTGCCGGTATCCAGGGGCGGTCTTTATATTGTTTAGCAAAAACAGTAGCTATGGCAAATGCTGAAGTGGTATGACCCGAGGGGAAAGACGTGTTTGTCCTGTTGCCGTTATAGCTGTTTTTCGTTACAAAGGGTCCGAAAAAAGAGGGCTCTGCCTGTGCAGGCGGCTTATAAAATGAAGGCCGGGTTCTTACGGTTAAAAATTTCAGGGCCGATGCTAAAACACCGCTTGTAATATAGGCCTGGCTTGCCAGCAGGACCGTTGTTCTCATTTTTTCTTTTTTAAACACATAGCCGTAAGCACCCAGTGCACCCAGGGTATAAAGCCCATAGTTGTCGCCAAAACTGGTGACAATGCTGCTGGTGTGGCATAAGGGTTCATTTTCATGGCGCAGGTCTAAGGCAAAACGTTGAACCGGCTCGTCCCCGAAAGACAAGACCCCGCCAATGACAGCAGCAATGGAAAGACATTTCCAATCCATTTTTTCCATTTTGAAAGGCTTGACAAGAATTTGCTTGAAATTACCTCCCAGCAAGGCAAAATACCGGGATGTGCTGATCCTTGTTTCAGTAAAATGAAGGGCTGTATCCTTTGTTTCGTCGTTGTACCCGATAGCTGTTTTGCCCTGAAGGCTGTCCGGCTCTCCCCTTAACAAGGTATCATTTTGAGAATAGCCGGCAGTAGCTATTACAAGCAGAAGTGTGATAAAAAGTCCTGTTTTTATCATGAAGAATTTTTTCTCAATGGCTATAGTTCCGGTTTCTTTTCTTAAGAAAGCAGTCAGATCAAAAGAAGCGGTGCAGTAAAATACACAAACTTTATTAGTATCCTATACCTAGGTTAAGTGAAGCAAAATTTTATCACAAGGTTGTGCAGGACGAAGTGTGGTGCGGTGACTTCTTCCTGTTTTATAAACCGGTAATAAAACTTTATTAATGTAAATTAGATGTCTCCTCAAAAATCCCCAAATGAACAAGAAAGCGCTCCTGTTGGCGTCAATTATCTTATCGGTATTTTTTGTAACCGCCCAATCCATTACCTCGCCGGACGGCCAGGTGGAACTCTTCTTTCAATTGAAAGACAGTGTTCCTTTCTACCGGTTGAAGTATAAGAAAGCCGCTGTTATCAAAGAAAGCAAATTAGGTTTAACGCTTGCCAACGCTCCTTCTTTTTTAAAGGGCTTTGCCCTGAAGGATCAAAAAACGGCTACGTTCAACGAAAGCTGGCATCCTGTAATGGGCGAAGTAAAAACCATTGTGAATCATTATAACGAACTGGCCGTAACACTTTTGCAACCCTCCTCAGACCGCAACATCACCATCCGCTTCCGGGTATTCAACGACGGGCTGGGTTTTCGTTACGAGTTTCCGCAGCAAAAGAACCTGAATTATTTTGTGATCAAAGAGGAAGAAACACAATTTGCTCTTTCGGGCAACAACAAGGCCTGGTGGATACCCGGTGATTATGATACCGAAGAATACAGCTATACCACTTCCAGCCTTTCTGCCGTGCCGCAGCTCTTTGATAAGAGTTACGATGCTAACGCTTCTCAAACCCTTGTGCCTATGGCACTGCAAACGCCGCTGATGATGAAAACGCAGGACGGCCTTTATGTCAACATACACGAAGCGGCACTGATTGGCTATGCGGGCATGAACGTGGAGCTGGACCCTAAAAACTTTATTTTAAAAACACATTTAACGCCTGATGCACAAGGCAACAAAGGCTATATACAAACGCCCTTCAACACGCCCTGGCGCACCGTGGTGGTATCGTCCCGAGCCGAAGACATTTTAGCCTCCAAGCTGATTTACAACCTGAACGAGCCAACGAAATACGCTTCTACCGACTGGATCAAGCCGGTAAAATACGTGGGTGTGTGGTGGCAGATGTTTTGCCCGGGCCAGGGAAGCTGGAACTATGCCGATATTGATAATGTGCACCTGGGCATCACCGATTATAAAAAGCTGACACCAAACAAAACCCACGCGGCCAACAATGCCAACGTTAAAAAATACATTGACTTTGCGGCGAAGCATGGCTTTGATGCGGTGCTGGTAGAAGGGTGGAATGAAGGCTGGGAAGACTGGTTTGGCAAATCAAAGGAATTTGTTTTTGACTTTGTAACGCCTTATCCTGATTTTGATGTGGACATGCTGACGAAGTATGCAGCAGGTAAAGGAGTGAAGATCATCATGCACCATGAAACCTCCTCTTCGGTTACCAATTACGAACGGTGGATGGATACGGCTTACCGCTTTATGGTAAACCATGGCTATACTGCTGTCAAATCCGGTTATGTGGGCAATATCATACCAAGAGGGGAACATCATTACAGCCAGTGGATGGTTGATCATTATAACAGGGCCATTCAAAAAGCCGCGACGTACAAGATCATGGTAAATTCACATGAATCCGTTCATCCCACGGGACTGAACCGAACCTATCCCAATGCCATAGCAGCCGAAGCGGCCAGGGGTACAGAATTTGAAACCTTTGGCGGCAACAATCCCGAGCACACCACCATCCTGCCTTTTACCCGGTTAATGGGCGGGCCTATGGATTATACTCCGGGTATTTTTCAAACCCGGCTGGATTATTACCAGCCCGGCGACAAGCGCTTTGTAAAAACGACCCTGGTTAAACAACTGGCCTTGTATGTAACCATGTACAGTCCCCTGCAGATGGCGGCTGATATTGTGGATAATTATGAACGCTTCCCCGATGCCTTTCAATTCATTAAAGACGTGGCGGTAGATTGGGATGATACAAAGATCCTTGGCGCCGAGCCCGGTGATTATATTACCATTGCCCGTAAGGCCAAGGGCAAGGAGGAATGGTTTGTAGGCGGCATCACCGATGAAAATCCACGGACAAGCACAGTTGATTTTAGTTTCCTGGATTCTAAAGATCCTTATGTAGCCACTATTTATGAAGATGGAAAGGATGCGCATTATATCACCAATCCCCAGAGTTATCATATTTACAAAGTGATTGTGACCAACCAATCCAAACTAAAGCAAAAGCTGGCGGCCAGCGGCGGTTTTGCCATCAGTCTTGTTAAAGCAGGCAAGGAAGATCTAAAGAAAATAAAAAGGTTGAAATAGCAGTGCGGTTTTGTGGTCCTTATGCCCGGAATGGTGGAACGATTTTTATTGTTTATCTGCTGCATCTGTTCGATCAACAAAAAAATTATAACATGAAGAAAAACAACTATGACAATGAGCGGGGAGAAAGAGATCCTCGTTTGCCCAATCCCACCAAACAGGAGCAATCTGACCCCCAGATCACAGAGTTAAAAGGATTTGTAGATAAAAACGAAAAGTTAGAGCCGATGGATAACGAGATAGACCGGGCAAATGAGGAACAAAAAGACGTGGAAGGCTGATACTGATGCTGCGTGCAGGCAAGGCGGAAAAAGGCTTCTTTCCTCACGCAGCATATAAAACTTCATGCGAAACGGAAATAATTGGGCTCTACCAACATACTACCAAGACAGCCGTCGGAGGTCGAGCTGTCAGATGCGAACCTGTAGCAAGGCTGTCCATAGTTTCCTCTTGTCTCACGTCTGACGTTTCACATTTCACTTGTTTCTCTGTCAATTTGAAAGCGGCTGGGTATTACCTATCCCTTTGGTTTTTGTTTTAAAATCGTTCCGTTTTCGGCAATTAACAGCTTTGCTTTATTATCGCCGTTCCCGATCCTGATTTCGTACGCGGAATGGCCTTTCCACATTTCTTTTTGCACCGATTCAATTGTATATCCTGCATATTGCGAAGTCAGCGTACTGGTAACGGCAGCAGGAAGCGTTGTTTGGTCATTAACAGCATAGGCGCTTCCAACCCAGTTGCCTTGCGAATCGTACCAGGCATGATAGTTTTGATGATCCATATCAAAGCGAACCGCATAATCACTCGTATCCATTACAGTCCAGTTTGTTAATTCCCAGTCAATAGGCACTTGTGCTGTATCGTAACGCGACCAAACTACATTAGTCGCGTTTGGATATTGTGCAGTAAAATTTGTTTTTATGGTAGCGGGTGCATCGTAGGCATGATAAGACGACGTAGAGGTTTTGGAAGTACTACCGCATGATAACAGTAAAACCATTGCTGCTACCAGGCTCATGATCTTAAGTTTCATAAAAAGGTTTAAATAAAAAATAAGGGATTCTGTATCTGCAGTAGGCCCAAACATATTGCCAGAACAAACGCAGAAGTTAGTTATTGGAGTCTTCTTCCATAGAAATTAATCAACAGCCTGATGAAGAAGCTTTCTCAGCATTAGTGATGTGTTTAGACTGCCCTGGCTAAAATCTAAACAGCTTTTAACAAACCTGAATAAAACCTTTGCTCAGCAACCGGGTCTCATATCCACTAATTCCGGCACACCGGATCATTTTAAAAATAAAATACAGAATATGAAAAAACTTTTACCCTTTTTTAGTCTGGCTGTTCTGCTGGTGGCCTGTAACAGCGCTCCCAAAAACACCGCTACCCAGGCCATGACGCCTGCAGAGCCTTCCTCACAAGCAATGGTGATGGACACTGCCGGTTTAGCACAATTTCAGCAATGGAAGGTGCAAAATGAATTAAGAGATGCTGAAGACTATAATAAACCAGCGCAACCAGTAGCCGCTACGGTTAAAAAAACAAGTAAGCCAAAAGTTGTGCAACCGAGGCCGGTTCCGGCCAGTTTGCCAGCTCCTGTAGCAAACCCCTACAAATTCAACAACTCCACAGGCCAGTGGCAGCGAAGCGGGCAATGAAAGCGGAACCATCTCTTCCGAATCGGGAGATGAGGCAAAAGCCACCAAGAAAGAAGGCATCAGTAAGGCCGCCAAAGGCGCTGTAATTGGCGGGGTGGCCGGTGCAGGCGCTGGTGCTGTCATCAACAAAAAGAACCGTGTGGTAGGCGCTGTGGTAGGTGCCGTAATTGGCGCCGGCGGCGGTTATGTGCTGGGTCGTAAAATGGATAAAAAAGATGGCCGTTATTAATCATATGAAGGATAGAATATGATTTGCGGGAGCCAGCCGGGCTCCCGCTTTTTTTGCTTTCAAAAGGATGACTTACCAGGATTCACACCCTTCTTTAAAGGTTTTAAAACAGGCAAAACTGCCCTTTGTTCTTCCCATTTTACGATAATAACGTTTCATTAGGCGGGATAATAGTAAATTTGACAAATTCTTTTGAGTTCTTAGCATCTTTGTTCATTCCCCTTGTCAGCATTCCGGGCCTTTTGCTACGGATTACCGCTCTCACAATTTGCTATCTCTCAGATCGATTCAACAGATATGGTTATTTATGTTTCCAATTTAGGTGAAAAAGTCACCCCCGATTCCTTAGAAGTACTGTTTGCCGCTTATGGCAAAGTGTCTTCCTCCACTTTTTTCAGAGAGGGTGTAGCCGGAAACCAGGAGCGATTTGCCTACATAGAAATGATGAATGCAACGCAAGCTACCCGTGCTATTTCAAAACTCCAGGGCAGTATTATTGACGGTTGCCGTTTAGGCGTAATGGAAACAAAAGCTGTTGGGGACAAGAATGCTATGTGCCTGCAGCCACGTATTAAAATTTAAAGAATTATGAATATAGAAGAAATTGAAAAGTTTTTAGATAAGAAAACATCAGAAGAACACCAGCAAGTAAAGATCAGTTTTAAAAAAAGAGATGCGGTGTGTGGTTTATTTATAAAGGACAGGGATTATGCGTACCTTAAATCAAAGAATTTCTGGCGCATTGTAACCAGTGCCCGCCTGGAAGAATATTCCAAATCAAAAAACATGTCCCTGGCCAGAATTTTCAGCGGATCTGAATTTTCAAGGCTTACCCTGCAAAAAGAAAACGTTGCATTGTAAAGAACAATAACACATTTACCGGAGTAATAAAACAATTATGTATATAGTAACGTGGAACAAGTACCTGCCTGTCATTAAAATTTTATTGAAAAGAGCCGTTGCCGAGGATCAGTCGCTTGCACTGAACAGCACAGATTTTCAAAAGACAGCCGTGGTAAAAAAAACAGGTTTTTCTTTTAACCTTCAATTCAGCAATGGAAAGGCTACCAACCTGATCGGCGCCTCCCTGCCGGCCAAGGACCTGGCTTCTGTTTTAATGGAAGACAGCGTGGTAAAGGAATTGTTCACCCAAAAGGACTTTCACATCAATATGGATGCAAAATTCCGGCTGGGTATAAAATGCATACCGGAAAGCGTATAGCATTTAAAAAATTTGCCTTCCCCGGTGGGGAGGCCAACAACCTTAATCATTTGTTATGGATTAAGGCCAATCTGTTTTTACATTAATAAAAAGACGAACTTTAGTATTCACAAAAAATAATAGCACTATGGCGAGATCGGGTGAAACTTTCGGAAAAAAGGAAAAAGAAAAGAAAAGAGCAAAAGACAAACAGGAAAAAGCAGAAAAAATGCAGGAGCGTAAGGCTAATGCAAAAAAAGGCAAGAGCCTGGATGAAATGATGGCTTACCTGGATGAGAACGGAAACCTTTCTTCCTCACCCCCCGACCCACGCAAAAAGAAAGTTTTTAAGCCTGAGGAAATGCAGATAGGCGTACCGAAGCACGAAGAGTCGGAAGAAGAAGCCGTACGAACAGGTGTGGTGAGTTTCTTTAACGATGCCAAAGGCTTTGGTTTTATAAAAGACAAGCAAACAGGCGAAAGTGTTTTTGTTCACGTCAACCAACTGACAGAACGGATCACCGAAAATGATAAGGTAAGCTTTGAAGTAGAAATGGGTCATAAGGGACCTAGCGCCATCAACGTCAAAAAAATCGTTTAAGCCTCTTCTCTATTGCATCCTGCAGACAAACAGGGTTTGGAGTAAATTTTTATTGTCCTTTCAATAAAGCCTTCGTGTAAAGCTTTCCCGCTTTGAAGCACGGAGTCAATTATTGAAGGACATTTTATTTTGGGGCAACGCCATCTCACAACTGCTTTTTGTGAGTGGTGAATGGTGAGTAGTGAGTAAGAGAACTCTTTTATACCAAATGGCTCAAGATGATAGTTAATAGTTCATAGTTGATAGAAGAGAAGGCGGCTGCCATTTCACCTCTCACGTTTCACGTATCAGATGCTTCCTTGTACTCCCCACTGATCTTACTCACCACTCACCCTAGGTAGCAATCTCTTCTCTCAGGAGTTTATATGCAATACCATTTTTGCTAATTCTATCGTTTGCGGATCGCCGGTATATTTGGCCGGTTCGTCGGAGAGCTTCACCACCGGTGTCCAGGATTCCGATTCCGGCAGGGCCTCTGTCATTTTCAGTACAATGTTCATGGGCTTTAGACCGACATCGTTGGAAAAGTTGGTGCCGATGCCAAAAGACACCCCGATCTTTCCGCGACAGTAATCCACAATGGTTTTTACTTTCTCATAGTTCAGTGAATCGGAAAAAATAATGGTTTTGGAAAGCGGGTTAATACCTAATTTCTTATAATGCTGAATAGTTTTTTCAGCAAAGACCACAGGGTCGCCGCTGTCGTGCCGCACCCCGTCAAAAAGCTTGGTGAATTTTTTATCGAAGACCTCGTAAAATTCATCTGTCGTAAAGGTGTCTGACAGGGCGATGCCCAGATCGCCGCGGTAAACGTTTGTCCAGTTTTCAAGAGCGATAATATTGGCCATTTTAAAACCGTATTTGGCCGCATGAAACATAAACCATTCATGCGCATGAGTGCCAATGGGCTTTGTACCGTGCACCCTGGCCAAGTGAACATTGCTGGTGCCTACAAAAGTTTTGCCCCATTTTTCCAGGGCCTGCACCACCAGGTTTTGCACCTCAAAAGAATGCCGCCGGCGGGTGCCGAATTCCGCTATGGTTACACCCATATCGCCGTAGGCTTCTATTTTGGATTTTGTTTTTTGGATTACCGCTTCATCCGTTTGCCTTTCTTCGTTTTGCAGCCGGTAAAAGTTCTCGGAAATAAGACAAAGCAGGGGCACTTCCCATAAAATGGTACGGTACCAATATCCTTCAATGGCAACTTCTAAATCCCCACCCTTCTGCTCCACGGTTACTTCAGAAGGATCATAGCGATAGCCCTGTAAAAAATCAAGATATACAGGATCCAGGTAAGGACAGGTTTTTGCCAGCCACCCCTTTTCTTCTTTTGTAAGAGACAGTCCTTCCATCGAATGGATGGAGGCCTTCAATGCACGGGCAAAACCCGCCGGAAAGGAATGCCGGCCACGGTTAATGAAACGGTATCTGGCTTTTGCCCTGGGAAAAAGTTTCACCACGCCCTGTTGCATGGTGAACTTATAAAAATCATTATCGAGGATAGAAGGTAAACTGACCATGCCTATTTAATGCAACTATCATACAAATTTTATGCGTAAGGATGGATGAACGCATTTTATACCAAACCGCTTTTAAGTTGACAGAGAAACCATCGTGAAACGTGAGATGTCAAACGTGAGAAGAAGTGTACTATGAGCGAAGAGTTTCTTCAGTTTCACGCCTCACGTTTGACGTTTCACGACTGCCTTGATAGCATGTTGGATTAGAAGAATATCAAACAACACAAGCATTTCCGGCTCCGGTCGTTACCAACAATGGTGCAGTGAAAACTGCTTAAATGGTAAAGGCCACCGTGATAATGGTGATGGTAAAAATGGCCGTAACAGCACAAACCATTAGTGCTATGCTATCACAGATAAAGGCCACAATTACATTGTTGTGGTAAAGTCGTACAAGGTGTTTCATAGGTGATGTTTTTACAGGTGATTGTTTCAGCAAATTAGTGCCTGTAAAAAGAAAAAAGAAGGGTATCGGAAAGAATCATTTTAAAATGGATAGAAGTACGTGGTGAAACCCGCTAGCCTTTACAGTAGATGACCCAAACGTATTTCTGATTCCTGCACAACGGCTTTCCGAAGCGTTATCACTGGAAGCCATCTCGCATACTGCTTTTGGTGAGTGGTGAATGGTGAGTGAAAAAGCTCTCTTATACCAGATGGTTACAGGATCATAGTTGATAGTTGATAGATGATAGAAAGGAAAGAGGCTGGCCCACGTCTGCCGTCTGACGTCTCACGATGGTTTTCTTGACAGCGGGTTGCGTATTACTCACCACTGACTACTCACCACTCACGCTATAAATGGATTTCAAACACAATCAATTTCAGACATAAAAAAACCGCCCCTGAATGGAGGCGGTTTTTATTTTACTAAAACGTTTAGAAGTTAAAGCCCAGGCCCACTTTAAAGGAGCGATTGTAGGCGTCCATATTTTTATTGGCATCTGCTTTTGACAAACCATGATCGTAAGCGGCTGTAATGTTCAACCCATTGCTGAACTGGTAACCAATACCACCCGTGATACCAGCATCCCAACGATTGAATTGCGGTGTAGCATCGGTATGCGAATTCAATAAATTAAAGCCCAAAGCGCCTGCTGTTGTATGCAGATCCGCCTTGGTCAAATAAGAGACCTGGGGACCGGCGAAGACCTGGAACCCACCCATGTTTGCCTTTAATACAACAGGTACATCAATATATTGAGAGTTCAATTGTGCTTTGGCATTAGCGCTTAAAAACTCAGCACCTTTAATGTTCAATTCTCCTCTTAACTGGTAACCCTTTTGGGTATAATATACGGCTGGTTCCAATGATAAATTATTAGCTAAAGGAACCGTGGCATAACCACCTGCAAAAAAACCTGTATGGTTGCTGGTAGTGATAGCGCCTTTTGTAAAATCGAGAATGTTATTGAGGCTGTTCACGGCATCGCCGCTGAGGGTAGCGGAGGAAACTCCGACACGCACGCCAAATCCTGGTTTTGATTGTGCCATAGCAAGAGCGGAAATAACGACGGAGGCTAAAAGTAGAATTTGCTTTTTCATATGAATGGGGAACGTTGGTTTTTCTGCCGTTCTGTTTCTGAGAAAGGAAATTGTTGTTAATGATTACTAAGGTTTCGGTAAGGTTCTGTTAAAGGCAATTCACACTGATTTCGATTTCATTGAGCCTGTTTTTCTTCCTGCGATATTCATTTGCCAATGCAAATCTTTTCAACAACTGTTTTATATTTAGTGAACAAATATTTTGCAGATGAGTAAGCTCTTTTTGATTTGTTCGCTTCTTTTTTGTTTTAGTTTTTGCTCCTCGCAAAAACGTGCCGATAAAGAATGGATCTCCCTGTTTGACGGAAAGTCATTAAATGACTGGAAGGCGGGTGAAAATCCCTCCACGTTTTCGGTGGACAGCGGAATGATCATTGTACATGGTCCGAGAGCCCATTTGTTTTATGACGGACCCGTGCAGGGGCATAATTTTAAAAACTTCGAATTGAAGGTTAGGCTGATGACCACACCCGGCTCCAATTCCGGCATTTTTATTCATACACAATACCAGGACAGTGACTGGCCCTCGAAGGGATATGAAGTACAGGTGAATAACTCGCAAAGCGATTGGAGAAGGACCGGCAGCCTGTATGGTGTGCAGGATGTAAAAGAAGTATATGTAAAGGACAATGAATGGTTCACAGAGCACATCATTGTACAGGGCAAAAGGGTGATTGTAAAAATCAATGATAAAACCGTGGTGGACTATACCGAGCCTGAAGGTGTGGAAAACCTGCCGGGCAGAAAGGACAAGCATTTATCGAGCGGCACCTTTGCCTTGCAGGGCCACGATCCTAATAGTAAAGTGTATTTCAAGGAAGTGCTGGTGAAGCCCTTGCCGGATTAAAGTTTTCTGGCTGTTTGGGATATTGATCTTTATAGATTGGCTGTGTATTCATCGTAACTTCATAAGCGGTATCTGTAAGGTGTTTAATTCATCAATTCATCAGCATGAAAGAAATTTCTCCTGCTTACGATCCATCGTCCCAGCCTTTAATTTCCCGGAGAAGCGTTCTTAAAACATTGGCAGTAGGCGGTGCGGGTCTTCTTTTATCACCCCAGACGTTACTCTCAGCCTGCCGTTCCGGCAAAGACCGGCTTGGCGTAGCGCTTGTGGGATTGGGCTATTACAGTACCGACCTGCTGGCGCCGGCCCTGCAACAAACAAAACATTGTTACCTGGCCGGTATTGTTACCGGTACCCCTGCCAAGGCGGAAGCCTGGAAAAAGCAATACCATATTCCGGACAAGAATATTTATAACTATAGCAATTTTGACAGCATTGCCAATAACCCTGCTATTGATGTGGTGTACGTGGTGCTTCCGCCCTCCATGCACCGCGAGTATGTAATAAGGGCTGCCAATGCCGGCAAGCATGTGTGGTGCGAAAAGCCCATGGCCCTGACGGAAGCGGAGTGCAGGGAAATGATTGAGGCCTGCCGTCAAAATAAAAGAGCATTAGCCATTGGGTACCGGCTGCAACACGAACCCAACACGCAGGAGTGGCGGAAAATTGTTCATGAAAAATTATTGGGTAAGGTACAAAAGCTGAGTTGCGGGGCAGGCTATACCGAGAACCGTACCGATCACTGGAAGCAGAAAAAAGAAATGGGTGGCGGCGCACTATACGATATGGGTGTTTATTCCATACAGGGCGCACGGCTGGGAACAGGCATGGAACCGGTTGCGGTCGTATCGGCGCAAACGTCTACCACCCGTCCGCAGATCTATAAAAATGGCCTTGATGAAACCACAGTAGCCACTCTGGAATTTCCGGGTGGCGTACGGGCTGATATTAAAACCAGCTTTGGGGAGAATATTAATTACCTGAATATAGGTTGCGAAAAAGGAGAGATCAATATGTCGCCGTACCAAAGCTATGCAGGGGTAAGAGGAACCAGTCCGTTAGGCAGCATTGATCACGCTTACAATGTTCCCTGGCAACAGGCCAAACAAATGGATGATGATGCCCTGTCCATCATGCAGGGGAAACCCATGCAGGTGCCGGGCGAAGAAGGACTAAGAGATATAAGAATTGTAGAGGCCATTTATAAATGCGCTGCCTCAGGGAAGCGGGTAACGTTATAAAGCTACAGGGAACAGGCAGCATGAGAGCTACTCCCGCAACATGTTTTTGAAAAGCGCCACCGCTTCATTTTGCCATGTATCAAACCGTGTTTCATAACTTTCTTCAATTTTATCTTCCGTCTCCTTCCAGATGAAATTGTGTTTTTCGCTGTTCAGTCTTGTTAAATGATACCAAACTGCTATCAAGGCGGGTTTATCATCCAGTGAAAGGTACAGAGGGAGCGGATATAGTCTTTTTCGTGGTGGAGGTTTTCGAGCACTTCTTCCAGGTGATCTTCCAATTCCTCCATGGAATCAAAGGTGTGGTTATTAAAGCCTTTTTGTTCGCGGATGTAATCCCACAGGTGTTCAACGGGATTGAGTTCGGGGCTGTAGGGCGGCAGCAGTTCCAGGTGAATGTTGGCTGGCATTTTGAGTTCTTTGCTCTGGTGCCATCCGGCACTATCAGCAAACAACAGGATTTCTTCATTCTATGTATGTTTCACTTAACCCCTGGAGCAGTTCATTCATAGCGGCCGTATTACATACCGGTGATATGAGACTATAGCTTTCTCCCTGCAGTGGGCACACCGCACCAAAGGCATAGGTATGCTCCCGGACGATTTGCTTTGCCGCAGTGGCTCGCTGTCCCTGCGGTACCCAGCAGCGGGAAAGATTACTGATGCGGCCAAAGCGGGCTTCATCTTCAAAGAAGACCCTTAGTGGTTTGGCTGTGTTTGAGAAAGTACGTGCGGATGCTTTTTTTTAAAGGCTTCTCTTTTTTCTTTTACCTCTGCAGCCTTGAGATGTTCGGGCCGAGGGGCCTTTTTACTCCAACCATGACGGTGCAGCATGTCCCACAGGTAATCGTCTGAGATTTTGTGACCGGTCTTTTCTTCCACCATCTTGCGCAGTTGGTTTGCCACTAGTACTTCTCCATTAAGGGCTGGTGCCGTCCAGCTTTGCAATAGCTTCTCTTCCTCGTCAAAACTCATCAGACAGCGCTTCTCTCTTCGTCCGCCCCACCGCAAAGCCTCACAAAAGGAAGCGCCGTACTGGTTGTAAAGCGAAACAATGTGGTAGAATTTTGTGTCAGAAATGCCCAGGTAAGAACAATACTGCTTCGTTGCTTTGTCCGGATTTAAACTCACCGTAAGAACGGTTTGCCAATAAGAAGCATGATGCCCGTTCCTGCTCTGATAAAGCCGCTCCCGAATCTGCTCCACGCTTAAGTGCGGCTTTAATAATATGCGCCGTTTCATCCTTTAAGTTACGACTCTTTCCCCCGACTTGATAGCGGTTTGGTATGAAAAGCATAGCAGCCCTCTTCCGGCTGTTTTACCACCACGTTTGTTCCATCTTTCAAAGCAAAAGAAACGGGGAAACGATCAATCATGGAAATTATTTATTAGGGAAGAAGTACTGTATGCCATGTCACAACTGCCTTTTCTGAGTGGTCAGTGGTGAATGGTGAGTGAAAAGTCCTGACTCACCACTAACTACTCACTACTCATGCTATAAAAAGCCCATTTCTGAGACCACTTGTAGGCTGTATTATTATCTGCATTTAAACAGTTACTATCAACAATAATACCTAAACGGCTGCATCTTTTTAAAACAAGGATAACAGGGAAGCTATGGTTTATCTTCTTGCTTCTAAGCTCACATCAAAAGCCTGGATCCAATCTATTGTTCGAAAAGTGGAAACTCCGATTGGACAAATTGAAATGGGTTTCGAACCAGGAAGTGCTTCACGCAAAACAGTACGTGTCAAAAATCATTTTTTTAAGGATATAGTTTTTGTAAATTAGTTACAAATCATTTAGCTATGCATACGGTGAATCAACTTCTTTCCCGCAAAAGGATTTCTCCCATTTCCATAACTTCCAATGCCACTGTAATAGATGCCTTAAAGATCATGGCTGAAAAGAATATTGGTTCGGTAATAGTAACCGATGAGAGCGGAGTTTACCAGGGCATCGTTACCGAAAGAGATTATTCCAGAAAGGTTATTTTAAAAGGGAA
Organism: uncultured Bacteroidota bacterium; assembly: GCA_963697545.1. GTDB lineage: Bacteria > Bacteroidota > Bacteroidia > Chitinophagales > Chitinophagaceae > Flavisolibacter. Next base: position 299,754 of record CAVOOL010000018.1, on the reverse strand, counting down.
AAGTTCCACCGATACCAGGGTAAGTGAAATTATGAGTACCGACCTGCCCAGGGTTTCACCCGCTGATACCATAGATCAGTGTATGGAGTTGATGACAGCCCACAACATTCGCTACCTGCCTGTGTTTTCCGGAGATGAATTAAGGGGTATTATTTCCATGAGCGATGTGGTAAAAGAAACCATTTTAATGCAACAGGAAACCATTGATCATCTTCAGCACTATATAAGTTTGTAGCCTTGTGTGTTATGCTGGTTTGCCGTCTTTTTTCGAGGCGGTTTTTTTTATGCCGTAAAGCATTTTTTACAACTCTGCCGGATGGTATTAAATTTGACACAGGTTCGACAGAAATAAAAATAAACATATGAGCAAACAAGCCTGGATCATTAGTTTGTTGATTGCTGCAGTGGTTTCTTTAGCCTATGCCATTTACAGATCAACCATGGAAAGGATTACCGTAATGGAAAATGGCCAGCAGGTGGTTTATGGCGAACCCCAGCATGGTTTAGTATTAGGATTGTGCTTGTTTGCAGGCTTTTGTGTAGTAAGTGCTGTATTGCTGGTGTTGAACAGGGAAGAATGGAAAGAAGAACACAAAGCACTTAGCAAAAGAACGGTATAACTTAAGTTTTTCAGGAGATTGATTTTTCTCTCGACGCTGCGACAAACGATGAACAATGCAAGGAAGGCATTATTGAAAGGTCCTTTGTTTAATAAAAATTACGGGGGGGAGACCACCTGGTTAGCAATGGAATTTTAAAACCGCAAAGAGAGCTAAGTGCCGCAAAGAGACGCAAAGGTCTTTTCAACCGTGGCTTTGCGCAACTTTGCGGTTCCATTTTTTCAAGTGCTTTGGAACTTGTCCCAATTCATAGAGCATTACTTAAAATTACTTCAGACCGCTATTTTTTTTACTCCAGGTTTTGTAGTAGTAATACACCAGCCCCATAAAACTTACCAGTACAAAAGCATAGAAAACAATATTGTACCATCTTATTCCATTTCGGGCAATTCCGAGGTCAAAAAATAAACCGGCGGTGGCCACACTCAAAAGCCACATGATCCCCACAGAAAAAGAATTCATTATTTTCCGGAAGTAACGCCTGACTTCCGGGTCCATGCCGCGGTTGTATTCATCCATCATAATTAAGGTACTAATAAAGCCCGGAATGCCGCCGAGTCGCCGTTAAAAACGTTGAAATCTACTTTTGATAAAATGCCATTCACTCTTCCCTTTTCGCTGTGTTGCCAAAAACTCCACTCTCTTTTAATGCGGGGCCGGTGTGGCTGCAGGTAATGGGCCACCCACAGTGGGTAATCATCAAAATGGCCTTTTAAATAGTTTTCATAAAAATCAACATTGGTATAAATAATCGGCCGTACGGAATAATATTGTTCCACTACATCCAGCCATTCCTTTACCTCGCGGCGTATTTGAGCCGGTGGGGCGCCAAAGGTTTGCTCTACATCCAAAACCGGCGGCAGATCGCCACTTTCCAGCATTACTTTATTAATGAAATTTTGCGCCTGGGTTTTCCCGTCTTTTGTGGCAATAAAAAAGTGATAAGCCCCCCGGGTAATGCCTGCCTGTTTCGATTTCTTCCAGTTGCGTTTGAAATAAACGTCTGCGTTGCCATTGCCTTCCGTGGCTTTCATAAAAGCAAAGCCCAGCCTGATGTGCTGTACCTGCATCTCCTTTACCGATTCCCACGAGATCTGCTGCTGGTACTTGGAAACATCAATGCCGTGAATTTCGTATTCGTAAGGAATGGGGATGCCAAACTCGGGATAAGTAACAAATTTCAGTTCTTCTGTTTTCCACCACAGGTACGCCAGGTAAAACAAAAAGCAACCCGCAAAAACGAAGGTGAGAAAAACAAATAACCCAAGAAAACGCTTACGGGATTTTTTGCTGCTTGCCACGGTGCAATGATAGGAAGTTTCCCCCTGTCCCCCTAAAGGGGAGACTTAGGTTTAAGAAACTTTTTTGCTAACAGCCGGTTCTTCAATTATAGGGTTCCTTATTTTGTTACCGGCTTTTGTACTGCTATTGAGCTTTTGTTGCGTCGCACTCTTCAACTGTCAGTAATACTATTCAGCCAGGCTTTCATAAAAAATAAATTCTAAAAAGCAAGAACAATAAAGAAAAGTATGATTGACCTAAGTCTCCCCTTTAGGGGGACAGGGGGAGAGAGAGGGGGATTTACTTAACTTGCACCAATGCCGCAGTTCAGCTGGAATGATAGCCTCAATTTTTTAAGCAAGCTAACCTTTCGGCGTGCATGGAACGGGCTGAAAGTATGGAGCAGCTATCATTTGAGTAAATGGACGGGCAGGTCCATTCAGTGGGGCTATCCTATTTCTATTTCTTTTGAACCCACTACCTCCTGCAATCTGCGCTGTCCCGAATGCCCCAGTGGCCTGCGGGCTTTTTCAAGGCCAACCGGCATGCTGAAAAAAGATTTTTTTAAAGAAACCATTGACCAGTTATATAAAGACCTCACCTACCTGGTTTTTTATTTCCAGGGAGAGCCCTATCTCAATCCCGATTTTTTGGAAATGGTGCACTACGCCTCTTCAAAAAAAATCTATACGGCTACCTCCACCAATGCGCATTACCTAAATGATAAGAACGCAAAAAGAACGGTAGAAAGCGGACTGGATCGTCTGATCATCTCTATTGACGGCACTACGCAGGAAACCTATCAGCAATACCGTGTGGGCGGTAACCTGCAAAAGGTGCTGGAAGGCGCCGCCAATATGGTGAAATGGAAGAAGAGAACTAAAAAGCAAAACGCCGTTTATTATTTTTCAGTTCCTGGTGGTTCGCCACAATGAACATCAAATAGAAGAAGTGCAACGCCTGGCAAAAGAAATTGGAGTGGACCAGGTGCGGTTGAAAACAGCGCAGGTGTACGATTACCAAAATGATCCCAACAAGCTAATTCCAACCATAGAAAAATACAGCCGCTATAAAAAAGACAAGAATGGCCAAATGGCTTTCAAAGGCAACAACGCCAACCACTGCTGGCGCCTCTGGCACGATCCGGTGATCAGCTGGGATGGATCGGTAGTGCCCTGTTGTTTTGATAAGGATGCCCAACACAAATTGGGAGACCTGAAACAGCAAAGCTTTAAAGAACTGTGGCATAATAAAGAGTACCAGCATTTCAGAAGCCAGGTATTGCAGAGCCGAAAGAATATTGATATCTGCGCCAATTGTTCGGAAGGCGTGAAGGTGTGGGGCTGATATTTCTACTAATAGCTCTCGTCGTTAGTAACACACTGATTTATCTCAATTTTATTTTTGCCAGTTGCCATCGTTTACAAACAGAATAAGTTTGTCTAATTTGTATAATTCGCTTTAATTCGTGTATACGGCTAAAACGCAGTCATCACGCCGTGGGTATCGAAAAAGACATACACCAAAATAAATTCACCAGCGCCAGGCAAAAGGCCATGATCAATCTTTTGTTCACGTATGGCTGGACCATTGAAAAGATCAAAAATTTTTTAGCCCGGGAAGATATTACCCATCAGCAGTACAATATACTTCGCATTCTCCGCGGCAGTCACCCCCAGCCGCTTTCTACTTTACAAATACGGGAACGCATGCTGGATAAAATGAGTGACACCAGCCGCATTGTGGACAGGTTGCTGATAAAAGGCCTGGTTAAAAAAACAACCTGTTCTGCCGATAAGCGTTTGGTAGATGTGACCATCACCGAAAAAGGACAAAAACTTTTAAAAAAATTAGACACCGGGTACGATCATGTAACCGAGATTATGAGCAATCTTTCCGAAAAAGAAGCGGAAACGCTCAGTAACCTGCTGGATAAATTAAGAACAGGGGAAAATGGCAGCGCCGGGTAAATAGAATTTTTGTTTCCGGCTTATGTTCCCTGATGAATCGTTCCTTGCGCTGTGTCCGACTACCGGCGGATCGCACTCTTCAACTGCAACAATTCTTATCGGCTTTTTATTTCACGCAAAGACGCTAAGTGAAAAGGCGCAAAGATTTTGATTTCCTTTATTGCCTGGCGTCTTTGCGCCTTTGCGTGAAATAAAAAAGATTTTAAAGAGACATTCCATTTCTTCAAGAAATGGAATGTCCTTGCTCTTGGAAAATGTTGTTCATCTCAGAAAAAAATCAACCCATTTCACCTTTCCGTCTATTAAAAAAGCAATACTGTCTATAAACTCATCCATTTTAAACTTTCCTTGAGAGTATTTTGTTTTTTAATTTCTATTTTTCACCCACTATTTCAATTTAGCAATGAAGAACCTTATAGCCACCACTCTTTTTCTGACAGGATTTTTAGCATCTTTTGGGCAGACTCAGCAACCACAATATGAATTCCGCGGTGTTTGGATCGCTACTGTGGATAATATTGACTGGCCTGCGAGAGGCCAATTCAACGTAGACAGTCAAAAAACAGATTTTATCCGGCAACTGGATATGCATGTGCGCAACGGTATGAATGCCGTAGTAGTGCAGGTGCGTCCGGCCACCGATGCTTTTTATCCATCTCCTTATGAACCCTGGAGCCAATGGCTTACCGGTAAGCAAGGCCGGCCACCAGCACCTTTTTACGATCCGTTGCAATTTATGATCGAAGAATCGCATAAACGGGGGATGGAATTTCATGCCTGGCTAAATCCTTACCGTGCTAATTTTTCTATTGGCAAGGCTTCCATTGCGCCGGCGCATATCACCAGGCTGCATCCCGAATGGTTTTTGAATTATGGCGGTAAAACCTATTTCGATCCGGGTAATAAAGAAGGGCAGAAATGGGTAGTGGATGTAGTAAAAGATATTGTGTCAAGATACGATGTGGATGCCATTCACATGGATGACTATTTCTATCCCTACCGTATAGCTGGTAAAGAGTTTCCCGATGCGGCTTCGTATGCTGCTGATCCCCGCGGTTTAAACAGGGAAGACTGGCGGAGAAGCAATGTGGATTCGATTATTAAAGCGTTAGACGTAACGATAAAGAGCACAAAACCCTGGGTCAAATTTGGTATATCGCCATTTGGCGTGTGGCGCAACCAGGATAAAGACCCTATGGGCAGTCCCACCAAGGCCGGCGTAACCAATTACGACGACCTGTATGCTGATATTTTATTGTGGTTGAGAAATGGATGGATTGATTACGTGGCGCCGCAACTGTATTGGGAAAGCGGCCATAGAGTAGTGGCCTACGAAACTTTGATTGACTGGTGGAGCAAACATACTTACGGAAGGCACATGTATATTGGACAGGGCATCTACAGGGCTTTGGAAAAGAGTCCCACCAGCAGGGCCTGGAAAAACCCGGCTGAATTGCCTAACCAAATCAAATTATTAAGAACCTATCCTACCATACAAGGCAGCGTTTATTTCAGCAGCAGAAGCTTTGAATCCAATCCAAACGGATGGTCAGACTCTTTACGCAATAATTACTACCGTACCCCGGCTATTGTTCCGCCCATGGAATGGCTGCCGGCAAACCCCAATAAAGCCGTTGTAACAACTCCGGCTGTACCACCTGCCGCACAAACACCGATGGATACACGAAAAGGCAGATAAGGCAAGGCTTTATAAAAACATTTTTCTTTAAAATAAAAAGGAGAGTCCATACTAAGGCTCTCCTTTTTATATTTAATGATGTTCCTAATTTCCTCCCGCTCTTTGCCTTTCTTCCTCCGAGCCGGTGGTTCTGCGGCGGGCCTGTTGTACTTTGTTGTTTCCAAAACGATAGGTAAAACTCAGGTTGGCCACCCTTGATTCCCTGTAGGCGTGCCAGTTCTCCACATAACTTCCCTTGTATTCCACTTTGGCTTTGGGCAGATTGGTCCAGAAAATATCAGACATGTTGAAGCGGATGGTTCCTTTACCCTGCATGATGTTTTTTTGCGCTCCCACGGCCAAGGCCCACTGCGGATCTAAAACCATGTAACCGTAACGTCCACCTGTGTTCAAATTGGCGTTCAGTTCTGCCGACCAGCCTTTTTTAAACGTAAAACTGTTGTTGGTCCTGATGTTGGCAGCCGGGGCTCCTTCGTTTAACTGTGCACCACTCAGGTTGCCATTAAATTTATTGTAATAAAGGTTGAAATTGTTGATCATGTTCCACCATTTGCTGATGCGGATAGGTGTGGTGGCCGTTATTCCCACATAATCTGATGATTCAAGATTCACGGGAATTTGAACAGTTACATTGGAATCCTGCCCCGGTTGATAGCGAAATGTAGGGAATGATGTCCTGAATCTTCGAAAGAACAATATTCTGCGAATTTATTGTATGGCTATAGCCTGCGGTGAAATTCAGATTTTTCAACGTATAGCTTAATTCATACGACCAGGTGGTTTGTGGTTTCAATAAAGGTATCTGCCTGTTGAATAAATTGTTGCATCAACCTGGAAAAGAAAAGGATTGAATTGTGAGTAGCCGGCGCGGTCAATGCGTCGGCTTACCGAAGTGCCGATAGTGTTTGATCTTCTTTCATTTTATAATTGAAGAAAGCACTGGGGAATAATTGAAAATAATCGTTTTTAATACTTTCTGTCACCTTTTATCTGGCGGGTGCTTATGTTGGTTTGTTCGCCGCGCAGACCCAGTTGAAAATTAAATTTTTTGTATTCCTTGCTAAAGTTAAGATAACCGGCATTGTTGTACTCCTTGTAAAAAAATCGGTTGGTTTTCGTATCATCCACCGTTGTTTCCGAAGGCAGCACATTATAAAATTTTGCATCATTATCCGATGACACATAACTGGTCTTAAATCCGGCTTCGAATTTTGCGCCTTTCTTCAAAGGATTTACATAATCAACCTTTGCTGTTCTCAGTGTAAGCTTTCCATCCTGGTCGCCGTCTAAAATATCATCGTCTTTTCGTTTGCTTCCGTTCAGGTTATAAAAATAACTGGCGGTTCGGGTTAAGGAGTTGGAGTTGAAAACACCATAGTCCACATCCGCCGTTAGTTCTTTTCCATTGCTATCCAGCTTTTGTTTGAAGTTGATGTTTGCCACTGTATTTTCAAAATGGTCATTATTGGTGCTAACGGACAAGAAGTTGAATTGGGGGTTATAGTTCACATCGTTCACCATTGTGTTAATATCACCCCTGCGGCGGAAGCCGTTGAAATTGCTGTTCACTACAAAGCCAATAATGGTGTTTTTAGAAGGGAAGAAGTCTGCACCAAGCCTTGCTGTGTGAGAGTTAAAAGGCATCGTGGCATAATTGTCCTTATCATCAGAACCTTTGAATACGCCATTCTCGAAAAAGTTGCGGTTAATGATTAAGTGATTGAGATTTTTCCGGTACGCATAGTTATAGTTGCCAAAAATGTTCAGCTTTTTATTGCGATAGTTAAACGTGGTGCCCGCATTGGCTTTGGGGTAAATGCCCTGTCCATAGCCGGCTGTAAACGTTCCGTTGGTACCCAGGCGCTGATCCTTCTTCATTCTGATATCAATAATGCCTGAATTACCCGCCGCATCGTATTTGGCCGAAGGATTGGTGATGATGTCAATGCGTTCAATGGCATTGCTGGGCAGGCCCTTTAAATAATTGGCCAGGTCGGTGCCGCTCATCGGTGTTGGCTTTCCATCAATCATGATGATCACCCCGGCCCTTCCTCTTAAACTGATGGCATCGTTTTGATCAACGGTTACCCCGGGTGAACGCTCCAGCACATCCAGCGCCGAACTGCCTGCACTGACAATGCTGTTCTCTACGTTTACCACAATGCGGTCGTTTAGTTTTTGAATGAAAGGTTTTTTGGCGCTTACGGTTACACCTTGCATTTGGGTGTTGGTTTTTGTCACCATGGTTACAGCAGGCAGGCTGGCAGAAGCCTGAGCCAATGAAAAGACATTGGTGTATTGTATGGCGGAACCAACGGCAGTAACCCGCATGATGTAGTTTCCAAAAGGAATATTTTCAAATTCTGTAAGACCGGATTTATCAGATAAGGAAGTTTTTACCAGGGCCGAATCTTTGCTGCGCAATAATTCGGCAGTAGCGGCTTCTATGGGAGCTTTTTGTTCATTAATTATGCTAAAAGATATGTTTCCTTTTTGCGTTTGGCTAAATGCAGAAAGGAAGAACAAACTACACAATGCTAGTAAAGAGTTTCTCATGCCCGAACGATTTTCAGACAAAACACAGAAGAAAACCCTGGAAGAAACAGATAAACTATTTTAATGAAGCGGGAAACCTATGAGTGGAAGAAAGCGCTATGTGTACGAAAAATGTCGTGTCTGATTTTTACATAAAAAGATTGGTTTTTCTTGTAAGCTGCAAACCTTCAATTTTGCGGGATGAAATTTAATATTGAAGAATTCAACCGCCTGATCCGCAGCCGCCGCTCCACTTTTCCAAAGCAATTTGCAGAAGGAAAAAAAGTGGACGATGCTATTGTTCAGCAAATATTGGAAAATGCCACCTGGGCGCCCAATCATGGTAATTTGCAGCCCTGGCAGTTTGTAGTGTTTACTGGTGAAGGCTTAAAAAAACTGGCCCATTTTCAAAGCGAATTGTATAAAGAAAGCTCGGGTGAAAAATTTAAAGAAGCTACTTATCAAAATTTGCAGGCCAATCCCTTAAAAGCTTCTCATGTGATTGCCCTTTGCATGAAACGCGACCCCAATAAAAAATTTCCGGAAGTAGAAGAAATAGCAGCTGTTGCCACAGCCGTTCAAAATATTTACTTGTCTGTAACAGCCTATGAACTTGGAGGCTACTGGACCACCGGCGGGGTTACTTACAACGAAAAAGCAAAACCCTTCTTTGGCTTAGGAGAAGAAGACAAGCTGATGGGATTTTTCTACATTGGCCATGTGGCGGTTCCTTCGCCTGAAGGAAAACGGCAGCCGGTAGAGGAGAAGGTGATTTGGGTGAAAGAATAAGAGAAATAATGTTCAATGAGCAATTTTCAATACTCAATGTTCAACTTAGAGAGTTATCTACGGCAGGAACTTTCTTTTATTTGAACATTGAGTATTGAGCATTGAACATTTTCTATTGTCAAGGAAAAGATTGCTATAAAGATACTTCTGCATTCCTTGTTCATCTGTTCTACACGTCAGCTTAAATCCTTCTTATCTCCGCTCCCAACGCCTGCAAACGCTTATCGATATACTGGTAGCCCCTGTCTATCTGGTCAATGTTTTGAATGATACTGGTTCCTTCGGCACTTAAAGCGGCAATTAACAGGGCTACACCGGCGCGGATATCCGGAGAGCTCATTTCTATGCCCCGCAACTTGTATTTTCTTTCCAGCCCTATTACAGCGGCACGATGCGGATCGCACAAAATAATCTGGGCGCCCATGTCAATCAGCTTGTCCACAAAGAACAAGCGGCTTTCAAACATTTTCTGGTGTACCAGCACGGAGCCCCTGGCTTGCGTAGCCACTACTAAAATAATACTAAGCAGGTCGGGGGTAAAGCCTGGCCAGGGATGGTCGTAAATGGTGAGGACGCCTCCGTCCAGATAGGTTTGTATTTCGTAGATGTCCTGTGCCGGAATATGAATGTCATCGCCAATAAAATCGAGCTGGATACCCAGCTGCCGGAACTTTTCAGGAATGACACCTAAATATTCTATGCTTGCATTTTTAATCGTGATCTCGCTTTGGGTCATGGCGGCCAGGCCTATGAAAGAGCCGATCTCGATCATGTCGGGCAGCATGCGGTGCTCTGTGCCATGCAAAACCTCCACGCCTTCAATCACCAGCATATTGCTGCCAATGCCGCTGATGTTGGCGCCCATGCGGTTCAGCATTTTGCATAACTGTTGTACATACGGCTCGCAGGCAGCATTGTAAATAACCGTACATCCTTTGGCCATTACGGCCGCCATTACCACGTTGGCCGTTCCGGTTACGGAAGGTTCATCCAGCATCAGGTATTTTCCTTTCAATCCTTCTGTAGTAAAATAAAAGAAACCATCTTCAGGATGATACTGGTATGCTGCGCCTAATTTTTCAAAGCCAATGATATGCGTATCTAATCTTCTTCTGCCAATTTTATCACCACCGGGTTTTGGTATGAATGCTTTTTTAAACCGTGCCAGCATGGGGCCGGCCAGCATGACGGAACCCCGCAGGCGGCCGCTTTTGGCTTTAAATTCGGGGCTGCGTAAATAATCCAGGTTTACATCATCGGCCTGGAAGCTGCAGGTATGCCGGTCAATGCGATCAACCTTCACATTCATTTCCTGCAACAATTCAATCAAATTATTTACATCCAGAATATCAGGAATATTGCTGATGGTCACCTTCTCCGCGGTAAGCAAAACCGCACTGATGATTTGCAGAGCTTCATTCTTGGCTCCTTGTGGAATGATCTCGCCTTTTAGCCGTTTGCCGCCCGTTACTTCAAATGAGGCGCCCCCTGTCCCCCTAAAGGGGAGACTTGGACCGGAGTTGTCTTTATGGATTTTGTCTTGCATTATTGTAAAATGAGTTATGCAAAACAACGATTTATTTAAGAGAGAATGAGGGGCTGTGATTTAGTAAGTACTAAAGAGGTAGGGATATATGAAAAATAAGGCAGCTGTTCAATAACAACAGCTGCCTTATTCTTTAAACTGATTGCAATAGATAAAGTTTCTTCTACCTAAGTCCGAAACTTCCTCCCTTTAGGGGGACAGGGGGCTTAATATCTTTTCTTCCCAAACTTTTGACCGCCGCCACGTTTGTCGTTACGGCCACCGCCACTGCCGCCACCGCCACGGTTCTGAAACTTTCCACGCTGTTGCCTGCCGTAACCGCCACGATCCCTTTCACGGTCCTGCGAAGGACGGTATGCCTTTACGTACGGCGTGTTGGTAAACTCCAGCTGGCCTTCTGTAATGCCGGCCAATTCGCTTTGAATGGCATCATCGTGCACCACATCTTTATGCCAGTTGTTATAGGCCAGCTTCATATAGTAAGCAATGGCATTGGCAAAGCCCTGGCGTTTTTCGGGACTGTCTTCTTTTAATGCCTTATTAATAACCAGCTCCAGGTTTTTGCCCAGGTGCGAATATTTTGGATAACGCTTGGGATAAGGCAGCGGATCGGGTTTTACCTTATAGGTCTCTTTTTTAGGAATAGGATAGGGGCTATCCACATCCAGTTTAAAATCGCTTATATAAAAAAGATGATCCCAGAGTTTATGGCGAAAGTCTTCAACGTTTTTCAAATGCGGGTTTAAAAAACCCATCAATTCAATGACCACGTGTGCCTGGCGCTGACGACGTTCCCTGTCCTCAATGCTCATGAGGTGCTCCACCATTTTTTGAATATGGCGGCCGTATTCACGCATCGTCAAATAATTTCTGGTTGTATTGTATTCCATCAAAGCAAATGTAGTAAACACCCCGGTTGTGGCAATAGCTGTAAAAGAAAATTATGATTAAACTAGAAGTCCTCTCACCAATTCCTATTGTGAGTGGTCAGTGGTGAATGGTGAGGGGAAAAGCTCTCTTACGCACCACCAACGCTATAAAGTCGATTTATGAGACCATTTGTAGTAAAAGTTCGTCTGCCTTTTAAAAACCCATTTAGCCGCCGGTACCAATTGTAGATGCCGTTGTAACATCTCATGGCTTACTTCGTTGTACGAAATGTTTCGTTAATAAAAATTACTTTAACCTTAAATCATTTAGTATGAGAAAAATTTTATTGGTTGCCTTAGCCGGTATTCTTCTGCACCAGGCAGCCACGGCACAGGAAAAACACGAAACCCTGGAAGGCAATGGAAAACTGGTGACCAGGGAAGTACCGGTTTCTTCTTTTGACGCCCTGAAGGCAAGCGGCATTTACGAACTAAAACTTTCGCAGGGCAGTAAGGAAACGGTAAAGATTGAAGCCGATGAAAACCTGCAGGAACTTTTCCAGGTGCGTAATGAAGGCAATAAGCTGGTGATTGATATGAAAAAGATGGAAAACAAAAACCTGAAGTCAAAAAACAAAATGAAGGTCTATGTCACCTTTAAAAAAATAAAGGAGATGGAATTAAGCACCGTGGGTAATGTAGGTTCGGAAGAACAACTGGCCTTTGACGACCTGGATATGAAAAATAAAAGTGTTGGCAATGTGGATCTGAAACTAACCGCCAACAAAATTGATCTGAAAAATACCAGTGTAGGCAACGTAAAGCTTAGCGGCAAGGCGCAGGATGCTGTGGTAAAAAATTCGGGTGTCGGTTCGCTGGAAGCCGGAAGCTTTGTGGTGCAAACCATGAACATCGAAAACACCGGTATTGGCAGCGCTGAAGTAAACGCTGAAAAAGACCTGAAAGTAAAAGATTCATTTATGGGCAAGGTGAAAAACAAAGGCACTGCACCGGTGAGGAAAATGAATAAGGTGAGAGTCTGAACCATGATGTCTGAACCAGGATTTGGAGGATTTGATTGATTAACAGGAAATAAAAAGAGTCTTCAATTGTTGAAGACTCTTTGTTTATAGTGAAAGTTTAATACTGCTCATTAATCCTTACAATCTCCCCCAATCATGGTTCAGACCTTCTTGCGGTTTAAAATACTCCAGTCCGTTTCTTCCGCTACAATGGTATTGGATAAAGTTCCCAATCCCTCAATTTCCATTTCTACCACATCACCTTCTTTCAACCATTGTTCCTGGTAATTGGGATCGGCCAGTTTTCCGGTTCCATTCAATTCCAAAAAGCACCCGGTTCCCACCGTTCCGCTTCCAATGATGTCACCGGGATAAAGATCCACGCCGTAAGAAGCCCGTTCAATAAGTTCGGCAAAGGTCCAGTCCATATCTCCAAGATTGCCTTCACTTACCTGAACACCATTTACCTTACAGCTCATTTTTAAGTTCCAGTTTTTACCAACATGGCCTTCTTTGGCAGCTATTTCAAGAGGCTGTAATTCGTCCAGGGTTACCAGCCACGGGCCAATCGTGGTAGCAAAATCTTTCCCCTTGGCAGGCCCCAGGTTTAAGAGCATTTCTTCCATTTGCAGCCTTCGTGCACTCAGGTCGTTCATGATCATCAATCCGCCAATATATTCATCGGCTTCTTCTGCTTTTATGTTACGGCCGTGTTTACAAACAACAATGGCCGCCTCCAGCTCAAAGTCCAGCCTTTCAAAATGATCGGGCATACAGGCCACATCGCCCGGCCCTTTAATGCTATGATGATTGGTAAAATAAAAAATGGGGTACTGGTCAAATTCGGCTATCATGTCCACCTTACGGTTTCTTCTGGCGGCCGCCACATGCTGGCGGAAAGCATAACCATCGCGGCAGGAGGTGGGAAAAGGAACCGGCGCCAACATCTCCACGTTGTTCAGGGGAATGCCTTTTCCCTTGGCGATCTTTCCCTCTTCGATCATGGCTATACCTGCCTGTGCAACGGGAAACACATCATCCCAATAATTTAAAAACATGCCCATGTTATTGGGAAGGTCAGGATGAATCACTTCCATATCGTATAAGAAACCATCTACTAAGGCTGCCAGCTGATCATGCTCTTCCTTGAGGTAAGAAACCAATTTCATAATTGTAGTTTGAGTGACCAAAAATAGTGCAGACGGCCTGTTGTTATTTGAATATCTGGGGATGCCCGGTTGTCAACAGTGAAGCATGGAATCAGCGTGTAGTATTTTTCAGCAGGAAGCCTAAGCTTATTCCATTTCTCCCAGGGCGCCAGGGGCGGCTTTGCCGGTTGTGTTTATAGAGGGCATTAAAAGAAGATCCACTCTGTGTAAAAGATACTCTGTGTGCAGGGGCTTGGTGATAAAGTCATCCGCTCCAAACAAAACAGCCCGGCCGGTATTGCAATCATAACCCGACATGACGATCACTTTGGCGGACGGTGCCGGGCTTGCGTTTTTTAACTTCCAGCAAAGTTTTCTTCCGTCTTCGCCGTTTACGTTAATATCAAGCAATGCTAAATGAGGTAAAAATTGAGGCAGGATCTCTTCTGCTTCGGCAAGGCTTGCCGCTGTTTCCACAGCATAGCCTTCCTTGTCCAGGCAGCGCTCCAGCAGCATTAAAAGATCAATATCATCATCAACGATCAGTATCCGTTTGGGAAGCCTTTCAAACAGAGCACACATAGTCACACAATAATTGGTTAATCAATGGGATTAGCAACGGCTTTCAACGGATCGGATCAAAAGGGTTTTCAAAGGATGTAGCAGGTGTTTTCAGGATACAGATCAGGTCGGGTTCTTCAGGATTAGTAAAAAAAGAAGTTGACTGATATTGGATTAGGTTTTCTTTGGATAATGGATCAACAAAAACTTACTGGACGGTTTTTAGGACATTGGGATTGATGTAGTATCAATCAACTTCTAACACAAAACTAGGTTTCTAAAGAGCCCGCAACAAGAGCAGTTTTAGCCGATTTTCGGGTTATGGATTTTACTGAAAGGGCCGGTGATTCTTTGGGGAGAATACGGCGGAATCATGCGTAATCTTACGAATGAAATTTAATTCCAGGTAAGGCTGTCCCAATCAAGCTGATAAGGTTCAGAAGGCCAGGTGGCAATTTCTTCGCGGGTGGACGAGGGGGCGTTCGATTCAAGGTTCATTTCCCAGGTGACAATTTGCGTATCCATAATGGTTTTTTTATAAGACGTGAATGATTGGATTTTGTTTAATATAAAGCTACTGTTTCGTGCTAAAATCAAAAGATTTTTGCAGTTCATTTTGTTCACCTGTTTGTAACAGGGGGTGAATGGGTTTATTGGGTAGTTGAAATTGTTGAAAAACGCCGTCTTTATCACAAGGTCAATCCAATTATGCAACAGCACTGGTAGTGGAAGAGTACCTGTAAGAAAAGCTATACAAGCAGTTTGTGAAACTTTTCAAGCTCTGCTATTTCAGTGGAAGAGAGGGTTTCGTTATTGTCCCATTTTACTTTAAAGAACAATACCCTTTTATGCTGGGGATATTTAGCCAGTATATCCGTCACCAGTTTTCCGATGCGTTCGTCTTTTGTATAAAGCGGGGTGATGGGTGGCTTTTCTGATTTATACCGGTTGGGTCTTTTTAAAATCTCTGCCTGCAGGGTAGCCAGTTTGCCGGATGGAAGGGTGCTGATGCGGGAAACCTTTTTATATAAACCTTCGAGTTGCTTTTTACTTAATCCTCCTCTTTCCTGGTACTGGTGCCATAAGCTTTGAATAAACACGGAAGAAGG
This sequence comes from uncultured Bacteroidota bacterium, assembly GCA_963697545.1. Classification (GTDB taxonomy): domain Bacteria; phylum Bacteroidota; class Bacteroidia; order Chitinophagales; family Chitinophagaceae; genus Flavisolibacter. Next base: position 284,605 of record CAVOOL010000018.1, on the reverse strand, counting down.
GTAGGCTTGCAGGCCTGCCTCCAGTATATCCATAATCACATCTACATCGGGCTTTTTACGGTACATAAAATGAATGTAAGAAATTAAACGCTCCTGCAACGAAAACAGACCTGTTATGGCAAATTATAAGCAGGGCTAAGAACTGTGATCTGCCACAATATACCACCGGCCCTTTATTTTCCTCAGTAACAGGTCGTAGTGGCCGCTAAGGTCACCAATCGTTCGTTTCAGCATCCATTTGCCTACTATGTAGAAATAGTTTTCCGAAAGACGGGCCACCTGTATAATCTCAAAAGAAAGTTTTCCCATGGCCGTAGTGTCGGGATACCCTTTTTTGTAATTGTTCAATGTTTCCTGCCAGCCCCATTTCACGCCATTTTTACCAATGAACATCAGTGAATCGCTTTTCCAATAGGTTTGCATAAAACCTTCCAGATCACCGCGGTTCCAGGCCTGCGTTTGTGTAGCTAACAAGTCTCTAACCGCTTTTTCATCCTTTGATTGGGCATGAAGGGCTGCACCTATACCCAAAAGCAGCAAAAGGCAAAACAGTTTTATTCTCATAACAAAATTTCAGATGTGATAAAGATAGGCCGCCGGATTTTCCCGTAATAAAGGAAATCGTGTAAAACGGCGGTCAAATTCCTGTTAATCCTCGGTAATCCCGCTAATCTGCGGTTAACTTTGCACTTCAATTAAAGCCATGTCCAGAAAGCGAATTTTTTACACTGTTTTTTTTGCCATCATTGTCATTGGGTTCTTTGCCTTCATCTCCTATGCCATTCCCGGGTTTGCCAAACCCAAAATGCCACCCATCAGTGTTGTACAGCCCTTTGCTTTCATTAACCAGGATGGAAAACATTTTACAGAAAAAGATATGGAGGGCAAGGTCGTAGCTGTCAACTTCTTCTTCACTACCTGCACCGGCATTTGTCCAAAAATGACCAACAATCTTTTGCCCGTGTATGAAAAATATAAAAACGAACCGGAGTTTTTGATCCTGTCCCACACCTGCGATCCGGAAAGAGATTCCGTGCCGGTATTAAAACACTATGCCGATTCGCTTAAAGTGAATACCAACAAATGGGTGTTTTTAACCGGAAGAAAGGACAGTTTGTACACCGCTGCGCGGCATAGTTATAAAATAGACGATCCAGCCAATTTTGTGCAAAAAATAGAGGATGATTTTTTACATACACAATTCACCGCTTTAGTGAATAAGAAAGGAGAAGTGGTGAAGATCTACGATGGCATCAAACCTTCCGAGATGAAAGAGATGGAAGCAGACGTTGCCAAACTTTTGAAAGAATAATTATGAGTGTAGTGGAAAGTAAAATAATTAACAGCCAGCTCAATGATATTTTACGGCGTAAGAGCTTAAGCGTAACCGATAGCCGTAGAAAAATACTGACGCTTTTTTTAAGCAGCCATGATGCTTTGGCGCATGGTGATATTGAAAAAAAAGCAGGGGAGAAATTTGACCGGGTTACTGTTTACCGCACCCTGCAAACCTTTGTGGAAAAAGGCATCATCCACACCATTCCCACCTCCGATAATTCCGTGCGGTACGCTTTGTGCAAAGACTGCGCAGAAGGCCATCATCACGACGACCATGTACATTTTGTTTGCTCCAACTGCAAAAAAACCATTTGCCTCGACGATGTCGTTTCTCCTAAAATAGATTTACCGGAAGGGTACATTGCCGAAAGCGTGCAGGTAGTCATCAATGGCGTTTGTAAGGAATGTAATAGTTGATTTTTTTGTTAGCCGGCTTTTGTACTACTATTGGGCTTTTGTTGTGTCACTCCCTTGTACGCTTTGTTCGTTGTTGAGCATTGTGGTTGCTGTACTACTGTTGGTAACATTCTTTATTGTACAATCCACAGATCCCTCGTCCTCGGGATGACAAGCAATCAGTCATTACAGGTTTCAATCATCACTACTGTTGTTAGCTTTCAACTTCAATATTTGTAAAGGCTGAAAACTATAAACACTCTTACTTGTCATCCCGAAGGATGAGGGATCTTGCTTCAAACAATCAGAGACTTCAGTAGCAAGACCCCGGAGGTTTTAAAACCTCCGAGGTCTTGTTGCATAGAATTGCTTCCGTACAAGAGTGCGACGCAACAGAAGTTTAATAGTAGCAATGCAGCTTAGTACATAAATAAAAAGAGTCTTCCTGCCCGGAAGACTCTTTTTATTTTTTAAACAAGCTCTTAATTTTAAACTCTCATTCTCAACTACCCACTGGCCGTGTGATCTTTTCCATCTCCTGCTGCACAAACAGCATTAATTCACTGATATAATCAGGCGCAAAGCTGAATTTCAAGCCGGCAGCGGCATATAATTCGGGAAGGGTTTTCGTTCCGCCCAGTTGCAGCGCTGTAATGTAATTGTGGATCGCCTTGTCCTTGTTTTCCTTGAACTGCTTCCACAAACCAATGGCGCCCAATTGGGCAATGCCGTATTCAATATAATAAAACGGTACTTCGTACAAATGCAGCTGGCGTTCCCAGGCATATTTGCGGTATTCTTCCAGTCCGGAAACATCCAAAGCGATGGAGGTAAATTCATTCATGATCCTTCTCCAGTTTTCCAACCGCTCTTCCACCGTATGAGCAGGATTTTCATACACCCAGTGCTGGAATTTATCAATGGTAGCGATCCAGGGAAAAATGGTCAGCACTCTTTCCAGTTGCTGTTGTTTGGCTCTTTTCAGGTCTTCTGCATTATCAAAAAACACATCCCAGTAATCCATGCTGAAAGAGCTCCATGGTCATGCTGGCCACTTCTGCAATTTCCATGGGATAATCCTTGAAAGCCGTCAGTGGCAGATGATGCGCCAAAAAAGAATGAATGGCGTGTCCGCCTTCGTGCACCATGGTGGTGACATCGCTCATTTGTCCGGCAGCGTTCATGAAAATAAAGGGAGCGCCGGTTTCGGGCAGCGGACAATTGTAGCCGCCGGGAGCCTTGCCCTTTCGGCTGTCAAGATCCAGTCTGCCCATTTCCTTCATCTTTATCAAACATTCACCAAAGAAGGGATTCATGCGGTTGAAACATTCAATGGTTTTGTTCACCAGTTCTTCGCCGGTGGCAAAGGGGGTAAGCGGTTTTACGCCGGCGGGTTCCGCCTCGGTATCCCAGGGCCGCAGCGAATCCAATCCTAGTTTTTGGCGCTTGCGATCATAAATAAAATCTACCAGCGGCAATACCTGGTTCTTTACGGCATCGTGAAACTGAAAGCAATCTTCTTTTGTATAATCGAACCTTCCGAGGTCGGCAAATTTGTAATCGCGGTAATTGTCAAAACCGGCATTCCTGGCTACCTGGTCGCGTTTCTGAACAAGCGTAGTGAACAATTCGCTCAGTTGCTCTTTATCCTGCAGGCGGCGGTCCTGTATTTTACGGTACACCTGCTCTCTTAAATCCCGATTGGGATTTTCTAAAAACTTGGCTGCCTGTTGTAACGTGTACTCCCTTCCTTCCACCTCCACACTCATTTTACCTGAAATAACACCATACTGTTGGGCCAGCACGGCAATCTCGGCCTGGAGGGGAATATTTTGTTCACGAAAGAGTTCTATGTTCTTTTTTACGTTGCGCAGATATACTTTGTAGGCGTCGCCTTGCAGCTGTTTGGTGTATTCATTCTCCACCAGCTTACGATTGAGCTTATCGGCATAAGGCTGGATCTTTGGCTGTATCTCCATCACAAAATAAGTGAAGGCATCTTCCAGCTCTTTATTTTCTGTATCGCAGGTCATGCGTATCTGGCGCCAGGCGGCGTCTTCACCAATCACTGCTTCCACTTCGCTCATGTCCTTCAGCCAGTTTTCCAATTCTTTTTCGGAATGGAGGGGTCTTTGCAGAAGTTCTTTAAAATACGGTTCGAGGTTTTGCCAGTCGGTTACCTTAAAATCCTTTGGCAGATAATTTCGGGGAACGCTGGTTATCTGGGCGGTATAGCTAAGTTCTTGTTCCTGCATGGTGTATAATTTGGGTGAGACGTGAAAGGTGAAACGTGAGACAGCCAGGACTTTTCACGTCTGGCGTCTCACGTTTCACGATATGCTTACAATAATTATTCCTCGGTTTTTTTCTTGCGGCCTCTTTTGGGCTTTTCTGCTTCATCGGCAGCAGGAGCTTCGGTTTCGCTAGCAGGTGCTGCTTCCTTCTTCGCTCTTGGTTTCGCTGTTTTTTTGGCAGCTGTTTTTTCTGCTACAGGCTCTTCTGCTACGGCTTCCACCACTGCGGTTTCTTCTGCAGGCTCTTCTTCTTTTGGAGTAAAATCAATATTGTTGGTTTGGATAACCTCATACCATTTTACCATCTTTTTCATATCGCTGGCGTACACTCTTTCAAAATCGAGGTCGGGATATACTTTTTGGAAATAGGCTTTTAGCGCCTGGTTGTCCTTTACATCGGGAAGCTCAGCCTTACTGTCTTTCATGGCTGCAAAAACATCGTGTAATTGAACATTGTCTCTAACGGTATATACTTCGATGCTCTCCAGGTGCGAAAGGTTATGTACCCTGGACGAAACGAATTTGGTGCTTTGATCTTCTAACGAACGAACAATGGCTCCGTCTGTCTTACTGCTTACTACTTCAAATAAGCCAGGCATGCCGGTTACGGCTACAATTCTGTTATACTCCATATCTGAAAATTTTGGGGCTGCAATATAACCCGATTTATTAGCATTAATTAACCTCCCTTAAGAAACAAAAGGCACGGTTTTCAGCACCTTTGTAAAAATTAGCTCTTAAAACCCTATCATGAGAAGAAGAATTTTATTAGTGGGACTGGCGTTTTTTATTTTTAAAGGCATTCAGGCACAGACAGCAAGCATTAAAGGATCCGTACTTGACCAGCAAAGCAAGGCACCGCTCCGGGGTGCCACGGTTCGGCTGAAAAGTACAACAGACGCTGCTTTTTCAAAATCAGTTTTAAGTGATTCTGCCGGGAATTTTGTTTTTGCTCCTCTTTCCCGGGACAGCTTTTCGCTTTCCGTTTCTTTTGTAGGATTTAATGCCGTCACAAGAGGTGTTCGTGTTGAGAGCAGCGAAGTGACTATAAATATAAGCCTGGTACCAAGCTCATCAAGTGAGCTGGCCACTGTTATCATTACATCCACACCGCCATTGGCTACGCAAAAAGGGGATACCCTGCAGATCAGCGCCAGCGAGCTCAAGGTAAACCCGGATGCCAGCAGTGAAGACCTGGTTAGAAAAGTTCCGGGTGTAACCATAGAAAACGGACAGGTAAAAGCACATGGAGAAAATGTGCAGAAAGTAACCATTGACGGACGGGAACTTTTTGGAGATGATGCCACGGCTGCTTTACGCAACCTGCCGGCAGAGATTGTGGATAAGATCCAGATATTCGACCGCCTGAGCGATCAGGCCCAGTTTACCGGTTTTGATGACGGCAGCGCCACCAAATCAATCAATATTGTTACCAAAGCCAATATGCGCAACGGGCAATTTGGACGAGTGTTTGCCGGTTATGGTACCAATGACCGGTACAGTGTTGGTGGCAACACGACTATTTTGCACCAGAACAGAAGAATTTCGGTAGTTGGCCTGACCAACAATATCAACCAGCAAAACTTTTCGCAACAGGATCTTTTGGGTGTTACCAGCAATTCGCAACGCGGCGGAGGCGGGGGTGGCTTTCGTGGTGGCGGCGGCGGCGGTGGCGGTAACCAGGGAGGTGGAAATTTTGGAGGATTTGGAAATAATGCCAACTTTTTGGTAGGCCAGCAAAATGGAATCAATAAAACCAATGCATTCGGGATTAATTATTCCGATCTGTGGGGGCCAAAAATTACCATGACCGGGAGTTATTTTTTTAATAACGCCAATAATACTACCAACCAGTTCTCCGGCATACAATACCTTTCCAATAAGCTGCCTAACCGCAATGATTCAACCCTTTCCAGTAACAACAACACCAATCACCGCTTTAATATGCGGTTCGAGTACCGCATCGACTCTTCCAATCAATTGATCATTACTCCGAGCCTTTCTTTTCAAAACAACCAAACCAACCGCTCTGTACTCACCTCCACCTTTTATAATCCCACTCAGAGAGTGAGTGACATCAACAATATAACGAACAGCCATACATCGGGAAATAACCTGAACAATACTATTTTGTACCGGCACTCCTTTCCCAAGAAAGGAAGAACATTCTCTATTAATCTGAATACCTCCTACAACCAGCGTAACGGTGATGTGTATACGGATGTATTTCAGCAACGCTTTGACAGTACCGGCAATTCCTCACTCGACAGTTCAAAAAGATTTACCGATCAGTCCAATAGCGGGTACCAGTTGTCGGCCAACGTGGTTTACACTGAACCCCTGGGAGCAAACACACAATTGCAGTTTAACTATAATCCTTCTTATTCTAACAGCCAGGCCGACCAGCAGGCTTTTCGCTATAGCTTCGCAGATGAGAAATATTCGTTGTTTGATACAACCTTATCCAATAAGTTCAATAATGATTATATAGCGCAGAATGCAGGTATAACCTATCGCTATGGAAATCGGGACAACCAGTTTTCTTTCGGTGCCAGCTACCAGCACTCCGTGTTACAAAGTGACCGCACATTTCCCAATGTACTTACAGTAAATAAATCCTTCGACAATATCCTGCCTAATGCCATGGCACGGTTCAAATTATCGTCCAGAAGCAATATCCGGATGTTCTACAGGGCTTCTATCAACCAGCCTTCGGTAACCCAGCTTCAGGATGTATATGATATTACCAACCGGCCTTACATCACGGCGGGCAATCCTGATTTAAGACCCCAATACAACCATATTGTCAGTACACGCTATACATTTACCAACACGGCTAAAAGCTTATTATTTGTAGGCAACCTGTTTGTGCAGGCCGCCAATAATTATATAGCCAACGCCACCTTTGTTCCTTTGAGTGACTCCGTGATCAGCAGCCGGTTGCGGCTTGCCCCGGGCGAACAATTAACCAAGCCTGTAAACCTGGATGGCTATTTAAACCTGCGTTCGTTTTTCACCTTTGCTGTTCCTGTAAAATTCATCAAGTCGAATTTGAACCTGAATACCGGTGTTAGCTACAGCAAGCTTCCTGGCATTCTGAACAGCCAGCCCAATCTTTCCAAAGCCATCACCTATACATTAGGCAGCGTTATTGCCAGCAATATCAGTCCGAATGTTGATTTTACGGTTTCTTACTCGGCCAATTTCAACACCGTAGAAAATCAAAATGATGCGTCCCTCAATAGCCATTATTTTCAGCATGTGGCAGGGGTGCAATTAAATTTATTATCTAAGTCAGGATGGTTTTTCCAAAATGATTTGTCCAACCAATTGTATACAGGCTTGGCCCAGGGCTTTAACCAGAACTATACTATCTGGAATATGAGCGCAGGGAAAAAATTCTTAAAGAGTCAAAAAGGGGAATTGAAACTAAGCGTATTTGACTTGCTGAAGCAAAACAGAAGCATTACAAGAAATATAACCGAGACCTATATTCAGGATGTGCAGAACCAGGTATTGCAGCAGTATTTCATGCTAACGTTTACGTATAACCTCCGCAATTTTGGAACGGCTGCAGCCAGGGCCGCCAACCGAAATAACAACAGGGGAGCTGATACAAGGTTTTGATGGTCCTTGAAGGGGCACAAAGCAGACAATGATGACACAAAGAAATACGCTGGCGATTGCTGTTATCCTTCATGTTTTCTGTGTGACTTAAACCTTGGCTACGACACACGGAACAAAAGAGTTTTGAATGGATAGTAAGGTCGTAAACTGTACATAGCGTCCTTTGGGTGTTCCTTGTACTCCTGAAAATATTCAACGGCTTACATAAAACGTGTAGCAGTTATAAATTTTTAGTCAATATCAGCAGTAACTTTAAAAAAACACAACTGCTATGATCTTTAAAAATGCGATCAGCTGGTTTGAAATACCAGCCATTGATTTAGACAGGGCGCAAAAATTTTACGAAGCTATTTTCGGCATCTCCATGATACCCATGGAAATGCCGAATTTTGAAATGCGCATGTTCCCCATACAGGACCCGCAAAACGGTATTGGCGGCGCTATTTGCAAATCGGGTGATTTTTACAAACCTTCTGCTTCCGATGGTCCGCTGGTTTATTTTAACGCCAATCCTGATGTACAAAGAGTGTTGGATAAAATAGAAGCGGCCGGGGGAAAAATTGTTGTTCCCAAAACAGAAATTTCTCCTGAGTATGGCCACATGGCAGTTTTCATTGATTCGGAAGGGAACCGGGTGGCGCTGCACAGCATTCCGCCGCAATGATGAACGTGAATCGTCAATCGTGAATCGTGAATTGAGAGACTTTAATTATAGGCGAACGTTAGATAGGCAGATAATAAATAATGAGAATTGAAGCAAGCCTATCGAAAGAAACGATTGTAACAAAAGAAGCTTCAATTGACGATTGACGTTTCACGATTGACGATTCCCGACTTCCATCAACACTTTGTCAATGCGCTGTTTCAGGGTTTCATAATCGGTATAGCCGCTGGCCAGCAAGTAAAACTTTGAATCGGTTACCTGCATCAGCACCGCAGGAAAACCGGTTACCTGTAATTGTTTTACCAGGGCAAACTCGTAATAGGCTTTTTCCCTGTATTCTTCGCTTTTCAGCCTGGTGTAAAACTCTTCTTCGGGAATAGGTACTTGTGTAAAAGATGCCGGTAGGCTTCATCATCCGTTAAATCTCTTCCTTCATAATTCAGTGCATACTGAAGATCACTGGCCATGGAAACCGCTTTGTCCGGATAATATTCTTTAAAAATGCAAAGCGCAATGGCCGGCTTGGTGGAATCGGGATACCAGTCCGTTTCTTCGGGGTGAAACACATGCCATAAAAAATCTTCCCCGAATTTGGTGCCTGTCAATTCTTCTACTCTTTTATATGCTGTCTGAATATATTTTGCCATGGGTGCAAAGTGCCTTGGTTCTTCGGGCATGATCATGCCGCCGGAAAGCACATCAAATGTTAGCTGGTCCTTATATTCATCTGCGATGCGGGTAATGACCTTGCTGAATCCATAACACCAGCCACAATAGGCATCGTAGCAATAATATATAGTGGGTTGAACAGATTGTTCCATAGTACACTTATTTATAAAAAAACTCCATCTTTCATTGATGGAGTACGTTCGGTTGACGGCAAATTTAGGCAAGTATTCATCAGGAACGCCTGTTTTATCAATGCCGGGAATCAATTTTAAAGCATTCTTAATATACTTTTCAACACCGCATCCTAAGACCTATAAGGTTTCAAAAACCGTATAGGTCTCCAATTAATGTGCTTCCAGCCAGTTGGTTCCTGCACCCACTTCAGCCAATATGGGAATATTATTAGGCAGGGTCATGGCCGATTGCATACAATCGAGAATAACAGGCTTGATAATTTCTACTTCCTCTTTCACGGCGTCAAACACCAGTTCATCATGCACCTGCAGGATCATTCTTGATCTAAAGGCATGCTCCTTGAAGGCCTTGTGAATTTTTACCATGGCCAGTTTGATCATATCTGCTGCCGTGCCCTGGATGGGTGAGTTGACCGCATTTCGTTCGGCATAACCACGCACGGTAAAATTGCCCGAGTTAATATCCCGCAGCCAGCGTTTGCGGCCCAGCACCGTTTGTACATAACCGTGTTCCTGGCAGTAATGGATCATGTCGGACATGTACTTGGTGATGCCGGAGAATTCTTTTTTATAATTATCAATGATCTCTTTGGCTTCGGAGCGGCTGATGCCCAGGTTTTCTGCCAACCCGAAAGCGCCTTGTCCATAAATAATTCCAAAGTTGACGCTCTTGGCCTTGCGGCGCATTTCCTTGGTCACGGCTTCTTCTTCCACGCCATATACTTTGGCAGCCGTGGCCGTGTGCACATCTTTATTTTGCAGGAAGGCCGTACACATGCTTTCATCACCACTTAATGCAGCCACAATGCGCAATTCAATTTGAGAGTAATCGGCGCTGACCAAAACATGATTTTCATCTCTTGGTATAAATGCTTTTCTGATTTCTCGTCCCCGTTCTGTGCGGATAGGGATGTTTTGCAGGTTGGGATTGTTGCTTGCCAAACGACCGGTAACGGCCACCGCCTGGCCATACGTGGTGTGAACCCTTCCTGTTTTTTTATTGATCAGCAAAGGCAAAGCATCTACATAGGTTGATTTTAATTTGCTGTATTCGCGGTAGGCTAAAATATTATCGGCAACCGGGTTGGTTACGGCTAATTTTCGCAGCACATCTTCTCCTGTTGCATATTGACCGGTCTTTGTTTTTTTTGCTTTGGGATCAAGCTTTAATTTTTCAAACAACACTTCACCCAGTTGTTTGGGCGAGCCAAGATTGAAACGAACGCCGGCGGATTCATAGACTTTTTCTTCATGCTCTCTTGCTTCGATTTCCAGAACACGGGAATATTCATTTAAAAACTCTGTATCAATTTTCACGCCTTCGTATTCCATATCCACCAGCACCGGCACTAACGGATTTTCTACCTCTGTAAAAATATTTTGGACTTCCAGTTTCTGAAGCTTAGGTAAAAAAATGTTTTTGAATTGAAAGGTGACATCGGCATCTTCAGCAGCATACTCTTTTACTTTTTCTACTTCCACCTGGTTCATGCACAACTGGTTCTTTCCTTTTTTGCCAATCAGTTCTTCAATATGTATGGGCTCGTAGTTCAAATACTTGGCACTCAGCCAATCCATATTGCTTTTGCCATCGGGCTCAATCAGGTAATGTGCCAGCATGGTATCGAACAACTTTCCTTTGATCTCCACACCATACCACTTCAGCATCAACAGGTCGTACTTGATGTTGTGCCCGATCCAGGTTTTTGTTTCATCGGTGAACAGTGATGAGAAACGGGAAAGAATATTTTTCGTTTCCGCCACATCATCGCAGGGTACGGGCACATACCAGCCCTGGTGCGGTTGTACAGAGAAACTCAGTCCTACCAGGTTTGCATCATTTGGATCAAGGCCAGTAGTTTCAGTATCAAAGGAAATTTCGGAGTACTTGTTTAATTCATCCAACAGCGCTTTAAACTCTGCCTCACTTTCTACCAGCTCATATTCATGCGGTGTGTTGTGAATGTTCTTGCCGGGTTGCACGACAGAGATCACTTCCGGTTCATTATTTTCTGCGGGGGCTGCAAATAAATCCGTCTGCACACCAGCGCCGGGTTTTTTCGCAGCGCCGGCATCAACCGCCTCTTCTCCCAGCAATCTTTTGATCACCGTTTTAAATTCCAGTTCTGTAAACACTTCTTTTAAGGCTTCCTTGTTCCAGTCCTTGATCAAAAAATCTTCTTCATGAAATTCAACCGGCACCGATGTAATAATAGTGGCCAGCTTTTTGGACATCAGGGCATCTTGTTTACCGTTTCTTATTTTTTCACCCAGTGCGCCTTTGATGTTTTCGGCATTGGCCAAAACATTTTCCAGGGTTTTGTATTCGGTCAACAGCTTGCAGGCCGTTTTTTGCCCCACGCCGGAAATGCCCGGAATGTTGTCCACGGCATCGCCCATCAGCCCTAAAATATCAATTACCTGGTCCACCGAATCAATGCACCATTTTTCACACACTTCTTTTGGCCCCATGATCTCTACGTCGCCACCCTGGTAGCCCGGTTTGTAAATTTTTACTTTGTCGCTTACCAATTGACCATAATCTTTATCAGGCGTTACCATATACACTTCATAGCCCAAGGCTTCGGCCTGTTTGCTCAGTGTGCCAATTACATCATCCGCTTCGTAGCCATCGCTTTCAATGATGGGTATGTTTAAGGCTTGTATAATTCTTTTGATGTCGGGAATGGCAATCGTAAGATCCTCAGGAGCCTCCTGGCGATGGGCTTTATAATCTGCAAAATCGGTATGGCGTTCTGTAGGCGCCGCCGTATCAAAACACACCGCCATGTGTGTGGGTTTTTGATTGTTGAGCAGTTCTATAATGGTATTGGTAAAACCAAATTGTGCGTTGGTGTTCTTTCCTTTCGAGGTAATGCGGGGATTGCGGATCAAGGCATAATACGCTCTGAAAATAAGCGCCATGGCATCCAGCAAAAACAGTCTTTTGTCCATGCCGGCGAAGTTAATTAATCCTTTTGCTGTAATGCTTTACTAAATTGCAAAACCCCGCTGCTGCGGGGTTTTAAAGTTCGGATTATAGAAGGATAAGTAATTAATTGTACGAGGGTTTTTGTTCAGTGCTTCCAGCATGAACATCTTGCTTTGCAGCCTGGTTTAAATATTGTTCCGGGTTGGTAACCAAAACGGTTCCCTGCACGGTAGCTGGCTGTGTTCTTGGTTGTAACAGGCGCTGGTGTATTGCTGTCTTTGTGAATAAAGTTCAGGTAAAGTGCAAAAAACAGGAGGTTGAAGGCAAAGAAGTTAATGACTCTGGATAGACGCTTTTTCATAAAACAGGATTTAGAAGTATTGGTAGGGCAAAATAATCAGCCTGTTGGAAAAGAACAAGACTTTATCGTCCAATTTTTTAAAATCGGGGGAAAGCACTTAGGGAAACGTCGTAGAATTACGTTAGGCTACTTCATTTGTTCCAGTCTTTTCTGCATCAAAAACATTTCATCCCTTAGCCTTGCTGCCTCCATAAAGTCCATATCACGGGCCGCTTTCTCCATCTCCTTTTTTGTTTTGGCAATGGCTTTTTCCAATTGCGGAATCGTGGTGTACTCGGCTTCGTCTTCTGCTGCTTTGGTTACAACTTCTTCCACCGCGTACGGCGATTCAGGGTCGTAACCCTTAATATCCAGCACGGAGGTTTGGGCCATTACCTGCTCCACAGATTTTCGAACCGTAGTAGGCGTGATGTTATGAATAATATTATAGGCCACCTGCTTTTCACGGCGGCGGTTGGTTTCATCAATGGTCCGTTGCATGCTTTCGGTCATGGTATCCGCATAAAAAATAACGAGGCCGTCCACATTTCTTGCCGCACGTCCTGCCGTTTGTGTCAGCGAACGTTCGTTACGCAAAAAGCCTTCTTTGTCCGCATCCAAAATGGCTACCAGGGACACTTCCGGAAGGTCCAATCCCTCCCGTAATAAGTTCACACCTACCAGCACATCAATATTACCGAGACGCAGGTCCCGCAAGATCTCTACCCTTTCCAGGGCGTCAATATCACTATGGATGTACTTTGATTTGATGTCAATGCGCTTGAGGTATTTGTCCATTTCTTCGGCCATGCGTTTGGTTAGCGTAGTTACCAAAACCCTGTCGCCTTTTTTTACCCGCTTGTCGATTTCATCAAGCAGATCATCAATTTGGTTGACACTGGGCCGCACGTCAATGGGTGGCTCCAGCAGGCCTGTCGGGACGAACGACCTGTTCTACCACCACGCCACCGGTTTGCTCCAGTTCATAATCACCAGGCGTAGCGCTGACAAAAATCACCTGGTTGAGAAGGTTGGAAAATTCGTGAAAGTTCAGCGGGCGGTTATCCAGCGCCGAAGGCAATCGAAAACCGTAATCCACCAGGGTTAATTTGCGGCTTCTATCACCGCCGTACATGCCGCTAACCTGCGGCACGGTTTGATGGCTTTCGTCAATGACACACAAAAAATCCTTGGGAAAATAATCCAGCAAACAGAAAGGCCGGGTGCCGGGTTTTCTTCTGTCAAAAAAACGGGAGTAGTTTTCAATACCATTGCAATAACCCAACTCACGGATCATTTCCAGGTCATACTCCACTCTTTCTTTCAATCTTTGGGCTTCAATAAATTTTCCCACACTTTTAAAATAATCCACCTGCGCCTGCATCTCGTCCTGTATCTCATACATCACGTTTTGGATCTGGTCTTTCGGTGCTACGTATAAATTGGCCGGAAAGATGGCTGCATTATCCAGCTTACCAATGCGTTTGCCCTGCTGCACATCTATACTTTCTATTTCTTCAATTTCATCGCCAAAAAACGTAACCCGATACCCAAAATCAACGTAAGGTAAATTGATGTCCACCGTATCACCCTTCACCCTGAACGTTCCCCGGTTAAATTCAATGGAGGTCCGGTTGTACAGCGAATTGACCAGGGCATGTAAAAAACCCTGCCTGGATAACTGCTCTCCTTTTGCAATGCGGATAATGCCGCTTTCATAATCGGTGGGATTACCCATGCCATAAATACAGCTTACACTGGCTACTACAATAATATCCCGGCGGCCGGAAAGTAAACTGGTGGTTGCTCTTAAACGAAGTTTGTCCAATTCCTCATTGATGTTCAGGTCTTTTTCAATGTAGGTATCGGTTGTGGGCATATAAGCTTCCGGCTGGTAATAGTCATAATAGGAAACAAAATATTCCACCGCGTTTTCAGGAAAGAATTGCCTGAACTCGCCATAGAGCTGGGCTACCAGGGTTTTGTTATGCGTTAGCACCAGGGTGGGCTTTTGCACATTCTGAATCACATTGGCAACGGTAAATGTTTTACCGGAACCGGTTACACCCAGGAGCACCTGGCTTTTTTCGCCGTCTAGAATGCCTTCCGTTAATTCCTGTATGGCCGAAGGTTGATCGCCAGCGGGTTTATATGGAGAATGAATGGTAAATGCCATGATCTTGCAAAATTAGAAAAGCTTGTTTTGGAAAATATCTAAAGCTTAGGTAAAAGGAGTGGTTGATAAAAGATTCCTAAAGCCCATCAATAGGCTTAAAACCAACAAATTACATATATGGCAATATGTTTGCTCACATAAATTGCCTTATCCAAGATTTTGAAAGCCACTCGCCTCGTGACCAAAATCCAATCATTAAAACCGTTTGAACGTGTAAGCCTATTGAACGCCAACAATGGCCTGTTGTAAAACAGGCGGTTAATAAAAAACCCCGCAAAGAACAAGCGGGGTTTTTTGATTTTCAAGATCTTTTAGGAAGCTTGTAATTCCTTAATTTTCTCACGGATCTTACCCTCTATTTCATCGGCCAGCGCAGGGTTATCTTTCAATAAAGACTTCACACCTTCACGACCTTGTCCTAATTTATCACTGTTATAGCTGAACCAGCTACCGCTTTTCTGCACAATACCCATTTCCACGCCCATATCCAGGATCTCGCCAATCTTGGAGATGCCTTCGCCAAATACCAGGTCAAATTCTGCGGTGCGGAAGGGAGGAGCCACCTTGTTCTTTACCACTTTTACCTTCACCCGGTTACCAACCGCTTCTTCACCGTCCTTGATCTGCGCCATGCGGCGAATATCCAAACGTACGGAAGCATAGAATTTTAAAGCATTACCACCAGTGGTCGTTTCGGGGTTGCCAAACATGACACCGATCTTTTCACGCAACTGGTTGATGAAAATACAAATGGTATTGGTTTTAGAAATAGTAGCCGTAAGCTTACGCAGGGCCTGCGACATTAAACGGGCCTGCAGACCCATTTTAGAATCACCCATTTCGCCTTCCAACTCGCCTTTGGGTACCAGGGCCGCCACCGAGTCAATCACCACCACATCCAGGGCGCCGGAAAGAATTAAACGGTCGGCAATTTCCAAAGCCTGTTCGCCGTAATCGGGTTGGGAAATCAAGAGGTTGTCAATATCAACGCCCAGCTTTTGTGCATAAGCACTGTCAAAGGCATGCTCGGCATCAATAATGGCACACATGCCGCCTTTTTTCTGCGCTTCTGCAATCACATGGGTAGCAATGGTTGTTTTACCGGAACTTTCAGGGCCGTAAATCTCCACCACCCGGCCTTTGGGAAGCCCTCCAATACCTAAAGCTGTATCCAATCCTATGGAACCTGTAGAAATCACTTCCTGTGTTTGCTCGCCTTTTTCGTTCATCATCATCACACTACCCTTACCAAAGTCTTTATCAATCTTATCCATGGTAAGCTTTAGTGCTTTTAATTTTTCAGCGTTTGACATTTTTATTAGTTGAAAGAGTTAGAAGAAAGATGGCTGTAATTTAGACTAAATATGCATCTATTCTTAAAAAATTATTTGCATGCGAAACTAATGATTTTAGCAAAATGAGCCTAAAATATTTCGCTGAATTGCATTAAAAATAGGTTAAAGGAACAGGCCAAAATAAGCCCCGTTTTTTAGCCCGTTTTACAAAGGGAAAACACAAAAAGAGATGCGGCAATGGTGGCGGAAAACAGGCTGTTTCAATCTAATGCGAAAGTCGCATTAAACCATTTTAAAATCCATGAACGCTGGTTATATTTGTTCCTAACTAAATCAAACGCAGATGAAAAAAATCTTCTTTTCAATAGTATTGTTTGCTGCTATAACTGCTCATGCCCAGGACAAGGAAAAAACGCCTGCCGCCAAAGGTGTTGTGTATGGCATTGTTTCTGACGAAAAAGAAGCGATCAGCCCTGATGAAATAAAAGCAAAGCTGGTTAACGATAAATTTGAAGGCCAGGTAAAAGCCAAAGTAACAGAAGTGTGCAAGGCGGAAGGTTGCTGGATTAAAGTGCAAAAAAAAGACGGCAGCTCCATGATGGTAAGAGCCAAAGACCATGCTTTTTTAATGCCGGAAAACATTGTAGGTAAAACCGTACTGATTGAAGGCAATGCTACCATTAAAGAAGTATCCGAAGAAATGCGGAAACACTATGCAGAAGACGCCGGCAAGTCTAAAAAAGAAATTGCCAAAATAAAAGGTTCCGAAAAAGACGTGCAATTTGCCGCCAGTGGTGTAAAGGTTTTAGACTAGAAGCCATCGCACAAAGGCCTTTTGTGAGTGGTGAGTGGTGAGTGGGGAAAGCTCTCTTATACCAGAGGCTATCAGGATCATAGTTGATAGTTCATAGATGATAGAAGGGAAAGAGCCGCTGCGTTGTCTCACGTCTGCCGTCTCACGTTTCACGATGATTTCGTATTACTCACCACTGACTACTCACCACTCTACCTTACTTGTAATTATTTCCTCACTTTATAGCCGGCCCTGCTTTAACAGCGGGGCTTTTTTATGGCATAAATTTTTTTACCTTTTAGGAAAGAGATTTCATGAAAAAAGTTGGATTGGTTCTTCTGGTGATTTCGTTTGCGTTCTGCAATGACAGGAAAGTGGAAACCATTGCCACTACCGATTCAGCGTCTGCCAAGAGCGACACGTTGCAAAAGTCAACTGCTGCGGAAGCTTTTGGTGAAACAACCAAAACCGTTATAGCTAAGGATACGGTAGCTATTGCTAAACCACGATCCAAACCCATCAAGGATCCTTCCGGAATTTATCAGGGCTTGCTGCCTTACGATGATTCTTCCAAAATGCAACAAACCATCCGGTTTTATAACAACCATACCTACCGCCTGCAGGAACAATTCCTTCCATATAACAAAGACAGCATCATCATTACAGAAGGTACCTGGACGCCTTCGGATGGATTTATCTGGTTATATAAAGAACAATTAGCCTATGGCCGTTATAAATGGAAAGGCGACACGCTTCTTTATTTTAATCCGAGGTACAACAAAACCTATGCAATGAATAAGCTGACCGATGTACTCAGCAACAAAGTGTGGAAGAATAAAAAGGCAGAAGGAATTATGCTGGCTGGAATTGGCAATGAACCCTTCTGGAGTGTAGAGGTAAACAACAAGGATACAATTAGCTTCCTGCTTTCTGAATGGAAAGGTCCTGTGAAAATGAAATTAGACCAAACCAAGGTGGCGGAGGACAGTACAATTTATACTGCTCAAACCGATTCGGCAACTATAAAGTTGATCGTTCTTCCTTATTTCTGTAACGATGGTATGAGTGATAATGTGTACCAGAATAAAGTGCTGGTGCAGTACAACAAACAAATGTATAGTGGCTGTGGTGTTTTGTATAAATAGCTTCTGCTTTACTCCCCTTCCGGAAGTAGAAATTCAACTGCTGTTAAGTTTTCAAACCTGTAAAAAGGATTAGCTTTTCTTTAGATTTTCTTAAACAATAGCCCTCCCTTCTCTTCGTTACCTTCAAAAGCACAAAGCCTGCTTGTGAACCTAAAAACCTACGGCCATGCAAAAGGTGTATTTATTGCTGCGCAGTAACCAGCAAACAGGTCCTCACAGTCTTGACGAACTAATGCAACTCGGCTTACAACCTTTTGACCTCATTTGGGTGGAAGGCAAAAGCTATGGGTGGTGCTACCCATCGGAAATAGATACACTGAAACCTTTTGTACCTGCTGTTACTACAGCAGAAAAAATGGAACCTTCCGCCAAACAAGAGAACCTGAACCTGCATCCATTAATAAACCTATACAGGCATCCCATAAAAAAATATTTGTAAGCCTGCCGGTTGCCAGCACCTTCAACTCTGTTTCCTCCTCTTCACCTGTGGCAGATACCATTGAGCAGAAAGCAGAAGCATTGCGCAAGCGAATTCAATCGTATTCCCCTCCGGCGCATACAGAAGAGGAAATAAAAATCAATTATGCCCGAAGCATAAATGAGGTGGAAGAAGATTACACCTCCTGGGTCTTTCAGAAAAAAAGGAAAAAAAGTTTTATCAGTAAAAGGAACCTGGTGATTGGCGGCATCATTTGCGTAGGATTAACCGGCGGCTGGCTCATCGGCAAAATGGTGTTTAAAGAGCCGGCCCATAAACCGGCACAGCTGGCAGTACAAGGCAGCGCAAAAAAACAAGATCTTTATAATCCCGGAAAAAACAAAATCTTCTACGCCTGTTTTGGTTGCTGAAGAGGAGCCATTGCATGAAAAGAAGGCATTAATGCCATTACCAGCCAGCCACACGGCAAAAAAAATTCAAAAGAAAACTGAAGTTACTTCTTCCACAAAAAGTACAGATGGTTTTAAAACTCCTGCTCCGGAAACCGTACAAAAACCAATGTCCCGTGAACCGGTAGAAAACACGCCACCTGTTGCGGAACAAAAGAGTGAGCCTGTGGTTACCGAGGCACCAAAAGAAAAAAAGCGAACATTAAAAGAATTGTTTGGCGGCCTGTTTAAGAAACATCAAAAAGAAGAAACGGCACAGGCCGAACCTAAATCGTCCGGGAACAGCAACAACGAAAGAACTGCTACCCGCCGTGATGAATCACCAGTTGAAACGGCCACCGTGGACCTTACAGACCAGGTGGATATTAAACTGAACAAAAACACTGAGGATTGGATGATGGGCGTTCAGGGTTTAAAACTGACGCTCTACAACCGCAGTGCGGCCACGTTAAAAACCGCTGCCGTAGAAGTGCGTTATTATTCAGAAGAAAATAATTTACTTGAAAAAAAGACCGTTTACTTTTCCAATATTGCTTCCAAAAAATCACAAACCATGGCTGCGCCAGACCACCGCCTGGCCGATCATGTGGAGTATAAAATTCTTTCGGCCACAGGCGTGGAAGATGCCTATGCAAAACAATAAGGGCAAGTGTGATGCGTCAACGTAAAGGGAAGCCTACCGACAAATTGATTTCATTAATTGGAAGGAGACAAATGTTCTCTTATACCAACTGGCTATCAAGATGACAGATGATAGTTGATAGATGACTGAAAGAAAAAGACGGCTGCGCTGTCTCACGTCTGCCGTCTCACGTTTCACAATGGCTGTCTTGATAGCGGTTTAGTATTAGCCATTCGAACGCAAAGCCTTCATTCC
Organism: uncultured Bacteroidota bacterium; assembly: GCA_963697545.1. GTDB lineage: Bacteria > Bacteroidota > Bacteroidia > Chitinophagales > Chitinophagaceae > Flavisolibacter. The sequence continues at coordinate 264,977 of CAVOOL010000018.1, read as the reverse complement.
ATTCTTTCTTTTTACCAATTCATGCAACGCTCTATTGCAGCCGCTTTTACAGCCATTTACTTTCGTTGCCTTAACCAAGGCTTATGGTACGAAAAATTTTAAAATGGACAGGTATTGTTTTGCTTGTTCTTATTGCTGGTGTTACCATCACCACCATTTCCCGTCAGCATCTAAAATATGATGCTCCTTATCCCGACATTAAAGCTTCCAGGGATACTGCTGTTATTGCAAGAGGCAGACATCTTGTTATAGGGCCGGCACATTGCGCAGATTGTCATAGTCCGGTGCGAAACGTGGATTCTTTATTGAAGCTGGGCCAGGAAGTGCCGCTTATTGGCGGTTATCAATTCGATCTTCCTTTTGGTAAGTTTTACACCCGCAATCTTACACCGGATGCAGAAACCGGCATTGGTGATATGACAGACGGAGAAATTGCCCGTGTACTTCGCTATAGCGTTAAGAAAAACGGTGAAGCGGTCTTGCCCTTCATGCCTTTCCAGGATATGAGTGACGAAGACTTAACGGCTATTATTTCTTATTTGCGTTCTTTAAAACCGGTGCGCAATGCGGTGCCCGATCATAATTATAACGTTGTTGGAAACCTGATCAAAGCATTTCTTATAAAGCCATGGAAACCTACAGAGCCGGTGAAAACTGCCGTGAAGGAAGATACTACGGCTACCTATGGCCGCCACATGGTGATGGCCGTTGCCAACTGTAATGAATGTCATACCAAACGGGATGCCATTGGAAACTATGTAGGCGAACATTTAGCCGGAGGAACGGAATTCGAGGAAAAAGGAAAGGCAACACTGATTTCTCCTAACCTTACGCCTGACCCTACAGGACGGATTTATAAATGGAGCCAGGAAGATTTTATCCGCCGCTTTCGAATGGGAAAGGTTATTCCGTACAGTCACATGCCCTGGGAATCTTTCGGCCGCATGAATGATACGGAACTGAAAGCCATTTATAATTACCTGCAAACCATTAAGCCGGTAAAAACAGAAGAAACAAAAAAATAGTTATACGGACGGTTACAGAAAAACAACTCAAAACAAGGAAGCCACCGAAAGGTGGCTTTTGCTTTTGATACCGATCCGTCATCAGGCCTGTAATTTTCTATTGACCATTCACCATTGACTATGGACAGTAGAATTTTATGAACCTGAAACCAGCTTAGTATGACACGACATTTCGCATTCAGCATTAATTTTGAATGATGCTGAATGCGGAAGCACTAAAAGAAGAAATAGGATCTTTAGGCTTTGCCATTGTAGAAGACGTCTTTGTAGATAAACAAATAGACGCAATTTTATCTGCAATTGATAAGGCAGATTGCAATAAACCAACCTTTCGTAAAACAACTGATTTATTTGCTATAAGACAGTTTTTCAAAGAAATACCCGAAGCCATCCCCTATGTTTTTATTCAGCCCCTCAAAGACATAATGGAACAGTTATTTGGCCAGGGATTCTTCATCGTAAAGTCGATCTATTTTGATAAGCCCGCGGGTTCTAACTGGTTTGTTTCGTATCATCAGGATCTGACGATCTCTGTTACTAAAAAATTGATGATGGAAGGTTTTGGTCCCTGGACGGTAAAGCAGGATCAATTTGGTGTGCAGCCACCTTTAGAAGTGTTACAGAATAACTTTACTATTCGCATTCACCTTGATGATACGGATGAAAATAACGGAGCACTAAAGGTCATTCCCGGATCGCACCGGAAAGGAATTTATCGTCCCGAAACCATTGACTGGTCAACAGAAAAAGAGGTGGTATGCAGAGTAGCAAAAGGTAGTGTTATGATTATGCGGCCACTCTTATTGCATGCGTCAAACCGCACCACCAACAGCAAGCAAAGAAGAGTTATACATGTTGAGTTTAGCCGGTTTTGTTTGCCCGAACCTTTAGAGTGGTCTGAGAAAATTGTTGTTGCATAAAAAATGCAGCACAATTTCTTGTACTGCATTTTGCTTGCCTTATAAACGATCTTATTTTTTAATCTTCTTGTTAATGGTCCAGTTGTTTTGAGATGATTTTAAAACCAGTTTTCCATCTGCATTCTCTAGAGTAGCATAGTAGCTGGTTCCATCCTCTGTAGAAAACTCCACCACATCGGCAATCCAATAACCGTCATAGTCTTCTTTTAAACTATTTTCCAATAACAGGGGAAGCTGTGTTGACAAAATGTTTTTTGTCAGGGCCAGCATATTCCCATCGGCATCATAATACGCTGTGATGTACTGGCTGCTGTAGATAAATTCAGCTTTATACACATCCTTACCTGCAGACCAAACTACTTCTTTTGCGTTGCTAAATGTTTTTTGAAAAGATTGCAAAATGTTGGGAGCGACCACGGTATCAGCCGCAAACGCATTCACTCCAAGCGTGAAGGATAAGAGGAGTGAAAAAAATAATTGTTTCATAAAAAATGTATTTAAGGTTTTTGATTTTTGAATTCTCCACAAAGCTACTGTTGCCTGCTACGGCAGTCAATACACAAAGTAGCCAACTGCATTTTTGGTCTGATTAATAGTGATAAAGGTGAAGTGAATTGTTTTCGGGAGAAACGTAAAAAAACATGTAGTATCAAGATGCTATCAAGACAGCCGTCAGAGGTCAGCCGTCAGCCGTGAACCTGTAGCAAAGCTTCGTTCATAGTTCGCCCTTGTCTCACGTTTGACGTTTGACGTTTCACGTGGCTCCTCTGTCAACTTCAAAGCGGTTTGGTATAGGGTTCATTAAAAAAAATAAAGCGGTAATAGAAATTACCGCCGAAAACAAAACTAACTGCTAAGGATAATGTTTAAGAGAGAGTCGATTGATGCCGTAAAATTGAAGTGTTCTTGTCACCCTTCCTACAGCAGGTGCTTTCAACTGTGCTTTTTAGTCAACGAATGGTGTTTTTTAGTTTATGAGTTGTGAAAGAGGTGCCTTAATTCACTTTTACAAAGTCGGGGCGGCGAATAAATTCCTGGTTGTATTTAAAGCGAAGGTTGGTATTGATCTGGATGAGAAAGTTATTATTGAAGGCGTCTTTCTTTGGAAAATAAGCTCCTCTCAATTCAACGGTACCAAAAATGAGGCTTTCGTTGCGTGTACGAATGCCACCGCCAATAGCAGTGTACAGCCGGGTATTGCTGCGCACCGTTTCGGAAGGAAACTGAAAGACCGTTGCACTGCTAAATACAAAAGGCGCAAATTTGAAAAACAAAAAATTCCAGGGACTAAAGAAAACAGATTCACCTTTCACCGTTGCCCGCATATTGCCTCCCAGAAAATTATTTTTAAATTCTGGTAAGCCATACTCACTTTCCATCAGCAAAGGCTCATCCAATGAAGAATTAAACTGCCTGCCAAAGCTGGCATTGAGAAACGACCGTTGCTTCCAACGGCTGCCCAGGTTTTGCAGACGGCTGAAGTAATCAATAGTGGCGAGCAGGTTAATGTCCTCAAGATTCTTCTTATACACCGACGTTCCCAGGGAAACAGAATAGTCGAAATAACCCTTGTTTTTTGTAAGATAATATTGTTCAAAAGAAAGTCCCAGGTAAGGTCTTTCCCTTCCCTCTTTTTTAGTATAGCCCGTAGTAAAGGAAGCTTCTAATCCTTCAGGAATGTCTTCTTTTCTGCCGAAGCCATAGATATACTGTGTTTTATAAAAGTTGAGCTTGAAAAGGGAAACCGATGCCAGCAACGCCCTGACATTGGCGTAAGGGTAGTAATAGTGCGTTGTGTATTGAAGCGGTTTATAAAAAAAGTTTTGATCCATCGCCCTTGCGCTGACCAAAAAACGCAAACGTTCAAATTCATTGGTCCTTCCAATATTATTGGCGCTGATATTCCATCCCAACCAGGCATCGTACGTTCGGTATTTGTATTTCAGGCTTTGGTGATAAATGGAATCGGCATTGAACATGTTGGCCGTAGAATGTACCTCAGCAGAAGCCGCATAAGTGAAACGCATGTAAGGATTCACCAAGGGCTTTAGCAGCCGCCCATAGCGTATGATTTCTTCAGTTCTTCCGCTGTTGAAGGCGGGGTAAAAGTTAACGTAACCGGCACTGGCATCAATAAAAGTTCCCAGAATATTTCGCTTTACATACTCTGCGCCAAAGCCAAAATTGTCACTCCGGGTTTTATCATATAAGGTTTGAAGTTCCAGCCGGTCGCCCCAGCCCATAAAATTGTCTTCTCTAAGTTCTATCCTTCCGCTTTCTGAATTGCGCAGGGCCAGGCTTCCGCCAATGGACAATACATCTTTTGTATAGACAACCACATCCACTGAATCGGGGCTGCCCCTTACATTTTTTACTTCAATATGGGCTTCCTGTAAAAAAGGAAGGTCCCGCAGGTAGCGTTCATTGTTGCCCAGTAAATAAGGCGATAAAAGATCGTTCTCCTTAAAAAAGAGATGGTTTCTGAGCACAAAATTCCTTGTGTCATAATGCACCTGGTTGGCCAGGCGGGTGAGGCCATTATTATAACGGTTTACCGTATCGCCTATAAGCACACCAAACTCAATGGGGTTGATGGTTATGCGCCGGATAATCCGGTTTCTGAACTTTTGAAAGGGAAGGTCGGCCCGCTGCAGGTCCCTGTCTTTATTGTCGATGGTATCTGCCATCAGAACCTGGGCCAGTTTGCCCAGCACCCCTTTTTGCCTGGATAACAGGCTGTCAATCTTATTTTTCCTGGCCGTATCTCCCTGGGCCTGCAGGGAAAGTGCTGCCAGGCAAAAGATACCTGCCAGTGTGCAGACCCGTATATATTTCCGGTTCAAGAGCATCTAAACGTAAAGATTTACAAAAGCAATACCATTGTACGGCAATTTAGGCAAGTTGCTTAAAGCGGAGGTCATTAACAAAACGCTTCCCTTGCAAGTAATTCAATTTCAAAATTGGTCATCGCTATTCCTCCTCGTGTTTTCCTTCTACCTCGGCTTCAATTAAACGATAATGTGAGGCATAGGGAAGCGGCAGGATCGGTTTGCCTTTATAGATTCCCCACACTTTTGTAAAAGCGGCGCCATAATAAAGTATCAGCGATGAATAAAATACAAACAACAGCAGCAGGACAATAGAAGCGGAAGTGCCGTACAGGGTGTTTATATTGCTATACGTAAGCAACCAGTGTAGAATAATTTTACCAAGCGTAAAAAGCAGGGAGGTCACAAAGCCGCCCATAAATGCAATTTTCCACTGGGGCCGGCCATCGGGCAGGTAACGGAATACCATGACAAACCATAACATAACAATGATGAGAGAAACAAAATGGTTTAAAAAGCTCTTGAAATAAGCGGACAACAGCGGCGAAAATTCAAAAATATAGTTACCAATAAAAGCCCTGACGCCTTCCGATAAAAGGCCAATGACAAACAGCACACCCGCCAGCAAAATCACCAACAGGGATTGCACCCTTCCCTGCAGGCTTTTCCACAGGCCCTGTTTTCTTTGAGGCCTGATTCGCCATAACTCATTCAGCGAGCTTTTAATAACTTTAAAAAGGGTGGTGGCTACAAAAAGCAGGAAGATAAAACCGCCAATGGTGATATACCAGTTTTGCGCCAGCCTGCGCAGGCCTTGTAACACATCCACTGTTTGGCGCACGGTTTCGGGGCCTACAATAGCCGAGAGGCTTTTAAAAAGTTCCACCCGGATGGTATGGGCATTAATAAACAGTTTCAGGCTTTGAATAAGGATAACAAGGATGGGCGGCAGGGCAAACGTGGTAAAAAAAGCAGTGGCTCCTGCCATGCGTAAGGGATCGTTTTTCAGCAGCTCTTTTAATGCTTTTTGCAAAAGGTCCGATATGGTAACAAGTTTTTGCCTGATGTTTTTTGATATGAAGATAAGGATTGAGGCCTGTTGGCAGCAAGAAGCCGTGCAGCCTGACCCTTATTTCAAACCACTGGTAAAGTTTTCTAAAGAATATTCTGCCGCCTATTTTATATTAACCCCCTATTTTTAAAGCCCAAAAAGGGCTTTACCCGGCTTATTTTCATCTAAAATATTAAACACACATATGCTTATGAAGTACGTGCACATTCGCAACATGCTATGGCTGCTGGCGCCAGCCATGCTCCTGATTTCGTGGGATAAAAAACCGGTTGATCCCCCGGGCAATGACCTACAGGTGCCGGTTAGCTATTACAAACTGGGTAATGGGTTAAAGGTGGTATTGTCGCCTGATAAAACGGCTCCCACCATTGCCGTTGGCGTGTATTACAATATTGGTTTTCGCAATGAACCAAAGAACCGCACCGGCTTTGCGCATTTGTTTGAACACATGATGTTCCAGGGATCGGAAAACCTGGGCAAGATGGAATTTATTCAACTGGTGCAGAAAAACGGCGGCATCCTCAATGGTTCTACCCGTTTTGACTTTACCAATTATTTTGAAGTAATGCCGGCACACAAACTGGAAACGGCTCTGTGGGCCGAAGCCGACCGCATGAAGGGATTGAAGATCACCCAGGAGAATTTGACCAACCAGCAGGGTGTGGTAAAAAATGAAGTAAAGGTGAATGTGTTAAACCAGCCTTATGGCGGTTTTCCCTGGCTGGATATGCCACAGTATGCCAACAAGAACTGGTATAATGCCCATAACTTTTACGGCGATTTAGCCGACCTGGATTCTGCCCGGCTGGAAGATGTGGATGCCTTTTTCAAAACCTTTTATGCGCCCAACAATGCCGTCCTGGTGGTGTCCGGCGATTTTGAAATACCGGCTGCCAAAAAATGGATCGAGCAGTATTTCAGCAAAATTCCTTCCGCAACGCTTCCTCCCAAACCCGATCTGACAGAACCGCCGCAGGAAAAAGAACAACGCTTTACCAAGGAAGATGCGCTTGCCAAAAAACCGGCCATTGCGGTCAGCTATAAAATGCCCGAACGAAATACACCGGAATACTATGCTATGGGTCTTATTGATCAAATGCTGGGGCAGGGACAGGATAGTAAGCTGTACCAGGCGTTGGTGCAGCAGAAGGGCTATACCAGTGCCGTGGGTGCCGGCATCAATATTGGCCTGGGCAATATGTTTGATTATAACGGGCCTATGCTTTGGACGTCTGATTTAATTTATGATGCCTCGGTTTCCGCTGATTCCATTATCCGGCAATATGACCTGGCCGTTGCCGATATTGCCAATAATACCAAGGCGGAAGACCTGCAGCTGGCGATTGTAAAAATGCGTTCCGGTTTGTACGATGCTATGGGTGGCACTTTCGGCATTGGCAAGGTAAACCTGCTGGCCTGCTTTGCTTTGTTCGATGACGATCCGGCAAGAATCAATACCCTGGAAACCGAATTTAAAAAAGTAACGCCTGAGCTGATCAAAAAAACAGCACAGCAATACTTAAGTCCTGCCAACAGAACCATTTTAATTATTGAACCTAAAGCGTCTAAGCCATGAGAAAAACAAAACACTATATAGTAGCCGCACTAAGCCTGGCTTTATTGCAGCCGGCTTTTGCACAAAAGCAAACCCCGCCGGCCGGAGGCACTGCCAAAGATTTTAAATTATCCGAGAAAAAAGTGCAGACATATGCCAACGGGTTAAAAACCATGGTGGTACACTACGGCGAGCTGCCCAAAACAACCATCAGTCTTATTATTAAAACCGGCAACGTGCACGAAGGCACAGACAAAACATGGCTGGCAGATCTAACAGGCCGTTTGCTCAGGGAAGGCACCCCTTCTATGAACTTTGCTGCCCTGTCAAAAAAAGCGGCTGCCATGGGCGGCAGCTTAAACGTGAACGTGGGTCCAACGCAAACCACCATTGCAGGTTCTGTTCTTTCGGAGTATGCGCCTGACTTTATCAAGCTGATTTCGGATCTGGTGATAAATCCGGCGTTTCCGGCCAGTGAACTGGAGCGGCTGAAAGGCGACTTTAAACGCAGACTGGCCACGCAAAAAGCCGTGCCGCAGGCACAGGCGCAGGAGCAGTTTTTTGCAGCCATTTATGGTGATCATCCCTACGGGAAAATATTTCCTACCGAAGAAATGATCAACAGCTACACCGTGCAGATGGTGAAAGATTTTTACAACAACAACTTTGGCGCTAAGCGTTCGGTTTTATACGTGGTAGGAAAGTTTGATGAAAAAGCGGTGAATGCGGCCATTGCGTCTTCTTTAACCAGGTGGAAAGCCGGACCCGCGGTTTCCTTATCCGCCTGTAAATGCCGTTGCCAAAAAAGACACCATAGTGGTGGACCGCAAGGGAGCCCCGCAAACCACGCTTATGATAGGCCTGCCGGTAATAACACCTACTAACAAAGATTATGTGCCTATGCTGGTCACCAACTCTTTACTGGGTGGTTCTTTTGGCTCCCGTATCACCAGCAACATCCGCGAGAACAAGGGGTACACCTATTCTCCATTCAGTTCCATTCTCAATCGTAAAGGAAGTGCTATCTGGTACGAGCAGGCCGATGTAACCAGTGAACACACCGTGGATGCCTTAACTGAAATTGAAAGAGAAATCAAACGTTTGCAAACCGAAGCGCCAACAAAAGAAGAATTATCCGGTATTCAGAATTATGAGGCCGGCATATTTGTATTGCAAAATTCAACGCCCAACGGTATCATTAACCAGCTGAACTTTTTAGATCTCTATGGTTTGGATGACAGTTACCTGAACAACTATGTAAAAAATATTTACAAAGTCACGCCGGAAACCGTTTCGCAAATGACCCGGAATTATATTGATTATAACAAGATGACAAAGGTGATGATAGGGGATAAGGACTCCATCAATAAACAAGTGGAAAAAGCCAAAGCAACACCAAGAACCTTTTAATGTAAACACTAGCAATGTGAAAGCCTCCTTTATAAGGGGGCTTTTTATTTGCAGGTCACGAATTAAAACCTCCGCAATAACCATTACCAAACAATAAACCATTTGCCTTCATCATCCTTTGCGTAAGAAAGCCCGTTGCTCATTACATGCACTTCTTTTCCTTCTTTGTCTATAAAGTTTTTTTGTTCATACACTCTTACGTTATTGTTCTCCCGGGTCAGGTAAACGATCAGGGCATTGAGCGTAGGCTGCACCTCGTGCAACCACTGCTCATCACTTTCGCGAACAAAGGCCTGGCTCATACAGAAAGGTTTTCAGTAAAATCTACTAAAAATATTATGCCTGTTTATGGTTGATGAGGCTGTCACAATAGCTAATACCAAACCGCTTTCAGTTGACAGAGAAACCATCGTGAAACGTGAGACGTCAGACGTGAGAGGAGGGCACTATAAAGGAAGCCTTGCTACAAGTTCACATCTGACGGCTGACTCTGACAGCTGTCTTGATAGCAGGTTGGTATAAGAAGAACATGGCGTATTAGTTGATACGGTAGAGATATGCAGGCGTTTGATTTTGTAAGTCTTGAGCAAAAGATTTTGGAATGCGAAGAATGCGGATGGATGGGCAAGGGGTATGAAACGGAGAAGGCATATGATCAGTTGCCCGAAAGTATGGGTATCTGCTGCCCGGTTTGTAAAAATTACCTGGGAGAAATAAAAAAAGAAACGAAGTGTTGTGAGCTATGAACCAGATGATGCGTCATTGATTTTTTAGCACTCTATTAATGCTTACGGCTCTAGCCGTTATTACTGTATCATTTTATGGCGGATGATCTCCATCAGGTCTGCCTTATAATTTTCACCGATCAGTATGCCGGAGCTAACACCTTGCAAGCGTACCAGGTTGCCCTCTATACCGGTGATTTTTGCTATGGGAATAATAAAAGACTTGTGCACTCTTATAAATTGCTTTTGCGGCAGGCGTTCTTCTATTTCCTTCATGCTGGTGTACACCAGTGTTTTTTGTGTCTCCGCGAAAAATGCCTACATAGTTTTTCATTCCTTCTATGTAATCAATATCCTCGAGGTTGATCTTTAATAGCTTGCCTTTGGATTCTGTTTTTACAAAGATGTAATCTTCCTCTTCGGTTTCTTTGCCTTCTGTTTTATCCTTCAACTCATTTACCGCTTTTTGCACGGCACTTAAAAAACGCGGCAGCCGGATGGGCTTCAGCAAATAATCCACTACATCCAGTTCATAACTTTCTAAAGCAAATTCACTGTAGGCAGTGGTTAAAATAACTTTAACCCTGCCGTTCAGGGCTTTTATAAAATCAATGCCGGAGAGTTCAGGCATTTGTATATCCAGGAATACAAGATCTGCATTTTGTGTAGTTACCAGTTGCAACGCTTCAATGGGGTTGGTAGTAGTACCCACCAGGTTCAGGTGCGGTGTTTGGGCTACATAATGCACTAAAATATCGATGGCGTGTTGTTCGTCGTCAACAATCAGGCAGTTGATCATAGCTGGTTAATAGTTAGTTCCGTGGTATAGATATCGGCTTCATCTTTTACACGAAGGTTATAATTTTCTCCGTACGCAAGATCAAGACGTTTTTTGATATTGTTCAATCCGATACCCGTTGATAACTCTTTTGGACCCGTTTTCTTTTTATTACTGCAATAAAAGTACAGGACATTTTTTTCTATCCTCAATCGGATAATGATGGGATGTTCAGTAGCTTTTCAGATCGCCATGCTTAAAAGCATTTTCCACCAGTGTAATTAAAACAAAGGGAATGATGGTAGCACCGTTTACTACTCCTTCCACATCAAAAATCACCTTTAGATTATTGCTGAAACGAAGCTGATTGATCTTGATCACATTGCGAACATGTTCAATCTCATCTTTCAACGGCGCCTTGCCGTCTTTTGCATTGCCTTCGCTTAAGGCATAGCGCATAATATCGCTCAGCGTTAATATGCCTTCGGACAGTTCCGGTGAATAAGGCAGGGATTTAGCATAAAGGAAATTGAGGGTGTTGTGCAAAAAATGCGGGTTGATCTGCGCTTTCAAAAAATTAAAATTGGCCTGCGATTTTTCTACTTCCAGTTGCATTTTTTGTTCTTCCAGGATCTTGCGGTGCTTTTGTTCGTCCCTTAGATGGGTAAGATAGGCTGTCAACAGGCTGACGCCCATCAGAAAAAAAGTATTGATGATCATTCCCAGAATCAAAATAGCAAGGGCCTGGTGTTTCATATCCTCTTCTGAAGGAAATAAAAAACGACCGCCAATGCTATATGCAAAGCACACAGCTGCTACTATGGAAGAAAACTGGATGTAAGAAATCAGCTGCTTTTTTTGATGGATGAGGCGGTAGTACTGGTTGATGGTAAGGTAAAAAAAGAAGACAGAGAAGAAAAAGCTAACCCCGGTTCTGAGTAGGGTTTTCCATTTAAAAAGCGAAGAAACCTTGGCGGCGTCATTGGGTTCCAGGGAAAGAAACAGCATGACCATCAAACCAAAAAAAGTGTAGAGGCCAAGCACTACCCAGAATACTTTGCCGAAGGAATATCGTCTTGTCGTCTTCATTTAATTTTAGCTTCAGAATTTCAAAAGGCCGGACTTCTGCGTTTAAATTTCTAATGTAACCCTGTTTTAATAAATAAAGGAGGATAGCTCCTCCTTTATTTACTTTCTATTTTATTTGTTAGTTGCCAATACCCATGCCCCCGTTGCTTTGCTGCACCCGTTTGGTTTCTTCTTCGGCGCCGGTGTTGCGCTGACGGGCTGCTTTTACAGTATTGCTGCCAAAGCGGAAGTTGAGACTTAACTTAAACTGCTGGCTCTCCCACTTACATCCACATCGGCTTTCTGGCCGGCAAAATCCGTATGTCCTTTAAACTTCATGCTATTAAATACATCGCTAACAGACGCTTTTAGCGTGGCTTTGTTGTTGAACAACTGCTTTTGCAAACCAGCATCTACACTCCACATGGCGTTTGCTTTTACGGCACCCTGCCACACGGTGGGTGAGTTGTAAAAACCGGTCAGCTCCGCCGTCCAGGTTTTGGCAAAGCGCAGGGAGTTTTGTGCATACACAGTAACGGCAAATGGCTTCAGGTCAATGATGCGGCCATCACCAAAATCGGCTTTGTAATGCGAGTAGTTGGCATTCATGTTGGCAAACACATGTATAGGCCTTATACTGGAACGGATAGCTGATGTTCAGGCTCACAATATCCTGAGAGGCCAGGTTTCTTTTTGACATGAACGGATTTTGACTTTTCGGTTGTATCCGGCAGTTGTACAAACATATCTTTCACATGGCTGTAGTTCAGCGTGGTGTTCAGCCGGTATTTGTAGGTATGTGTTACGCCAAAGCTGTTGGTGTACTGGGGCATCAGGTTTACATTACCCCGCTGGAAGGTGTATTCATCCATCTTAAATTCAAAAGGATTCAGATCCTGGTAGGCCGGACGGTCAATGCGGCGGCTGTAGGTAAAGCTTACCTGGTTCATTGGGTTTTTGTTGAAGGTTACCGCTGCACTCGGAAAGGCATTGGTATAGTTCCGTTTGAACGTAGAATCATATTTTACATAATTGCCGCTCTCATTTTTTAAACCGGTGGAAACTCCTTCGGTAACCGTGTTTTCAACACGCAGGCCGGTTTGGATCATAAAGCCTTTGAATTGACGGTTATAATTGGCATAACCTGCATTGATGTTCTCTTTATAGGTAAAGCGGTTGCTGCGGTCTTTGTCCAGCTCTTTGCCGGTACTGTAAACATTATAGCGTTGAAAATCGTTATCGGTTTCAACAAAAGCTGTTTTACCGCCAAAGCCCAGTTTACCTTTTCCCAGGTTTTGTTCCCAGTCAACCTTAACAGAGCTGATATTGATGTTGGAAGGAGCGATCATTTCATAAATAACACTGCCGATCTTGTTTTGTCCGGAGGCATCGTAATAGAAGTTAGGCTGGTACTGGTCGTTGTTGATGTCGTAGCTGCCGTGGTCCGCATTTACGGTCAGGCTTTTACCGTTTGGATTGGTATAGCTGTAATTCAGGTTATAGTTGATGTTGTCTCTCTTCAGGACACTTTTATTATCTGCTATTAAAATACGGTCCACGGTCTTGGTTGGCTGGTACGCAATGGCCGTACGTCCTGTGTTATTTAATTGGGGCTCACTGAAAGTACCATTCACCATGACGCCTATGGTATTCATTTTATTAATGAAATAATCGGCGCCGCCTTTGAAGTTGTGGCTTTTGTTATGAAAGACCATGCGGCCTTTCGTGTCAAACAACGTATCCGACGCACTACGGGTGACGGCCATATTATTTAAATACTTGCCCTGGTTGTAATTGTAGTTGCCAAAAACGTTGATCTTTTGATTCCGGTGGTTCAATGAAAGTCCGCCATTGTATTTGGAATAATGTCCCACGTTATAGCCAGCGGTAACCGAACCATTGGTGCCGAAAGCCTTATTTTTTTTCAGGCGAATGTTGATGATACCGGCATTACCGGCCGCCTCGTATTTGGCCGAAGGGTTGGTGATCAGTTCAATGGCTTCAATTTCAGAAGACTGCATGGATTTTAAATAGTTGGCCAGGTCTTGTCCGCTTAGCGGGGTAGGGCGGCCATCGATATACACCTGCACGCCGTTTTTGCCGCTCAGGCTCAGGTTATCGTCCTTATCCACCGTAACACCGGGAGATTTGCGTAAAAGATCAAGAGCGTCAGAACCTGTGGCGTTGATGGTTCCTTCCACATTTAAAATGGTTTTATCGGCTTTTACCTCTACTATAGGTTTCTTGGCCGTTACCACAACTCCCTGCATGTCGGCGGCTGCTTTGGCCAGCCGGATTTCGGGTGCTGTAACATTAGCGGTGGAAACGGAAAACGGAGCCGAAAGAAAAGAATTGTAGCCCACATGCGAGGCGCCAACTCTGTAGTCGCCTTCTTTTACATCGGTAAAGTTGTATGCCCCTTCTTTAGAAACGGCCAGTTTTACAACAGAAGTATCTTTTGCCTTAAAAAGGGTGACGGTAGTTCCGGTAAGAGGAGTGCCTTGTGCATCCTTAGCCAGTCCTGAAACTTGCTGGGCACCGGCGCTTAGGCCTGCAGTTGCCAGTAAAAGCAGTAAAAATGATCTCATAATTTCAAAATTTTGTCCAACAATTAATTTTTGTCTTTCGTTTCGGGCACAAACGTATTGCTGGGAGCGGAAAGGGTGAAAAACGTTACACGAAAGCCGTTTTTGAGAATACGAAAGAGTAGGGCAGCAAAAATGGATACAAACAACTTTGTCAATGGCAGCGTTTATGTTTTATAGATAAGAAAGTGGCAAACCTGTTATGAGCACCTGCTGAGTGATAAGGCCATCCGGGCTTAGTTACAATAATTCAATGTTTCTTTGTTATATGAACGGGCAGCACCTTGCACAACTACAGGCTTCCGCCAATTATTTTAAAACAGGCGCCACCAAAAGCTATGCTTTCCGAAAAGAACAACTCCAAAAATTAAAAGCTGCCGTGCTTGCACATGAAAAGGATTTGCACGATGCTTTATATGCCGATCTCAAAAAAAGTCCTGAGGAAAGCTGGGTAACCGAAACGGGCTTTTTGCTGGCAGAGATCAATCATACACTCAAACATCTAAAAGAATGGATGGCCCCCAAAAAAGTTTCGACCAACCTTTTAAATCTTCCCGGCAAAAGTTTTATTTATAAAGAACCACTGGGCGTGGTCTTATTATTGGTCCGTGGAATTATCCTTTGCAATTATTGTTTAATCCTTTGGTGGGTGCCATTGCGGCCGGTAATTGTGCGGTGTTGAAACCAAGCGAGTTTGCACCTGCCACGGCTGCTGTTATGAAAAAGATCATTGAAGAAAATTTTACCAGCGAGTACATTTTATATGTCGAAGGAGATGGGGCTACAGTGGTTCCGGAGATGATGAATCATTTTCGTTTCGACCATGTCTTTTATACCGGCAGTACGCAGGTAGGAAAAATGATCTACCAGATGGCGGCTGCACAGTTAGTGCCGGTTACGCTGGAACTTGGGGGCAAAAGCCCCTGCGTAGTGGAAAGCGATGCCAATATAAAAGTTGCAGCAAGGCGCATTGCGCTTACCAAATTTTCCAACGCAGGACAAATGTGCGTAGCGCCGGACTATGTGTTGGTTCATGAATCGGTTAAGGAACAACTGGTAAAAGAGCTAAAGAAAAACATTGAGCAGTTTTTTTCCAAAGACGCCTCAACAAGTTATGATTATGGAAAGATCATCAATGAAAAACAATTCAAAAGGCTGGTGAACTATTTGCAACAGGGAAAGATTGTTTACGGCGGGCAATACAATGCGTCCACCCAATACCTTGAGCCCACACTGATAGAAGACATTTCCTTAGATACGGCTGTTATGGGTGAAGAAATTTTTGGACCCGTGCTGCCCCTTATTTCTTTTACCACGTTTGAAGAAGCCAAACAAATCATCAGCCGCAATCCCGATCCGCTGGCCTTTTATGTTTTCACTCAAAACACCGAAAAAGAAAAACAATGGATTGAACAGGTTCCTTTTGGAGGTGGCTGCGTAAACAATGCAAGCTGGCATCTTACCAATTTTAACCTGCCTTTTGGCGGCAGAGGCAACAGTGGTATGGGCGCTTATCATGGAAAGTTTTCCTTCGATGTGTTCAGCCATCAAAAAGCCATTATGAAAACACCTACATGGTTTGATCCGGGCCTGAAATATCCCTCCTTCAAAGGCAAGCTGAATCTATTTAAAAAGATCATCCGGTAAGTGACCCCGCAGGGACTCGAACCCTGGGCCCGCTGATTAAGAGTCAGCTGCTCTACCAACTGAGCTACGGAGTCAGATAGTGCAAATTAATCATTCCATCATTAGTGCATCTTCAGCGCTTTGCGCCTTATCTCCAAGTTCTCTTCTTTCACCAATTTGCTGGCGCCACATGGCGTAATACAGACCTTTCTGCTGCAGCAGTTCACTGATGCGCCCCTACTTCAACAATTTTTCCCTTTTCCAAAACATAAATCACACCGGCATGCATAATGGTTGACAGGCGATGTGCAATTAGTATAGTGATCTGTTGCCGGTTTTCTGAAATTTCCCTGATGGTATTGGTAATATCTTCTTCGGTTAAGGAATCCAGGGCTGATGTAGCCTCGTCAAAAA
The DNA here is from genome assembly GCA_963697545.1 of uncultured Bacteroidota bacterium. GTDB lineage: Bacteria > Bacteroidota > Bacteroidia > Chitinophagales > Chitinophagaceae > Flavisolibacter. The sequence goes on along the minus strand of CAVOOL010000018.1, from coordinate 248,971 downwards.
TGAGCAACCGCGGATGACGCAATAAAGCCCTGGCAATGGAAATGCGTTGCTTTTCGCCGCCCGATAACTTCATCCCGCCTTCGCCCAAAACGGTGTCAATTCCTTTGGAAGAACGGCTTAACAAATAATCGCAGGACGCTTTGTGCAGGGCATCCCGTATTTCTTCATCGGTAGCATCCGGTTTTACAAAAAGCAGGTTTTCCTTAATGGTACCCGCAAATAATTGTGTGTCCTGGGTTACAAATCCTATCTGGCGGCGCAGCTCATTGTACCGGATAGCAGAAGAGGAGTGGTCATTAAAATAAATTTCTCCTTCTATGGGCTTATATAACCCAACCAGCAATTTTACCAGGGTGGATTTTCCCGATCCCGAAGGTCCTACAAACGCAATGGTCTCGCCGGTTTTTACGCTGAAAGAAATTCCGTCCATGGCATTATGGGCCGCTGTCTTGTGACGGAATACCACATCCTGAAAACGGATCGTTTTTAACTCGCCCATGTCTATTGGATTTTCAGGTCTTTGTTCAATGGGTTTGTGCATCAATTGGTCGAAGCTGCTGACAGACGCTTCCACTTCACGGTAGCTGAGAATAATATTTCCCAGGTCCTGCAACGGGCCGAAGATAGAAGTGGAGATAAGCTGCATGGTGATGAGTTCGCCCGTGGTTAAAACTTTTCTGAAAATGAGCCAAAGCAGGATAAACAAAATAGACTGCTTTAATATGCTGAGGGTAGTGCCTTGCATAAAACTAAGGGAACGCACTTTTTTCACCTTTACCATTTCCAGCTCAAATATTTTAAAGGTTTGATCCCGCAGTCGTCTTATCTCGGGAAAGGTGAGGCCAAGACTTTTTACCAGTTCTACATTTCGCAGCGATTCGGTAATCACGCCGGACATTTTATTGGTCTCACGGTTGATGGAACGCTGCGTGGTTTTGATCTTCTTACTTAGTAATCCGGTAAGGGAACCTAAAACCAAAATGCCAATAACAAACACAGGAATGAGCATCCAGTTTTTTGTAATGGAATACCAGATCAAAAAACCAACACCCACGATGGACGAAAATAAAATGTTGATGAAAGAGTTGATGAATTGCTGTGTATCTGTTCTTACTTTTTGCAGTACGGATAAGGTTTCTCCGCTGCGCTGTTCTTCAAATTCCTGGAAGGATAACCGCAGCGTTTGTTTTAAACCGTCATTGAAGATTTGCATACCAAACTTCTGAACCGCTAATCGGGTAAAATATTCCTGGAAAGATTTGGCAATACGGGCCAGCAGGGCCACCGCAATGGCAATGCCTAACCACCACAGCACTCCTTTTACCAGTTCATCTTCTGTACGATTGCCGGGGTGGGTGGCATATTCATCAATGATCTTACCGAAAATAAGCGGGTCAACAAGGCTTAGCAACTGGCTGATGCCGGCTAATGCCAAAGAAAGCAGGATGAGCCATCGTTGCGGCTTTAAATACTTCCATAAAATCGTCATATTATTTTCCTAGCAAAAAACAAGCCTTTGCACGGTACATCATCACTGTGCTGCTAAGCTATCAGCAACAGTCACCGTTCCTGTTATCTGCCTGATGATAATATCGCTAAGATCCTGTTTGGCTTCGAGGCCCTGGCCGCCATATATACGATCGCCGTTGCGATAGACCCTTACTTTTTTGTCGGTATAAAACCGTTGTGTGTTCTGGTCCCACCAAAGATCGGGTGTCCACAGCGTATCGCCGTTTACATTGGCCACTACTACGCTATCCCGCAAATAGGCCTTGTTCAACGATTCAAAATATTTTCCGTACCGTGCATCCAGGCGGCTTTGTTCTTTGCTGGCACTATCAAAAAAGATCATGCGCAGCGATTTTGGGAAATTCCACATAGATCGTGTCGCTGCTGTAACGAATCATAAGAGGCGCGGTAAGCCGGGAGCGGAGTTTTCCCCCCTGGCTGAATATGGATTGGATGTCGGTTGCTTCTTCTACCAAAGCTTTTTTTTCACGCCATTCATCCAGCGAACGCTGCGAATTTTCGCAGCCAAAAACAAACAAGCAGCCCCATAAGAAAGCTGCTTGTTTAAAATATTTGTACCAAAAAGATTTATTCATACTTCTTTTTCATAAACCAAAGATCGGTGAAGTTAAAACCTACTGAAAAACGGAAAAGGTTTTCCTTTAAGGCATTGTCATTGTTCCCTCTCTTCAGGTATTCAAACGAAAGATTGACGGCATTGAACTGGTTAAGTGCAAGGCGGCTGGGGCGGATTGGAAGGGCCACGCCGAAAGACGCACCAAATGTGGGAAGGTCCTGCTGCACTTTTATATAATCCTGTCCTACCGAAAAACCAAAACGGTAGGAGACCCTGCTAAAATAATTTGTTCCGGGCTTTGGATTGATTTGGCCGCCAGCCTGTATTTTCCAGCTATCCTGTACGGAGTCTGTCTGGCCAAAAAAGCGGTATTCGCTCCATTTTCCCTGTGTGTAATCAAGGCCAAACAAAAATCCCCGGCCATTGTTTTTATAGTTATTAAACACAAAGCCGGCCGTGTAATTTGAGGGATACACAACTTCGCCTTTCACATTGTTTTGTTGAAAAACACTATCTATTTGCAGGGTTTCTCCGGCAGAGCCCAAAGTGAAGGTTTGCCGTAACACATCCTGCGAGCCGCTTAAGGTTTGTTTCCAGTTACCGGCTACACCCAGCTTTACAAATTTTCCGTCCTTCAAATCAATGCGGTATTGAATGCCGGCATTGAAAAACAGGCTGCCAAAAGAAGAATTCGTGTTATGCTCAGAGGCAAAATAATTCACCGAATCATTTACCAATGCCCTGCGGGTACTGAGCTCTTTTCTTCCAAACATATACCCCAGGTTTACCCCTGCGCTAAAATTACCAATACCAAAGCCGGTACCGATAGTGGGTAAAAAGCTGCCGCCTGTGCCGGTGAATTGTGTGATGGCACTATCAATGGGATTATGTGTAACCGGATCTATTAATCTTTCATGTTGATTGATCTTGTAGCTTACTCTTGTCACCGGACGCAGTCCAAAACTGAGTCCCCAGTTTTTCCGTAAGGGAATACCTACCTGCAGGTAAGAAAAATAGGCATCTGAAGAAGTAAATCGTTGTGTCGTATTGGGGGCAATCAGTGTCAGGTTCCCCAGATTCAGACCGGCATCAAAAACCACACGGCCGTATTGTAATTTTTTTGAGTTTTTTTCCTGCAACGCAAAAAAGGAAGCATAGGAAGCAGGGTTGTTGAAATTAACTGAAATGATATCTGAATACCCGGCAGAAATGCCACCCATACCACGGGTAGTAATATTGCTGCTGGGAAACGCATCGCCTAAACCATAACGGGAATACGGAGAATTGCTTTGTGCGGAAACGACAGCTGCCGATGAAAGAAATAGAACAGAAACGAATGCCTTCAAACCCATTGCCGAACTCTTAAGCATTATTGATTTGGCTAATTGCATACAGACCTTTAAAAATTAAATCAGGGTCTGCAAATATCTTATTTTTCAAATGGGGTTGGAATATTCCAATATCCCCCCCGGTTAAAAGCACGTTAAAGTTGCTGAACCTTTCCGAATATAAATCAACAATACCATCAATTTCTTTGGCCATGCCTAAAACCACGCCTGATTGCAGGTTTGTTTTTGTGTCGTAGCCTATAAGCGGTATGTTCCAGTCTGCATGTACCAAAGGAAGTTTGGCGGTAAAATGGTGCATGGATTTAAAACGCATTTCCATGCCCGGCGAAATAGAGCCCCCCAGTAACTGGTGAAACTGGCTGATGAAATTATACGTGATGCACGAGCCCAAACCAATGGCAAGATTGTTTTGGTGAGGGAACAAATAAACCGCCGCTGCGGCAATGGCCAACCTGTCTGCGCCAACGGTTTCAGGTTTGCCGACCGGGATGGTAAAAGGAAGTTTAGAAGTGTTGCTAAGTTTATGAAACCGGGTGTGAGCCTCTAACAACGTTTCAATATGGGCAGAATGATTTATAACCGAGGACAGGATGGACCTGGCAGGCTGGTATTGTTCAATAATTTGACGGAGGTGGTTTTCTCCGTCTTGCTGCAACACAATTACTTCTTTTAATTGATCGTCCTTGAACACCGCTGTTTTCAACCGCGTGTTGCCAAAATCTAAGCAGATAGTTGTCATGGTAAATGATTAGCGTGAATGGTTAGTAGCGAATCGAACTTTCTTTAATTGAGATATTATTATACGACAGGCATTTCCTCTTCACGTTTCGAAGTTAAAGCTTGATAAGTTTTTAAAGTGCCCGTTTAATTTTACTTTCTTTTTTAAAGATTCCATTTCGGCTACTAAGGGAATCACTTTGGTTAAATGCCGCTTTAAATATTCCTGCCGTTGTCTTTCGTGCATCAGGCCAAGCAATTCATATTCTTCCTGTAACGACATGCCTACATGATGGGCCAGGTCGTAGCTGGTTAATTCCGTATCCGGTTTTTTAAAATCCTTTTTTACTTTCAGCAGTTTGTACAATTCCTTAATGCTGTTGACCACGCGGCGCATTACTTCTGCACTGCCATGTTGATGATTGGGCGGATAATTGACAATCGCACCACTGTATAATTTCTCCGGAACTTCCTTGATGATCTCGAGCACCCTGAAAACTTTATCACCTTTTGTCTTAATATCCATCTCTCCGTTTTCATGTACGGTTGTTATTTCGGTTATCTGTACCAGGGTGCCATAATCCTGGATATGACTGTCAATAACAGAAGGAATACCAAAGTGTTTTTTTTCGTTATAACATTCGTTGATCAGTTGTTTGTACCGGGGTTCAAATATGTGAAGATTCAAATCCTCTCCGGGATATACCACGATGCCGAGTGGAAATATGGGAATGAAATTAGTCATGTAACTGCTCTGCAAATTTGATGCAAAATGGCGAGAACGGCACAAACCCGAAGGGAGCTATTCAGCATTCCAGTTACACCGTTGGCGGCTTTAATGTTGATCAAGCCGTATCATTTATCTGCCGGCTCTTCCATAATTCCTGAAGACGTGCATATTTTAAGAAGGTATAAAAGGAGGTCATCCGGGCGGCTATAAAACCTTCCCATCCATCTAAAAAACCAAACTTAAGAATATAATACACCAGGAAATTAACCGAAGGAGACAGCCGTCTTTTGATCCATGTCGATCTCTTTCCTTTTTCAAAATACTTTTCGGCATTGAGCAGGGCATACCGCACCATTTTAGCACTATAATCTGACACGTCCTTCATAGTATAATGAAGGACGCTGCCCTTTAGTTTTTTTACTTTTACATCAGCAGGGAAAATCAATTCTTCATGCACCCTTGCTTCGTTCCAGTTTACATAGTTGCGGTTAAATAAACGGATATGATGGTCGCCACCCCATTCTCCCCATTTCAGATGCTTGTTGCCTAAAAAATTTTTGAAGGGGATATCGTACACGGTTTTGGCGCTGTCGAAAGAAAGACTTTTCAATTCCTTTTGTAAAACTTCATCAAGCGATTCGTCTGCATCCAGGCTCAGGATCCAATCGTATTTGGCCAGCCTTACAGCCTTTTGTTTTGTTTTTCCAAAACCCAGCCACTCTCCCTGGTGCAGATGAACATTGTATTGTTTTGCCAGTTCAACCGTGCCGTCTGTACTTCCGTTATCATATATCACAACATCATCACTGATGCCCTGCGCATTTTTTAACAGGCGTTCAATAACACCTGCTTCGTTTTTACAAACTACTACTATAGAAATTTTTTCATTCATGTGTATCTGGTTGAGTCAACCATTTCCACCACCATAATAAAATAGCGGCAAAGATAAAAACACCAAACTGTGCTTCAATGGTCATGTCAAAACAAAACTGAAAACTACTATTGCATTTAAAGAGTACCAAAAGATAGTATGTCTTTTCGCTTTACTGAAAGAGAAAAAGGCTGTGATAGAAAACCCTTACGCTTGCTCGAAAAATTTTTTTGTGAACAATAGTAAGGGCAAAAAAGAACATCCTGCTGGCAGGTAAAGCAGCACGGGAAACAAACAAGCAAACGAGCATCAGAACGAAACGGATAAAGACAGTTTTATTTCTACACCCGCTCTCGTTTGTAATCCCCATATTTTTGTGTTATACTGTTGCAGTATTGTTCTGCAATAGGCAGGATAAAAACGATATTCATTCATGTGGCAACAACTGCTTAACGATGTACAGAGGGGAAATACAAAGGCTTTGGCCCGCAGCATTTCACTAGTGGAAAATGAGCAGCAGGGTTACGAAGAGCTTTTGCAGTCCTTACCTCATAATGACACGGCAAAAATCATAGGCATTACCGGTCCGCCTGGCGCCGGTAAAAGCACACTGGTGGATGCTTTAATTGGAGAGTTGGTGGAAGACGGAAAAAAAGTGGCGGTGCTTTGTGTGGATCCTTCGTCTCCTTTTAATTTAGGGGCGGTACTGGGCGACCGCATAAGAATGAGTGACTGGTACATACATCCCCGGGTTTTTATTCGTTCCTTAGCCACCAGGGGCTCGATGGGAGGCCTGCATCCCAAGATCATTGAAATAACAGAACTGGTCAAAGCAGCCCATTTTGATTATATCATAGTAGAAACCGTGGGTGTAGGACAAAGTGAAATTGAAATAGCAGGACTGGCCGATACCACCGTGGTGGTGGTAGTGCCCGAAGCGGGCGATGAGATACAAACCATGAAGGCCGGGCTGATGGAAATAGCCGACATTTTTGTAGTGAATAAAAGCGACCGGCCCGATGCGGATGCTTTTGTAAAAAACCTTCGGCTGATGCTGGCGCCGGCCTTTCGGCAACACCGGCAGGAAATACCGATTGTTAAAACAGTAGCTAACACCAAAACAGGAATTGGCGAACTATACAAGGCTATTGAAAAACACAACGGCCAAAATCTAACCAACGACAAAAAAACCTGGTTGCTTGCGGAAAAAGCTTATCACCTCATTCAGCAGAAACGGATGAGGCATATTGATAAAAAACGAATTCGTGTGGAAATAGAGAAAGCCATTTCGGACAACTTTAATCTGTATCGTTTTGCAAAAACCTATGGCCATGAATGAACCGTTCATTTCAATTTGTATTCCTGCTTACAAGCATGTTGACTTCCTGAAGCGGCTCCTGGATTCCATACGTATACAAACCTATACTCATTATGAAGTCATCCTGTCCTGACGACAGTCCGGATGATTCAGTAAAAACATTGGTAGAAAACTATACTGATCTGGCGATTCGGTATTATCAAAACGCCTCTGCAGCCGGGATGCCGCAAAATTGGAATCTTTCAATAGAGAAAGCTAGTGGAGATTGGATCAAGATCATGCACGACGATGATTGGTTTACAGATGAAAACAGCCTTAAACGCTTTGTGCAGATTGCGGAAGAATACCCCCGGTGTACTTTTATTTTTTCGGCCTGCAATAAGATGCATTTAAAGGATGGCACTATTGAAAAGCATGAATTAACAGCAAAGCGGGAGGAGCTCTTATTACAGTCGGCCTGTAACTTAATTTACGATAATGTAATCGGGCACCCCAGTGCAGTCATGCACCGCAAAAACAAAGTGCGGTATGATCCGGCGTTCAGGTGGATGGTGGACGTTGACTTTTACATACGTTTTCTTCAAACGGAAATTAATTGGCGTTATATTCCCCAACCCTGTATAAATATTGGAATAGACACCGAGCAGTTATCCTCGCAGTATTATAAAAATCCAAAAGTAGAGATCCCTGAGTATTTTATGCTGGCGAACAAGTTTGCGCTTTCACTGCGTAATGAATATGTTTTTCATGCCTTTTGGCTGCTAGTCAGAAAATTTAAAATAAAAAATTTTGAACAGATACGAAGTGCCGGATACAAAGGGCCAATTCCTGATGCACTGCACCATATCATCAGATACCAGCAGAGAATTCCTCAACTAATTATCAAGCAAACGCCTTTTTCAAAAGTCTTAATGAAAAGATGTTTTAGTAGGCTGATTCTTTCTTCATAGCCTTTTCCCATCTTTTTACCAGCGAGCGATAGAGCAGGTATTTAAAGAAGCTGTTCTTTAAATTTAATTGCTCTATATTAAATGAAACGTTTACAGACTCTAACGCACTTTGGAATACTTCTTTACCAATATGTTTACAGCCTGAGTAATAGATATGTTTCAGGTAATTCTTCAATACAGTTTCACCAACTGCGGTTTTTATCAATCTGAAAGCCGGGTTATAAAGAAAATTGCTCACTAGTATAAACTTGTCTATACTGGTACCAATAAGGTTTACTTTAGATGTTTTGTCTTTTGTACCATTTGAACTGCTTTGGGAAGCACCGTGAACACGGAAGCTTGCTAAAATTTCGGGAATAAAAACAATTCCTTTCACGAGGCCTAATCGCAAGATAAACTCGTAGTCAACCAATTGCCGTAATGAAGGATTGAACAAAGCTGTTCGTTCAAGAATATTCTTGTGAAAAAGGTAGCAAGTCGGCTCTCCTAAAATATTTTGTAAAAAATGTCTTTTTACGGTGTTGGACAATCTTTCGGAAGTAATAAAAATGGTGGCAGTGCCAAACAAATGCTCTGGTTTAACGATACTACTGTTAAAGTAATTCCTGATGTGGGATAAGGCGTCATCAAGTATAATAAAATTTCTTGCGCAAACGGCTACTTCAGTATTGTTTTCCCTGCAAGCGGCGAGCATTTTCTCTATACAATCAGGTTGCAATACATCATCCATGAACAAGAATTTTATCCAACTGCCCTTCGCTTGCTTAATACAATTATTCCAGTTGTTTACCATTCCTTTGTTTTCCGCATTTTGTATAAGCCTTATTTGTGCATATCGCTGCTGATACTTTTTTATAATGGTGACTGTTTCATCTGTTGAGCCATCATCACAAATTAATATTTCTGTTTTACGATAGGTTTGTGCTAGAGCGGACTGCAGACAAGGTTCCAAATAGGCAACAGCATTGTACATCGGAATGCAAATGGAAACAAGGGAAGATGGTAAATGTCAATATCCAATTTATTGTGTTCTATTTCTTGTTAGTAGCAGGGCAAGGTCAGTTGCGCTGGATTGAAAAAAGTCCTGAATAAATTAACCATGTGGTAATAATTGCGTAATGTTTCTTTTGTAAAGAGGGTTGTAATATAGTAAAAATTAACCTTTGTTATTAACCGCTCCTTCTTTAATGTATAATTGCCACAATGCGTAAGGGTTAGCCGTAAAGAAAGTCCAATTCTGAAAAAGTGTTTCTCTAGGAGAAACGGCATGATATCTCGAGTATAGCCCTGTTACGTTTCAAAAGGCTACTTTAAAGATCAAAGGCTGCAGGAGAAATATTTTTTTGTTGATAAAACTGTTTTCTCCCGCCACCTCTCTTGAAAAATCATGTTGATCGTGTCTGTTATCGGAGTTATATTCGAAAAGTTAAAAAGCTGTAAGCAAAATAAACATAACCCTATAGCTTTGTTGAAAGCACGATATAAAAAATTATGAGCCGACAAGAAAATGTTCCCCGGGTCTCCGATTGGCATGTAAAAACAAAGCATCCCCACTATATTCACTATTATTTTTTGATAAGGGATATAAAGGAAGCTATAAAGAATTACGCACGTGGTGCTTTTTTAGATCTTGGGTGTGGCAATAAACCGTATGAAACGCTCTATAAACCAGTCAACCAGTTCACAGGTTGGATGCGACATTGTTCAAAGCGACCGAAACCGTGTAGATGTTATTTGTCCTGTTACTGATCTGAAATTTAAAGCCAATCAATTCGATTCACTTCTTTGCACTCAGGTATTGGAACATGTATTTGAACACGATAAAATGATGCAGGAAGTCAACCGTGTATTAAAGCCCGGCGGCACCGTTATACTTACTGTGCCCTTTGCCTGGGAATTACATGAAGAGCCTTATGATTTTTTCCGATATACCAAACATGCCTTAAAGGAGTTGTTTGAGCGTAACGGCTTTGAAATAGAGTACATAAAACCAAGTGGGGGTAAGTGGGCTGCCATTTATCAATTGCGAAACAATATGATGTACCATTCCTTTCTTAAACGTCGTACGTTTTACAACAAGCTTAAAAAATTTTTGTTCATGGAATTACGGCTAACGCAATTGCGAAATCATTTTGCCATATGGCTTGATAAAAAGTTTTATGATGATATTTTCACTTTGAATTATATTGTTGTAGCCCGAAAGCCTTTATAACAATGCCATCTATTTTTTTTCTTTCTCTGATGAATGGGGCGCCTTGGGGCGGCAGTGAAGAACTATGGCATAGAACAGCCTTATATGCTGTTAAAAACGGCTGGCAGATAGGATGTGCCAGTTATTACTGGCCACAGAAAGAAGAGAAAATACGTGAACTGGAAAATGCCGGATGCAAGATTTATTGGTTACCAAATAAGGGGAGATTCAAAGAAAATTTTTTCCAAAGACTTCAATACAAACTCACAAAATTTAAACTAAGAAAACACTTAGCAGGTTTACCTATTGACGATTATAGTTTGGTAGTGGTTAACCAGGGGGGCTTTGAAGTTTGTACTCCACTGTGGAAAAACTTTTATAAGCGCATAAATAACTATGCCCTGCTTTTTCATAATTATAATGAAACTGAAATATTCAGCTCTTCAAAAGCTGCAGTATTAAAGAACTGGATAAATAACGCCTCCTTTAATTTGTTTGCTGCTCAACGCATTTTAAAGGTATTGGAGAAAAGAACAGGGCTGCACATTCCCAATGCGGGTGTGCTGATAAACCCTATAACCATTGCACCACCAGAAGAGATGGCAATATATCCCTCATTGCAAAATGGCCCGGTCATTTTTGTAATGATGGCCGCCTTAGACATAAACAGAAAAGCACAGGATAATTTGATCAGGGCCTTATCCTTTCCTAAATGGAAAAAAAGAGATTTTGTCCTCTATTTATATGGCGAAGGGAAAAGCAAAGAGGTTTTATCTTCACTGATCCGGCAGCAGCATCTTGAAGACAAAGTTTTTTTGCAAGGGCATACAACAGATGTAAAATCTGCTTTAGAACAAGCGCATCTGGTTCTGCAGATCACCCACATGGATGCCATGCCTATATCGGTTGTGGAAGCTATGGCCATGAGCCGTCCTTTGGTGGTAAGCAATATCGGTGATATGCCCTTATGGGTTCAGGAAAACGAGAATGGATGGGTGAGCAACAATGCATCCGTAGAAGAGATAGACAAGGCGCTGGAAAGAGCCTGGAGTGAAAGAAGCAACTGGAGTGAGATGGGTAAAAAAAGCTTCTTTATTTTTAAGGAAAAATATCCCCCGTCTGCAGAACAATATTTTTTAGACCAGCTAAACGCTTAAGCATTTTTATTTTTTCTCCACCACCTATAGCCCATAATTCCAACAATAGCCAAAGGGGTAAAGGCAAGATAAATGATACCCATATTCAGGCTTTTTGCCGGCTTTACACCCAATTGCTGAGCGGTGCGGGTACAAACAGAGCATTGCGCCTGGGCTATGTCGGAACATAAAATGGTCAGACTGAAAATTAAGATCGCTGTAATCACTATTCTTTTCATGGCCCTGCAAAGGTAGGCACTCTCTGTAAAAAGAAACTCCATATCCGCAGATATGGAGTTTCTAAACTTTAAACAGATTTTTATGAACACCAGAGATGCTAAGATCTCCGTGTTTCGAAATTTATAGGGCTTCTGCGCTCATTCTTTTTTGTACTTTCTTGCGTTCGTCTTCGTCAAGTATGGACTTACGCATACGAATGCTGTTGGGTGTTACCTCAATGCACTCATCCTGCTGAATGTATTCCATACATTCTTCCAGCGTCATTTCCCGCTTGGGTTGAATGTTGGTAGCTGCATCACTACCGCTGGCGCGGTGGTTGGTCAGCTTTTTACCTTCATTTGAATTCACTACAATATCTCCGGGCTTGTTGCTTTCACCAATGATCATTCCTTTATAAACTTCTTCTCCCGGATCCACAAAAAAGTAACCCCGGTCCTGCAATTTGTCAAGCGAATAACCCGTGGTGGTTCCATTGTCCTTAGCGATCAACACACCATTGCTGCGGCCGGGAATGGGGCCTTTCCATGGTTTGTATTCGCTGAAACGGTGGTTCATTACCGCTTCACCGGCCGTGTTGGTTAACATTTGTGTACGTAAGCCCAGCAAACCACGGGAAGGAATATCAAACTCCAAATGCTGCATTTCGCCCTTGGTTTCCATTACATGCATTTCGCCTTTTCTCCGTGTAACCAGGTCAATTACTTTTGAGGCGTATTCCTGCGGCACATCTACCACCAGGGTTTCAAAGGGTTCACATTTCTTACCATCAATTTCCTTTGTAATTACCTGGGGTTGCCCAATAGTCAGCTCATACCCTTCACGGCGCATGGTTTCTACCAATACACCAAGGTGCAGAATACCACGGCCATAAACCATAAAGCTATCGGCACTGTCGGTATCATATACTCTTAAGGCAAGGTTTTTTTCCGTTTCCTTCATCAGGCGGTCACGCAAATGGCGGGAGGTAACAAACTTTCCGTCCTTACCAAAAAACGGCGAGTTGTTAATACCAAACTGCATATTCATAGTGGGCTCATCCACGCTTATCACGGCTAATGCTTCCTGGTTGTCAACATCAGAAATGGTATCTCCGATATTAAAATCTTCTAAACCAACCACGGCACAAAGGTCACCGGCAACCACCTGACTTACTTTCTTTTTGCCCATGCCTTCAAACACATATAATTCCCTGATCTTTTGCTTTTTAACCGTGCCATCGGCCTGCATTAAAGCAATATTCTGGTTTTCCTTTATTGTACCGCGGGCAACACTGCCAATGGCAATACGGCCCAGGAAAGAAGAATAATCCAGAGAAGTGATCTGCATTTGCAGGGTTCCTTCGCTTACCGTGGGTGGCGGAACATGTTTTAAAATGCCATCCAGCAATGGGGTAATATCTTCGCTTTGTTCCAGGGAATCGTTGAACCAGCCATTTTTTCCCGAACCATAATAAGTGGGGAAATCCAGTTGGTCTTCGGTGGCATCCAGGTTAAAGAAAAGTTCAAACACCGCATCATGCACTTCATCGGGGCGGCAGTTGGGCTTGTCAACTTTATTAATAACCACAATGGGCTTTAAATTCAAATGCAAAGCCTTTTGCAGTACAAAACGTGTTTGCGGCATAGGGCCTTCAAAAGCATCCACTAAAAGAATTACCCCGTCGGCCATTTTCAACACCCGTTCTACCTCGCCGCCAAAGTCGGCGTGGCCCGGCGTATCAATTACATTTATTTTTACGCCTTTGTATTCAACAGCGGCATTTTTTGAAAAAATGGTAATTCCTCTCTCACGTTCCAGGTCGTTGTTGTCCATGATGAGTTCGCCGGTTTCCTGGTTGTCCCGGAAAACCATGGTAGCATGCAAGATTTTGTCAACCAGCGTGGTTTTTCCGTGGTCAACGTGGGCAATGATAGCGATGTTTCTGATATCCATAAGTAAAAAGGCAAAATTCAAAAGGCAAAACTTTGGAACAACCCATTTTACTTTTGAATTTAATTTTTAAGAGGCGCGAAGGTAAGCCAATTCCACGGGGCAGCCAGAGGTTTGAGAAGACTTTACAAAAACTTTTTGATGATAGCAACCAGCAAAGTTAGAACTAAACTAAAGATGATCATGGTGGTGATGGGGAAATAAAAGCGGGAATTCTCTTTTTCTATGCGGATATCACCGGGCAGGCGGCCGATCCAATGCAATTTATCGTGAAAAAAATAAACGATGATGCCGGCAATAATAATCAGAACCCCCAGGCCAATAATATACTTTCCTGTATTGCCATCCATTTTAGCAATTTACAAAGAAGATAGGGTGAATTATTAAATACATTTGGATATGAAGCTTTTTTACTTATTTCTTGCCAGCTTTTTTATAAGTCTTTCCACCCTGGCGCAACCTGGTTGGAAGGTAATGCTGAACGGCAAAACCGTTTTAAACACAACAGTAGAAGACGAGACAAAGAATATAGTAAGGATTAAAAAGGCTGATCTAAAGAACAAAAAGGGAGTTTCCGTTATATATACCGAAGAGGCCAAAAAGAAAAATTGGGAACGGGAAATGGTGCTTTACGATGAAAATGACCGGGAGTTAGCCCGCCAAAAAGGCACAGAGCTCAAAATTTCCAATAGTGTACTTCAATCTTATTTCAAAAACTCGAAAAAAGTCGGGATATACACTTTAGCTTTCCCGGCCGATCCAAAACTAAAGGCCGCGATTCGCATCCGCAGAGTACATTTGTGCACTTTGATCCTGGAATAGTGCATGCAACGACGCTTACTTTATATCATCAATCCCATATCGGGCACCAAAAACAAAGCTTCTGTAAAAGAGGTTATCAAAGCCAAAACAACGACAGAAGGTTTTGATTTTGACATTTATCCTTCTGTAGAGAACGGTGACTATTCTTTTCTGGACCATATTATAAAAGAAAAAAAGGTCACCGACATTATTATTGCCGGTGGCGATGGCACCGTAAACCAGGTGGTTAATTCCCTCCGGAAATTTGAGGTACAATTTGGGGTTATTCCCTGCGGTTCCGGCAATGGGCTGGCGTTCAGCGCCGGTATTCCAAAAAATATAGAAAAAGCATTGGATGTTATTTTTAAAGGAAAGACCCAATGGACCGATGCTTTTACCGTAAATGAAACCTTTGCCTGCATGCTGTGCGGGGTGGGTTTTGATGCACAGGTGGCGCTTGATTTTGCCAACGACCCCAACCGGGGACTGAGTACGTATATCAAACAAACGGTGAAAAATTTTTTTACCGCCAAAGCCTATCCCTTCAAGATCCTTACCAACGGTAAAGAATTTACAACCGATGCTTTTTTTATCAGCGTAGCCAACAGCAACCAGTTTGGTAATAATTTTAAAATTGCCCCCAAAGCCAGCCTTACGGATGGCTTGCTGGATATTGTGATCATGACCCAGCAAAACAAATTAAGTATGCTGTTCCAGGCCATGAAGCAGGTGGGTGGTTTTAACCAGTTGCAGCACGTAGAAGTGCTAAATGAAAAAAGCAGTGTGCTGTATTTTCAAACAGACGCTATAAAGATTGGAAATGTAAAGAAAGCGCCAATGCATATCGATGGCGACCCGGTGGAGGCAGCAAAAACAATCAACATTAAATTATTGCACCAAGCCTTTCGTTTTATCTACCCCTGAACCCAACAGCTGCATCACTTTGGTAAAGCTTTCCACGTTGTATTTCGAACTTAAAGAGGCATGGATATCCAATTTCTCTCTTTGGGTTAAGTGAAAGTTCAACGCGGCCTTGTCTTCTTCTTTTTTAGGTATGTACTGAAAGCTGATCTTATGAATGGGAAAACCGCTGTTGCTTATAAAATAGGTGGCCATGTCGCTCTGGAAATACTCCATCATCTTATACCAGTTGTTCTGCAATAAGAAGAACGGCTTCACCGCATTTTCGGTAAGATCGTCGTACTCGTAAGGGTGTTCCCAGCCGCCGTCCATGCGGTCGCGGATCTGGATTACCAAAACGCCTCTGGTATTTTCTTCGATCCATTTTTGCATGTGCGATAAAAAGCGCAGGGAGGTAGAAACACCATAATTATCCCGCAGCCCTCCATCCATTACATCAATTACCGGGTTAGAAGGAAGCCATACATTGGGTAATACCACCGGGAAGGTGGCATTCATGCGCAAGGTGGTAAGGATGCGCAGGTTGAAGGGATCCTGGTTTTTAAAAAACGTGGTAAAATCAACAGCATCGGGAGTGATGTTTTTATCTGATGAATCCGCCGGCGGCTTCATCATAAAACGCAGGGGTTGGGTGCTGATCAGCATCATTTTGGCATCCCGGGTAATCACATTGTGATAAAACATCAGCGGAATATTAGCCGCCGATTCATCTGCCACATAATCCTTTAACTTTTTATTCAATACGCCTCTTGTATTATCGTTCAACGCCAGTTCAAAGGCGTAGCCCCGGTCACGCAGATACGTATAAGAGCCCATGGTAAATTTTTGCTCCGGCGCAAAAAGATCCCGGGCAATAAAAGACGTAAAGGTGGGGTTCAACAGGTCATCGGCTATATTATCTACATACTCCGGCGATTGCAGGTTCAGGTTTTTATGCTGCAACCTTTCCCGGTACAGTTCCCTGAAATAAGTAGCGCCGATCATTCCGCCGGACGCACCGGTAATTAAAAAGGTCTTCTTCATGATCTGCCCGCCCGAAATACTGTCCAGGTATTGCAGCACATTCATGGTAAAAGTGGCGCTGCGGGTACCGCCGCCACTGGTGGTCATCAGTACCAGTAATGGTTTTTCCTCTCCCTGCTTTTGTTTCCACCGGTTAAGAATCATTTCCATGTTCTTTTTATCGGCTTCTGTGGCCCGGGGATTACTCAACTGCTCCAGGCTTTGCTGCGTATAAGCGGGCGCCTCTTCCCGGTTGTTGTAGTTTAATCCGTACGCTTTGTTGCGGGGATCAATCCATTCAATCCGGTAAAGGGCATTAATGATAAAGAAAAAAATGATGAGTGCAGGAACGCTCCAGCTTTGAAAAAAATACACCAGTGCGCCAATCACGCCAATTAAAATGGCGCAGAACAAAGTAATGCTGGCGCCGGCGGGCAGCTGAAAGAATTTGGAATCAAGAAAATAGCCGATCAGGATCAAAAACAAATAGGCCACCAGCAAACTAACGACTGCGGCAAAGTGGTGGCGCTTAAAGATCTTTTCCATCAGTTCGTGAGAGTAGTGAGAAACATCCCTGCAGCGGCGAACGCGGAAAAAAGAATCGAGGAACCATTCGGATTTCAGCAGGGACATATTGTTGGCTGCTATGTTCTCGGGCTGCAAATGCGCAAAATAGTTACGGGCACTATTAAAAGCAGG
Organism: uncultured Bacteroidota bacterium; assembly: GCA_963697545.1. Classification (GTDB taxonomy): domain Bacteria; phylum Bacteroidota; class Bacteroidia; order Chitinophagales; family Chitinophagaceae; genus Flavisolibacter. The sequence goes on along the minus strand of CAVOOL010000018.1, from coordinate 232,031 downwards.
GTGCAATTTTTTTAGGATGGTCTTATCCGCCTGGAAAAAATAAAAAAAGGAAATGGATAAGATCAAAAGCAATCCTGCCAGAAAACCGGCCACCAAAAAAATGATCTCCACATTCGGGATCAGCTCCTTATAGTGAGCATACTGGTAGGCTTTTAGTAAATAAAATATTAAAAAGGTAAGCGGTATTGCCGCGTTGTTGATGCAGTATTTTAAAAAAGGATATTGCGTGGCGGCCAAAAAAGTAAAATGCCGGCTGAACAAAATAAACGTGGTAATGTTCCAGCACATGATGAATACGCCAATGGCTATGCCCATAATTGCTGTACCTATGGCATTTACATCGCCTAAATATTCAGGACCAAGGAACAGGGCTTCGGTACCAAAGCTTTTCATAAAGCTTCCATTCACCACGCTAAAAAGCAAAAGCCAAAAGACCAGCAACACCTGGTATTTTCTGAAATGCAGGAACAGGAGCTGTACGGGTAGCGAATAAAAAACTCCTCTGGAATAGTCGAAAAAAGAATAACTCGTTTTCAAAGCATCTGTAAAATACTACTAAATCGCCTGCGGGTCAAAGCTGTTTTAAGAATTAGTTTTTTCTTTACGATTTAAAAGAAATAAAACCATTGTCAGTGAAAGCAAAAGGAGCATGGCTACAAACTGGTGCAGCTGTGCATTCCATTCAAAAATGCCCCATTGCTGCGGTACTTTTTTAGGGCTGGTTAGTACAGCTACAATTCCTAAAACCACCTGGATGATAACGAACAACAAGGGCAACCATTTAAGGGCGTTGAAGATGCGGCTTTTATTTTCCCTGATAGCTTTTATGCTCCACACCAGGATCAATATGAAAATGAGGTAGGCCAGGTTGCGGTGAATAAAATGAATGGTAATGGGATTGTTGACCAGGGCCGAAAGAAAAGAAAAGGACCTTCCGCCATAATGCGACATGTTGGGCGGAAAATAATCGCCATTGATGTCGGGCCATGTAGGCGCATAAGTAGCTGCTTTTAATCCGGCCATAAAAGCCCCGTAAATCAGCTGCACAACCAGCAACACGATAATAGTAACAATAAATTTTTTTGAAGAGGGGTTGAAAATTTTTTGCTGTGGCTTCACCAATAGTTTCAGTGCAAACCAAAAGGTGTACACCAGCAGACCTAACGCTGCCATAAAATGAATGGCCAATCTGATATGGCTTACATAGAGGTCTTCATCGTTCAACCCGCTCTGCACCATAATCCATCCAATGAGGCCCTGCAAGCCGCCCAGTAAAAACAGAATGACCATAGGCTGGATCATCTCTTTTGAAAAGCGTTTCTGCACCAAAAAAATTATAAAGGGAATTAAAAACACAATTCCCAGTAATCTTCCCCACACGCGGTGAAACCATTCCCAGAAAAAGATCGCCTTAAAATCTTCAAGGGTGAAATAAGAATGCAGGTGTTTGAACTGGGCAATTTCCTTGTACTGGTTAAAAGCCTGGTTCCATTCTTGTTCGTTCAAGGGAGGCAGCGTTCCTAAAAGTGGCTTCCATTCTGTAATAGAGAGACCGGAGTCCGTTAAGCGGGTAATGCCGCCTAAAACAATTTGAACGATAATCATGGCAACTCCAATAAGCAACCAAATGGCCACGGGCTTCGAAGAACGGTGCAGATCTTTCATGGCCCGCAAAGGTAACCGCAGTTTTGCAGGATTATGATGGGTTAACAGGATTTTTAAAAATGTGCAGGCTTGCTGGTAATGCGGATACAGGTTTTCAGTTAACAGTTAGTACTTGACAACAGCCGGTAATTTTTTATTTACAAGCCCAAAAGGATAACATGCATTTGAAATAGACTAATGCGCTGCTTTTATATAGCCCCATCCTTCTTTTTGTTTGGTGATGATCTCGTAAATGCCGTCCGGCACAATAGCTACGCCCGGTAAAAGCTGCGAAGCGTCGATGTTGTGGTGTTTCATGGCCAGAGCACAAACCTTTAAGGCAATATTTTTGTTTTGGCTTAATTGTTCTATGGCCGGGGCCACTACCGATTTATCTTTTTGTATCATATCCAGCGACTGGCCGTAAAACACTACTTCCAATTTCGCATCCGGCCTTTCTTTTGAAATTTCATTGAGCCATCGCATCACCATTTTATGATCATTGGTATCCTTACTGGTCAGATCGAACACCACATTGTAAGGAACGGTTTGTGCCCGTAAAAAACTAACTGAAGCCAACAGGCAGACAGATAAAATAAAAGGTTTCATAATCGTTTGGTTTGGGGTACTAAAGTTTACGAATTTTTCCTGATAAAACGGGGTAAAAACAAAGGCTCTTCAGTAACTAAAATTGTTGCAGGGCAATAGTTTTCGTACCTTAATAAACAGTTCTTTTTCCCCCTCACCAAAACCATTTAACTATGCGTGACAATGACCTCCAAACGTCCCGCCGCAGCTTTCTGGGCACACTGGCAACCGGTGCTGCCACTCTCAGTGCGGCCTCTCTTGCACCCCTTTCTGCAGGAGCAAAAAAGATCACCGAAAAAATTCAGGATGATGATGACCCCGATGCCTGGTTCAAACAAATTAAAGGCAAACACCGAATTGTTTTTGACGCCACCCGTCCGCATGAGGTATTGCCCTTTGTGTGGCCTGCGGTTTTTTTAATGACCAATGAAGCCACAGGCACACCTTCCAAAGAAAACAGCGTCGTGGTTATTTTGCGGCACGATGCTATTCCCTATGCTTTCGAGGACAGGCTATGGGCCAAATACAATTTTGCAGAAGTGTTTAAAGCCGGTGAAATAGGCCCCGCTTTTAAAGCGGCTGATTATAAAACGGCGGCCTCTGTTCGTAATCCTTTCTGGAAACCAAAGCCGGGTGATTTTCAAGTGCCTGGTTTTGGCGCCGTGGCCATAGGCATTAATGACCTGCAGGAAAAAGGGGTCATGTTCTGTGTATGCAATGCCGCCATAACGGTGTATAGTACGGCCCTGGCCCAGGGCATGAACATGAAACCGGAAGACGTTAAAAAAGATTGGATGACGGGTTTGTTGCCCGGCATCCAGGTGGTGCCCTCCGGCGTATGGGCCGTAGGCAGGGCGCAGGAACACGGCTGTGCCTATTGCTTTGCAGGATAAGGAAGTGAGTGGTGAATGGTCAATGGTGAATAGATTGGGCATTCACCACTATTATTTACCTACTGGTTGCTCAATTTTTTTTCATGGAAAGAAACGGCCCGTATTTATGCTGCGCTTGCGAAAAGGAATCGGCATAAGGACCGAAGGGATAATCAACAGGCTTTTTTGCAATGTTGGGCCAATCGTACAAAAAAAACTTTTGGGGTCTTTGTTTTGAGCTGATATAAGCCGCCACGTCCCAGGCCTTTTCATTGGTTAGTTCCGGATTTTGCCAGCTAACACCATAGGGCATATTGTTTTTAATGAAAGCCTGCCAGTCTGGAAAGCTGGTACATGCCGGCGCTAATATTAAAGCTGTGTTCTCCCCACAAAGGCGGATAGGTGTAGCCTGAGGAATCCGGCTGCAGCAATCCATCCCCATTTTCTCCATGACATCTTTGGCAGGTGCTCAGGTAAACCGTTTTTCCTTTTTGTGTATCGGCGGCTCTTGGCAGCCAGGGTAAAACCTCTGTCCCGGCTCCTTTGGGTTTTAAACCGGTGGCCACATCTTTACTTATCCATTTTAAATAAGCTACCATGGCCCGCATTTCAGCGCTCAGGCTATCTAATGTTTTCCCGTTCATGCTTCTTTGCAGGCAGTCGTTTACTCTAAACTCCACCGATTCTACTTTGCCGCTTCTGTCCCTGTATTTAGGGTAAGTGGAAGACACGGCGGAAAATGGGTTGGCAAAATTTTGCGTACCGGCTGCCAGGTGGCAGTTCTGACAATTCATATTATTAGACACCGGAACAATGATCCCCTTCGGCCCCAAATACTCTGATGTATGAACAATCAGCTCCCTGCCATATCGAATGAGATCACCCGTACTGTCGGCAGGGATCTCCTCTTCCCGCGGAGGTAGCCATAGTTCGTTTTCGCGGTAAGTTTGATGAAAAGCTTTTATATATGTTTTGCCGGAGGCTGTAAGAAGCTTGCTCAAAATCACTATGGTTATAACAATTCCGAGCAAAACAGGAAACCATGATGATCGAAGGAACCGCATGGCTTTAAGCGTGTACTTAAATTTACAAAATCCTTTAGCGGTCGTAAAGAAAAATTTTTATACTGCGCAACCCCGTTTTATAAAACAGAGTCTTTTATTTTTGAAAAAAATCAATTGCTGCAAGCCTATTACCAGGAAGAATTATTGGAAGCCGGATGCGATGAAGCCGGCCGTGGTTGCTTAGCCGGGCCCGTGTTTGCAGCAGCCGTCATTTTACCCAAAGATTTTTACCACCCGCTTTTAAACGATTCCAAGCAGGTGACGGAGGAACAGCGATACGAGTTGCGGCCCTTTATTGAACAGCATGCTTTAGCGTATGCGGTAGCCGATCTGTGCAATAAGCAAATTGATAAGCTCAATATTTTAAAAGCTTCTTTTAAAAGCATGCATATTGCTATTAAACAATTAACACCTCAGCCGCAATTGTTGTTGATTGATGGCAACCGGTTTACTCCCTTTAAAAAAATTCCGCATAAATGCATTGTTCAGGGTGATGGAATTTATGCTTCTATTGCAGCTGCCAGTATTTTGGCTAAAACCTACCGGGATGATTATATGAAAGCGCTTCACCCTAAATTTCCCCAATACAATTGGGTGCAAAACAAAGGCTACGCTACCAAAGAACACCAGGTTGCTTTAGATAAATACGGGCCCTGTAAATACCATCGCCAATCGTTCCGGTTGGACTATAGCCGGCCGGTTGTTTTTGAAGAGCCCGGTTTTTAATTAAACCCGTGCAGCGTTTTACCGTCTTATAGCTGTCTTTTTCATGTGCTGCATCACTTAAATGATCTGCCGTAAAAGAATGGTTGAAGGTTAACAGGCACCGCTAGTAATGGCGGTGCTTTTGTTTGTGGATAATGGCAGCAGTCAGCCGTCAGTTGACAGCCATCAGCTGTGAACCCGTAGCACACCTTCCCACTCACTACTCACCATTCAGCACTCACCTGTTCTCCTGTCCAAAGCGGTTGGGTAAACATTTGCCGATTGCTCCATAGTGCGTTGAAAATTTCGACAAGAATTCGATGATTTTTAAAGTTCCCACTGGCCTGCGCCTTCCCTGATCACTTCTGCCTCTCCGCTGGTAAAATCAATAATGGTAGAAGGTGTCATGCCGCCAATTCCCCCGTCAATTACCACATCCACCCTTTTTTCAAAACGGTCGTGAATAATATCGGGATCGGTGTATTCTTCTACGTATTCGCCGGGCAGGGAGGCACTTAAAATAGGATTGCCCAATTCTTTTACAATACAACGGGCAATGATATTATCGGGCACACGAATGCCTACGGTGTCCTTTTTTGTTTTTAAGATCTTCGGCACTTCCTTGCTGGCTTCCAAAATAAACGTATAAGGACCGGGAAGGTGTTGTTTCAGTGTTCTGTAAACCGATGTGGTTAACTGTTTAGCATAATGGCTCAGATCACTCAGATCATAACAAACAAAAGACAAATTGGCTTTTTGTGGCTGCACGCCTTTTATCTGGCAAATGCGTTCTATGGCTTTGTGCTGGAAAATATCACAGCCCAGTCCATAAATAGAATCGGTTGGGTAAATGATGATCCCGCCGCTTTTTAAAATATCAACCACCTGCCTGATCAAACGTTCCTGGGGATTCTGGGGATGAATATGAATCAGCATAAAGCCTGTTTATTTACGTCTTAAAATGATTTCATTTATCTGCAAAAGAATAGCCAGATCTAATTATACGGAACAATTTGATGTAAATGATGCTCCAGGTGTTTTACATAATCCTCTATTAACCATCGAAGGCTAACAGGCGCCGGTTCACCGCTATTACATTTTCGTTCCAGGTTTTCTTCGGGAATATGTTGAAGAAGGTGAAGCAGGTGTTTGTTGTAAAGCGTCCAGAATTGAATGAGCTGTTCACTGCTCATCTCGTTGTAATGGCTAAGTGCATTCCATTTATTTTGGTCATAAAAGATAATGGGCAGTTCTTCAAACTGCACCCGTATAAACCGTTGATGATTGTTGGTAGCGCTGTCAATAAGATGCCCCAGAATTTCCTTCTTACTCCATTTGTCCGGTTTTGGTTTAGCGGAAAAATCCTCTTCCGAAGTTTTATATAAAAGCGATGGGATAATATCGCACAAATAGTGAAGACGCTGAAGGAAAGAAGGGTTCATACCTTGCCTGTTTTAACGAAGATACCTATAAAAAATGCCGCTCAATAGCGGCATTAACTTCTTGTTCTCCCTGCTAAAAATTACACAATTTCCCAAACTTCATTTCCTTTCAGCAACCTGTCGAGGTCAGCAGGCTTTTTATCTTTTGCTATTTGTATCTGCTGGTTCAGCATATCCTCATAAGTGGGCCGGATGGATTGGTAAAACACACCAAAAGGCCGCGGCAGGTGGTTCTCCTGTTTGGGATCATCAAACATGCGGGTGAGTATCTGTGCCTTGTAAATGTCATTTTCATCATGCACCCAAAGCTCGTCAGCACTGTGGCCTTCGTTCAGGTTTACTACCACCGGCGTAAATCCATCCAGCTTAATTCCCTTGTCCTTGTTGGCGCCAAAGATCAGGGGCTGCCCGTTTTCCAGGAATAAAGCTTCATCGGCCTTTGTTCCCTTTTCGGTAAAAATTTCAAAAGCCCCATCATTAAAGATGTTACAGTTTTGATAGATCTCCAGGAAAGAAGCGCCATGGTGTGCATGGGCTCTTAACAGCATGCTTTGCAAATGCTTTGGATCCCGGTCCATGCTGCGGGCAATAAACGTAGCATCAGCTCCTATCGCCAAGGCCAGGGGGTTGAATGGATGGTCAATGCTGCCAAAAGGGGTTGACTTGGTAACCTTGTTTTCTTCCGAGGTGGGAGAATACTGTCCTTTTGTTAAACCATAGATCTGGTTATTGAACAGCAAAATATTCACATCAAAATTGCGGCGCAGCAAATGAATGGTATGATTGCCGCCAATGCTTAATCCATCTCCATCGCCTGTCACAATCCATACACTCAGGTCGGGGCGGGAGGCTTTTAAGCCGCTGGCAATGGCAGTAGCCCGTCCATGAATGGAGTGCATGCCATAAACGTTCATATAGTAAGGAAAGCGGGACGAGCAGCCAATACCGGAAATAATAGCAATATTTTCACGGGGAATGCCTAATGTAGGCATCACCTTTTGTACCTGCGCTAAAATGGAATAATCCCCGCAACCAGGGCACCAGCGCACTTCCTGGTCGGTTGCAAAATCTTTTGGAGTGAGGGTTATGTTATTTGCCGTAAGTGTTTCAGACATTTTTCATTTTTCATTTTGAATTTACTAATTCTTCCCAATATTCAGCAGCCCGCCTCGTATGCGGTATCACAATGGTTCCGCCTACAATATTGGCCACGGCAAAGATCTCATACATCTGTTCTGTGGTTACCCCTAATTCGTGCGACTTGCCTAAGTGGTATTTGATGCAATCATCGCAACGCAACACCATACTGGCCACCAGGCCTAACATCTCTTTTGTTTTTTTATCCAGGGCGCCGTCTTCGTAGGTGTTTGTATCCAGGTTCCAGAGCCGTTTCATCACCAGGTTATTCTTACTAAGGATCACCTCGTTCATTTGTTCCCTGTAGTCATTAAACTCCTTTACCAGATCAGCCATTCTCTCAAATTTTTGATTCTGCAAAAGTAACGATAGAATAATTGACAATCATTGTTTGAACGTTAAGGCGGGATTTTTTGTATAAATTCATTAAAAATTTTAACGCTTTATGAAAAAAACGTTCCTTGTAGTGCTGGCATTTGCCGGAATGATCGCTCTTTCGCTTGCTTTTACCAAAAAGGAGGACCCACTTTATAAGAACTTAAAGGTCCTTCCTAAACATATCAATAAGGAGCAGCTGGATAGTGTGATGCATCATTTTACCGCTTCTTTAAATGTGAAATGTAATTTTTGCCACGTACGCAACGAGGAAACGAAAAAAATGGATTTTGTTTCTGATGAGAATAAACACAAACTGGTGGCCCGCAATATGATGAAGATGATGGATAAGATCAACGATAAATATTTTGATGTGGCGGGTTCTAAAAAAAATAAACTGGATGCCCGGCTGATGGTAACCTGTTATACCTGTCACCATGGAAATACGGATCCTGTTACCATCCCGCCTAAAAAAGAAGAAAGGCCGCAAGCCAGGCCGCAAGCCGATTCTACACGTTCTAATCTAAAATAGTTATGGACGCAAGTTTTGATTTTGGAATGATCGGTATTGGCGTAATGGGAAGCAACCTGCTTCTCAATATGGCCGATAACGGTTATGCCGTCATTGGTTTTGACCTGAAGCAGGAAAGAGCCGATAAGCTGGAAGCCGCCGCCAGGCCAGGCACTATTGTTAAGGGTAGTACCGATATTACGCAGGTGGTGGCAGCTTTGAAAAAGCCCCGCAAAATCATGATGCTGGTACCGGCAGGCAAGCCCGTTGATGATGTGATTGCCACCTGGCTCCCGCACCTGGAAAAGGACGATATTCTTATTGATGGGGGTAATTCCTATTATAAAGACACCAATAAACGCATTAATTACCTGCAGGATAAAGGGATCCATTTTTTTGGAATGGGCGTTTCGGGTGGCGAGGCAGGCGCCCGGTTTGGTCCCAGCATGATGCCGGGCGGCGATAAAGAAGCCTATCAATATCTGAGACCCATCCTGGAAGCCATTGCCGCCAAAGCCGATGGTGTACCCTGCGTGGCCTACATGGGAAACAATGCCGCCGGCCATTATGTAAAAATGGTGCACAACGGTATTGAATATGCCATGATGCAAATGATCAGTGAAGCGTATGACCTTTTACACCGGGGCGGCGGATTGAGTAACCCCGAACTGCACAATATTTTTTTTGAATGGAACAAAGGCCAGCTGCACTCTTTTTTAATAGAGATCACCGCAGAAATTTTTAAAACCGGTGATAATGAAACAAAACATCCCAATGAATTTTTAATTGATAAGATCCTTGACCAGGCCGGATCGAAAGGTACGGGCAAATGGACCTCGCAGGAAGCCATGGACCTTCCGGTGGCCATTCCAACCATTGATATGGCTGTTTCCATGAGAGACCTGTCGGTGTACAAAGAACAAAGAACAAAGGCCGCTCAACTTTTTCAACAACAAATCATTGCTCATGAAGCCAACACCGGGTTTATTTCTGACCTGGAAAACGCTTTGGCTTTTTGCTTTGTCATGGCTTACTCGCAAGGACTAAGCATGCTGGCCAAAGCTTCAGATGAACTGGCAATGAATATTCCTTTGCCCTCTGTTATCCAGGTTTGGAAGTCCGGTTGTATCATCCGCTCGGCGCTGCTGGGAAATTTTACAGAAGCTTTTAAAAAAGATCCCAAACTCCCCAACCTGCTTTTAGATGCAGACATAGCAGCTTTGGTGAAAGGCAGGGAAGAAAGCACTCGCCGGGTTGTGGCGGCTGCCGTACAATCTAAAATACCGGTGGCCGGCTTAAGCAGTGCGCTGGCTTATTTTGATGCTTATTTAAGTGAACGCCTTCCCACCAATTTAATACAGGCGCAAAGAGATTATTTCGGTGCCCACACCTATCAGCGTATCGATAAAGAAGGTGTGTTCCATACGGAATGGCAGGCTGATGAACAGTAATCCGGTTTTCGGTTCATCGCCAGCTGATAATAACCAGACCCTTATTCAAATACTGTAAACGGTAAATATTATAAGCTATGCAAGAACATTCACGACAACCCACTATCATTTTCATTTTTGGTGGCAGTGGCGATCTTACGTATCGCAAGTTGATGCCGGCTTTATACAATCTTTATTTAGATAAATATTTGCCCGAACAGTTTTTGATTGTTGGCATTGGCAGAACCGATTTTACCAATAACAGTTTTCGCAACCACACCAAAAAAGGCATTGAAGAACATTCACGAAGGCCGGGTTGTATTCAAATTGCATGGAAAGAATTTTCCGCACATATAGAGTACATGAAAGCCGACCTGGAGAATGACCGCACCTACAAAACCATAGCTGCCCGGGTTAAAAAAACAGAAGAGGCATGGAAGGCTAAAGTCACTACCATTTATTATATGTCGGTAGCGCCGCAACTGGCACCCACCATTGCCGAAAAACTGCACAAGGCAAAGCTTACCTCCAATGCCTCCCGCTCCCGAATGGTCTTTGAAAAACCCTTCGGGCATGATTTGAAAAGTGCTACGGAACTGAATGCCCGGCTCGGTCATTTGTTTAAAGAAGAACAGATCTATCGCATCGATCACTACCTGGGCAAAGAAACCGTGCAAAATATTTTGGCCCTGCGTTTTGCCAATGGGTTATTTGAGCCCATATGGAACAGCAATTATATTGACCACGTACAAATAACCGCGGCAGAAGAAATTGGTGTAGAAGACCGCGGTAATTATTACGAACACTCCGGCGCATTGAAAGATATGGTACAAAATCATATTCTGCAGTTGCTTTGTATGATTGCCATGGAAGCTCCCGTGTCTTTTGATGCCGATGAGATCCGCAATAAAAAGCTGGATGTACTGATGGCCATCCGCAAATGGGAAAAAGACGAAGTACATAAAAATGCTGTTCGCGGACAGTATGGCAGCGGATGGATGCAAGGCAAACAAATGAAGGCTTACCGCGAAGAAAAAAATGTATCCCCCCAATCTTTTGTAGAAACATTTGCAGCCGTAAAATTTTACGTGGACAACTGGCGATGGAAAGACGTTCCATTTTATGTTCGTACGGGTAAGGCCATGCAATCCAAAATGTCCATTATTTCCATAGAGTTCAAACCGGCGCCGCAGTATGCCTTTCCCCCGGAGGCAGGCGAAACATGGCGGCCAAACCGCTTAACCATCAGCATACAACCCAGTATGGATATACGGCTTCGTTTTCAGGCCAAACAACCGGGCCCGAATATGGTATTGCAGCCGGTGGATATGACCTTTAGTTATACAGAAGCCTATGGCGATAACCAACCCGAGGCATACGAAACCCTGCTGGATGATGTGATTGAAGGCAATGCCACACTTTTTATGCGAGCCGACCAGGTGGAAGCCGCCTGGAAGATTATTCAACCCATTTCAGAAACCTGGCAGGCACGGCAGCCTGTTGATTTTCCCAACTATGCTCCCGGCTCCTGGGGCCCTGAAGATTCCGAAGCACTCATTGCCAAAGACGAACACAATTGGATCACTGTGCCGGAAAAAAAATAAAGCAGTTTATAGTTTGTGGTTTCTAGTTTATGGTTCTTTAAATCGATCTTTCACTACTGCGTTTGTAATTGCCTTTTTTAGCTTGTTATTCTTTTGCTACCAGCTGTTGTGCTGCTATGATGCTCCACTTGCGTCGCACTCTTGTACTGTAACAATTCTATTCGTCATTGTTTCTCGCAGCCCGAGCACGCAACGGAGCAACGACGCTGCGCCGCTGTATCGTGGCGTTCGCTGCGTGAAATAAAAAGCTGCATAGTGAACAAAGCGTACACGAGTGCGACGCAACGAAAGCTACATAGCAGCAATGCGGCTTAGTACAAAAAAATAAAACAACGGGAATAAGAAAAATTTAAATGAAGAAATGAATAACCGATCTAAACAACTACAAACCATAAACTATAAACCACAAACTTCTCCCTGCCTTTTTGCTGCCTACCCGAAAAGCCGTATTTTTTCGGCATGAAATGGTTTTTTGTGGTCCTTCTTGGATTGGTATCATGTAATGAACAAAGGAGTCAGCCATCTGTACGCCCCACTTTGCTTCCAAAAGATTCAAACCTGTTGAAAACAGATAGCCTCAATCCTTACGCACCTGTGGATGTGTCGCCCATGGACATGAGTTATTTTCCGGTAGATTATCCGGTGCAAAAAATGTCAGGGAAAACAAAGACCCCGCCTGTAGTAAGGGTTATTTACAGCCGTCCGCACCGCCAGGGAAGAAGGATATTTGGTTCGCTGCTGAAATACGGAGAACCCTGGCGCCTGGGAGCGAACGAAGCAACAGAAATAGAATTCTTTCAACCGGTAACCATTCAAAATAAAAAAGTACCAAAAGGGAAGTATGTAATTTATACCATTCCTTACCAGGATAAATGGACCATTGTTCTGAATACCAATTTAAACACCTGGGGATTGAGACCAAACCCCCAGGACGATGTTTTTAAGGTTGACATTCCGATTCAAATTACCAACCAGCCGGTTGAATATTTCAGCATGGTGTTTCAGCAAACCAGCAGCGGAGCCGACCTGGTAATGGCCTGGGATACTGTTGTGGCACGTTTGCCCCTTCAATTTTAGAAAGCGTATGTGTGGCATTGCAGGAATCGTTTCAAAAAATTCAGTGCTGGTCTCACAGCAGTGCATTGAAAAAGCAACCACTGCTTTAACCCATCGCGGCCCGGAAAGTGAAGGGTATTTTGTAAATCCTCAACAAACTGTTGCGTTTGGGCACCGAAGGTTATCCATTCTTGATCTCAGCAGCAGGGCTGCACAACCCATGTGCTACCTCAACCGCTACCACATTATTCATAATGGTGAATTGTACAACCATGTTGAATTGCGTGAGGAGCTAAAAAACAAAGGCTATCAGTTTTCACTCCGCCTCCGACACCGAAGTAATTGTGGCTGCTTTTGCTGCTTTTGGAAAGGCTTGCCTGCAACGCTTTGACGGCATGTTTGCCTTTGCCATTTGGGATGAAACCGAACAAGAACTTTTTGCGGCAAGGGACCGGTTTGGCGAAAAGCCTTTCTTCTTTTTTTATGATGGCAGCCAACTGGCTTTTGCTTCGGAAATGAAAGCGCTGTGGAAGATGGGAGTTGAAAAAGAAGTGAATAAAGCCATGCTGTATAATTTCCTTTCCATTGATTATACAGGCAATCCTGCCAACCCCGGCGAAACTTTTTTTGAGAACATACAAAAACTGCCGGCAGCCAGCTTTCTTTCGTATTCCCTGGCGAAGCAGGAATTAACCATAGAAAAATACTGGCAGGTGTATGCGGAGGTCAATACCAATATTTCCGAAGCCGCTGCTATGGAGCAATTCAAAGCCCTTTTTGCCCAGTCTATTGATAAGCGTTTGCGCAGTGATGTAGCAATCGGTACCAGCCTGAGCGGAGGCCTGGACAGTTCGGCCGTGGTGGCTTTTTGCGACAGGCAAACAAGTGCAAACTATTCGCACAAATGTTTTACTGCTTCCTTTCCCGGTTTTGAAAAGGACGAATTATGCTATGCACAACAGGTGGCAAAACAGTTTGGACTGGATCATCACATTGCTGAAATAAAAGAGAATGATATTGTTGCCATCATGCAAAGGCTGATGGCACACCAGGAAGAGCCCATTGCTTCGGCCAGTGCTTTGGCGCAATACAAAGTTTTTGAACTGGCAAAACAAAATGGGGTAACTGTTTTACTGGACGGGCAGGGAGCCGATGAAGTGTTGGGGGGCTACCGCAAATACTACAAATGGTATTGGCTGGAATTGTATCGTCAAAAAAAATTGAACAAGAGCAATGAGTTAAAAGCGGCCCAGGCTTTAGGTGTAAAGGAATCGTTTGGGTGGCAAAACAAGATTGCCGCTTTGTTTCCCCACCTGGCTGCAAGCCTGGTACAAACCCGCAAGGCAAAACAAGCCTTTCGCCATCCGGATTTAAACAGGGATTTTGCCTTTGCTCATAAAAGAGAACTGTATTACAGCACACCGGCGCATTTTGACCTCAACAGTGCTTTATACTTCAACACCTTTGTAAATGGTTTAGAAGAATTGTTGCGCCTGGCCGACCGGAACAGCATGGCCCATTCGGTGGAAGTGCGGCTTCCTTTTTTAAGCCATCAGCTGGTAGAGTTTTTATTTACCCTGCCTCCGCATTTCAAAATTCACCAGGGCTGGACAAAATGGATCCTCAGAAAGTCGGTTGATGATGTGTTGCCAAAAGAAATAACATGGCGAAAAGACAAAGTGGGCTTTGAGCCGCCGCAAAAAAAATGGATGACGAATGCTAACGTGCAAAGGGAAATACAAAAAGCAAAGGAAGTGTTGGTGAGTCAACAGGTTTTAAATTCTTCCGTACTCAACAAAAAAATTCAGCCACATGAGGCACATGTAGCTGAAAATAAAGACTGGAAATATTGGAGCGCTGCTTTTTTATTTCAATAAGGCTTACGCTTTTTTCAATTTCTTTTCGGTGAACATATTTCCGTAAGCATCGGATTGTACATGAGTCCAGGTTTTTGCGTCCTCTAATATGATGTAGTAAATAACATCACTTTCAGTAGTAAGCTCTGTAACACCAAACACTTTTTGGCCATCATATTTTTTGGTGAGCTTGGCCTGGATAAAGATGGGCAGGTTTTGCGCATAGTAATAACGGATGCTCTTCACCACGTTCCCTTCCTGATCGTACATAATGCGATAGGTGATATTGTTCTGGTTGAAATTAGCTTCGTAGTTATTGTCAACATCCTGCCAGGTCACTTCTTTTACCTGCTTGAATGTTTTACTAAAAGCATCCAGCACTTTTTGGTTAGGATTAGCTGCAAACGATGCAGACACAAACAAGATGGATGCTGCGGCAATGGCGATTATCTTTTTCATGGTTGAGAGGTTTTGATTTAAAAGAATACTGTGAAGGTAAATTGTACGAAATATTTCGTCAAGCACTTCTACGCAAGCGGCGAACTTATTTTTTGAAGCTGCCAGGTGAAGCAATTGTGATTTTTTTCGAACTGCAAAAAACCAGTGTTGAAAGGTGAATTTCATACCGTGAGTTGCGTTTTTCCGTGTTACATTTTGCCGGTTAAGCTATTGTTAAATAGGAAATAAGGCGGATAAGTGGAAAAAAAGGAGCCTGTCTATAAGATGAATCTTATTCTCCATCTTTGCACTTCTTAAATTAACTATATGAAGCTTGGAACAAAATTCATACATGCAGGTGTTGAGCCCGACCCTACCACCGGTGCCATCATGACGCCCATTTATCAAACCTCTACGTATGTGCAGGAAGGACCGGCCCAGAATAAAGGCTATGAATATGCAAGAAGTCAAAATCCAACCCGTGCGGCACTGGAGGCAGCGTTTGCGGCTATTGAGAACGGTAAGTATGGCCTGGCGTTTAGCAGTGGCGTGGCTGCAACCGATGCGGTTATTAAACTGTTGCAACCCGGCGATGAAGTGATAACAGGCAATGATCTGTATGGCGGAACCTACCGGTTGTTCACTAAGATCTTTGAAAAATTCGGCATTAAATTTCATTATGTAAACATGCATGATGCAGCTTCTATTCGCCAGTATGTAAACAATAACACAAGGCTTATATGGGTGGAAACGCCAACCAATCCTTTAATGAATATTGTGGATATTGCTGCCGTGGCCGCTATTGCAAAAGAAGCAAAGGCCCTGCTTTGCGTTGACAATACTTTTGCCTCACCGTATTTGCAAAACCCATTAGACCTTGGTGCTGATATTGTAATGCATTCGGCCACTAAATACCTGGGCGGGCACAGCGATGTGATACAAGGTTGTTTAATGATGAATGACAAGGAGGTAAGAGATCAGTTATATTTTATACAAAAAAGCTGTGGCGCCGTACCTGGCCCGCAGGATTGCTTTTTAGTGCTAAGAGGTATTAAAACCCTGCACGTTCGCATGCAGCGCCATTGCGAGAACGGAGAAAAAGTGGCCCACTTCCTGCGCAATCATCCTAAAGTAGGCAAGGTGTACTGGTGCGGTTTTGAAGATCATCCCAATTATGAAATTGCCAAAAAACAAATGCGTGGTTTTGGCGGCATGATGAGCTTTGAATTAAAAGATGACAGTACAGAAGCGGCTAAAAAAGTTCTCACTTCAACCAAAGTATTTGCACTGGCGGAAAGTTTAGGAGGGGTGGAATCGCTGATCAATCATCCGGCTACCATGACGCATGCCTCCATACCCAGAGAAGAAAGATTAAAAAACGGGCTGACAGATTCTCTGATCCGTTTAAGTGTAGGCATTGAAGATGTGGAGGACCTGATTGAAGATCTGAAGCAGGCGATTGGTTAAACAATCACATACAATCCTCCACTACTTTTTATTTCACGCAAAGACGCAAAGGTTACAGAAGAAAACTATTGGGTCTTTGCGTGAACTTTTTTTGAGAATTCTTCTTGTGTTTTTTGTAACCCGGGTTCTCCTCCTATAATATTAAAGGGCAAACACAACGGGCACATGTAAAAAATCATCTTTTTCTTTTATGCTGTCCTTTTTTCAATAGAGCTTTCGCAAAAGATTCCACTTTATATTTTATAACAACAGATCGCCGGCCTTTTAAAGACACTTGGTAGCTTTGCCATTTTATGAACAAACGATTTTTCAGTACAGTACTGAGCCTTTGCCTGTTCGTTTCAGGCTTTGCGCAAACAAAGGTTTGCCTTATTCCAACACTTCACGGCTTGCATAAGACCAATAAACTGTACAATTATGATTCGCTGAAAGCTACCGTAGCAAGATTGCATCCTGACGTAATTGCGGTGGAGATAAGAGCCGAAGATGTAGCTTCCGATACCGCCTATTTAAAAAAGAACTATCCGTATGAAATGTGGATGATGCGGTACTGGTTTTCTTCCGCTGCTATGGAAGGATTTGACTGGTTGGGAAGTGAACTGGAAGGCAAATCCATTCCGGACCGTTACTGGCAGGATCAATTCCGGATAAAGGCTTTGGAGCGTTTGCTGGACAGCGACAGCGTTTATACCTCCAGGTTAAGCCGCTGCCGGTCTTACACGGATGAGAGGATGAACATTCTGAAAGGCAATTCACTTAAAAATATACTGCGGAGCAGCGATGCTATTTTAACCAAAGTGTATTACGATTGTCTGAACCTGCAATTGCAGGGAAGCGATTTTGCCGAGCTCACCGATTTTTATACTGAAAGAAATAAAAAGATGCAGGAAAGGCTTGGTGCTATTCTGGAAAAATATCCCGGCAAAACCATTGTCGTTCTTACCGGCGATGATCATTATCCATACTTGCTGGAGTATTTGCGAAAGCAAAATCATTGTTTTAATAAAGCCTTACTAAAGCTTTCTTTTTTGTGAATAACCAACTAAAAGACTTCCTGGATAAAAAGGTTGATGAATACAATCAGCCTTCTTTCATTGCATCGGATCCTGTTTGTATTCCGCACCGCTTCACCAAAAAACAGGACATTGAGATAGCCGGTTTTTTCGCCTCCATTTTTGCCTGGGGCAACCGCACCATCATCATCAATAAAACCAAAGAGCTGATGCAACTGATGGACAATGCGCCACATGATTTTTGTCTTCATCCCACACCGGAAGGCTTAAAAGGATTAACCGCATTTAAGCACCGCACCTTTAATGCTACGGATCTTTTATATTTTATTGAGTGGCTGCATCATCACTATTCCCAAAACGAATCGCTGGAAACGGCTTTCAGCCAATGGATGCAGCCGGGTGATGCGAACATTGAAAAAGCGTTGGTAGGTTTTCAGCACTATTTTTTTTCCCTGCCCGATGCACCGGCCAGAACCAAAAAACATATTGCCACACCCGAAAGAGGTTCTACCTGTAAACGCCTGAATATGTTTTTGCGCTGGATGGTGCGACGCGATAACAAAGGCGTTGATTTTGGCATCTGGAAAACGATTTCTCCTGCACAATTAATTTGCCCCATTGATGTGCATGTGGCCAGAGTGGCCAAGCGTTTTGATCTTATCAGCCGCAAGCAGGTGGATTGGTTAACGGCATTAGAGCTAACGGAGCAGTTAAAACAATTTGATCCGCAGGACCCGGCGAAATATGATTTTGCCTTGTTTGGACTGGGCGTGGTGGAGAAGTTTTAAGACCGCGGCCGGCCCCCTCTAACTCCCCCGGTGGGGGGAGGAACCCAAGCCGCACAGAGCCAGCTTATTCGATCCTATACTAAAAACGCTCAACCTTTTAAAAGTTGAGCGTTTTTAGTATAGAATCAATTAAGCCTTAGGGTCTGTGCGGCTGCCATTCTCCCCCCACCGGGGGAGTTAGAGGGGGCCGTCCTTGCCTTAAAACAAAAACAGCCTGTCTCTGCCACCTACTTTTTTAGGTGCTCCCATGTTGCGGATATTGTACGTAAAGGAAAGGGAGGTAAAGCGTTTCAGCACGTTGGTTTCATTGTCAACGATCTGGTTTTGCGTAGTGTACCGGTACAATCCGTTATTGCGGTCCAGCAGGTCAAACACACCCAGTTTCAACAAGCCTGCATCGCCTTTCAGCATCATTAACGTAACACCTGCGTTCCACAAAATATTTTCCTTTGGCAATCCCGGCGCTACCTGGTCGGTGTGGCGGTACGCAATATTGGTTTCCCAGATCAGTTTCTTAGGCCAGCGCAGAATCAGTTCTCCTTCCACAGAATGCGTCACTGCTTTTATGTTTTTAAAAGAAGGATCGGTATAGCTGGTGCGGCTAATGCCTGGGCTGTATTGCGGGCGGAATTCCAGCACGTCGTTCCAGTTAAGACCCATAGTGAAATTGGGCCCGAAGTTGTAATTGGTGGCCGTACTTACATTTTTGTTCACCATTAATTTTCTTCGGTCAAAATTGAAATAAGGACTGATGCGAAAATTAAAAATGAATTTTTGGTTGTTCTTGTATTCTTTTCCAAAACCAACACCTGCATAAAAATTAATACTTCCATCCGCATTTACAGGCACCACCGATTGTACACCATTGGCATTTACGGTGCGGCTCATGATCACATCGTTATCCGTAAAGCTTCCGTTGATGTAAAAATTATAACTGGCGCCACTGCCCTGGAAGAAATTAAAATTGCTGATGTAAAACTGCCGGCGCATGGCT
Source organism: uncultured Bacteroidota bacterium (assembly GCA_963697545.1). Taxonomy (GTDB): domain Bacteria; phylum Bacteroidota; class Bacteroidia; order Chitinophagales; family Chitinophagaceae; genus Flavisolibacter. The sequence continues at coordinate 213,047 of CAVOOL010000018.1, read as the reverse complement.
GGTTTTAAATAAGGATTACCATAACGGATGTAAAACGGATTGGTGCTATCCGGCACCGGAATCAAATAACTGGTAGAAGGCGCCGCCACATTTTGATTGTAACTGGCCGATAGCTGTTTCCAGTTAAAAGAAAAATTGGGCAACACATTAAACAAGTTGCTGTTGATGGGTTGTGCAATATTCCGGAACTCGTTATGAATATGCTGCCACAAACCATTGATGCCGGCTGTGATCGTTACTTTTTTGATCTTGTACGATAAGGCCAGGTTGGAATTAAAACGGTTTTGGGTCCGCTCAAAGCCACTGCTTTTGGTTTCATTCAACACTTCGTATTTCGAATTTGCGCCATCGTAAATGCCGATGTCCTGTTTGTCTTTTAAAAACTCGTAACGGTTATTAAAACGCAGCGTCAGTGCTTTCGAAAGCGGTTCAGCAAAATTGGCGCTGGTATTAATTGATAAGGTCGGAACTTCCTGTCTTCTTAACTGGTCGAAGAACCGGTCTTCGTAAGAGGGATAATAGTATTGATAATCTGACTCCGTTATATAGCGCTGCAGGTTTTTGGTGTAATTCAGGAAGTGGAAAATATTCAATGTTCTTCCTTTTTTGGCTTTGAAGCGGCGGGTAAGCGACAGGTTGTGGTTGTAATTATTGTTATAAACATTGTTGAACTGATCGCCCAGGCCTGAACTCACCTGGCCTGTTTTACTGTTATCCACTTTAATCTTTGCCTGCACATTTTCATCTGTACTGGAGTAAGCGTAATTAGACCGGAAGTTGATATCGGTCAGAGAGTCCGGTTTTAAATTGGCGCCGGCGCCGACATTGTGGGTAAAGGCCAGGCGGGCCGAGTTTGTATTGGTAAGCGTATTTACAGTAGTGTCGTTAATGAACTGCTGCGTATTGTTGGTTTGCAATACATTGTTTTTCGTGTTGCCAAAAAAGTATTGCAGGAAAAACGATTTTTTCTTGCTGGGGGCATGGTTCAAATTAAATCCGGCACCGCTGGCCCGGGCAATGCCGGCATCTATGCCGCCAAACGAGATGCCATTCAGGGCAAAACCGGTTTGTCCACCCCTGCTGGTAACCATCATAGAATTAAAACCACTACGGTTAAATCCGCCCAGGTCCTGCACTTCTTTCATCGAAAAGCCGCTGCGGTTCACATTATTGCTAAAGCCCAAAACACTTAGCTGCATGGTATCCCGGTAAATATTGGCAATGCCACCCACCTCATAACGGTCCTTTGTTCCGGCGCCGCCATATAGTTTTCCGAACCAGCCTTTTTTTACGCCTTTTTTCAGGGTCAGGTTGATCACTTGTCCTATGTTGGTCAGATCACCATCTGAGTTGCGGGCCGCTTCATCTTTATCGTCCGTTACCTGGATTTTATCAATCACGTTGGCCGGCAAATTGCGGGTGGCCATTTTAGGGTCATCACCAAAAAACGATTTGCCATCTACCATGATGCGGTTGACCCTTTTGCCATTGGCCATGATATTTCCATCCCTGTCCACCTGAATGCCCGGTAATTTTTTTAGAAGATCCTCCACCAGTGAGGTCGGCAGGGTTTTAAAAGAAGAAGCATTAAATTCAATCGTGTCCCTTCTTACGGTTACGGGTGGACGTTCAGCAATGACTAACACTTCATCCAAAGTTTTGGAACTGGAATTCAGTGTAACATTTCCCAGGTCAACCGCTGTTTCATCAGTTAAGGTAAATTCCTTTCTAAAAGCATCATATCCCGAATAAGAAATAACCACCCGTAAGGCCAAATTCAAAGGAAGGCCGGGTACTTTAAACTCGCCTTCAGGACTACTCAGGCGATAGGTAATTAACGTGGTGTCACTGGCCTTGAAAACCGTAACAGTAGCCAGGCCTAAAGGATTTTTAGAAAGAGAATCAACCAGCTTGCCCTTTATGGTTCCCTGGGCAGATAGCTGAGTTTGCAGAAAAAACACAAAAATGCAAAGAGCAATTATTCTCATACAGTTTGGTTAAGTTTTGACAATTATACGACGCAGTTCGTAGATAGTTTGGTTTATTTAGGATTAACGGTTAATAGTAAGGATAAACTTAAGACATTTGCTTGTTAAGACTTTTGTAATTGCAATGCTGCCGCAACAAATGGATCTCATATTACAACAGCTAACAGTTGAAGCTTCTTTTGACAAAAAGCAAGAAATAAAACAACAACTGATAGACTGCATTAATTATTTATTGATACATGATTTTGCCCGGCTGGTGCAAACACTTTACAGGGTGGATGTGAATGAAGCCAGGTTGAAACAACTTTTGCAGGAACATCCCCAAACCGATGCCGCTGTTTTAATAGCTGATCTTTTGATGGAACGGCAGGAAGAAAAACTAAAAACAAAAAGTTCTTTTCCCTACAATGATACTATTCCTGAAGATGAAAAGTGGTGAAACCTGAATTTCAAAAAGATCTTTGTTTCGATCCGAAGACAAATGTTGTCTCCACTACTTCACATCCTCTTTTGATTTTCCCTTTATTGCTATTTAGCTTCATTGCCTGCAAGCAACCTTTTAACCCCGAATGCTGTTCGCTCTTTGGGCATTATTTTTTCATAAAATAAAAAAAGAGATTTTATGAAACGAGATGGCGCAACAACCAGCCTTTGGCAGGATAAAATGCAATCTTATAGCCCTAAGGCTCAGCATATTCCAAAACAGGTGTTTGATGTGATTATTGCAGGAGCCGGTGTTACCGGGATAACAACGGGCCTTCAGTTGCAGAAAGCCGGTAAGAAGTGCCTGATTGCAGAGGCTCACACAGTTTGTTTTGGAACCACAGGCGGCACCACGGCGCATTTAAATACGTTTTTTGATACCTCCTATCATCAAATACAAAAAGATTTTGGGGAAGATGCTATACAGTTGGTAGCCAGTGCTACAGGCAAGGCTTTAGAACTCTACCGGTCCAATATAGAAGAATACGCCATTAATTGTGGTTACGAACAAAAAGATGGCTACCTCTATTCAAGGGATGATAAACAAACTGAACAATTAGATAAGATTTTCAAAGCTTCCCAACAAGCAGGCGTGGATGTTAGCTATTCGGACCGTATTCCAATACCGATTGAATTTCAAAAAGCAATTGTGTATCGTGACCAGGCACAGGTACATCCCAGCCGTTATGTATATGCACTGGCCAAAGCGTTTGAAGAAGCCGGTGGTGTGCTTCTGGAAAATTGCGGGGTGGAAGATGTGGCAGAAAAAGAAGGCGGTGTGGTTGTGCAAACCAGTTGTGGTGTAGTGGAAGCCAGTTACCTCATTTATGCAACACATATTCCTCCGGGTATAAACCTTTTGCATTTCCGATGTGCCCCTTACCGCAGTTATGCTATGGCTGTAAAGTTGAGGGGTGATGTGTACCCTGAAGGTTTGTCGTATGATATGTATGATCCCTATCATTATTACCGTACACAGGAAATAGATGGCGAAAAATATTTTATTGTGGGAGGCGAGGATCATAAAACAGGACATGAAGAAAATACAGAAGCCTGTTTTAACCGCCTGGAGGCACATGCCCGAAACTATTTTCCTGTGGATAGGGTTGCCTTCAAATGGTCGTCGCAATATTTTGAACCAAGCGATGGATTGGCCTATATTGGTTTATTACCAGGCAGCTCCGGAAATATTTTAGTGGCAACCGGTTATGGCGGCAATGGTATGACCTACAGCCATATTGCGGCGCCTTTGTTAACGGATCTGATCTTAAAAAAAGAAAATGCTTACGCTGCCTTGTTTAATCCCAACCGGGTAAAACCAATGGCGGGCTTTGCCTCTTTTGTAAAAGAGAATGCCGATGTGGTAGCGCAGTTTGTTGGAAAAAGAATTTCTGCCGGTAAAATACACGAACTGTCCGACCTGGCACATGGCGAAGCAAGGGTAGTAAAATATGAAGGCGATACGCTGGCAATTTATAAAGATGAAGGAGGACAACTGCATGCTTTAAATCCCGTATGTACCCATGCTAAATGCGTGGTGGACTGGAACAGTGCGGAGAAAACCTGGGACTGTCCCTGTCACGGGGCCCGGTATTCCATACACGGTGAGGTGCTGACCGGCCCGGCCCGCAAAGGATTAGAGGTGGTGCAGCTGGTTGATCTGGTAGAAAAATAAATTGTTGTTGCCGGTTATAGAATCAGTATAACGCAGCGCCTTACAGTGAGCCGTCAGAAGTCAGATATCAGCCGTCAGATGTGAACCTGTAGCAAGACTTCCTTTATAAGACGTTTCAGTTTACGTTTCACGTGGTTCTCCTGTCCACCTGAAAGCGGCTTTGGTAGTAGCCCTTTGTGAAGAGATGTAGCAAAAGCCTGGGTGGATAGCGCAAAAAATCAGAAACCATAAATATTTCGTTCGAAATACATTGGCCTCTAAAACAAGGTTTTAAAGTTTTATTCTTCTTCTTTTATTTGCAGGGTTGTAAATAAAAAAATTAATGTAATTTGTACTTGCACAGTACTACCTCCATTTCCTTTGATACAAGCCTTCATCGAATTTAAAAAACTGAAATGGATCAGCACAAACCGTTTATAATAGTTGTAGACGATGACGACGAGGACCGTTATCTTTTACATACTTCTTTTGCAGAAATGGGGTTAGACGATAACGTCAAGTTTTTCGGTGATGCCCTGCAGTTTATAAAATATACAGAGCTGATCAGCAGCCTGAATGTGAAACCCTCTTTGATCATTCTTGATTACAAAATGCCTTACATGAACGGAAAGGCAGTGGTCAATTATTTAAAATCAAATTCTTTTTTCAAAGAAGTGCCTGTCGTTATTCTTTCCGGCACCGTTTCAGAAGAAATAAAAGCCAAACTGTTTGACCTTGGCGTAACCGCCTGCTATAAAAAAGGCGACAATGACCAGGAGCTAACGCAGGATTTAAAAGAGGTTGTGAAGTTTGCCATAATGGAAAGTAAATAAGATGCAGCTGGTATTCTTATCGTATGCATCATCTCCCTTTAGTAAGTAAAGCTTCAAATCAGGTGGTTTGCAACACAATTTTATTACGACTCGTATTGTTTTTGATCCTGTCTCTTAAAGGTTTTTCTACCAGTTTATAAAATACAGCAGACGTTACTATCAGCATGAAACAATACAGGTAAAAAAGTACCGTATAAGTTTTTCAGACCCAGCCTTGTAAATAGTTCGTAGCAATACAGGTACACCGGAACCTGTAAAATATAAATACCGTAACTGATTTCTCCTAAAAACTGTAAGGCTTTGGAAGAGCCAATAGTAGAAAAGAATCCTTTACTTAATGACAACAGTATAAGAAAGGGCACAATAAAAATGGCTAAAAGTCCATTGTGAAAACTTACAGGCAAGTCGGCTGTTAACAAGAAAAACCATCATTAGAACAAGCAGCAGTATGAAAATGTCAGCGTTTTTAAATGTCAGGTTCTTGTTCCTTATAACAAAGAGCCCTGCCAGATTTCCCACTAAAAATTCATTCAAATGCATTAAGGGGAAATAAAACAGAGCATTGGCCCTGTTGGAAGGAAAATCTCTGTAAAAAGAAGAATGAAGAACCCCATTAAAAAAAAGCTGGCTTAAAAACCAAATGGCAATGATCAGAATCAGAAGTTTGTTGAAACTATATCTCAGGTACAACCTGTTGAACAGCCAGGGGAATAAGAGATAGAAAAACAATTCTACAGAAATGGACCAGCCCGGATAGTTCAGTTGCAAGGCAGAAGGCGGATACCAGGCCTGCAGTCCGGACAAACTTAAAAGCACGGAAAGGGGGCTGGTATGTACCGATTTTAAAGCATAATAGAATACGACAAGCAGGAGTGCTATGAAATAAACAGGATAAATTCTTGCGATCCTGCTTTTGTAATAAACCATTGGTGTAACCGGTGATGGATCCTTTTTGTAATAGGCAATCATCATTACAAAGCCTGAAAGAATATAGAAATAGCTTACGCCTAAGTTAGCATGATGAACAAGCGATGCTAAATGCTGGTTGTTAAAGGGCGGCACCACACGGCCAAAATGGTAAACCACGATAGCCATGGCCGCAACAAATCTTGTAAACGTTAGCTGGTGAATTCTCATAGCAATGCTCCATAGTGCATATTAAGAATAATCTTCAAAAGATACTATGGCCGGGTTGGCACTTTTATTAGAAGAGTCAAAAGGCAAGAGACGGGGCTAACCTTCCAATAAACCGCCATTTTAAATTAAATAAGATAGGTGGGGATAGAAGGAATACGATAAAATCTATATATTACAAAGCAGATACCAAAACCTGCTATATGAATTACATACCCTTTTGCCTTCTTGTATTACTGTTATCCTGTAACTCGGTCATCCTCGTGTTGATTGATGAACTACTAACCATATTGGAGGAGAAGATTGATCTCCCTTTAGGTGGAGTGCAGAACGAAAGAATTCCTCAGCAACAAATAAGAATAGCCAGGCACTTGCAAAAGTTGATGGGGTAAGGTGCCTAAACATTTGAAAATATAAGTATGGAATTGGAAAAACTAGCAAACATCCTAGGAGTTGAAACTATAAAAAAAATTTATGAAGACGGCATTTCTCACCCACTTCAAGAGAGTAGCAGAGCCCTGTCAGATCTTATTAAAGCGGCAAGACTCTTTACAGCGCCGATTCAACTTTTAGCATCTTACCAAGATCGTTTGACAAAATATTTGGATAAGGTTAGGGAATCGGTTCCCGAGGATAGACAGATTGAGGCCCCGCCATCTTTGAGCGGTCCAGTACTAGAGAAGTTGAAATATTTAGATGAGAATAATTACCTCACAGATTTATATCTAGAACTTTTAAAAAGAGCAATAGATAAGGAAAGGGTAAGCGAGGCTCATCCGGCATTTTTTAGCTTAATTGAACAAATATCGCCTGATGAAGCATTGGTATTATATTATTTAAATGAATCTCCATTAGACCTCCAACATAGTAGAGATTTGAATAAGGAAAAACAACAATTTGAACCCATTGTACCCATTGGAAGTCTGGATTTGATAAACAAATTAATATTCCCAAATCATTTTTTTACATATATAGAACACCTTAAATCCCTAGGTTTGATCTATTGGAAGAGAATAAAAGACGATGATATAATTTGGAACGATCCCAAAACCCAAAAAGATCAAAAAGGAGTAATTTGTAATGATATAGCCACTATAACTCACTTTGGGGAAATGTTTGTAAAAGCTTGTATTCCTAATGCAATTATCCTGTTGAAGACATGATCAATTTGTTATTAAATAAAATAAAGGGTAGGTTAAAACCAAGAGCAGAATTAACTCCAATGTGGAGACATGGTCTTAAAGATTGGGAGAAGGTTTCCAAGGATAGCTACAAGTTTGTTTTTGATCAGTCAGAAAAAAGATTAAAAGAGATTTTGGATGAAGGGAAGAATATTACAACTCGCTCTTATGGGCTAATAGGAATTATTGCTCCTTTGCTCACTGCCTCTTTGGGAGTAATAATCAAAAAGTATTTAAATGATAACCTTAACCAGTTATTGTTTATGATTTGTGTCATCGACTCTCTTATCTTATTGGTGAGCCTTTATTTATTGCTACAATTGATAAAAGTGCGCCATGTGTGGTATGCGGGAACGGAACCGGACAAAATATTTCTACCAAGGTATATGGAAATACCTGGTTTAAATGAAGATGAACAACTAAAATATTTGTACTTATCAGAAATAGAACAAAACCAACACCGAATTTCATCCAATAGGAACGCAAATAACAATAGAATTGGAATATTCCGGTACTGCTTGTATACAGCGGTTTTTAGTCTTATTATATTCTTAGGGTTGTTTGTTAGCTTGTTTCTTTTGTAGTAATTATTATTGGCTCTGTCTTAATAGATGGAGAAGGATCTTCAGCTGGCCTTTGTGGGACCTCCTTATCGTTTAGTAGATGCTTGTTTTCCATATTCCAATATACAAAGGATTTAGTGTCTTATTAAGAAAAATGGCTTAAAACTAGAGACCAAACTTCCCTTTTTTAAATCCTGTCCTTTTTTCTCCCAAAAACTCCCATTAACCGCCATTAAAATACTTATCTCTTTGTAAGTTCATTCAATCTTAAAGCTTGCTGATAAGTTTTTTTCGGGTCAGATAAAAGGCAATTTTTGGAAGGGAAGTGTAACTAAACGGATAACTAGTCAAGTCAACCACAAAATAAAAAAGCCCGCAATTCGTTTGATAACAAGCAGAATGCGGGCATAAACACACATGAAAAATGCTGTAGGGGGAGGAGTCGAACCTCCACGGGGCAGTTAGCGAAAAAGCAAAGATTTAGTGGTCAACCCTGGTCGGCCTTACCTGAGTAACGTCGGCTCTACTTTTTGTTTATCCTGTGATCCCCACCCCCGAGACAAGGGGGCATGTCTGCCTAAGGTTTCATCACCCCACAGTATAGATGAATAAGAACTAAGTACGGTTAGGATTGTTCCCTTCCGTGGCTGTATTCTTATTCTGTTTCAATGAACTTTGATAAGTCAAAAATAGAATGCCTTTTACAATATTCAATCAATAATTAAAAAATTTAGATTTCGTTCAATATATTGCATCATCATTAAATAATATCAAAATTGTATCCCTAAAATGCCAGACGTTTTAAATATTGACAAATTGGATCTGCAGATCATTCAGCAACTGATGCACGATGCCGGCGTTTCCTATGCGGAAATGGGTAAAAAATTGTTTGTTTCCGCAGGCACCATTCACGTCCGCATCAAAAAACTGCAGGAGGCCGGTATCATCAACGGAATGAAATTTCATGTGGACCTGAAAAAACTGGGTTATGATGTGATTGCCTTTATTGGTATTTACCTGGAAAAAAGTTCCTTGTACGACACGGTGGCAAAGGATCTGAAAAAAATACCCGAAATCGTTCGCATGAACTATACAACGGGCAACTACAGCATTTTTGCCGAAGTGGTTTGCAAGGATATTGGCCAGCTACGGACAATTTTACACGACGAGCTGCAAAAAATAAAAGGCATTGAACGTACCGAAACATTTATTTCGCTGGAAGAAAGCCTGAACAGGAATGTGAAAGTCGTTGCTTAATGCTGCTATCAGCCGTCAGATGTCAGTTGTCAGTCTTCAGAAGTCAGCTGTCAGATGTGAACTTAGAGCAAAGTTTCCTTTATAGTCCCCTTGTCTCACGTTTGACGTCTCACGTTTCACGATGGTTTCTCTGTCAACTTCGAAGCAAAGCTGAATAGCGAACAGGACGTACAAGTGAGTGACACAACGGAAGCCCAATAGTAGTTATGTCGCTTAGTTCATAAAAAACGGCTATGCAGCACTGTTACATGATTTGTATTTAAACCTTCCCTCTTACATTCAGCGCATCTCTTAGGCCGTTTCCCAACAGGTTGAACGCCAGTACCAGCAACATGATGGCAAAGCCCGGCGCCAATGCCAGCATAGGGTTTTGCGTGATAATGAAGTTGTAATTTTCCTTGATCATGAGGCCCCAGCTGGGTTGCGGTGGCTGCACGCCTACGCCTAAAAAACTTAAGCCGGCTTCAATCACAATAGCGGATGCAAAATTGGAGGCGGCAATTACCAAAATAGGGCCGAGGATGTTTGGTAAAATATGGCGGGCAATGATCCGGAAGTCAGAGAACCCCAACACCTTTCCGGCTTCTACGTATTGCAATTCTTTTGCGGCCATCACCTGCCCGCGAACCAGTCTTGCTACGTTCACCCACATGGTTAATCCCACGGCAATGAATACCTGCCAGAAACCCTTGCCTAATAATAAAGTAATGGCAAAGACCAGCAACAAAGTCGGAATGCTCCAGATAACGTTGATCAGCCACATGATGGCTTCATCTGCCTTGCCCCTGAAGTATCCTGCAATGGCGCCAAGTGTAATGCCCACGGTAAGGGAAATGAGCACGGTGATCAATCCCACGCTAAGGCTCACCCGTGTTCCTATAATTAAACGGCTTAAAATATCGCGGCCATATTTATCCGTGCCCACATAAAATGTTTGGGTGATGACCGGGTCGTCTGCCACCCTGGTTTTATGAAAAGCCATGCGTTCGCTCAACCCTTCATCAATAAATTTTTGAATGATGACGCTGTCGCCATTTTGCTGCCACGAACTGACAGGCAGGTACTCATATTTGTCCGGCTTTCCGGACACCAGCCTTGTGAAAAAGTTTGATGCGGGTTGCTGTTCTTTTTTTACGAGCAAAAAAGATTGTTGATAACCTGGCTTTTCCCCGCCGATCTCCAGAATAATTCTGTTGGCAAAGGGTGAAGGGTCAGATGCCAGGAAATACCCAAACAGGGCAATGAAAATGGCGATTACGATCATCACCAGTCCTGCCATAGCGCCTTTGTTCTTTTTCAGTCGTTTCCATGAAGTCTGCCAAAATGATTGCTGCTTATAATTCACCGGGGGAAGATAAAATTTATTTTGTTGTTCTTTCTTTCCATTCATATTTACCAAACTGGCTAAGGGCACCAACCATCACCGTGTACAAAATATGCAGGGGTTGAAAGAAAATAAAATAGCGCATAAGCTTTTGTTCCTTATAGAATTGGGCAACAGCGGCCACAAAAGGCCATTCAACAGCCGTTTTAAGCAGCAGGTACCCCAGCGTGTAAAACCAGTAAACAGGATTAAAAAAAGAAGCGATCAATAAAATGAAAAATAGACAATTGAATACATAAACAAAGGCCAGAACCGCTATGATCCGGTAATCATCATACACCAGGGTTTTGCTGGCCCATCTTTTACGCTGCATAAAAAACTTTTTCCAGGTCAGCATAGGTTCGGTAGTAACAATGGCGTTTTTGTTTTTGAGGTAAAAAACTTTATCAGGATTTTGTTTCCGGATCTTATGCATCAGGAGCATGTCATCGCCGGTGGCCACTTTGTCAATTCCTTCAAAGCCTTTTACGTCTATAAAAGCTTGTTTTTTATAAGCCAGGTTAGCGCCGTTGCACATGATATGAAAATCATTCCCCGCACTGGCGGCCGTAATGCCCTGCAGTACTAAAAAATCAAGCGCCTGAAAGAGCTGTAAGGTTGTTTGGTTGTGGGAAAATTTTACCGGTGCTGCCATAAAAGAAGCATCGGTAGATGTATAAAAGCTATTGATGGTGCGGAGCCAATCGGCAGGAACGATGCAGTCGGCATCTGTAGTCACAATCAATTCTCCCTTTGCCAGTTTTATGCCTGCTTCAATGGCCTTCTTTTTGGAAGAAACCTCCTTTGAAACAGTGGGTTGAATAAGGGAAAGATTGGATAGGGAAGATTGCTTTACTACAGCAGCCGTAGTGTCGGTTGAAAAATCATCCACTACAATGATCTCAAAATAATCTTTGGGATAGGTTTGTTCTTCCAGTGTTTTTAAAAGTTTGCCAATCCGGTTTTCCTCGTTTCGGGCCGCAATAACGACCGAGATAAAACGGTACTTGTTATTCTCAGGCGGTATAAATTCTGAAAGCGATTGCCAGCCACGCCTATAGTAAAAAAGCAGAAGCGCATAGAGGAAAAAGAAAACTATGACAATCCAATCAAGAATCATTAGGCACAAATCTAATCTGCGCAAGCTAATAGTCAGCCTTGTGTTTAACAAAAAGTTAGGGAAACTTCCGGAACGCTTTGGTATCCATTGCATCCAAACTTTCTATCCGCAGAAAATATTGTCCGGCAGGTAATGCGGAAACCGGGATCGTTAAACTTATAGAAGGAGACAGTATTGTATAGTTTAGTTTCTCAACAATCTCGCCCAATGAATTAATGATACTTGCTGTTATTATTCGTGTTTTATCGCTAACCAGCGTTACATGTATAGCAGAGGAACTAACATAGATCTTATCAATGGAAAAAGGCTTTTTGTTGTAAATACTTAAAACCCTTGAATAGCTTACTCTATTGGGTTCAACAATCTTCAGGCGATAAAAATTTTGCCCGGGTAAAAGATTATTGTCGGTCCAGGAATAATTTGTCACCTGGTTTGTTCCCTTTGCTTTTACATTGCTTATCGTTTCAAATTTTTGACCGTCCGTACCTCGCTGCAGTTCAAAAAAAGTGTTCGCTTCCTCATGTTCGGTTTGCCAGGTTATTGCAGCCGCTGCTATTTTGTAATTGCACCTTGAAGTTAACCAGCGATAAAGGAAGCGGCGCATTCGCAACAAAAATATTTTTAGCTTGTACGCTTTGAAAGAGCAGGCGGTGGCCAAAATTATTTACGTGTACACCATCTCCGGAATTTACCTCAGCCCTCAAATTATATTGATCATCATTCGTTGCCAGGTCATCCCAAAAGTTTATAGCATCCATGTCGAAAATTGTTATTGATGGAGTCAACCAACTGTCGCAATTGCAAGCCTTTTTGCAAAATCAAATTGGCTTCTGGGCTGTGTAGTAGCAATGTATGTTTTAACACCGGCTGAATTAATGTATTGGTATAAGTAGCGAAGATTATCCATATACTCCTTAGCCGTATAACTGCTTCCTATATCATTTGTCGGGAAATTAATAATGATAACAGCCGGAGAAAAGCTTAAGGCTTTGGTTACATTGTGAGCCGGGTCCGGAAGCGGTCTGCCGGGCGGTGGCGTATATCCGGTTGGCATGGCAGAATACGTAGTGGTGCCGCCTACAGCCAGGTTGGTTACTATCGTATCCGGGTTGCCTGCCGTTGTGTTTTTTCGGTATTCTAACTGAAGTTTCCCCACCCAGGAAGAATCATATACAGAAGCACCCGTTCCGGCCGACGTAGAAGAACCCAAAACCACCACCCTTGTTTGTGCCTGTAAAATACCAAAGAGCGGCTGTAACATTATCAATAAGACGGGGAGTAAAATTCTTTTCATAAACCTGTTTTAAAGTGCATGGGCAGGTCATTATTTTCAACAGGTTTGGAATACGTTTCTCCAATTTAACGAATTAAGATTATTTAAAATGAATCGGGAACAATTAATTTGTTTTTCTGGAAAGACCTCGTTAAATTTACTTAGTTGCATAAACAACTATATGCCAAACAACCATTTTAAAAAAGGAGAACTCTATAGCTTCATTACCGGCAAGGCTTCTACCGCTATTGCAAGAAGATTGCAGAAGAAGTTCAATACCTCCGGTGTAAACCTGACCATTGAGCAATGGAGTGTTCTCTATCATTTATGGAAACAGGATGGGGCCAGTCAGCAGGAGTTATGCAACGCTACTTTTAGAGATAAGCCAAGTATCACCCGTCTGGTTGATAACCTGGAGAAATTAAACCTGGTGAAAAGAGTTTCAGACGACAAAGACCGGCGGATCAATAAGATCTTTTTAACCAGGGCCGCGCAAAAGCTACAGGAAGAAACCATGCAACTGGCTGAGGAAACATTAAACGAAGCGCTGAGTGGGGTACCATCCGACCAGGTGGAAATGTGCAAAGAAGTTTTGCAAAAAGTGTATGACAATTTGAACAATTAAACCAACAGTCATAGCGCTGTTGGAACCGATCTAAATCTTAAACCTTAAACTCTTATAATATGGAAACAGTAACCAATAAGGCATTAAAGGGCGGAGAATGGCTGGTAAAGGAAAGCGATCCTGCCTCCACATTTATACCGGAAGATTTTTCTGAAGAACAGAAAATGATCCGCGATATGTGTAATCAATACCTTGATACGGAAGTAATGCCCATCCTGGAAAGGATTGATAGTATGGAACCGGGCCTTATGCGTTCACTGGTACAAAAAGCCGGTGAGCAGGGTTTGCTGGCTACTTCGTTCCCTGAAGAATATGGCGGGTTAGGAAAAGATTTTGTTACGTCTACTATCGTCAATGAATATCTTGGCGCCGGTCACTCTTTTTCTGTCGCCATTTCGGCACACACGGGCATTGGCACCTTGCCTATTTTATATTTCGGCACCGACGAACAAAAACAGAAATACATTCCCAAATTAATCAGTGGCGAATGGACCGGGGCCTATGGTTTAACAGAGCCCAATAGCGGTAGCGATGCCCTTGGTGCTAAAACAACCGCCCGCCTGAGTGAAGACGGCAAATATTATATTTTGAACGGGCAAAAATGCTGGATCACCAATGGTGGCTTTGCCGATGTGTATACCGTTTTTGCCAAAGTGGATGGCGATAAATTCACCGGGTTTATTGTAGAAAGAGGATATGAAGGTTTTACGCAAGGTCCTGAAGAACATAAGATGGGTATTAAGGGATCCTCTACCGTTCAACTCTATTTCCAGGATTGCAAGGTGCCGGCGGAAAATGTATTGGGAGAGATTGGCAAAGGACATAAGATTGCTTTTAATATTTTAAACATTGGCCGCCTGAAACTTTGTGCGGCAACCCTGGGTGGTGCAAAAAGAGCCATCACAAACTCTGTTGAATATGCGGTGACAAGAGAACAGTTTAAAACCGCCATTGCCAATTTTGGCGCCATTAAGCACAAGCTGGCTGAAATGACCATTCAAACCTTTGCTTGTGAAAGTGCTTTATACCGCACCGCAAAAATGATCGACGATAAAGAGCATGAGTTGCTGGAGAGTGGTAAGCCTTTTAACGAAGCCTTATTAGGTGCCGCAGAAGAATATGCCATTGAATGTGCTATTTTAAAAGTGCATGGAAGTGAAACGCTGGATTTTGTAGTGGATGAAGGCGTGCAAATTCATGGAGGAAATGGGTTCAGTGCCGAATATGATATTTCAAGAGCCTACCGCGATAGCCGTATTAACCGCATTTACGAAGGAACCAACGAGATCAATCGTTTGCTTACGGTAGATATGACGCTGAAACGTGCCATGCAGGGACGGCTGAATATTATGGGGGCTGCCATGAAAGTATCGCAGGAGTTGATGAGCATTCCGGACTTTGGAAGTGAAGAGGAAACGCCTTTTGCCGCCGAAAAAAAACTGGTAGCAGATTTTAAAAAAACAGTTTTGCTAACAGCCGGTGCCGCTGCTCAAAAACTGATGATGCAGTTGGAAAAAGAACAGGAAATTTTGATGTGCATTGCAGATATGGCGATTGATACATTTGTGGCAGAAAGCCTGTTGTTGCGTGTGATAAAATTAACAGGGCAAGGCAATAACGATTCTATATACCACGATATTTTGAATTGCTATCTGTACGATGCCGCCGACCGGATTCATAAAAACGGTAAAGATGCAATTAATGCATTTGCCGAAGGCGATGAGCAACGGATGATGCTAATGGGATTGAAACGTTTTACCAAGGCGCAGCCTTTCAACAGTAAAGAAGCAAGAAGAAGAATTGCGGACAGATTGATCAGTGACAGAAGATATCCTTTTTAACGGTAAGGACTAATACCGGATTCAGTTAGGTAGTATGGAGTTTGGGTTTAAGAGGTTAAGGGTTTAGAGGTTTAAACATACCCTACGGCCTAATTTGAAATGGTAGTACACTTGCCTGAACCACATAGACACATCAGAAACATAGGCCCTCACATAGATTTATTGATGTTACGCTATGTGGAAACCCTCTCTGTGCCTATGTTTCTTATGTGGTTCAAAAAATACCATACGGCTTAAATGAAAATGGTATAACAAGTTGACAAGGCATACGTAAACATATTTGTCTTGTCAACTTGTTAGCTTCATCCTTCATCCATTTCCAAAAAATACAGCCAGTTCACGCCTTGTGTTTTTAACCTCCTGCAATTCTCTCATTCTTTGCCGGATCAGGTGAAGGCCAATGGTCATTACAACAGAAGAAACAAAACTTGTAATGTAATATATCAAAAAGACGTCGGCCACGGCCGGCGTTTTTAGTATATAATAAAAATAGTAAACAAGACCATAACATCCATAGGCAAACAAAATAGAAACCAGCATTAAAGTTCTTCCTGCGTTCTTGCCAAATTCAACAGTGATTTTGATGTGGCGTATAAATAAATAAAAAGTGTAAACAAGAACCAGTATCAGTCCCGGCCCCATGACGTACACAACAGCTTTCGGGTCCAGTCCAAAGAAAAGAGCAATCGCAAATTCATAGGCGATAAAAACAGCCAGGATAATATAAATGGGGCGTTGCTTTTGTTTGATGGGACAAAAAAATAAAAGTGCCACAAGCATCAACGGAACATCAAGATAATTGTTGATCACTCCAAACCCTCTTTCGAACGGAACCGGGAGAGAAATGATTCCTTCCGCCATAAGGTTGTAGAGAGCTGTTATCAAATAAGAAACTAATAAGGCTGCCAGGCTCCGGTCTTGATATAGTTTGTAGTAAACTATGGCAACAACCGGTAAAAAGAATGAGAGGGTAGCGGCAACACCAATGATGGCATTCCAGGTCATAGGATTGGATTTTAGGATTTCACACAAAGCATACAACTGCTTCTTTACAACGGCTAATTTATGCTCCTATTTCATTAAATCATAACATTAAAATAAAATGGAGTACTACTCCTAAAAACATTTAGGAGAATTACGAAAATGCTTCGCGTAGTTTTATGTTAATTTGCTTTTATGAAAACTGTTACCATCCTTTTGTTCGTTTTTTCTTCCTATGCAATTCAGGCCCAAAATAGTTTCCAGGGCCGCACTACCGGCCCGCTTCCTTATCTTAAGTATGGCCTGGGTGAGGACCGTTTAGGCGGAGCTAAGATGACCTATCTGGACACCAATGTTCTGATCAAAGTAATTGACAGTGTCGATAGTGATTATAAGGTCCGGCTTTCAAACAACCATGTGGCGTACCTGCCAAAACAAAACTTCCGCAGGGATGATTCGGTGAAACAACAGGCCTCGTATCTTACTTCCAGCTGGCGGGTTTGGGGCGATTCGGTGTATGATTATGTTTCTGTTGGGTTAACCGAAAAGCTACCCTATCGCAGTGTGCAACAAATGGATCCTTCCAGAATCGTAGTGGATATTTTTGGCGCCACCAGCAACACCAACTGGATCACGCAGTTAAAAACGGTAAAAGAAATTAAGAATGTATGGCATGAGCAAATACAGGATGATGTATTTCGCATTTTCATAGAGTTGAAAAACAAGCAACACTGGGGCCATGCGCTGTTTTATAAAAACAATGCTTTGCAAATAAGAATTAAGCAACAGCCAGCCCGCCTAACAGTAAAAGGTTTGAAAATTGCCATTGATGCAGGACATGGAGGTACTAATGCAGGAGCAAAAGGACTTACCACGGGTATCAGTGAAAAAGACTACACACTGAAAATGGCCCAACAGCTGGAAAAATATTTAAGAAAGAAAAAAGCAAATGTTTATATGACAAGGTCCGGAGATGAAGACCTGGGCATGAGTGAAAGGATCCTGTCCTTACAGGAACAACAACCGGACATTCTTATCAGCATTCATTTAAATTCTTCGGGAAATAAGACTGTAAAAGGTGTAAGTACGTACTACCGGTACATTGGTTTTCGTCCGCTTACCCAATCGGTTTTAGACCGCATGCTGGAATTAAAACTGAATAATTTTGGAAATATCGGTGCTTTTAATTTTTCACTGAGCGGCCCCACCGAATATCCCAATTGCCTGGTGGAAGTGGCTTTTCTAAGCAATGCAGAAGACGAGCAACGTATTTTGAAAGACTCCTTTCATAAAGACGTGGCAAAAAAGATTTATCAGGGTATCAATGATTGGTTGAAAAGCCTGAAATGATCAGGCTATAAACCATTCGGCATAAAACCAAACAGCAACCGCAGCAAATAAAAGAGAATCAAAACGGTCTAAAAAACCGCCATGGCCCGGCATGATAGCGCCGCTGTCTTTCACGCCGGCCATGCGTTTCAATTTGCTTTCAAAGAGGTCGCCAAACGTTCCGGTGATTGCTGCCAACCCGGACATGATAGCCGCATGGGTAACATCCAATGCGTTGGGTAAAATGCGCTATCAAACTAATGGCAATAATGGTAAGTATTACACCGCCTGCCGTGCCTTCCCATGTTTTTTTAGGTGATATTTTGGACAGCGGTGTTTTGCCAATAACAGACCCTACGATGTAGGCCATGGTATCGTTGATCCACAAGGAAAAAATGATCAATAAAGGAATGGTCATGGCTAATTGATAGGACGCCTCTTCCCATTGGGTGCGCAGGTCTGTCAATAAAGCCAGCGGAAGCGATAGGTACAATAAGCCAAAAAGAGAATAGAAAATATTTTTGAGAAAAATCAGGCTTCGATTCCCAAAACATAATTACCGGCAAAAGGATCATAAACGCAATGCCAATCCAAAACCCAACCTGTGTAAGAATGATGGAGCCTATGGCCAGGGAGTCGTTGGTAAAAAAAAGCATGAGGCACCATCCGGCGACCATGATTCCATACCGGTGCGGTGCACTGATCTTTTGATAGTCGGGATTGAACCGGCCCACCAGTTTTTGGTATTCTGTCCAGGCGCCAAAATGCACAATAGAAAATAAAATGAAAAAAGACCAGCGGTTGTACAACAGGCCGGCCATCATGATCACTACAAATACAATGGCGGTAAGAGCTCTCGTTCTGAATGTTTGCCAGTTAAATGCCATAGTTGAATATTCAATTAACAAATTAAAAACTAAACGGATCCCGGGGCGGGTCATCATCTTTATACACCTCGGCATAACTTGTTTTGGATTTCTTTCTCATTTGCCAGACAATGGCAAAGGTGACTACTGCACTGACCAGGGCCATGATGCTAAGCTGTGCCGGATTAACAAGGGTGGCATTCGTGTCTTTTATCATTTCCGGGTTGATATATACTATTACAATGATCAGAGCATCATAAACAAAATGCGCCAAAATAGCCGTCCACAAGCTTCCGCTGTACCAGTACAGCGCACCTAATAAAATGCCGAGGAACAACCGGGGTAAAAATCCAAAAAACTGAAAATGAAAGCCGGAAAAAAGTATGGCTGTTAGAATAATACCTGCCCATGGACTTTTGGTAAGCTTTATGAAAAGGCGCTGTAAAACACCTCTGAAGAAAAGTTCTTCACCCACACCGGCAAACACCGAAATAAAAATCAGGTTCAGGAATAATTCTTTCGGTGTATGCTTGCTCAGCATGAACTGGATTTGCTTGGCCGCTTCTTCTTCCATGCTTTTCATCCATTTTTGGGCATCGCCGCCCACGATCATTTTTTGATTTAAAACCCCTGTGTATTCTACAAATGGTATTGAAACTAAAAGGGCTGCAACTCCTAAAACCCAGTAAATGCTTTTATGCGGGGATCGTAACCCAAGATATTGAGCCGGTTTTGGATCGGAAAAATAACCAAACAGTAAACTGGGAATAACAAACAAACCTAAAAATTGAATGAGCAACATGCCCCGTATAAAAAAGATCATGTTCGGATTGGTGCTGTCCCATTTATTTATGTCCTGTAATTGTAAAAGGCTGATGCCGGTTATATTGGAAAGTATAGCCACTCCAACAAGGCTTAAAACCATAAAAATTCCAAAGGCCATTCCAATAAACAACAGTAATTGTATTCCTATTGGCCTCGATTTAAGATATGTTTGCATAACTGCTTGCTTTCCCGGTGTTAAATTTGCGCCCAGGCCGTAAAAGACCAATAAGGTTTTCAAAACCTTATTGGTCTTGCCGGAGCAGGGCTGCAAGATAAGCCCTGATGAGTCAATACATATTCCATTGGTAAAAATTGCTAACATATCGCTCCCTGCTTTTCCATTGCTTTTAGCACCTATGGAAGATGTAAGCGACCCGCCCTTTCGTGCCGTATGCAAGGTCAACGGCGCCGATCTGATGTACACAGAATTCATTAGCAGCGAAGGATTGATCCGGGATGCCATTAAAAGCCGGCAAAAGCTGGACATATTTGACAGCGAACGCCCGGTAGGCATTCAGATCTTTGGCGGCGATGAAGAAGCCATGGCCCTGAGTGCTAAAATTGTGGATGCCGTGAACCCCGATCTGCTTGACATCAACTTTGGCTGCCCCGTAAAAAAAGTGGTGACCAAAGGCGCCGGCGCTGCCGTATTGAAAGATATTGACCTGATGGTGCGGCTTACAAAGGCCGTTGTCAATTCTACTTCGCTGCCGGTTACCGTAAAAACAAGATTGGGCTGGGACGACAACAGCATTAATATTGAAGAAGTAGCCGAACGGCTGCAGGATGTGGGCATAAAAGCACTGGCCATTCACGGAAGAACAAGATGCCAGCTATACAAGGGCAGCGCTGATTGGACGCACATCGCCAAAGTGAAAAATAATCCCCGCATCCAGATTCCCATTTTTGGCAATGGCGATATTGACTCGCCGGAAAAAGCACTGCAATTTAAAAACAGGTACGGAGTGGATGGCATCATGATTGGCCGTGCCGCTATTGGTTATCCCTGGATCTTTAACGAGATCAAACATTTTTTGAAAACCGGTGAGCATTTGGCGCCGCCTTCCATTCAACAAAGGGTAGAGGTCATTCAACAGCATTTGCACCGCTCGGTGGAATGGAAGGGCATAAAGGCCGGCATCAATGAAATGCGCAGGCACTACACTAATTATTTAAGAGGCTTGCCCAACATCAAGGATTTTCGTTTAAAGCTGGTAACCATTTCAGAAGTGGAACAAATTGATGAAGTGTTGCAGGAAATAATAAAACATTACGATGGCTATGAATTTGCTCCCCGCAAAATAGACATGGGTGCTATGGCGTATAGCTGTGACTGAGACCGGAACAAACATCTTTAAGTAAGAAGTCCTTTACAGGTAATACCCAGCGGGTATCAAGATGACAGATGGTGGATGATAGATGACAGAAGAGAAAGAGGCTGCCTCTGTCTCACGTCTGCCGTCTCACGTCTCACGATGGCTTCCCTTTATAAAACCTCGGCTATTAATAACACCTGCCAGGCCTCGGCTACTTTTCCTTCGTTTAAAAGTTTAGCGGCGTACCGGTGCACTTCTTTTTCCATTTCATCAGGATTTACAGAATAGTATTGCACAATATTTTTTAAATGTTCGTCATCAAAGGAAGGTTCTACTACAGGCATTTCATGCACATTGGCTAACTGGCCCAAATGATTCCCGGTAAG
The DNA here is from genome assembly GCA_963697545.1 of uncultured Bacteroidota bacterium. Classification (GTDB taxonomy): domain Bacteria; phylum Bacteroidota; class Bacteroidia; order Chitinophagales; family Chitinophagaceae; genus Flavisolibacter. The sequence goes on along the minus strand of CAVOOL010000018.1, from coordinate 192,029 downwards.
TATTTTGCTGAAACGAATGCTGTCCGGAAGGGCATCAATACCAATGCCCAGTTTTACATTGGGTTTGGGGACCATAAATAAATTTTCTTTCGACACCTTACAATACCAGTCGCCGCCCAGCCTGGCCACCAGTTCCAATTTGGTTTGATCCATTTTTTTATCTTCTGTAAGCAGGGCGTCATCCAGATGTAAACGCAATACCTCGCATATGATTAAATTGCCAGCGCCCCCTTCTTCTCCCAGCGGTTTTACTTCCAGCACCCGGCATTCTAGTTTGGCCTTGCTTTCTTTTACCATCGGGGGTTTTACCAGGCTGGCCGGCTCTTTGGTGAACCCGGCTTTGATGAATTCATCCACTTCCTTTGGAAACTCGCAACTGGCTAAGGAAGTTTGCTGTACCATATCATAAGTAACCATATTGATCACTACTTCGGGCACTTCAAGTATATTTTGCAGCGTGTGTTTGGTGGTATTGTCTCTTACTCTTCTGGCCGGCGAAAAAATAACAATGGGCGGATTGGAAGAGAACATATTGAAAAAACTAAAAGGGCTCAGGTTTACATTACCCTCTTTATCTATGGTGGAGGCAAAGCAAATGGGTCGTGGGCCAATGACATGCTGCAAATAATATTGTTTCTCTGCAGACGTTAATTCTTTTAGGTCAAACATCATAGGCAGCAAATTTCACGCATCCGGGCCATAATTTTTAGGTGGTATCAGCAGCCACCTGACAAAAAACATTCATTTCACGTCAGGCTTTAAATATTTTTAGAAAAAATTATTGATTGATGAGATATATATTCCTGCTTGCGGCCATTATTTTTTTGGCATCCTGCAACAATGCAGACACACAAGTGGTGTCCTTCGAGGCTAACGAAAAAGGAAATGAGGCGTTAGCAAAACTGTTTGACCAGTACTGGGAAGACAGACTGCAACTGTACCCGTTGGAAGCAACACAGACCGGCGATCATCGCTACAATGATAAACTGACCATTTTGTTCACCGATTCTTTTAAAGACAGCTTGCGTCATTTTTACAGCAGCTATCTTGACAGCGTCAATAACTACAACCGTAATGAGCTGAATGAAAATGACCGCCTTAGTTATGATATATTTAAAAAAGAGATGGAGATGCAGCTGGAAGGATTGCAGCTCCACACCAATTATATTCCTTTTAATCAGTTTTGGGGTTTTCCTTTGGACATGGGCCAATTGGGTTCGGGCCAGGGAAGCCAGCCATTCCATACGGTGCAGGATTACAAAAACTGGATGAGCCGTGCCAGGCTCTTTTCGGCCTGGAGTGATTCAGCTATTGCTTATTTTAAAAAAGGAATGAACGCCCATATCGTACTACCCCAGGCGCTGGTAGTGAAAATGATCCCGCAGATGAAAGACCTGGCCAACGGCGATACTTCCAAAAGCGTATTCTTTGGCCCGTTACGAAAACTACCTTCCGGTTTTTCGCAGGCGGAAAAAGATTCTGTTGCAGGGGAGCTCACCGCAATCATCAAATCACAGGTGTTACCCTCGTATCAAAAATTAGCGGCCTTTCTGCAAAATGAATATTTGCCGAAGGCCCGCCACACAACAGGTATCAGTGCCCTTCCGGAAGGAGCGAAAATGTACAATTACTTTGTTCGCTTTTGGACGACAACCAATACACCAGCGGATGAAATTTACCATACAGGACTAGCAGAAGTAAAAAGGATCCGGCTGGAAATGGAACGCATTAAGGACAGCATTGGTTTTAAGGGCGATTTGAAAGCATTTTTTGAACACCTGAGAACCGACAAAAAGTTGATGCCCTATAAAACACCCGGCGAGGTGTTGGAGGCCTTCCGGTCCATTCAGCAACGCATTGAACCCCACCTGAAAACCATGTTTGGCCGCACACCGAAAACGCCGTTTGAAATCCGCCAGACAGAAGCCTTCCGGGCAGCATCGGCCAGTGCCGAATACCAGCAGGGGACAGCCGACGGAAGCCGGCCGGGAATCTTTTATATCCCCATTATAGACGCTACCAAATTCAATATTACTTCCGGCATGGAATCTTTATTTCTTCACGAAGCCATCCCGGGACACCATTACCAGGTTTCCCTGCAGCAGGAAAATGAAAGCCTGCCAAAATTCCGCCGCTATGCCTGGTACGGGGCATTTGGGGAAGGGTGGGCCCTGTATTGCGAGTCTTTAGGTAAAGAATTGGGACTGTATACTGATCCGTACCAGTACCTGGGAGCTTTGGGCGATGAAATTCACAGGGCCATCCGTTTGGTAGTGGACGTAGGTATGCACGCAAAAGGAATGACCAGGGAAGAAGCCATCCAATACATGATGGATAACGAAGCCATCAGCCTGGAAGGTGCCACAGCGGAAATAGAACGCTATATGGCTATTCCGGGACAAGCGCTGTCTTACAAAATAGGAGCATTAAAGATCCGTGAACTAAGAAATAAATGCGAAAAGCAGTTAGGGCCTCAGTTTAAACTTTCCGATTTTCACGATGAATTTTTAAAAGATGGCGTAATGCCATTGGAATTGGCGGAACAAAAAATGAATGCCTGGGTAAAGAGAATAAAAGGTAAATAATTCAACTGGCAGTTCAACAGGGGCTTAAATCCGTAAACCTGTTCCTGAATCTTAGGGGTTATAAATAAAAAATCCGCGAAATCAGCTCCAAATCCGGCTAATCCGCGGTAAAAAGAAAGGGGCCCCGAACCAAGGCCCCTTTTACAAGCCACCATCCTCTTCCACCTAAGAGGTCGTTTATGATAGAGACGCAAAGCGTCTTTACAAGTCTGAAAAAATGGTTAAGGGTGAATCAAATAACTTCATCCTTATATGTACAAACTTGATACCAATTCGTTTTGTGCTTAAAAAAGCGTCAAATTCCCCATAAATTGATGAATAATGTTGAATATTCACGACAACTTCCACAATAATAAAAGAATTGTTACCGCCATGTAAAGAACTAAGGATTTCGTTTTTCCCGGGTTAGCAACGGCCGTTAATGCCACGCCTTAACAAATAATAAATTTTAGTGCCAGAAACAGGGAAGTCTTCGCGGAGTTTTACATTCCTGCCAAAATGGTTAGGTTAAAAATTACCTTTGGCAGCCATGATCATTGCGGTAAACACAAGGTTTTTAGTAAAGGACAAGCTGGAAGGGATTGGTTATTTTACCCAGGAAGTGTTTAAACGACTGGCTAAACACTACCCGCAACACCAGTTTTATTTTTTATTTGACCAGCCCTACAGCAGAGATTTTATTTTTTCTGAAAATATTCATCCCCTGGTAGTCCCGCCTCCCGCCCGCAACCCCATTTTGTGGAAATATTGGTATGATATAAAACTGCCTTTGGTATTAAAAAAAATTAAAGCTGATGTGTTTGTTTCTTTAGATGGTTTTTGCTCGCTCACCACTAAAGTTCCCCAATGCCTTGTGGTGCATGATCTGGGGTTTTTGCATCAGCCCGAAGCCTATAAAAAAAGCCATTACCGGTTTTACAAGCACTTTACACCCAAATTTTTAAAGAAGGCGAAAGCGATTGCAACCGTTTCTCAATTTTCCAAAGAAGATATTGTACACCAGTATAAAATAGATCCGCAGAAAATAACTGTGGTGTACAATGCCGTCAACGAAGCATTTCACCCCGCTTCTTTTGATGAACAAGTAAGGACAAGAGAAAAATATACGGAGGAAAAAGCTTTTTTTCTTTATGCAGGAGCGATTCAACCCCGCAAAAACCTGGTAAACCTTTTAAAGGCCTTTTCTATTTTTAAAAAACGCCAGCGAAGTGAAATGAAACTGGTGCTGGCCGGAAGACTGGCCCCGGAAAATGAGGAATTCCTGCAATTGCTTACAACCTACAAATACCGGGACGATGTGGTGCTGACCAACTATGTAAGCGAAGAGGAAATGGTGCAACTCATGGGAGCTGCTTATGCCCTGGTGTATCCTTCCCTGTTCGAGGGTTTTGGCCTGCCTGTTTTGGAAGCCATGAAATGCGGTGTGCCTGTACTTACTTCTGCCAACACCTCCATGCAGGAAATTGGCGAAGACGGCGCCTTGTATTTCCATCCAACCGACCACACGGATATGGCAGATAAACTAATGCTCATTTATAAAGATGAAAATTTACGAAGCAGTTTAATTGCAAAAGGAAAATTGATCGCCGCAAAATATAGCTGGGAAAGAACAGCAGGCCTGGTGTGGGAAAGCATTATAAAAGCAACGGAAAAAAATTAAGAGGTTTCAGAAAGCAGCAATCCTTCTACATTGCCTATTGCCACATTTGCACATTGGTTTACCTTCGTGCCTCAAATTTTAAAAATGGCAAAATCAAGTATAGTGATTGATGTGGAACTGGACGAAGGCCGTGTTCCGAGCAAAATTGAATGGAAAGCAACCGAAAGTACCGTTGAAAAACCGCAGCAGGCAAAAGCTTTTATGCTTTCTCTTTGGGATGGCGCTGATAAAACCGCTCTGCGCATTGATCTGTGGACACAAAAAATGATGGTGGATGAAATGGCTGATTTTTACTACCAGACCATGATGACCATGGCCGATACCTTTGACAGGGCTACCCGGAATACAGAACTGGTAACGGATATGAAGAACTTTGCCAAACTGTTTTACGATAAGTTTCAGCAACAACAGATGAAGGAGAACAAGCTGGAACAGTAGTATCATTGATAATTGTCAATGGTTAATGGTCAATTGTTAATGGAAGGAAGGAGATACCTGAAGTTCGTTTTATTGGACCTGATGGCTTCAGTAAAACTGTAAGAATCATTTGTGATGCTGGAGAAGAGTAGCAATGGAGCAAAGAACAAAGAATAGGGAATACCTGATAAGGAAAAGATAAAAGATGTAATGAATGGTGAGCCATTTACGACAACTATAAACCACAAACCATAAACTATAAACTGATTGATATGAACCTTGAACAAAAAATCATGGCCGAAATGAAAGACGCCATGAAAGCAAAAGATGAAGCCACGTTAAGAGGGTTGAGAGCTATTAAGGCAGAGATTATAAAAGCTAAGACAGAACCCGGCGCTGCCGGCGAAGTTTCTGAAGAAAAAGAGCTGGCCCTGCTTCAAAAAATGATGAAGCAGCGTAAAGACTCTTTGGAAATTTATCAGCAGCAAAGCCGCACAGATCTTGCGCAAAAAGAACAGGAAGAAATTGCGGTGATCGAAAAGTTTTTGCCTAAGCAATTAAGCAGTGAAGAATTAAAAGCCGAATTACAACAAATTATTGCGGAAACCGGGGCTTCCTCTCCGGCCGATATGGGCAAAGTGATGGGAGCCGCTACAAAAAAATTAGCCGGCCGCGCCGATGGAAAAGCCATTTCAGCAACCGTGAAAGAATTATTGGCAAAATAATACGGCCACATGCTGATAGACATTGTTGCAGTGGCATTGTTGCTGCTTTCGGTTTATAAGGGTTTTCGTCGTGGATTGATCGTTGCTGTATTTTCCTTCCTGGCATTTATTGTGGGCCTGGCGGCTGCACTTGAAACTGTCGGCCACGGTGGCAGAATACATTGGTAACAATGTTAACATATCACAGCGGTGGCTTCCGGTCATTGCCTTTTTTGTGGTTTTTATTATTGTCGCCTTGCTGATACGTCTGGGCGCAAAAATGCTGGAAGGCGTAGTACAGGTTGCTATGCTTGGCTGGCTGAACAGGTTAGGGGGGATATTTTTCTACATTTTGATTTATTTTTTCATTTTTAGCGTCCTGCTGTTTTACGCACAACAGCTGCAATTACTAAAACCGGAAACAACGGCGACATCTGCAACCTATCCTTTTATTCAACCAATAGGTCCAAAGATCATGAGCGGATTGGGAGCGGTTATCCCAATTTTTCGCGATATGTTTGACCAGCTCCTGCAGTTCTTTCAAAACGTTTCCGATAAAAGCAACCCGGCACAATATTCCTTTTTGTATTAAAGGTGAAGACTTAATGGTTTGAAGTAAAACGTTTATTTTAGCAAAAATTAGAACAATAAGCCGATGCAGTATTCGATTAAAGAGCAAGGCAAGTTTAAGTATATAGAAGAAGGTGAAGGCGAACCGCTGGTGTTGTTGCACGGATTGTTTGGTGCCCTTAGTAATTTCAAAGATCTCATCGAACATTTCCGCAAGCAATACAAGGTGGTAGTGCCCATGCTGCCCCTGTTTGATTTGGATATTTTGCATACAACTGTTGGCGGCCTGGCCAAGTTTGTTCATAAATTCCTGGAAACAAAAGACTATAAAGGGGTTCACCTTTTAGGTAATTCTTTAGGCGGACACGTGGGACTTGTTTATGTACTCAAACATCCCGAACGGATAAAATCGCTGATACTTACAGGAAGCTCCGGGTTATTTGAAAACGCCATGGGCGACACCTATCCGCGTCGCGGAGATTACGACTACATACAAAAGAAAACAGAAGTTACTTTTTACGATCCTAAAATGGCTACCAAAGAACTGGTAGATGAAGTTTTTGAAATTACCCGCAATCGTTTAAAGGTCATTAAAATCATTGCTTTGGCTAAAAGTGCCATCCGCAATAATTTAGGTGAAGAGCTCAATAATATTCAGCAGCCTACGTTATTGGTTTGGGGCAACAACGATACCATCACGCCGCCTTTTGTGGCACGGGAATTTCACAGGCTTATACCAAATAGTGAGCTTCATTTCATTGACCAGTGCGGCCACGCCCCCATGATGGAACGGCCTGCGGAGTTCAATGTGATCTTAGATAAATTTTTGAAAAAGCTGGGTCAGCCTGCAACAGTTGCCTAAGGCCGGTTGTCTTTATAATGAAACCGTTAGCTATGTTAACCCGTGAACTCATATCGAACTCTATACCTTATCTCCATAAAGAAGATACAGTTTACCATGCGCTTCAATTAATGAACGACTACCATGTGGCGCATTTGCCTGTGGTGGAAAATGACAGCTATCTGGGCATCATCAGCGAAGAGCAATTGTTGCAAAGTGATGATCAAAATACCCTGGATGAACTGGCTATTACGGATGGCACCACTTCTGTACAGGCCAATGAGCATTTTCTAAAAGCCATTCAAACAGCCGTGCTTAATAAATTAAGCGTAGTGCCGGTAGTGGAAGAAAAGCAATTGCTGGGTATTGTTACCTACAACGATCTGTTGCGCAATGCATCCAACTTTATGAGCCTTAACGAGCCGGGTGCTTTGATTGTGCTGGAGATGGATAACAAGAATTATTCATTTAATGAGATTAACCGCATCGTAGAATCAAACGATGCACAGATTACGCAGCTTAATACATTTACAGATCCGGAAACAGGCATCAGCCAGATCACCATCCGGATAAGCAAACTGGAGGTTTCCGATATCATCAGCACCTTTCAGCGATTTGAGTACAATGTGAAATATTATTTTGGAGAAGAGCTTTTTGAAAATGAGCTCCGCACCAATTACGATAACCTGATGAATTACCTTAAAATTTAATTCTTTCAGTATTTATAAAGGAATTGTTTTTATGCCTGCTTTCTCTTCCTGCTTAGGTTAAAACAATATATATTTACATCCACACGTTACGACCCGGTAAGTTCAATAACCTGTGAACTTGTAAACTTTTCACCACAAAAAATATGTTTTGAAGGTAGCCATTTACAGCAGGGTGCTGGATTCTACCCAGCAGCAATACATTCAATTGTTTTTTGATGAACTTAATAAAGAAGGCATTGTGCCGGTTGTTTTCCAGCCCTTCTTTAACGAGATCAAACCGCATTTTTCATTGCCTGAAACGTTCGGAAACATTTTTAAGTCATGAAGAGCTGACGGCTGAAATAGATTTTGTCATCAGCCTTGGCGGCGATGGCACGCTGCTGGACACCGTAACGCTGGTCAGGGATAAAAATATTCCGGTGGTGGGTATCAACTTTGGCCGCCTTGGATTTTTGGCAAGTATCGGCCGTGAAGAACTGGCCGATGCCGTAAAAGCATTGGCCCGGCGCTCTTATATTATTGACAGAAGAACCCTGATCCATCTGGATTCCAATATTCCTTTATTTAATGATGTGCCTTATGCCCTGAATGAATTTGCCATTCATAAGCGGGATACATCGCCCATGGTTAAGATCCATACCTATTTAAACGGGGAATTGTTAAATACCTATTGGGCGGATGGCCTTATACTGGCCACACCAACGGGGTCTACAGGGTATTCATTGAGTTGCGACGGCCCGGTTGTGTTTCCCGATGCCTGCAGTTTGGTGTTGACCCCCATTGCGCCGCATAATTTAAACGTTCGCCCTATTGTTATTCCGGACAATACCATCATTTCTTTTGAAGTGGAAAGCCGTGCGGATTATATTATCTGCGCCCTGGATTCGAGGCGGGAGATCGTAGATAAAAATGTGTTGCTGGCGGTTCGCAAAGAAAATTTTATGCTCAACCTGGTGCGGTTAAACGAGAATAATTTCCTTCAAACCCTGCGTAATAAGCTTTCCTGGGGCTTGGATAAGCGGAATTAAATTCTTGTTCATCATACCAAAAAAACCAATTTTGCGTTAGAAATCGGACCTAAATCTTATTTTGCAGTTATGAGAAAATTACTGGCCGTTCTTATTCTTTCCTTGCCCTTATCCCTTTTTGCCCAAAACTCTGTTGTGCAGGAAGGAGAATTTGGATTTGGCATTGGCGCTGCCCATTATTTTGGTGATTTGAACACCCGTGCAAAACTGAATCGTCCCAAGCTGGCCGCCGGTATTTTCTTCCGTAAAAATTTTGGAAATTATATAGCCTTGCGTGTGGCCGGAAACTTTGCGCAACTGGGTTATTCCGATGTTTACAATACACATAATGAATTCATGCGCCGCCGCAACCTCAGTTTCAATACCAATATTTGGGAATTGGGTTTGCAGGGCGATTTCAATTTTTTCCGTTTTATGCCCGGCGATCCGGATTTTAGGTTTACTCCTTATATAACCTTTGGCGTTAGTGCTTTTAATTACGATCCCTATGCCTATTTGAACGGGCAGAAATACAATCTTCGCCAGTTAGGCACAGAAGGCCAGTACGATACAACGTTCAAAGACCGTAAGCCATACGGCTCCATGGCTTTTGCAATTCCCTTTGGAGTAGGCGTGAAATATGCCATTAATGACCGGATCAATATTGGTTTTGAAATTGTGCACCGCTTTACCCGGACGGATTACCTGGATGATGTAAGCAAAACCTATGTGGATCCTTCTGCTTTTCCTCCCAACCCGGATGGAACTCCCAGTCCAGCCTACCTGCTTTCCGACCGGTCGTATGAAACCGGGGACCGCATTGGTGTGAAGGGAAGACAAAGAGGAAACAGCCAGAACAAAGACCAGTTTGTAACCGCTATGTTCTATGTAAGCCTGAACCTCCAGGGATACCGGTGTCCCTCGGCCAATTAAAAACTACAATTGCCTTGATAAAAGAATGAGCACAGAAAAACATCCTGTGCTTTTATTTTTTTAATAACCTTCCGTTCCATGATTATTTTTGCAATGGCACAACTTATGAACCCTTAAACTTGCAGTATGCCGAAACCAGCTTCGGGTGGTAAGCGGATAAGCTGTTAATTAATTACCATTAATGTCTGAATCTTTAGAGCAAATAGATAAAAACCGTCTGCCCCGCCATATCGCCATTATTATGGATGGAAACGGCCGCTGGGCAAAGGAACAGGGCCAGGACCGGCTTTTCGGCCATTATCATGGCGTGGAAAGCGTTCGCAATATTGTAGAAGGCTGCGCAGAATTGGGAATAGAGTACCTTACCCTGTATGCTTTTTCTACAGAAAACTGGGATCGTCCGCAGTACGAAGTAATTGGCTTGATGGAACTGCTGGTGACCACCATCCGCAATGAAGTAGAAAGCCTCAATAAAAACAACATCCGCCTGCATGTGATCGGTGATATGAACATGCTGCCCGAATATGCCCGAAAGGAATTGAACGAGGCTTTGGAGATCACAGGCAATAATAAAGGCCTTAATCTGATAATGGCTTTAAGCTACAGCGGAAGATGGGAGCTTTTGAACGCTGTTAAAAATATAGCCTGGGAAGTAAAAAAAGGGCTGTTGAATGTAGAAGAGATCGATCATCAAACATTAGAACAATATTTATGCACCAGCGGTTTTCCCGATCCGGAATTAATGATACGCACCAGTGGCGAATACCGCATAAGCAATTTTCTGCTTTATCAGCTAGCCTACGCAGAACTCTACTTTACCAATGTGCGCTGGCCCGATTTCAGAAAACAAAACCTGTACGAAGCACTGCTTGATTACCAAAACCGGGAACGAAGATTTGGAAAGACCAGTGAGCAGGTGGTGCAAAGTCAATAAACGATGGACCATGGTCAATAACGATCGAAAGCTTGCCCAATCTGTTTTGAGCGCAGTTTCCCGATTTCAAACTTTTATTACTAAGGAATAATGGCTGCGTAAAAGACTCTTCTGTGAACCCTGTAACATAGGCTATTAAAGCTTTCTTTTAACAAAACCGATTGAAATTTACCGTTAATTTGCCTGCCAAACTGCGATTTTTACTAATTGCATTACTGACTGAACTTTTTATATGCAACGATATTTATCCGGAATCTTCTCTTTATTTTTCTGTGCTTTCATAGCTACTACATCGCATTCCCAGGATACAACAGTAACCTCTGTGGATCCTGATCTTCTGGCCCTGCAAAATGCAAGAGTACCAAAAGAATACACCATAAATTCAGTCAAGGTAACCGGCCTTACCACGCTTGATACGGCAATTGTTTTGTCTATTTCGGGGATACAGCGGGGCGATAAAGTAATGTTGCCCGGTGGTGATGTTTTTTCAAAAGCAATTACCAACCTGTGGCGCCAGCGTTTTTTCAGCAATGTTCAGATCTTTATTACAGCCGTTAACAACGATAGGATCGACCTGGAAGTGAATGTGCAGGAAAGACCAAAGCTGGGTAATTTCAAATTCATTGGTATTAAAAAATCTGAAGCCGATGAATTGAAGGGAAAAGCTGGCCTGGTGAAACAAACCATTATTACCGAAAATACCCGCCGCAATGCCATTGATGCCATAAAAAAGTTTTATACAGAAAAGGGCTTTATGAATGTTCAGGTACGTGTGGAAGAAAAACCTGATCCCAATTTTGTTAACTCCAACTCCCTGACCTTTTACATTGATAAGAACAACAAGGTAAAAGTCAATGAGATTAATTTCTTCGGCAATGAAACGGTGAACGACCTGCATTTAAAAAAGCAGTTGAAAGGAACCAAGGAAAAAAGCAAGTTTACCCTGCACCCGGCAAAAACACCGAGCCCTTTTGGTGAAAACAAATCGCTGACCTTTGGTGAATATGTAAAAGACTATGGTTTCCTTTCGCTTTCAAAAACAAAAACCTTACTGGATCCCTATTTCCGTTTTAAATTATTCAGCAGCGCCAAGTTTGACCGGAAGAAATTTGAAGAAGACCTGCAAAGCGTAGTGGACTACTACAACTCTTTGGGTTATCGTGATGCACAGGTGGTAGATACGGCCCTGTATTACAATGCGGACGGCAACCTGCAGATAGATGTGAAAGTAAACGAAGGAGATAAATATTATTTCGGAGATATTACCTGGAGAGGAAATACAAAATATTCTGATTCTTTGTTAACGGCCATCTTAGGGATTCAAAAGGGTGACGTTTATAATCTTGACATCCTGAACAAACGTGTGGGCAAGCAGCTAACCATGGAAGGCGGCGATATTGGAAGCTTGTACCAGGACGACGGGTATTTATTCTTCCGTGCCGACCCGGTGGAAACATCGGTTTACAACGATACCATTGATTATGAAATCCGCATTGTGGAAGGTCCGCAGGCGAGATATAAAAACATTACCATCAGCGGTAACGAAAAAACAAAAGACCATGTAGATCCGCCGCGAACTAAGGACCCTGCCGGGTGAATTATTCAGCCGTACCGATTTGATCCGTTCTCAAAGAGAACTGAGCAACCTTCAATATTTCAACCAGGAAAAAATTAATCCCAACGTGGTGCCCGACCAGTCTGACGGGACCGTGGATATTAACTGGGAACTGGAAGAAAAATCATCCGACCAGTTGGAGCTTTCTGCCGGCTGGGGTGGTGGTGTTGGTTTAACGGGAACGCTGGGTGTTACATTCAACAACTTCTCTCTTAATAATATTTTTAAAAGAGAAGCATGGGATCCCTTGCCCCAGGGCGATGGACAGAAATTAAGTTTGCGCTACCAGTCCAACGGACGTGCCTACAACTCGTATAATTTTTCATTTACCGAACCCTGGCTGGGAGGTAAAAAAAGTAACTCGTTAACGTTTGCCCTGTATCGCAGCAAATTCTCCAATGCCTATGATTATATGACCGGCCAGTTTGATAAGGCCAGGTCCGATACCAACTATTTAAAAACATTTGGTTTGTCGCTGTCTTTGGGTAAGCAATTGAAATGGCCCGATGACTTTTTCACCCTTGTCTATTCTTTGAACTATACAAAGTATAGCATGCGCAATTATCCCATTTTCTCGGGTTTTGATAATGGTACATCCAACAACATCAGTTTCAAACTGGCCTTGCAGCGTTCCTCTGTTTATGATCCTACCTTCCCCAGAAGCGGATCGAACTTTGTGGCCAGTGTGCAGTTAACGCCACCGTATTCTTTGCTGAATCCTGATTTGGTTACCTCCGGTAATCCGTATAAAAATCCCGAGTACCATAAATGGCGTTTCACTTCAGAATGGTTTGTGCCGATTGGTAAACCAACCGGCGCAGATAAAAACCGCCAGTTTGTATTAAAGCTGGCCGCCAAGTTTGGCTTTATGGGCCGCTACAACAGCAAACTTGAGGTGTCACCATTTGAACGTTTCCAATTGGGTGGCGATGGCTTGACCAACAGTTATGGCTTGTTGGGATATGATATCATTTCGCTGCGTGGGTATCCGGTGTTTGAAACATCTGATCCTTCGGTGAACAATCCCGATCAAACCAGCACCAATAAGTTCTTTACCATATTCAATAAATATTCGCTGGAACTGCGTTATCCTTTAGTTACCAATCCGAGTAGCACTATTTATGGATTGACCTTTTTTGATGCGGCCAACGGCTGGTATGGATTTAAAGATTATAATCCCTTCCGCCTGCGCCGCAGTGTGGGTGTGGGTATGCGTTTCTTCCTGCCGATGTTTGGTTTGCTTGGGTTTGACTATGGGGTAGGTTTGGATCGTTTGCAGCCAGGAACGAACCGGTTCAAGAATGCCACAAGATTTACCTTCATGCTTGGATTTGAGCCGGAATAAGTATCACAGATGGCACAGATTAACAGAATGATTTCACGGATTTTACTATCTTGATTTCCGCGATAAAATAAAATGGTATGAAAAAATTCTTTTTGCTTGCAACCTGTGCCTTTTGCCTTGTTGCCCTGAGTGCTCGAAGGGGCATGCGCAGCGTTATGCTGTGATAGACACTAAATACATTCTGGACAAAATGCCGGAATACAAAACAGCACAAAAAAGCCTGGATGATGTGGCAGCGGGCTGGCAAAAAGAAATTGACGGCATGCAGCAGGAGTTGGACAAGATGTATAAAGATTTTGATGCAGAACAAGTGATGCTGAGCGATGAATTGAAAAAGAAAAGAGAAGACCAGCTTTTTGTAAAAGAAAAAACATTAAGGGACCTGCAGCGCAAGCGCTTTGGTTTTGAAGGCGATCTTTTTAAAAAAAGACAGGAATTGATAAAACCGGTGCAGGACAAGGTTTATAACGCCGTGCAAAAATTAGCCGTGCAAAGAGGATACGATTTCATACTGGATAAAAGTGAAGGAATTACGGTTATATTTGCCGACCCCAAACTGGAAAAAAGCGACGATGTGCTGAAAGAGTTGGGAGTGAAATAAAAAAATATTTGCAAAAACGCCTTTTCATATACAACCATAATTATTAAAAACGAATCATAACTAAACATCACAAAACAATCTCATGAACAAGATCAAAATCTTTTTAGTTGCAGCAGTTATTGTAACAACGGCAGGTAGTGCTGCCGCACAAAAAACAGGGTACATCAGGGTAGATGATGTAGTGCGTTTAATGCCTGAAACCGCCAAACTGCAGGCTGCTTTGGAAAGCTTTCAAAAAGATTCATTACAACCCCGCTTCAATTATACATTGGCTGAATTTCAACGTAAGGACAGCATGGTTAATGGAAAAGATTCTTTGAAAACACCAGCCGCTGCCCGTGCTAAAATGCGTGAAGAAATGCAGCAGGATATGTATGAATTACAAAACTGGCAGCAACTTTCCAGTCAATTAGTGCAAAATAAGCAAGACCAATTACTGGAGCCTATTTATACAAAAGCCATTGATGCTGTACAAGCGGTTGCCAAAGAAAATGGCTATGCGTATGTATATACAAAAGATGCTTTACTGGTAGCGCCTCCGGCAGATGATTTACTTCCGCTGGTAGCTAAAAAGCTGAACCTCACCATTCCGGGAGCTCCTAAGGCAAGTGCTTCGACCACGCCAGGTAAAAAACAATAAGATTTCCGACCTCAGAAATATGTGTCCCGCTTTCAAAAGAAGCGGGATTTTTTTGACCGCGGATTTCCCGGATTTTTATTTTGGATTTGCAGGATTGTTTTTAAAAAGAATAGTCTTTACCGTGCTGCAAACTGCTAACTGCCCCACTGCCACTTTCTATCCTCTCAACTTCTTACCCACTGTCATCTATCATCTGTCATCCATCATCTATCTTCGTACTTCCAACTTACCTCTATGGGTCCTATTGGTGTTTTTGATTCGGGATATGGCGGCTTAACGGTGTTGCGGGAGTTTGTAAAGACCCTGCCGCAGTATGATTATTTGTATTTGGGCGATAATGCCCGTTCACCCTATGGAACAAGAAGTTTTGAAACCGTTTACCGTTATACGCTGCAATGCGTGGAGTGGTTGCTGCATCAAAACTGTCCGTTGATCATTTTGGCTTGCAATACCGCATCTGCCAAGGCGCTTCGAACCATTCAGCAAAAAGACCTGCAGCGGCTAAACCCTGATGCAAGAATATTGGGAGTGATTCGTCCTACAACCGAAATCATTGGCAGGCACACCAAAACCAATAGCATTGGCATACTGGCTACTAATGGAACGGTGCAATCAAAATCGTATTTGATAGAGATTGAAAAGTTTTTTCCGGACCTAAAGATTGAACAGGAGGCCTGCAATATGTGGGTGCCTTTGGTGGAAAATAACGAACACACGAGCGAAGGCGCTGATTATTTTGTTGAAAAGCATATTAAGAATATTCTTTCAAAGAACAGCGATATTGACACCTTGCTATTAGCCTGCACGCATTATCCCTTGCTGAAAGAAAAAATTGAAAAGCACCTGCCGCCGCATGTAAAGCTTTTATCGCAGGGAGAGATTGTAGCGGAAAGCCTAAAGGATTATTTACACCGCCATCCGGAGATTGAGACCAAAATTTCCCAACAGGGCAAAAGAGAGTTTTATACTACCGATGCACCGGAAGATTTTGATAATAAGGCTAAACGAAAATAATTCAACAAGGCAAAAGAGAGTTTTATACTACCGATGCACCCGAAGATTTTGACAACAAGGCTACGGTGTTTTTTGGGGAGAGGGTGAAGAGCGGGCATGCGGATTTGTGAGGAGTGGCAACTGTTTGAGTATTTATGCAGTGGTTGCCCAATGCACTGTTGCAGCAGGTTTCTATTGCTTTGTTATGTTTAAGGATTCCATCATTTCATTTACAATTAGTGCAGCTTTATTGAAGTCGCCGTCAGATTGTATTGGAGCGTTTACAGTCAAGATTTTGTCGCCAATGACTGTCGAAGCAAAAAGCTGAATTGTCGTTTGCTTGTCTACCTGGGCCGGTATGTTGCCAACTCTGAAATACCATACAAACCAGCCTTTAGATTTTGTCACAACCCACTGACTATTCGGGTTTACTACGTCAATATCTAACTCATTTTCAAAATATTCCAGCTCATATTTTGAGTATGCTTCAAGAAGTTGTTTTTCACTATTTATGCCTTGTTCATTTGTGCCCTTTTTATAGCCACTGAATTTTAATGGTATAATTTGTATTGTCTGGCTGTCGACTGTTACAAAATTATTTTGCTGCAAAAGTATTACGTTACGTTTCAACTGAAACTTGACAGACATTGTAGAACTTAAGCAGATGAGTTCTGTCAGGTTATTACTTTTTAATGTCTTCAATTTGCTGTCAACAGGTGAAAATGAAGTTTGTCCACTCACATTGATAACAAACAGTGCCGTTAGAATTGTTAATAGGAAGGTTCTCATAATACTTGCGTGCAACGTAAAAGCATTTTATGAAGTTGTGGCGTTGGAAAAACGTCAGTTTCAATTAACCGCAAAAGCAAAATAGTGATTTATAGTTGAATGCTCCAACGTCAAGCCACAATTTTATAAACACGATGTGCTTGTTGCACAACTCAACCACTTAGGGCGGTTTAAAAATAGTACCTTATGGGATGCAAGGAAAGAAAAACTACCAGGACAAGCGCCTTGCTTCTTTTCGGTTGTCGGAGCGGGTGCCACGTGACAATTTCTACCGCAGACTCAAGGACCTGCTGGACCTGCAGTGGCTTTATGAAGCCACGAAAAAGCACTATGGTACTGAGGGCCATAAATCCATTGACCCGGTGGTGTTTTTCAAGCTCATTTTAATTGGTTATTTGGAGAATCTTTTGAGTGATCGCCGCATCATACAAACGGTGAGTATGCGCCTTGATATGCTTTATTTTATTGGTTATGAATTGGACGAGCCACTGCCCTGGCACTCCACGATCTCCCGTACCCGCCAGCTGCTGGGTGAAGAAGTATTTCGTGAGCTGTTCAAACGGGTACTGCGCCAGTGTGTGCAATGGGGCATGGTTGGGGGCCGCCGCCAGGCTATGGACTCGGTGCATGTGAAGGCTAATGCCTCCATGGACTCGCTAAAAGAAAAGGAAATTGTGGAAGACGCAGAAGCTTATGCCAGTGAGCTCAGTGAAGAAGAGGAGGAAACAGGCAGTGGCCATAGGGTCTCCGCTTCCAAATACCAGGAAGTCCTGTGGCATCATGGGTGGAAAGAAAAGACCTACAAAGGCATGCCGGGTGGAAGGGCCGGCCGTCTGGATGAACATGGCAACCGAATCCGTCCCAGGTACATTTCCAATCACACCCACTTCAGTGCCACTGATCCCGATGCCCGGGTGGCCGTGAAGCCCGGTAAGCCCAGACAGTTAAATTATTTAGGCCAGCTCAGTGTGGATACCGCACATCACATCATTACCCATATTCAGGCCGACTATGCCAGCAAAAAGGACTCGCAGTGTCTGCCTTCGCTGCTGGAGGGTACCATCAGCAATTTAAAGGCAGAAGGCCTGCGTATGAAGGAAGTCCTCTGCGATGCAGGCTATAGTTCTTCCCAGGCCCTCAGGGCCCTTAAGCAGCACCGCATCACCGGCTACATTCCGAACTTTGGCCAGTACAAGCCCTTTCGAGAAGGCTTCCGCTACTTTCCCGGCGGGGATTACTATAAATGTTCCCGTGGTGTGAAGCTGCCTTTTAAACGCTTGAGGGACTCCCATGACGGGGCCTATCAGATGCGGGTGTACCGCAGCAGTTCTTTGGATTGCAGGGATTGTCCACTTAGGCGCAGTTGCATTGGCAAAAGTGACTTTAAAAAGATTGAAGACACGGTGGATAAATACCTCTATGATGAAATGCACCAACGCCTGCAAAGCCCAAAAGCCAGACGAATGAAGAAACTAAGGCAAGCCACAGTGGAGCCGGTGATCGGTACGCTGGTGAACTTTTTAGGGATGCGTCGGGTCAACACCAGAGGATTGAAACTTGCAGGCAAATGCCTGCTGATGGCCGCCGTGTGCTACAACCTCAAACGACTACTGAAATGGATAGGTGATGAACAGAAAAACACCCAAAAAACACTTTCAAAACTCTCTTTTGTGCTGTGGCTCCTCTTGGTGCAGCAAAGTGGAAAATGCCAGTTGGCGGTAGCGGTGAGCAGATGAAGAAACACCTGTCATGTACCCGATCAAAGTGAGTTAAAGCGCATTTTTAGAAGTGGGTTGTGCAACGGTCACCTGTGTTAGCAGCAGTTCTCACAGGATGTTCAATTCTTTCTAATAAATCTTTTAGAAACTCTTTTGACTTTACGGCTTCTGTCTTAAAGGACACGAGTAAGAGCAAGTATGTAAAAACAAATAATCCACTTGCAACCAGTACACCGTCTTGAATTTCATTTGCTTTTATAGATTGAATTATAGAAACAACAAGACCGAATAAAAACCCCAGAAGACACAAACTTACAAATCCAAGGCAGAATCCTTCAGGTCTCATGGTTATCTTAACAGTTGCACTATTTTCCCTGGGCTTTATCAATCCAAAAATTTTAGGATTACCAAAATTTCGATAATTAATTAAACGCTCCAGTTCGAAACTGTGTTTACGAATGTATCCCCAGTATGGTTTTGACCATCCTTTCAATCCGAAAGAGAAAACTCGTTTATCTGATTCACTTACATACTCTTGCGGAGTCAATGTCTTTTCCTGCAGCTTTAAAAGAAGTTGGTCTGAAGTTAGAGGCGACTCTATAATGTAGTTCTCATATGGTAGAAGCTTTGCCAATGTCTTAAATTAAGGAAATGTTGCAATTGTTGCTAACACACTAATATACGCAACTCTATTGCGCAAATACAACTACCCCAGGCTGGATTTGCGCAGCTGCTGGTAATAAAGTAATCAAAACCCAGACTGCTTCCACTGTGCTCCATAGAATTACCGGACGCACAAGAGTGCGATCCGCCTCTGGTCGGACACCGCGCAAGTAAAGCCGAATAGATATACGTAGCCGGGCTCCTGATCCTTAAATGCCCATTTTAACAGCTTTTGCCCAAATTTCTTTTGCGGGGCCTCTCTATTCTGGATTTTCTGCCCTACTTTTGCGGTCCTTTCACAAAACCAACGGGTGTGGTGACCTGTGGGTAAACTGAAACCAGTTCCGTTCTCCCGGAACCATTTCGTAAACGTGGAAAAAAAGATTTAAAATGAAACGTACATTTCAACCGCATCGCCGCCGCCGTAAAACTGTTCATGGTTTCCGCAAACGCATGCAAACCGCTAATGGAAGAAAAGTGTTGGCCAGCCGTCGTGCTAAAGGCCGTCATAAGCTGACTATTAGCGACGAGAAAAAATTAAAATAGGCCCTTTTTAGCCCTTTGAAAGGGAAAATAGGATCAGCCTTTACCGTATAGCCCCTGTTTATGGGGCTTTTTGTTATTTTACAAACATGGCAAAGCCGTTTAGTTTAGGTAAAAAAGAAAAGCTGAAAAGCCGCAAGCAAATAGAAACCCTGTTTGCCAGCGGAAAAAGCTTTGCCGTATTTCCTATACGGGTGACCTATAGTTTTTTCCCCGCCAATGGCGAACCCGGGGCACAAATAGGTGTTACGGTGAGCAAACGCCATTTTAAAAAGGCGGTGGACAGAAACCGCATCAAACGACTGCTGCGGGAGGGGTACCGCCTTCAAAAAGCAGAATGGGTGGAGGCCGTAAAACAAAATAACCTGCAGGCCTTTTTGTTTTTTATGTACACCGATAAGACGATGGCCTCTTTTGACGTTATAAAAGCCGCCATGAACCAATGTTTAAAAAAACTGGAAAAAAGAGCAGGCTCTGCTAATGAAAACATTGCTTAAAATATTAGCGCTTCCCTTTATTGCACTCATTAAAATTTACCAGTGGGTGATATCGCCGTGGCTGGGACCAAAATGCCGGTTTACACCCACCTGCTCACACTATGCCGTGGAGGCTTTTCAAAAGCATGGCGTTTTTAAAGGATTTTGGCTTACCATCAAACGCATCAGCCGCTGTCATCCCTGGGGAGGGCATGGGTATGATCCTGTTCCGTGATGAGGGTTGAATAAGTTGAGTGGTTGATTGAGTTGATAAGGAGCCAGGGTTTTGTAATTCTGTTGGGCGGTCAGCTTTCAGCCTTCAGCTATCGGCCTGCAGAAGCTTGTTGGTAAATGTTTTCTTCTGATAGCTGATTTCTGACAGCTGACAGCTTAAGGCTTCTATAAGAAAAAGAGCCTCCGAAGAGACTCTCAAACTTATTAACCAATTAACGAATCAACCAGTCAACTATTTCGCTGCCTTTTCAAAATGTTCATTCACCTTATTCCAGTTAATGACATTCCAAATGGCCTTCAGGTAATCAGGACGTTTGTTCTGGTATTTCAGATAATAGGCGTGTTCCCATACATCAATTCCTAAAATAGGAGTGCCTTTTACTTCGGCTACGTCCATCAGGGGATTGTCCTGGTTGGGAGTGGAGCTTATTTCCAGCTTGCCGTCTTTTACAATCAGCCAGGCCCAGCCACTTCCAAAGCGGCCGGCGCCGGCAGCATTCAGTTTTTCTTTTAAGCCATCCAGCGAGCCAAAGGTTTGGTTAATGGCATCGGCTAATCTTCCGGTAGGTTGTCCGCCGGCGTTAGGTCCTAAAATTTCCCAGAAAAAACTATGGTTCCAGTGGCCGCCGCCATTGTTGCGAACCGCAGGGGAAATGCTTCCGGCATTGCGGATCAGTTCTTCCAGACTTTTATTTTCATGTTCACTACCGGCTATCGCTTTGTTTAAGTTATCTACGTAAGCCTGGTGGTGTTTGTCGTGGTGTATTTGCATGGTTTGTGCATCAATATGAGGTTCTAATGCATCAAATGCATACGGTAAAGGGGGAAGGGTAAAAGCCATAACAATTCAATTTAAAATTTAAGATTAAGATTTGTCTATCGTTTCCTTAGAAGACACAAATTTAGAAAGGATAAGTTGATTGGAGCCATGATAAAAGGAAATCTTCCCTATCTCGAAAAATAAATTGACCTCCATGCGTTTATTGCGGAGTTTTAATTGTCTACAGAAAAGAGGCCCGGACTTTTGATTTTTGATAATCCAGTTCGGTTATACTTCCTCTATCCTAATTTTTTGCAGGATTTTGCAAAAAACTTCAATCCGCTTCCCGAAGGAATCAAGGTTACTGCTATTATTTATAACCATAAACCCTTAACTATTGTGTTATGAAGAAATCAATGCTGCAGGCATGGATGCTTTGTCTCATTCTCATGCCTATTCTTGCCTTTAGCCAAACAAGGCAAATTTCAGGAATCGTAACTGATGAGCAGGGGCTTCCCTTAAGTTCGGTATCCGTGGTGCAAAAAGGTACCACAAATGGAACCACAACCGATGAAAGAGGGAGCTTTACTATTAATGTAACGGGAGCGGGCCCGGTCCTTGTTTTTTCTTTTGCCGGCCGAACCCCACAGGAAATTGTCATTGGCAACAGCAATACCTACAATGTAAGCTTAAGCTCCAGTGGGGCTATGTCAGAAGTGGTGGTAACAGCCCTGGGCATACGCAGGGAAAAAAGGTCTTTGGGCTATACGGTTCAAACCGTTAATTCTGAAGATTTAAATGTAAACCGGCAGACCAATGTGGTGAATGCATTGCAGGGCAAAGTGTCGGGGGTAACGATATCCAGTACGGGTGGCGCACCCGGCCAGGGGGCCAGAATCCTTATTCGGGGAGTCAATTCATTGAACGGTGCCAGCAACAACCAGCCCTTATTTATTGTAGATGGGGTGGAAGTAGACAACAGCACCTTTGTTACCGGTGACGGAGATACCCGGGGTATGACCAACCGGGCGGCTGATATTAATCCTGACGATATTGAAAATATATCTGTTTTAAAGGGAGGAGCCGCTACGGCTTTATATGGCATCCGGGCGGCTAACGGTGCGGTATTGATTACCACAAAATCGGCCAGGGCTGGTAAAATGCAGGTAGGCTATACCGGTACTTATGGTTTGGATAAAGTGAATAAAACGCCTGATGTACAAACCAAATTCACCCAGGGGTATTTGGGCGAGTACGATCCGGAAAGTTTCTGGCCTTCCTGGGGACCTACCGTGGAACAGGGCAAGGCTTTGGATCCTACACATCCGGATAAAATCTTCAACAACTTTGTGCAGGGCTATAAAACAGGCAATCAAACCCGCCACAGTGTCAATTTAAGCGGCGGCTCGGAACTGGTGCAAATGGGCGGTTCCTTTTCTTATTTTAACCAGGAAGGTGTTATCCCTTTCAGCGATTACAGAAGCTACAATGCCAGGGTGAACGGCAATTTGAATTTCAGTAAAAAATTCAAAATGGGCGCCTCTTTAAACTTTATCAATTCCGGAGGTTCCAGGGTGAATTCAGACAGGTATGGTGAGCAATTGATCTACTGGTCGCCAAGATGGGATGTGATGGATTATATCAAACCCGACGGAACACAAAAATACTATGGGGTAGAAAACGACAACCCGGTTTACACGCTGGCCACCAACCGTTTTTTTGATAATGTGAACCGCATTATTGCCAGTACCAATTTTAGTTATGCCCCTGCCAAGTGGTTGAACTTTACATACCGCTTTGGTAATGATTTTTATACGGACGCCAGAACCCGTTATGCGCCGGGGCCAAAAGGCGTGGTAGATGAACTGGTGAATTCTGATAATGGCTTTGGATTTTATGAAGAACACAATATCAGGAACCGGGTGATCACATCCACGTTTATTGCCAATCTCAATCACAGCTTTGCCAATGATTTTTCTGTAAATCTGAATTTGGGTAATGACATTCGAGACGTGAAGTTAAGACGGGTGAGCACTATGGGAGATACCCTGGTGGTGCCCGACCTGTTTTTACTACAGAACACAAAAAAGATACTTGCCTCTAACCTGATTAGCGATAACCGCATTATTGGTTATTTCGCCGATCTGACCTTTGGGTATAAAAATTCTCTTTTCTTAAACCTCACAGGCCGCAACGACATTACGTCAACACTTTCCAAGGACAATAGAAGTTATTTCTATCCTTCGGCCAGCTTAAGTGCCGTATTTAGCGATATGGTTACCTTGCCGCAATGGTGGAGCTTCGGTAAAGCAAGGGTTTCATTTGCCAAAGTAGCCAAAGACAGCTATGATCCTTATGCCACCACCACGGGTTTTGTGGCCGGAACACCGATAGGAAATGTATTGCCCTGGACCTACGCAGACAATTTGGGTAATCCATTATTAAAGCCTGAGTTTACCGATACGAAGGAAGCCGGTTTGGAACTTAGATTTTTGAACAACCGCCTTGGTTTAGAAGTGACAGGGTATACCTCAAACAGTAAGGATTTGATTGTGCCGGTGAAAATTTCCAATGCTACAGGTTTTGAAGCGGCCTTCATTAATGCCGGCGAAATTAAAAACAAAGGCATTGAAATCAGCTTGAATGCCATGCCGGTAAAAACAAAAGACTTCTCCTGGGATTTCAACATCAACTTTTCTTCCAACAAAAATGAAGTGGTTAAGTTAAATGAAGGGTTAAATGAAATTTTACTGGAAACCCAGTTTGGTTATTCCTCTTCTTCCGCCAGTATGAAACTGGTACCGGGCTTTGAATATGGCGCTTTGTTTGGCAGATCGTATAAACGATACTATGGCAGCAAACCGGAAGATCCGCTGCGCATAGATAAATCGGCGCCTATTGTCATTGGTGCCAATGGATTTCCGGTAATCGAAACAAAACAAAAATACCTGGGCAGTTCGATGCCCGATTTCATTGCCAGCACCCTGCAAACACTGCGTTATAAAGACTTTTCCTTATCGGCCCTCATTGATGTAAGGCAGGGTCAAATGAAGTACAACCAGTTTGCCAACTTTATGGCGGCCTTCGGTACGTCAAAAATTACAGAGAACAGAACGGAGACCATTGTTTTTGAAGGAGTGCTGGCCGATGGTACACCCAATACAAAACCGGTTTACCTGGGCCAGGGAAAAGGACCTGACGGAGTGGATTATGGCAATGGCTTTTACAGGAATGTTTACCGCGGTATTACCGAAAACTTTATTGAAGACGCATCGTGGGTGCGTTTGCGCTCGCTTTCCCTCAGCTATTCCCTGCCATCCGGTTTACTGAATCGCACCAAACTATTTAAAGGGGCAACTATTTCGCTTACGGGTAATAACCTTTGGCTTTCTACTGATTTCACGGGCTTTGATCCTGAGTCAAGTTCCTTTAGCTCCGGCAGTAACACTTCCGAAGGATTCTCAGGCTTTACCTATCCGGGTACAAGAAGCTTTTTGGCAACCATAAATCTTCAATTCTAAAAAATGAACTATGAACAATAAATTCATTTATATCTTATTATTTATAGCTGTCGCACTTGGCAGTTGTAAAAAGGGGTATCTGGATGTTAACGAAGTCAATCCCAATCAAACCCAAAACCCACCGATCAATGGTTTGCTTGCCAATGTCACGTATCAAACCGGGCTCAATCATTACAGGGCCGGTGATTATACTTCAAACTACGTACAATACCTGGCGTCCTCTAACCAATCAAGTGCTCCTGATACGTACGATTATGTGGACATGAGCAGCTTGTGGTATAACATATATAATGTAATGCAGGACGACCGGATCATGTTGCAAAAAGCTACAGATCTAAAAGCCTATGAGCACATCGGCGTGTCCAAAATAATAGAGGCTATGAATATGAGCCTGCTTATCAGCCTTTTTGGTGATGTGCCCTATAGCGAAGCCTTTAACCCTACCAACTTTAAACCTAAGTACGATAAGGCCGAAGATGTGTTTAATGCCTAGCCTGACCTTGTTGGATGAAGCCGTGGTGGAATTAAACAAATCGGATCCCGCCATTAAACTGGATGCGGCCAGCGACCTTATTCACAATGGAAGTGTGCCTAACTGGATTAAAACCGCTTATGCATTAAAAGCCCGTTTGCTCAACAGGCTTAGTAAAACTTCCGCGTATAATCCAACCGCTATCCTGGATGCGCTGTCAAAAGCATATACTTCTAATAGCGATGATGCACAGATTACCAGTTTTGTAGGCCGGAGCCCCTGGAACCAGGTTGCTTTTAACAACACACAATTATTGTTGGCGGGCTGGTTAAGTGAACAGATCGTTGATCACCTGAATGGGACTACTTATGGTGTAGTGGATCCCCGCATTAAATACATTGCTACGTTAACCAAATTTGGCGATTACAGGGGTACACCCAATGGAAAAGGAAGAATAGGTACCGGAACGGATAAGGAGGAAAGTTATCTTTCCTTAAACGGTTTTTATTCTAAATCCGGAGCGCCACTTTTATTGGTGACTTATGCCGAAATGAAGTTTATTGAAGCAGAAGCTGCTTTTGCTAGCGATAAAGCACGGTCCTACCAGGCTTATCTGGATGGCATAAAAGCAAACATGGATAAATTAGGAGTAACGCAGGCAGAGCAGGATGCCTACCTTACCAATCCCGCAGTGGCGGTAGGGGTAGCTGCTTTTACCAAAGCGCTTATTTTCAAAGAAAAATATGTGGCCATGTTCCTGCAACCGGAAGCCTGGGTAGATGCCCGCCGCTTCGATTACCAGTACAAAGATTTTTCATTGCCGTTTAATGCAGTATTGCCTACCTATGTACGGCGTATGGGCTATCCAAATACAGAGCTGGACCGGAACGGTGAAAATGTTCCTGCGGCAACGATGGCAGATAAGTTGTGGTGGGATAAATAATGCCAAGCTGGTTTCAGGTGTATAAAGTTCTACTGCCCATAGTCCATGGTCAATAGAAAATCACAGATTTGAGGGGTTGGTATAAAAAGTTTATTTGTTTTCTAAGAGCCGCTCACTGAGCGGCTCTTATTTTTTTGTGTTCAGCTTCTTTCCTTTTTCGGTAAATGATTCTAATACACGCCTCTTGCCTGCATAGCATTTTTTACCGTTACCGCATGCTATGCCACCGACCCGGCAAACTTTGGTTGCTATTTTTTAAAACAATCCTTTACGCCTTTCACAATTTGCGAATATGTAACGCTTTGCCTGAGGCAAACTAAAAATTGGCAAAGACACTGCGAGCTTTTTTCCTAAGCCATTTATTACAGCCGGAAGGAACCGTTAATGCCTATGCGTTTTTGCGGAAAACAAAAGCTATTTGTGTAAAAAAACTTTACAATTTTTGAATTATGCGCATATTTCCGCGTATTTTTTGCATTATATTGCAGAGATGTGAGTGTGCTTTTTCTCTGAACGTATCTGGCTTGTAACTGCTTAAAACCCCCAAACATAAACCTGTAAATATTGCTTTATGAAGAAATCACTGCTATTGGCATGGGTACAGTTCCATGCTGTGCCATTTTTAGTATTTGATCAAAGCCGCCACGCCTATCACTTAGATAACCCCATTGCCATTATTCTTTAATTAAAAAAAATTAGTTGTTATGAGAAGACCCTTACTGTTTCTCTGTAGTGTACTATTCTCGTTATTTGCTTTTGCGCAATCGCAGAACGTAACGGGAGTGATCAGTGCATCGGACGGCGCACCTTTGTCTGCCAGTGTGCTGATAAAAGGAACCACACGTGGTACCAGTGCCGATGCACAAGGCAAGTATTCCCTTCAAAACATACCGCAAAATGCGGTACTGGTGTTTTCATCCGTAGGATATAAAACGGTAGAAATTGCGGTAAACGGAAACAATGTTGTCAACGCCACACTTCAACCAGATGCCCAGGCGCTGGACGAAGTCATTGCGATTGCTTACGGTACTACCAAAAAAGGTAGTTTCACCGGCTCCGCTTCTGTGATCGATGAAAAACAGATCAAAGACAATCCAGCTACTTCTTTTCAAGATGCCCTCAATGGGAAGGCGCCGGGGGTACAGGTTACGGCTGCCTCAGGCCAGGCTGGTTCCACTCCCAGTATCCGCATCCGTGGTATCGGTTCTATGCTTGCTTCCAACGAACCACTATACGTAATTGATGGTGTGCCGGTAACATCGGGCAACTCTGGCCAGATGAGCGATTACATTTATTCTACCAACAACGTAATGAATACGCTCAACCCGGCCGACATTGCTTCTATCACCATTTTGAAGGATGCTGCTGCTGCTTCGTTGTACGGTTCAAGGGCCGCTAATGGTGTGGTGTTGATCACGACCAAGCAGGGCAGGGCAGGCAAGCCAAAAATCAATTTGCGTTCTTCCATTAGCTTTACACCTTCCTGGGCAACCGATAATTATGAAACAGCCGATGTACAGGCGCAGGTAAATATGTTGTACAGCATCCTTTACGATTCGCGTATTTCAGCGGGTAGAACACCGGCACAAGCTAACGAACAGACCCTGATGAGATTGAATTCCAGAAACTGGTCACCTGGAGCCAGCTATGGAAATCCTACCACTTCCTACGGATTTGGGATCCATGGTTACGAATTTTCCACCCAGGGAACCGGCATGTATGAGAACGTCATTATCAAAGGCAAGACCGACGGCATTGAAAACCGTGATGGAAAATATTTTGATTGGGAAGATGCCTTATTCAGAACCGGTGTTTATCAAACCAATGACCTTTCGGTCAGCGGCGGTGACCAAAACACAAAGTATTATACATCTCTTTCTTACACAAAAGATAACGGCCGCATAAAAGTGAATGGGTTTGACCGCATTTCCGGCCGTGTGAATCTCTCTCAGGGCATTGGTAAGTACGTTGATTTTATATCCAATATTAACATTGCCAAAACCACCAAGTCGGGGTATAATGATACCCGGAATACCGGCGGCAACTACTTTATGCAATCCCGCAATTTATTGTGGCCGTTGTACTGGCCTACAGATTATAAAACCGGAGCTCCTTATTCTATCGTTTCGGAAGCCTTGCTTATAACGGCTTGTTCTACGATAATGAATGGGAGAATCAAACATCTGATTTACGGATGTTGACCAGTCAGTCTGTTGTGGCCCATATTCTTCCATCGCTTGATCTGAAGACCGTGTTCTCATATGATAATGTAGAAACGAAAGATCATCTGTATTACAGTGCAAAACATTTTAATGCATTGCCTCCTACCAATGGAAGTGTACACGAAATGAGTACCAACTCCAAAAGGCTGGTGTCATCTACCACATTGAATTTCAAAAAGGAATTTGGTTTGCATGGTATCGATGTTTTGGCGGGCTATGAAGCGGAAAAGAACACCACTGATTTTCAACGGGCTTCCGGCACCGATCTGCCTTCCAGCGCTTTGCATACGGTGGCTACTGCTGGTAAACGAGATGCCAACGCTTATTCCTGGGGCAATACCATGAACTCCATATTGTCAAGGGCAGAATACAATTATGATCAAAAATATTTTGCGTCTGCTTCCTTCCGCCGCGATGCCTCTTCCAAACTGGGACCTGACGTCCGCTGGGGCGATTTTTGGTCTGTTGCAGGCTCCTGGAAGATCGACAGAGAAGCATTTATGAGTGGTGTAGATTACATCAGCTAACCTACGATTAAGGGCATCCTATGGTGTTAACGGTACGCTGCCTCCTGACGATTTTGCCTGGCGTACGTTAGCCGGCTACGGCAACCGGTATATGACACAGGCCGGCGGTGGCATTAGCACCATGGCCGATAGAAACCTGAAATGGGAAACCAACTATGTTACCAACTTAGGCTTGGAATTTGGCCTGTTTGCCCAGCGACTTTATGGTACCATTGAGTATTTCAACCGCGACACAAGAAACCTGTTGCAGGATGTGCCTATTTCCAGGGTTACGGGTTTTTCATCTACCGCTTAGAAATATTGGAGAGATGAGTAACCGCGGGTTGGAACTTAGTTTGGGTGGAGATATTGTTCGTAAAAACAAACTGAGATGGAGTGTGAATGCCAATGCTTCTTTTGTTAAATCCAAAATAACAAAATTGTATAAAAATGAAGGCGAGGCAAAAGGTCAGGACATCATTTGGTTCGACCCCACAGGTGGAGACAGCAGAGCAAAATATATTTACAGAGAAGGTGAATCTACCTATTCATTCTATGGTTATGAGTGGGCCGGTGTGGATCCTGCCAATGGTAAAAACCGCTGGTATGTAAATGATCCGGCCGACAAAGCCGCAGGTGACTTTTTGCTGAACGGCAAAGGAGCAACCTACAACTTGAACAAGGCCAACAATGTGATCTTAGGAAGTGCCTTGCCAAAAGTATACGGTGGTTTCAGCACCGATCTGCAATATGGCAACTTCAACCTGGGAATCAATTTTATTTACAAGGTTGGCGGATATCTGTATGATGGCGCCTTCAAGGATATGGCTGATGATGGTTACTACTGGGAGCGGATCCGCTCACAGATTTATTATGAGGACATGTGGACCGATGCCAACCCCAATGGCAGCTTGCCCAAGCTGAGTGGAAACGACCTGGAAGATGCAATGCAATACAGCACCCGTCAAATGCACGACGCCAGCTTCTTAAGATTAAAAACGCTTTCGCTGGGGTATAATTTGCCGCGTACCGTGTTAAACAGAATTAGTCTTTCCAATGCAAGGTTTTTTGTAAGCGGTAGCAATCTGTTAACCTTCTCTAAGTACAAGATTGCCGATCCGGAAGTGAATAACTTTGGCACAAGAGGATGGGAAACTCCTTATGGCAAAACATTCACTGTTGGTATTGAATTAAGTTTCTAAACCCTCTAAAGATTTCAAAATGAGAAAGTACAATATATTTTTTGCAGCCCTTCTGCTGTTGGGGTTCACCTCATGTAAAAAGGATTTCCTGGACGTGAAGCCGACCAATTCAGGTGATGCTGAAACAGCTATACAAACGGCGGCCGACGCTAATGTGATGGTCAACGGTCTTGATGAGTAAAATGACCAGCTCTGCCTATTATGGAAGAAATTTTTTGGTATATGGCGATTTGAAGGGCGGCGATCTGACCATTTTTACTCAGGGTTGGACATTTGATGCCATGTATTCGTTCAATCATTCCAAATCAGCCAGTAACTTTTCAGGTTTTTGGAGCCAGATCTATCACAATATTTTACAGGCTAATAACATTATAACAAATATTGACCGGTTGAAAGCTGCCGGAACCACGGAGAACTTTGACACTTACAAAGGTCAGGCCCTTACTGCAAGAGCCCTGATGTATTTTGACCTGGTGCGTCTTTACGGCAAACCCTACTTGCAGGATAAAGCTTCTTACGGTGTACCCAATATCACCACACCTCTTGCTGCATCGGCCCAGCCGCTGCGTGCCACTGTGGAAGAAAACTATACCCAGATTTTGAAGGATTTAAAAGAGGCCGAGCCATTGCTGTCGAAGGCAAAATCAAACGGCTATTTAAACTACTACGCCAACAAAGCCATACAGGCCAGGGTTTATCTCAATATGGGAAATTATCCAGAGGCCTTAAGCGCTGCAGAAGCCATCATTAAGAGCAACGTGTATAAGTTGTACACCAATACCGAGTGGGTGAATTCATGGAAAGCACCGTTTGGTACTGAGTCAATTTTTGAATTGGGAATTTATCCTAATGAGAGCGATTTAGGTACCAGTTCTTTAGGCTACCTTACGCGCCGCAGAGCGCATGGCGGCCAGTTCGGCTCTAGGGCTCGGTAATGGCCAGCGATTATTTCCTCAATAGGTTAAAGCAGGATCCCAATGATGTAAGATGGGGTGTTATGAGCAATGATGAAAGCAGTACTACCCGTCTAGGTTCTAGCTACAAGTACAGTGGCAGCACAACGCTCGAGGGCGATGATAAGAGTAAAAACTCGTCTTCAGCCGTGAACATTAAGGTGATCCGTCTTTCAGAAATTTATCTGATTGCAGCAGAAGCCGCCTTCCCTACTAATAAAGATCTGGCAGCTACTTATCTCAACGAAATCCGTAAGCGTTCTCCAGGATCTGGCACCGGCTACAGCAGCCACCATTACCATGGATATGATCCTGGACGAAAGAAGCAAAGAGTTGTTTACAGAAGGTCATCGCTTCTTTGATATGTTGCGTTTGAACCTGCCCATTACGTTCAATGACGAATTTGGAGGCATCGCGGTTACGCATCGCCCCAAAACCATTGACCGGAATTTTCAAAAAGTAATTCTGCCCATTCCGCAGGATGAAATCAATGCCAACCCCGGTTTGGCAGCGCAGCAAAACTCCGGCTATTAATTACCCAAACAATTAAAATAAAAGCCTGATCGTATGTACGGTCAGGCTTTTATTATTTGAAATCGTTGCTGCTGACGTCTATACAGGGAAAGGGTGTTTCTTCTCTTATGGATGTTACTCAAAATTGTGGTGGATCAATAATGTAATCAGCGATCACATCTCACGTAAGAACCGTTAAGCAGCAGCTCTTACTTTTTTATCCGGTGTAGTTTCCTTTCTTTTTCGTTAAAGACTTCAATGATTCCTCTTGCCTGCATATCATTCTTAACGGTTACCGCATACCATCCAATCGAGCCACCAAATTTTGTTTTCTCTTGTTTAAAACAATCCTTAATGCCTTCAACCATCTGCGTGTAAGTAAGAGGCTGGCTTTTTTTGAGCGTTTGGAGGATGGCTTTTGAAAAAAGATCGTAAATCGTTTTATCGATTTTTATTTTGCCGCCCGTGTTGGGGTTGAGGCATTCTACCTTTTGAGAAACAGTTTTTGTGGCCATAGCTTATCTTTTTTGCCGGAAAAACGACTTCATTAATTCTGCACACTCTTCTGCTAACACACCTTTTATCAATTCTGTTTTCGGGTGAAAGGGAGACCTTTCTTTAGTTATATGTAGGTAGCCATTCTTCTCGTCGGAGGCGCCGTAAACCACCCGGCCGATCTTACTCCAGTACAAAGCCCCGGCGCACATTAAACAAGGTTCTACGGTGACATATAACGTGGCTTCCGGTAGATATTTGCTTCCTAAATAATTAAAAGCCGATGTTAGTGCAATGATCTCGGCATGAGCTGTTGGATCATTTAACTTCTCTACCTGGTTGTATCCCCTTGCAATGATTTTATTGTTCAAGACCACAATAGCACCCACCGGTACTTCATCTTCCTCGAACGCCTGTTGGGCCTGCGCAAGGGCTTGTTTCATGTAATAAGCATCATCCATTGAAGCGAAGATAAGTTTTATGTACCCAGCTGTATTGCTGCTATGTTTCGTTCCTTGCGTCGCACTCTTGTACGGCAACAATTCTATTCGTCATTATTTCTCGCAGCGAACGCAAAGGAGCAACGACGCTGCGCCGCTGTATCGTTGCGTCGTTGCGTGAAATAAAAAGCTGCATAGCGAACAAAGTGTACAAGGGAGTGATCCGCCGGTAGTCGGACGCAGCACAACAGAAGCTTCATAGCCGCACAAAAGCTGGTTTTATAAAATATATAGGTAGGAATTCTTTCTCTAAATAAATTTGACTAGCAAAACAGTTGAGGGATCTAAATTACAGTTATGGGTTTTTCGCTTCGATATGCTACAAAAGAAGATGACGTACTGATCGCTGATATCAGCCGCCAAACCTTCTATGAAACCTTTGCAGCCGATAATACAAAGGAGAACATGGAAAAGTTTATGCGGGAGCAATTTACCAGGGGAAAACTGATGCTGGAAGTGGGCACTCCTGAAAATACTTTTTTAATAGCGTACTATAACAAGGACATTGCCGGCTATGTCAAGCTCCGCGATGCCGGGGTGCCAAAATCTTTAGGCAGTAAGAACGCTTTGGAAATTGCACGTCTCTACGCCATGAAGCACATGATAGGAAAGGGCGCCGGCAGGGTGTTGATGCAGGCCAGTGTTGATATAGCGAAAGAAAAAAACAAGGAGGTGCTGTGGCTGGGCGTATGGCAAAAAAACCAAAGGGCTATTGACTTTTATACCAAATGGGGGTTTGAAAAATTTGATGAAACCAATTTTCTTTTGGGAGATGACCTGCAAAGAGATTGGCTGATGCGGAAGCGGTTGTAGTGAAGTATGCGGCTGAAGACAGAACATCATCGGCGACCTGCCGGAAAGGCGATGATACCCCATCGCTTTCAAGTTGACAGGAAGGCTCGTGAAACGTGAGACGTCAGAGGTGAGAGAAGAGGGATCTATGACCGAAGAAGCTTTCTTCGGTTTCACGTCTCACGTTTGACGTTTCACGACTGCCTTGATAGCAGTCTGGTATTATCCAACAGTTTGACGGCGCAATAAACAAAACCCCTGCGTGCAGGGGTTTTGTTTATTGACAACGGGTGCTTTGCATACGCTAGCCTTTCTTATTTTCCTTATATCGTTTGTCGGGCGTTCCATTCTTTTTCAGATGTGTGGTGGCTGGCTGTGATTTGGCAGCAGCCTTGTTGGCCTTATAGCGCATATCTGGTGTTCCATTCTTTTTAACCATACCCTTGGTAGTGGCAGGAGTAGTTGCCGTGGTGGTTGTAGTAGAAGTAGTGGCCGTGCTTTGTTTTACTTCTGCTTTAGCTGGGTGTTTTTGAGTATGTTTTGTCGTGACTGCTGCTTTTGGTTTTTCCTTCGCAGGTGCTGCTACCTGTGCAAAGCTGCAAACGCTCAATCCGATGACGGCTACCAGAGCCATGAGTAATTTTTTCATGATTGTAAAGTTTAATGATTGTAATTGGATACAAGGTTAAGCGCAAAAATTATTCTTATCGTGCTTTTTGGCGCCCGTTAACATGCTATTAACCGGGTTTGCCTCATCAGGCTCTGGCGTATCTTTCCTGTTGGCAACACCTTTTTGTTTCTACTTTCTCAATACCTTCAATTCTCATTTCAAAATTTAAACTATAGCTATGGAATACAGGAGAATGGGAAAAACAGGCCTGCAGTTAAGTGTTTTATCGTATGGCAGCTGGGTAACTTTTCATAAACAAATTGATGATACGATTGCCGATGAATTAATGAGTATTGCTTACGACAATGGTGTAAATTTTTTTGATAATGCAGAAGCTTATGCCCTTGGCGAAAGCGAACGGCTGATGGGAAGGGTTTTAAAAAAGAAAGGCTGGGACCGCACCTCTTACGTGGTAAGCAGCAAGGCCTTTTTTGGATCGAGAGGCAAACAAAACAAGCCCAACCAAACCGGTTTGAGCCGCAAGCATTTGGTGGAAGCCTGTCACGAAGCTTTACAACGCCTGCAGGTGGATTATCTCGATATTTATTTCTGCCATCGTCCGGACAGAACGGTTCCTATTGAAGAAGTCGTATGGACCATGAACATATTGCTGCAGCAGGGTAAGATCTTATACTGGGGCACCAGCGAATGGAGCGGTGTGGAGATCATGGAAGCCCACCGCGTGGCCGCACAGTATAGCCTAATTGGCCCCTCTGTGGAACAACCACAGTATAATTTGCTGGAACGAAACCGGATGGAAGGTGATTTTCCAAGGATCTTTGAAACGGTGGGCATGGGAACCACCATCTGGAGCCCGTTGGCCTCAGGACTTTTAACCGGCAAATACAATAATGGCATACCGGAGAACAGCCGCTTTGCACTGGAAGGTTTTGACTGGTTGAAAGACCGCTGGATGGCGGAAGATAAATTAGCCAAAGTGCGTCAGTTAGGTGAACTGGCAAAAGAACTGGACACACCGCAATCAACACTGGCCATTGCCTGGTGCATTAAAAATCCGCATGTGACCACAGCCATACTGGGCGCCACTAAAAAAGAACAGTTGACTGAAAATCTAAAGGCAGTAGATGTACTCCCCAGGCTGACCCCCGAAATTATGCAGCGCATTGAGGATATCATGCAAACAAAACCCAAACCCGTTCTTTCTTAAGTAAAAACCGATTGCTTATGACCTTAAAAAACAAAACCGTTTTGATCACCGGCGGAAGCCGCGGTATTGGAAAGGCCATTGCCCTGCGCTTAGCCCGGGAAGGCGCCAACATTGCCATTGCGGCCAAAACCACAGAGCCGCATCCAAAACTGGAAGGCACTATTTATACGGCCGCAAAGGAGATTGAAGCCACAGGCGTGAAAGCACTCCCCCTCCAATGCGATATTCGCCATGAAGAACAGATCCAGGCGGCAGTGGATGAAACGGTAAGAACATTTGGCGGCATTGACATACTTATCAATAACGCCAGCGCCATTAACCTGATGCCCACAGAGCATACAGAACCCAAACGTTTTGATTTGATGCACGGCATACAGGTAAGGGGAACATTTTTTATGTGCAAGGCTTGCATTCCGCATTTGAAAAAATCAACCAACGCACATATTTTAAACCTGTCACCTCCGCTCAATTTAAATCCCAAATGGTTTGCGCAGCACCTGGCCTATACGATGAGCAAATACGGGATGAGCATGATCATTTTGGGACTGGCAGAAGAATTAAAAGAGCATAAAGTAGCAGCCAATGCCTTATGGCCCAAGACTACCATTGCCACAGCGGCGGTTCAAAATTTATTGGGTGGCGATGTGCTGATGCAAATGAGCCGCACTCCTGAAATAGTAGCAGATGCAGCCTATTATATTGTTTCAAAGTCCATCGACGGTGTGCACCGGTAATTTTTTTATTGATGAAGAAGTGCTGGAAAAAGAAGGCATCACAGATTTGAAAAAATATGCAGTGAACGCTGAGCAGCAGTTGATGAAGGATATTTTTTTGGATTAACTAACAGGGTAAACCCCGGAGGTTTTTAAAACCTCCGGGGTTTGGTAAAAATTAAACGATCTTATAATTATTATGATCAAAGGGCCTTTTGCCGGTGAGCTTTTCAATAAAGTTTTTGAACTTTTCCTTGGGCTTTAATTTATTGTGCGACAGGTCGTAGTCGAACTTCCAGTTCATGCGGTCGATGCGGGGCTGCATTACCTTGGGATGCGTGCCGGTGAACTTTTCCAGGGCATCGGTTTCTGCTGTATAATCAAAAGGCGTTTCATACACTTTTTGCGGTTCCCAGTTTTCTCCACCCCAAAGCCTGCCAAAATCATGTTGCTTTTGGTACATGGCCTGTGGTTCTCTCACCCATCCATAGTGGTGCACATAGGCATTTAAAGGCTTTACTCTTAGCTTTTCATTATCCCCTTTCCGAAATCCCTGCGCATCGCGGTAGGAGAAAATATTTTTATCATTTTTAATGATGCGTATTTCTCTTTTATACCATTTTGAGGAATTCCCTACATAATCAAATGAGCCATAAAAATGACGGTACTTAAATAAAAGCCCGTCCACTTGCTTGTGGTCCTTCCAGGTGTGCATGGCCTTCTGAATTTCTTCATACCCGTCTTCATGCACTACTTCATCGCCCTGTATATAAAAACACCAGTCTGTATCAGCCTCTATGGCTTTAAATGCTTTGTCGGTTTCCACCGCCAGTACACGGCCGCCCTCACGCAGGCTGTCATCCCACACCGTATCAAGGATCTTTATTTTCTGCGGATCAATGGAAGCGACCAGTTCTCTTGTATTGTCTTCCGAAGCACCGACAGCCACTACCACTTCATCGCACAGCGGAAGAATGGATTGCAATGCTTCTGCTATGGGGTATTGGTACTTGATGGCATTTTTAATAAAAGAAAAGCCGGTTACTTTCATGTGTGGAATTTGAAGTTGTAGGTTGTAAGTTTTAAGTTATAAGCAGTAGCCATCAACAACTTAGAACGTACAACGTATAACTTATAACTTATCACTTGCCTCTTCATTAGCGTCCACCACCCATTTTTCAGGCCGCATTTGGGGGAAAAGCAATACATCCTGTATGGAAGGCTGGTTGGTTAGCAGCATGCACAGCCGGTCAATTCCAAAGCCAATGCCCGAAGTGGGCGGCATGCCGTATTCCAGTGCACGGAGAAAATCATAATCAATATACATGGCTTCCTCATCGCCACGCTCCATCAGTTTTGCCTGTTCTTCAAAGCGTTCCCTCTGGTCAATGGGGTCGTTTAATTCACTATAGGCATTGGCAATTTCCTTTCCATTCACCATTAGCTCGAAACGCTCCACGAGGCCTGCTTTGCTGCGGTGCTTTTTGGTCAGCGGACTCATTTCCACCGGGTAGTCAATAATGAAAGTGGGCTGCACATAATGATGCTCGCAGCGTTCCGCCAAAAATTTCATCGATCATTTTGCCCCGGCCCATGGTTTCATCTACTTCCAGATGAAGTTTTTTACAAACCTCCCGCAGGGCTGCTTCATCCAGATCACTCACATCAAAGCCTGTATGTTCTTTAATGGCATCGTAAATGCTAATGCGTTTAAAAGGCGCCGCAAAAGAAATCGTTTTATCACCAACCGGTACATCGGTGGTGCCGCAAACATCAACCGCTGCTTTTTCCAGCAGGCGTTCCGTTACGTTCATCATCCACAAATAGTCTTTGTAGGCGGTATAAAATTCCAAAACGGTAAACTCCGGATTGTGTGTCCTGTCCATGCCTTCGTTTCGGAAGTTGCGGCTGAATTCATACACCCAGTCAAATCCGCCTACAATCAACCGCTTCAGGTATAATTCATTAGCAATCCGCAAATAGAATGGCACATCCAGTGCATTGTGATGCGTAACAAAGGGCCGTGCCGCGGCACCACCCGGAATGCTTTGCAACACCGGTGTATCCACTTCCAGGGCACCATGCTCGTTTAAAAACTCACGGATGGAATTTATGAGTTTGGTGCGTTTTATAAAGGTTTCCTTGATAGTGGGATTAATCACCAGGTCGGCATAGCGCTGGCGGTATTTGAACTCAGGATCGGTTACTGCATCAAAAACCTGCCCTTCCACTTCTTTTACAATGGGCAAGGGCCGTAACGATTTGGCAAGAAAGGTCAGTTCCTTTACATGCACCGATATTTCTCCCATTTTGGTGCGGAACACAAAACCCTTTACGCCAACAAAATCACCGATGTCCAACAGTTTTTTCCAAACCAGGTCATACATAGAGGTGTCGCCGTCCCTGGCCAGGTCATCTTTCCGCACATAGATCTGGATACGGCCCTGCGAGTCCTGCAATTCGGCAAAGGAGGCCTTCCCCATATCCCGTACACTCATGATGCGGCCGGCCAGGCATACGTCTGCCAGGTCGTCTTTATTTTCATCTGTAAATGCACTTTTAATGGAGATAGAGTAGTTATTTACAGGGTATAAAGCAGCGGGATAAGGATCAATTCCCAATTTTTGAAGTTCTGCGAGTTTTTCTCTGCGAACAATTTCCTGTTCTGATAAATGTTGTGTTTGCATTTTCACCACGGTTTCAAAGTGGTGCAAATGTACTGATAGGACGGCGAATTACGCTGCTGTCTGCCAGGCGGAATGGCTAAGCCGACAGATGACAATTGCGTTCCGGACGTCCTGGTTAACGGGATGTTTTGATTCTGTAGCAAAATTTCGGCTCTGCCGTTATTTTTTTTGGCTGAAATAAAATGCTCTCAAAAAGAAAAAAATTCTACCTTAATCAGCACCGTTAGCCAAAGGGCACGTACCCGGATCTTTAAATACCTTCGCCGGAAAATTGCTGGCCGCAAGAAAAACCTGAAAGCGTAATTTGCTCATTATTACGCTCCTGCATTTCTGGCAGTAAATTTGAAAACAAGGAATAAATATGAATTCAATGAAAAACTATGTTATTGCTTTTGCCCTCACTTTGGGGCTGGTATCCTGTGACACGCTTTCGAACCTGCCCGTATCAATGCCTGTTACGCAAACCGAAGCCGCACAGGGAATCCGCGAAGCCCTTGACCAGGGTGTGGGAAGAGGCATTTCGCTGCTGAATAAGGAAGATGGTTTTTTCGGCAGCCAGGCGTATAAATTGCTTTTGCCGCCCGATGCGCAAAAAATTGAAAACACGTTACGGCAGGTAGGAATGGGTTCTTTGGTGGACAGGGCTATTTTGCAAATTAACCGGGCTGCGGAAGACGCCGTAGGGTCTGCCCGTCCCATTTTTGTGGATGCCATTAAACAAATGACCATCACCGATGCGATTAATATTGTAAAAGGCCCTAAAGATGCCGCCACCCAATATTTCCGCGAGAAAACAACCAGTAAGCTGACTGCTGCTTTTTCTCCTGTTATTAAAGGTTCGCTGGATAAGTTTAGCGCTACTAAGTATTATACAGATGTTGTTAGTACCTACAATAATTTTCCAACGACGCTTAAAAAATTAAATCCGGACCTGCCCTCTTATGTTGTGGACAGGGCAGTGAATGCGTTATTTGATCAGATTGCGCTGGAAGAAGCCAATATTCGTGAAAACCCGGTGGCCCGTACTACCGATATTTTGAAAAAAGTGTTTGGCGGCAGGCTGTAAAATATATTTCCGAAACCTGGTTAACCGGCATGTTTTGATGCGCTTAAGCGGCTCAAAACATGCCGGTTTTATTTTGTGTGCAGAAGGTTTCCATATTCTTGAAATGAATGTGCAAGACAATTCGCAACCAGCCTCCCAGTAAAGTGTTTATTATAAGTTGGACTTCAAATAATGATACTAAAAATCACTCAAACTTGTGTTCGGGTGATGGCGCTGATCACTTCCTTACTCAAAGGAGAAACAGAAGGATCAAAAAAATGCGTAAGGGCGCCTGTTTCATTTACGAGATATTTTGAAAAATTCCAGTTAGGCTCTTTTTCATTCCAGCCATTCTTATTTTTCTGCGTCAGCCATTGAAAAACCGGGTGCTGGCTGGCGGATTTTACAACCGTAGCTTTTTTAGTCAGAGGAAAGCTAATGCCAAAGTTTACCTGGCAAAACTGTGCTATCTCCGCATCCGTTCCTTTTTCCTGCTCTTTAAAATCATTGGCAGGAAAACCAATGATCTCCAGGCTGTCTTTTTTCTTTTCGTACAACTTTTGAAGTTCCGCGTACTGGTTGGTATAACCACAATTGCTGGCCGTATTTACCAGTAAAACTTTTTTTCCTTTCAATACATCAAAGTTGAAGTAGTCACCATTGTTGAGCTGCACCTTCAGATCATAAAAAGAAACCGATGGTGAAACATTTTCCGTATTTGTTAATGGCAAACTGCTTCCTTTACGCTTTCCAAATTTCATTAACAAGGGATAAGCTGCTTTCAATATTTTTTGCCGTATTGTCATTTATTTTAAAATACCGCAAAAATAACAACAAACAAATCCTTACCCTCGGCAAGATAGATGTGATACTCATCCTTAACTGACTACTGTTGTTTTCAACCTTCCATTTATAATCCCCGGTAACCTCCGCCCGGGCCATCGTTATGATAACTTTTCCGGGCCCTGTTATGTACATCCTTAACCTTTTTACCTTTTTCCTGGTGGTT
The DNA here is from genome assembly GCA_963697545.1 of uncultured Bacteroidota bacterium. Classification (GTDB taxonomy): domain Bacteria; phylum Bacteroidota; class Bacteroidia; order Chitinophagales; family Chitinophagaceae; genus Flavisolibacter. The sequence goes on along the minus strand of CAVOOL010000018.1, from coordinate 151,880 downwards.
GGCCCTTTCAGTATCCTCTTCCCTGTTATTAACAGAGGTGTTTTCAGATTGTCTGCTCTCCGAAGCACGGCCTTGCTCTTTCCTCTGTGACATCTTTATTTTTCATAGCAAACATTTTAACTCGTACAATAACACATGCAAAAACAATGCTACCTGCTACTAATACCTTATTAAATAATAGGTGGAAATACGCACATAAAAATCAAAGGATTTTTTTGCCCTGTTGAAAGTCAGATGAGGATAACTCAGCCTTATCTGGCTCAGGCTTTAGTAATTATGATGGCACCTGAAATCATGCGATAGAATTAGGGTTGACCCTGTAGCCAGAAGTTTTCTTTAGCTAAAAGCATAACTGATATAGGTTGATTGGCGGATTTTAAAGGCAGATGACAAGTAATATCCGGTGAAACTTTTCGGTTCTCTGTGGGCTTCTTCCTAATTTTGCTCTTCAATTTTACTAATGAAGATTCATAAAGAAGGTTTTTCTACCATTTTAATCAGTACCATTATAACGGCGGTGATCGTTACCCTGACCGTGCTTTTAATTATGCCCCGTTATCCTATCCTTGGATGGCTCATTGCTGTGGGTATAGTGGGGTTATTAATTTTTATTCTTTCCTTTTTTAGAATTCCAAACCGTACATATACAGAAGGTGAAGACATGATCGTTGCTCCCTGCGACGGAACGGTTGTGGTTATTGAAGAAGTGGAAGCTGATGAATATTTTAAGGACAAACGCCTGCAGGTATCCATCTTCATGAGCCCGTTGAATGTGCATGTGAACAGGAATCCTGTAAGCGGGGAAGTGGTGTATAGCCAATATCATCCCGGTAAATATTTGGTGGCCTGGCATCCTAAATCATCAACCGATAATGAAAGGCATTCGGTTGTTTACAAGCAGCATGGCAAGGAAATGCTGGTTAAGCAAATTGCAGGAGCACTGGCTAAGCGTATTGTAAACTATTTAAAACCCGGTGACAAGGTGCTGCAGGGTGCGGAGATGGGCTTTATCAAATTCGGTTCAAGGGTCGATCTTTTATTGCCGCTGGATACAAATGTTGAGGTTAAGATCAATCAAAAAGTAAAAGGTGGCGTTACCGTTCTTGGAAAATGGTAATGATGACACGAATTTGAAAGCACGAATTACACGAACTGATTGGATGAGTTCTACACAAAGACCTCAGAGGTTTCAAAACCTCTGAGGTCTTTTTTATTCGCCACCATTCGTGTAATTCGTGTTCAGGAATTCGTGTAATTTCTCTAACTTAAAGGAACAATTTCACTTTCATGAAAAAGAAATTACTTGTTGCCGGTGTTGCTTTGTTGACCACTGCTGCTGTTACGGCTACGGTGCTCAATACGAACAACAAAAAACCAACGAAAAAAGACACAAGCAAATGCGTCATGAAAAAGACGCATTGCAGCAGGGCGTCTAATGTTGCCTGCTATTAAAGGAAAGTCCCGCTGCTGGCGGGACTTTTTTATTATCACGATTATTTTACGGTTTCACATCTGACGTCTCACGTTTCACATCTCACGGCTGCCTTGGTAACAGTTTGATATTACAATATGGCCTCCAACTCCTTTAAAGCTCTTACGGTATAAGTAGGTTTTATATCCTGTGGGGCATCGTTATAATTTACATGTATCTGGTCCATGCCCGCATTCATGGCCCCGGCAATATCCACTTCCAGGCTATCGCCGATCATAATGCTTTCTTTCACATTGGCCTTTGCCTTCGCCATTGCAAAATCAAAGATCTCTTTTTGGGGCTTAAGACTGTTTGAGCCTTCGGAGGTAATGATCTCTTTGAAGAAACCATTCAAACCGCTGTATTTTAATTTGCTGTGCTGCGTTTCTTCAAACCCGTTTGTAATCAGGTGCAATTGATAACCTTTATTCGTTAAATACTGCAATACTTCTTTTGTGTCGGGAAAAAGAATGGTTCTTGCCGGTAAAAGCTGCAGAAAAAGTTCATTCAACTGCCTGGCCAGTGCCTCATCTGCAATTTTAAAATCCAGCAAGGTGAGCCACATGCGTTTCAGCCGTAATTCTTCCTGCTTAATATACCCGTTGCGATAGCGGGCCCAGAGCTTTTCATTATGCTGCAAGTAATTTTTATGGAAGAGTTCAAAATCATGAACGCCTTTACTTACCAGGTCAAGATCAATATGCAACTGCTCCAGCGTAGCCCTGGCATTGGCATCAAAATCCCAGAGTGTGTGGTCCAGATCAAAAAAAAGGTGTTTGTATTTCATGTAAGCTTGTAGAAATAGAGAATTAGATTTGTAAAGAAAGATTTCAAAAATACAGAACAAAATGAATGCAGTTATTACCGGTGCGTCAAGAGGAATAGGAAAAGCTATGGCAAAGATCTTTGCCCTGCATGGCTATGATCTTTATTTATGTTCAAAGAGTGAGACCAATCTGGATCAAACAATAGAAGAATTAAAGACGCAATTCCCTGCTATTCGTATTGATGGGAAGCCCATGGATGTTAGCAAAAAGACCCAGGCTGTTTTGTTTGCCGAATGGGTTTTAAATAATACCTCTTCGGTAGATGTGTTGGTAAATAATGCAGGCAGCTTTGTCCAGGGAAACGTTTCTGACGAGCCGGATGGTGCGCTGCAGCAGATGCTGGATGTAAACCTGTTTAGCGCTTATCATATTACCCGGACTTTAGTACCTGCGATGAAGGCCAAAAGAAGCGGTCATATTTTCAACCTTTGCTCTATAGCCGCTTTGGCAGCTTATCCCGGTGGCGGCGCTTATAGTATTAGTAAATACGCTTTGCTGGGCTTTACCAAAAACCTCCGGTATGAACTAAAAGAGCATGGCATTAAAGTAACGGCTGTTATTCCGGGTGCTGTTTACACAGATTCGTGGAAGGGCAGTGGCATAACAGCACAAAGAATTATGGAAGCAGAAGATATTGCCAGGATGGTATATGCCGCTGCGCAGCTTTCTCCGCAGGCCGTGGTGGAAGAAATAGTGATACGTCCGCAATTGGGCGACCTGTAACCATTAATACCCATCCCTTTCCATTGATCAATTTGGAAAAGCCGGGAACCCTTCACCCACTATATTCGTTAACCATGAAGATTGTTGGGGCTATCTTAATTTTTCTGATCTCGGGCCGGTGCTGGTCACAGGAGATAGAAGTGATCGTGCCCACGCAGCCCGTGGTAGTGGGTACCGCCTTCCAGGTGCAGTATGTTATTACCGAGCCGGCGGAATTTGTTTCGGCCACCACTCCCACGTTCGACAGTTGCCGTTTGATCAGCGGCCCCAATATTTACAAAGGCAATGCTGTTATAAATGGAAAATTGCAGGCCATCCAAAATATTGCCTATACGCTGGTGCCTACCACAACCGGCGTGTTAAGAATTGGCGGTATAAAGGTTAGTTTTAAAAATGGTTCTGATAGACAAAGTACTGATGCGGGAATAACGGTAACGCCTCAGCCTAAGGCAAGTTTTAGCGTACGTTCCAGTTATACCGATGTGGCTTTATATGCGCCGTCCGCTAAAAAGGACCGGGAGCAATTAATTAAGGAAAACCTGTTTATCAAAACGGAGGTCAATAAAAAAAGCTGTTATGTAGGGGAGCCTGTAGTGGCTACTTTTAAATTATACTCCCGGCTGCAATCTTCTTCTGAAGCGGAAAAATCTCCCGCCTTTTATGGATTTAGCGTGGTTGATATTTTAAATATTAATGAAGCCCATACGGCTGTAGAAACCGTAAACGGTAAAATTTTCAATACCTCTATTTTGCGCCAGGTGCAATTATACCCGGTGCAGCCGGGCAACCTCACTATTGATGAAATGTATGTGCGAAACGAAATAGACTTCGATGACAGCATAACGCATTTCAAAACCAAAGTGGAGAAAGAGATTGTTACAAAACCCATCACCATCACGGTTAAACCCCTGCCGGCTACAAAGCCGGAAGATTTTACCGGTGCCGTTGGAAGGTTTTCCATAGAAGCGCATTTGGAAAAGGACAAGATACCCATGAACGGGCAGGGGAAATTAATAGTGGCTGTGAAAGGAAAAGGAAACTTTATTCAGTTTGGACCGCCGGTGGTGCGCTGGCAAAAAGGGATAGAGCCTTTTGAGCCCGCCGTAAAAGACCAGTTAAACAAAAACACGGCTCCTATTGAAGGCGAGAGAATTTATGAATTTGGATTTGCCGTTGATACCACGGGCCGTTATATAGTGCCGCCGGTTTCTTTTTCCTATTTTGATATGGCTGCCGGCGGGTTTAAACAACTTACTACCGATAGCCTGGAACTCAACGTGACAGAAGCGATGGCAAGGGTTGCTCCCCGTGCTATTGAAAGGCAGGTTTCTTTTCCTTATATATGGATGGTGCTTTTGCTGGTAGTTGTGGGTATTGCCCTATTTGTTTTTTTGAAATCTAAAAAACAAACGGTAAAACTAAAACAGAAAGAAAGGACCCCGGCGTCAGCCGAACCAAATTATGTACAACAGGTTGCTTCCTTAAATTTAAATGAGCTTACGGTAAGAGAAACCTGCGTTGAAATTCAACAAATACTTTCTTCTTTTTCTAAAACCCATTCTTCTTCACTTTCAACTGAACAAAAGAAAGAACTACAGTCTGTTTTACAGGAGTGTCAATTGGTGATCTATTCACACATCGATAACGGCAGCAAAAAAGAAGCGCTTTTAGCCAGAACGATGAATGTTTTAAAAGCTTTTAAGCAGCCTTAGGTTTCCTTCTCTGACTTCTCACTGTCTGATGTCTGATGGCTGACAGCTGATATCTGATAGCTGATGGCTGACGGCTCACGTCTCACAATCACTCCGCATATTTATACCCCACACCTCTTACCGAATGAAAATGTTTAGGATTACGGCTGTCTGTTTCAAAATACTTGCGGAAGTTTAAAATAAAATTGTCAATGGTTCTTGTAGTAGGATACACATTATAACCCCAAACCGATTGCAATATTTTCTCTCTGGGCACCACTTCATTTTTATTTTCGATCAGCAGTTTCAAAAGCATGGCTTCTTTTTTACTGAGCTGGAGTTTTTCGCCAGTGACGGTAGTGGCTTCTTGTGCTTTAAAATCAATGGTGTGCCCGCCAAAACTATACGTATCGCCAACGGTTGATTTTTCCTGGAGTTGTTTGCTTTTCCGGATGAGCTTTTGCACCCGTAACAATAACTCTTCTAAATTGAAAGGTTTGGTAAGATAATCATCAGCTCCTTTTTTTAAACCCATCACACGGTCTTCGCTGCTGCCTTTGGCGCTTAAAATCAAAATGGGCACTTCTGTATTGGTCAGCCGTATATTTTGGGTTACACTAAAACCATCCATCTCCGGTATCATCACATCCATAATGATCAGGTCGAAATATTCATTTTGAACCGCCTTCATGGCATGGCTGCCATCGTAGGCCGATGTTATCTGGTAACCCTCCAGTTCCAAATTCATTTTCAGGGCTTCATGTAAGTTCTCTTCATCTTCAACTAATAATATGGATGGTTTTGCGTTCGTCATTCTTCTGTATTTTAAGCGGGCAACTGAACTATAAATTTACTGCCCTGCGGTTGATTGTCTTTCAGACGAATTGTGCCGTTATGATCGGCTACAATTTTCTTACACAAATATAAACCCAACCCCGTGCCTTGTGTTTTTCGGGTTTGTTCGCTGCCGATGCGGTAAAATTTTTCAAATACTTTTTTCTTTTCCCCATCAGGAATCCCCTGGCCTTCATCCATTACTTCCAGGTCTATCAAACCATTGGACCGGGATAAGGTCAATTCGATCGGTTTTTCTTTTGGTGAATATTTATTCGCATTCTCCAGCAGGTTGCTGACCAACAGTTTTAAAAGAAGCGGGTCCCCGGAAATTTCCACTTCATCCTGTATGCTGATGAGCAAATTACGGTCGGGGTAGCGGTTGCGAAACTGATTAATCACATCAGTGGTTAGATCAGAAAAATTGATCTCTTCTTTAGAAACCTTATAGGAGTTGCCGTCCAATTGCGAGGAGATCAAAATGTTATTGATCAGGTTATCCAGTCGAAGTGTTTCCTGCAGCGTCATTTGCAGCAGTTTATTTTTCCGGGTATCATCCAGGTTGTATTTCAGCAGGGTTTCCAGGTTGAGCCGGGAAACTGAAATAGGTGTTTTTAATTCATGCGTTACCGCCATTACAAAGTTTTGCTGTTGCATTTGCACTTTAAACTGGCGGCGCACCGAACGATAAATAAAAACAGCACCCACAAGGATGAGTAATAAAAAGGTCGCTCCCTCCCCAACATATTTTGAAATATTCCGCTTCCGTTCGTCCTGTATTTCGTGCAATTGTTGCTGGTAGCCTGCAGGGTCCTGAACTTGAATGGCGCTGAGATGACTCTTCTTTAACGTGTAAACATCTTCGTTTTGATGCACTAACGAAAGGGCCCACCACAGCAGGGCTGCAATGATGTACACCAGCAGCACCCAATATACAATGGTAGCTAACTGGAGTTTTCGTTTGTTGGAATCTGCCATGTTATCCCGGTTTCTTTTCCAGCCTGAGGCCCACATCCATTACATGTTGCAATGGGTCTTCACGCATAATTTGTTCCAGGGTAAAAACATATTCACCCGGCTTTCTGAAAAAGAGCTTTTGGTTTTGCGGCGTAAGGGCTATGCGATGTTCATACAGATCATCCATAGCACTGCCCAGCCATCCTTTTTCTTTAGACGCCAGGGGCAGTTCGTACTGCACCTTTTGCACCGAATCGCCGGGCGCCTGTGTATATAAATTCACCCAGATGTTATTATAATTATATTGATCGTTATGCCTGAGAATAATGTAAACCTGGTAGGGAGAAGTGGTGTCCTTTATCGTGAATTTAAACTGGGGCTTAAAACCGCTGCTCCATTCATGCCGCGGAATGGGAACCGACCTCTCGTAAAGATCAATGGTATTGCAAGAGGAGAAAAAAAACAAACAAGCGGCCAAACAGTAGTAAAGAGGACTTTGGTGTTTAAATAACATGCTGCAAATCTAAAATCAGTTTTTAATACCCGGGTTTATTCTATGGAACCTTATGTTTTATAAAACATTTAATACCTGCTCTTTGGCTTTTTCAAGCTCATCTTTCATCAGGACCACACATTTTTGAATGGTGGAATCATAAGCCTTGGCACCGGTAGTATTGATCTCTCTGCCGATTTCCTGTAAAATAAAAGAAAGCTTTTTGCCTTTGAAGTCTTCTGGTTCGTGCAGGACAGAAACAAAATAATCGCAGTGATTTCTTAAGCCGTACCTGTTCTTCGCTGATGTCTATTTTTTCTATGTAATAGATGAGTTCCTGTTCCAGCCGGTTGGTGTCATAATTATCTTTTCCTACATGGTCTTCGAGGAGCCTGGTAATGCCTTCTTTTATTTTTTGCTGGCGCAGGGGCTCTAATTTTTCCACCTGTTCCTGTTGTTTTAAAATATTATCAATGCGCAACTGCAGGTCTTTTTGCAACACCTTTCCTTCTTCTACGCGGTGATAATTCAAATCGTCTATGGCTGCCTGAATAATGGTAGCAAACTTTTTCCACTCTTCGTCGGTGAGTGTTTCGCTGGTGGGGGTAATTACTTCGGGTAACTTGATCAGCGTGGATAAGATGCCTTCCGTATCCAATCCCAATTCTTTTGATAAGGCTTCCAGCGGTTTGTAATACGACTTTGCCAGATCCGTATTAATGGTAACGGGCTTGGCGTTACCGGTTTCTTTTAAATTGATGCTGCAGTCAACCGTGCCCCGGCCTAAGTTCTCTGAAAGGATTTTTCGAATGTCGAATTCAAAGGGTTTTAAAAAGGCCGGCATTTTTAACTGCAGGTCAAATTGTTTTCCATTGAGCGACTTGATGTCTACTAAAAAAGTTTTATCACCCACAGCCTGTTCTGCTCTTCCGAAACCGGTCATTGATTTTAACATGTAAGAATTTTTAAAGAAGAAAGTAAAGTTATTTTAACATGAGTTCAGAATAAAAGTTTTTCGAACGGTCTTCATCATCGCTTCAACACTCTTGTTTTTGCTGCACTTTCCAATTGCAAAGGATGATGTTTTTTTATTTCCTACCCCGGTTATTTTAATTGAAAATACGCATCTATCCGGTATTGTAGCTACTACAAACAAAAAGCCCCGCGGTGAGCGGAGCTAATATGTAGATGGGTTAGTAAGTACGGGAATAAAATTCCCAACACAATATTAAAAAGATTTTTTTCTAACTAAAAAATTTTAGTGTAAAAATTATTCACATTTTTTTTGGCGTTTGTGGATTGCCTTATTGAATTTCAGCCAAAAAAATCACCACCATCGTCCATGAATGGAGATGATGATGAAGCGATACAAAAAAATATTTTCTGCATCATTCTTTTCAAACCTAGTGTTCATCAATGTTCCATGAGATGAGGCATGATGATGTTACTGTATGTTCACTCTTCAATAAGCTTCTACTCCAATCCTTGAAGCTGGTACCTCAAAGCCTTTACCTTTGAAAAAATTTTTTTTCATGCGTTTTGAAAAACCTGTGCCTATCACAGAAATTGCCCGGTTAATCGGTGCCCGGATCATTGGAGAGAACGACGGTGCTGCTTCGGGCATCAATGAAATTCATAAAGTAGAAGAAGGAGATCTTGTGTTTGTTGATCATCCCAAGTATTATCAAACCTGTATCAACTCGGCGGCTACCTATATCATCATTAATCAGCAAACAGCGTTTCCTCCTCATAAAGCCTTGCTGTTGGTGGATGAACCTTTTGAGGCGTATTTAAAAATAGTAGAACATTTCCGTCCCTTTCAACCCATCACTAAACCCATAAGTGATACCACCACGATAGGAGAGGATACCATTATTATGCATGGCGCTGTTATTGGCAACCATGTTTCTATTGGTAATAACAGTGTGATTCATCCCAACGTAGTCATTATGGACCATTGCATTATTGGCAACAATGTTATTATTCAACCGGGAACGGTAATTGGCAGTGATGCTTTTTATTACAACAAGAAAACATCCCGTGCGGTTCATTATAAAAAAATGCTTAGCGGCGGAAGGGTAATCATTGAAGACGATGTAGAGATCGGTGCTAACTGCACCATTGACCGGGGCGTAAGTGCCGATACCATCATTGGGGCCGGAACAAAAATGGATAACCTGGTGCACATTGGACACGATACTGTCATTGGAAAGAATTGTTTGTTTGCCGCCCAGGTAGGGGTGGCCGGTGTGGTTACTATTGAAGATAATGTAACGGTGTGGGGCCAGGTAGGCATCAACAAAACACTGACCATAGGCAAGGGCGCCGAGATTTATGCACAAAGTGGTGTGCCTTCTGATGTGGAAGGCGGAAAAAAATATTGGGGCTCGCCCATTGAAGAAGCCTTAACGAAAAGAAAAGAACTGGTGTGGGTGAAACGCATTCCGGAATTATGGGAGAAGGTAATGGGAAAATAGACGTTTAATTATTTCGGACGAAACGCATACAACCAGAATGGACTTTTTATAAGGTGAGTGGTGAGTGGTCAGTGGTGAGAAATGGAAACCATCGTGAGACGTGAGACGGCAGACGTGAAACAGCGACCTCTTTCCTCTTCTGTCATCCATCAACTATCAACTATCATCCTGATGCCATTTGGTATAAGAAAGCTTTTCACTCACCATTCACCACTGACCATTCACAAAAGGCATTGGTGCGATGGCTTCTAGTTTGATGGCGAGTGGTTGAAAAGCAGCTCTAAATTTCGTGTGCCGCCATAGCTGTTTTGCAAGAAGGCGTGTTTCCCATAAAGCAACGTGTAAGCCTGGTAGAAAGCCATGTGCAAACCATGCTAAAAAAACACGGGAATGGAACCCGTTAAAACACGGTTGCAATTGTTAGTCCTAAGTAGCATCTTTGATTATTCCATCCACCATTTAAACCTTTTTTATGACTTCAGAATCCTTCAACGGGAACGGACCTTCTAAACCCACCTGGGGGCAAGCCATCCGCTGGACTAAAAATTTCAGAAACACATTTGGTAAAAACGGCCAGGGCATCAGGGGCTATTCCCTGAGCGCCGATGCTATTAAATCCCTGCTTTCACAGGGCGGCCGCGAACTGCCTGGTATTAAAATTTATTTTGGTTACGACGAAGAGAAGAACTTCAGGGCCATCGTTGTGGCCGTTAAAAATGACAACGGCGATGATTATGACATTCCTGCCAAGCCGGAAGAAATGGAGAAAATGACAGAAACCACCCTGCCGGAGATAGGCGATCCAAGACCTTGTCCTATTTATTGCGGTACTTCGAACGTTTTAAATGAAGGAGAGTAATTTGTGAGTATCCTGGACAATTTATTGGCCTACGCCGATACGTATGGGCCGGCTATCCCATTGATTTCTATTTTTTTTGTTTTCAGGTTCAAACAGATGCCAAGGGTGGTTATCATATTATCCTGGTATCTGTTGTTTTCCATGATTCTTTTTGGTGTCAGCAACTACCTGGCCGACAGGAACATGAACAATATGTTCCTGTACCATATATTCAGCATTGTGGAGCTGGCCTTTGTTTGTTTTATGTTCAGGGAAGTCATCCACTCAAAAAAGCTCCGGAAAGCAATTCCCTACCTGCTGGCATTTTTTGTGTTGCTTTTTATTTTGAACACTATCTTCCTTGAGGGAATGGATTCATGGAACAGCAATTCGTCAAGCATTGAATTTTTAATCATCATTTGTTTTTCCCTTATTTACTATTTTGAACTGGCGAATTCGGATGACATCCTTTCTTTTTCAACAAACCCTTTTTTCTGGATTGTCAGTGGGTTTTTTGTGTATTGTGCCAGCTGCACCGTGGTTTTTGCGTTTTATAAATTAAATGCCTTGAAGAGCGGTAATTTCGCTCTTAATTACTGGATGTTTCAGATCATCATGTACCTTGCCAAGAACATCCTTTTTGCCAAAGGCATTTTATGTTTCAAAGCCAGGAAATAAATCTTCCTCTTATCATGATTACCAGCATCCTCACCTTTATTGTGCTGGTAGTTGGCTTCTTTGTGTTTATAAAAAAATACCAGAGCAGAAGGCTTTTGCATATGCAGGAAAAACAGGCCTTGCAGGCAAGGTTCCAGCAGGAGCTGTTGCAAACCCAATTGGAAATACAGGAGCAAACCTTCCATCAAATAAGCCAGGAGATACATGATAACATTGGCCAGGTGTTAAGCCTGGTGCGGCTGAATGTAAACAGGCTTTCATCGGCCGGCAATGAAGAAAAAATTGTTCAAACCGACCGTTTGTTGGGGCAGGCAATAACCGATCTGCGTCAATTAAGCCATAACCTGAACGCTGATTATTTGCAGCGCACCGGCCTGGTAGAAGCCCTGGCGCAATTGCTTGTCAATCTGGAACGGACCGGTAAATTCACTACTTCGTTTTCCTGCTCGGCTGATGTGCATCTGAAAGACGAGGCCATTATTATTCTTTACCGCATTGTGCAGGAAACCATCAACAATATAATAAAGCATGCCGATGCCAGCCACGTTTCCATTTCTATTGAAGAAGCGAATGGCTTGCTGTCTATTGTTGTTGCCGACAATGGAAAGGGCTTTGACACCGCTGTGGTAAAAGGAGGCATAGGCCTTACAAACATGGTAAACCGCGCCCGGATGATTGGCGCTTCTGTTGATATGAAAAGTGAAATCAATACCGGCACTTCTGTAACCATTACTGTAAAAAGCACCGCTTAACCCATTTGCCGGGTATTTTAAAAGACCTCCGGCCGCCGTTACATTTAACCTAAAGGTAATTTGCAAGCCTGTTGAAAACACTAACCATATTTTGCGTTTGTCTAACGCTCAAAGCAACGGCTTGCTGCAAGTGATTTCACAGTCATCATGCAAGACTTACTATTTTTGCCTGGACTGACTTCTTAAGAACAAAAAAACCAACGTTCTTTTATGAGAATAACGATAGCCTTAGCTGATGATCATGTGCTGCTGCGAAACGGGCTGGCCAACCTGTTGCAGGACCTGGATTTTGAAGTGGTGTTTCAGGCCGACAACGGCAAGCAGTTTATTGAAAAATTAAAAACACATACGCCGCCGCAGGTGGTGCTGATGGATATCAACATGCCGGTGATGGACGGGTACGATACCACGCTTTGGCTCAAAAAAAATCATCCGGACGTAAAAGTTTTGGCGCTTTCCATGTACAATGATGAAAATGCCATTATCCGCATGTTAAAGAGCGGTGCGAAAGGTTACCTGTTAAAGGACAGCAGCCCAATGGAACTCAAAGCGGCCATCCAGTCTTTGGCAACGAAAGGATTTTATTACTCAGAACTGGTGACCGGCACTTTAATTCATACCATCAACCACATGGATGACCCGGAGAGTGCTGTTATAAAAGATGTGTTGGGAATAAACGAAAGAGAACTGGAGATGCTAAAGCTTATTTGCACTGAATTAACCTTTAAGGAAATTGCAGAAAAAATGCAAATAAGCCCCCGCACCGTTGATGGCTACCGCGATATTTTACTGGAAAAGCTGCAATGCAAAAGCCGTATTGGCCTGGTGATTTTTGCCATTAAAAACGGTATCATAGTCATATAAGCTGTCCATGCTTTTATGCAATACAAATTGATTACATAGGTAAACAGGGGAAGATTTAACGCATCCGCTCCACAAACTGCGTCCCAGAAACTACAAACTAATACTACCTTTGCCGGCATGGAACGCAAGCAGGAAGTACTACAGGATGTAGTCATCAAATTTGCCGGGGACAGTGGTGATGGTATGCAGTTGACCGGCACACAATTCACAAATAATACCGCTTTATTGGGTGCTGATCTTTCTACCTTCCCGGATTTTCCGGCCGAGATCAGGGCGCCGCAGGGCACCCTGCCTGGTGTAAGTGGCTACCAGTTACGCTTTTCAAGCGATAGCATATACACCCCCGGTGATACGCTGGATGTGCTGGTGGCGATGAATGCGGCCGCACTGAAAACCAATTTAAAAAATCTGAAAAAAGGCGGAAAGATCATTGTCAATACCGATGGCTTTGATGCCAAAAATTTAAGGCTCGCCAATTATCCCGATGGGGTGAATCCCATTAAGGATGAAACCCTGCAGGGTTATGACGTGATAGAAATGGACATCACCAAAATGACCCGTGAGGCCTTAAAGGATTACCAGATGGGCACCAAGGAAAAAGACCGTGCAAAAAATATGTTTGTACTGGGCTTTTTGTATTGGATGTACGGCAGGGATATGAAAAACACGGAGAAGTTCCTGGAAGAAAAATTTTCGAAAAAGCCCGACATACTGGAAAGCAATTTAAAAGCTTTGAGAGCGGGTTATAATTACGGCGATACTACAGAAACCTTCACAACCCAGTTCAAAGTAGAAAAAGCAAAAATTGCAGCCGGTACCTATAGAAGCATTATGGGCAACCAGGCACTGGCCTATGGATTAATTGCCGCTTCGGTAAAAAGCGGGTTAACTATTTTCCTGGGCACCTATCCTATTACACCGGCATCGGATATTTTGCATGAACTGAGCCGGCATAAAAATTTTGGAATAAAAACCTTTCAGGCCGAAGATGAAATTGCCGGTATAACCGCCGCCATCGGTGCCAGCTATGGCGGTCACTTAGGCGTTACGTCCACATCCGGTCCCGGCATGGCCTTAAAATCGGAAGCAATGGGCCTGGCCATGATGCTGGAGATTCCCTTGCTTATTATAGATGTGCAGCGTGGCGGTCCTTCCACCGGTTTGCCTACCAAAACAGAGCAAAGCGATTTACTGCAGGCTTATTATGGCAGAAACGGCGAATCACCGATGCCGGTGATTTCAGCCTCTACACCCAGCGATTGTTTCGAGGTAGCCTATGAAGCCGTTCGCATAGCCGTGGAGCATATGACGCCGGTGATCTTATTAAGCGATGGCTATATTGCCAATGGTGCAGAGCCCTGGAAGTTTCCCTCCACGGCAGATTTACAGCCCATACATGTTCAATTCAAAACAGAGCTTGGACATGGGGAAACCAAATTCCAGCCTTACCAGCGTGATGAAAACCTGGTGCGTCCCTGGGCCGTACCGGGTACAGCGGGACTGGAGCATCGCATTGGTGGTTTGGAAAAGGAAAACATCACCGGTAATGTGAGTTACGATCCGGAGAACCACCAGTTGATGGTAAAGATCAGGCAGGAAAAAATTGACAAAATTGCTTTTAATATCCCTGAACAAAAATTGGATAACGGTCCTGAAAAGGGAGATGTACTGGTGCTGGGATGGGGATCGACCTACGGTGTTATTAAAACTGCGGTAGAAGAATTGTTGAAAGAAGGCCACAGTGTGGCGCATGCACATTTGCGTTACCTGCGTCCCTTCCCTAAAAATTTAGGTGAGCTGCTGGCCAATTATAAAACTGTTTTGATTCCCGAGATCAACAATGGGCAATTGATAAAGATCATCCGGGATAAGTATTTGGTAGATGCCAAAGGATATAACAAGATAATGGGGGTGCCCATTACTAAGTCCGAGCTAACGGAAGCCATAAAAAAATGTCTTCTTTAACCTTTCTTCAAAAGAAGATTGGCAGCCTACTGAATGAAGCGTGCCCCTACAATAAAAAAGCTCTCAACTTTAAAAAAGGTTGAGAGCTTTTTGTTAGGATAAACAGGTATAAAAACCCTTCCTGCCGGGAGAAAATTTATACCATTTCCAATTAAGCTGTATGGTATTCTTATACCAACCCGTCATCAATCTGTGATTTCCATTGACCATTCACCATTGACTATGGACAGTAGCATTTTATAAACCTGAAACCAGTTTAGTATTAAACCTTTAAACGCTTCATCTCTTAATCCAAACTCCATACTATCCAACTGAATTTGGTATTAATAATCAATCACCGGGATATTTTTGGGCGTGCTGGAAGCCGTGGCCTCGGTGGTAATAGCCGCAATAGCAAAGGCAATAACCGCTATAATCAATCCCCACATAAAAATGGTGTAGGCAATACGCAAGAACCTGTATTTTTTTGCCAATACAACACCCAGGTAATAAATGTCCATCATAATGGTGTTGTACAAATATTCCTTGTCTTTGATCATTTGATTCATGCCCCATTGGTAATCTTCCAATTGCATGCGATAAAAATTACCAAAGAAAAGCAGGTTGGTTTTTTTACTGCGGATGTCTTCCTCGGTAAACTGTCCTTTAGAGATAGAAGGCCGGGTAGATAAAATGGAAAACGTAACAGAGCCCAGGCAGGTAAGCACCAGGATAATGGTTGGAATAATAAACTGCGGATAAAAGGAAAGCCTTGCTATTAAAAACGATAAGGTCACGGATAAAACAATAGAGCTGACTGAGATCAATATATGTGCCTTGCTATCGGCCATCGAACTTAACTGCATGTGGTTGTGCGCCGTGTTGCGGAACATGGTTTGCACGCCCCGCTCTGCGTTTTTGGCATCCTGTTTATCAGGGATAGGAGCCTTCACTCCAAATACATAAGGGAAGGCTTCTGGCTCTTCTTCCTTTTCGGTTTCTTTGCGGTCTTTCTTTTTCCGTAACGTATTCAGGTTCTCTACTTTCTTTGGTTCCAGGTATTGCTGCCCGTAATCCGTAAAATATTTATGGCTTTCCAAAAACTGTATATTGCCCTTCCGCCATTCCTTTTTAGTGATTTTTGTATCCAGCAGATTTTCCCTTTCCTGCTTTAGCAATTGATTCCTGGCGTTAAAATCATCTGTGGCAAGATGCATGAGGTCTGAATCACAAATTATTTTTTCCACCTGGCTTAAGGGCGACTGGGGCATTTTGGTAGCCTGGATGGCAGAAGTAACCCGTTGAATAATGGATTCTTCCACATTGTGCTGGTGTAAAAAATCACTGGCAATTTGAACGCTGACATCTTCATGGCCTTCAGGATGCCCGGACGTGTAGCCTGTATCATGAAACCAGGCGGCGATGGACAAAACAAACCGGTCTTCTCCGCTTAAGGAATAGTAGTCTGCTATTCGGCTGCAGGCATCTGCCACTTCTTCTGTATGCTCAAGGTTATGAAATACAAACCGCGGGTCTAATTTATTTGCAAATAAATCGGTAACAAAATTCCGGACAGCTGATAATAATTGTTCATGTGTTTCTGTCATGGTTGGTGCATTGTTTGTATTAAAGGTATTAAATGATGAAAAAGTTATTTCAAACGGAGTGCCCGGCAACATTGTGGTGTATGCTCGTATGTGCTGTATCGTTATTCTACGGCTGTAAACACCAGGCTTCCGGGTCGCCGCAGGGCTATGACCTGAACAAGCCCGAAGAAATGCAATTGGGAAAAGTTCTCAACGAAATTTCAGGCTTATCCTACAACGCGGACAATGGCACCTTGCTGGCCATTTCCGATAGCAAAGAAAAAATATTTCAAATTAACCTTAAAACGCAAAAGCTTAAGGACCTTACCGGTAAGGTGGTAACGCCGGATAGTGACCTGGAAGACCTGGTAAAAATTGGTGATACCACCTATCTGTTGTCAAGCTGGGGCGAAATAAAACTAGTGCCGGACGGCGCCAGGGACACGGCCGGGGTTGAAATCTATGACCTGGGCTTGCAGGGCCAAAATGATTTTGAAACGCTTTATTATGACCCCACAGCTGAAGGGTTGATCATGATTTGTAAAACCTGTGCCCATGAAAAAGGACAGGGCATCCGCACCGCTTTTCGTTTTGACCTGAGAACAAAAAGGTTTGACTCCCTGCCTTTTTTTACCATAAGTAAAAAAGAAATTGAAAACCTGCTGAAGGATAAGGATGCCCATTTTGACCCTTCGGCCGCCGCCATACACCCCATCAATAAACGACTCTATATTTTATCGTCTGCCAGTAATTTACTGGTGATTACAGATACCCGGGGTAAGGTTATTGAAGTGTATAAACTGAATCCGGATGAGTTTCCACAGGCTGAAGGCATTGCTTTTGCCCCTAATGGTGATATGTATATTTCAAACGAAGCAAAATACGGGAAGCCCACATTATTACTCTTCCCTTATCATGGTAAGAAAAACAAATAGCTCTTATGAAAAAAACAAGCTTTTTATTCGTTACCCTCATTTTTTATACTGTTGTTACTGCACAGATTGATAGCATCAACCAACGCATTTTTTTGATAGGGGATGCTGGCGAACTATTGGGTAATAAGCAGCCTGTGGTGGAGTGGATCAGGCAGCATGCAGATTTGAATGATCCAAAGAATACGGTTCTTTTTTTAGGTGATAATATTTACCCGCTGGGCCTGCCTATGGAAGGCGAACCTACTTATACGGAATCCAAAAAAATACTGGATGCGCAGATTGACCTGGTAAAAGGGAAAAAAGCAAAAGCCTTTTTTGTATTGGGCAACCACGATTGGAAAAATGGAAAACTGGGTGGTTGGCAACAAGCCATGAACCAGGAAAACTATATAAACGGGCTGGAGCAACCCAACATTCAGGCCGTGCCCCAGGGAAGGTTGTCCCGGCCCAATAGCGGTTGAGTTATCGGATAAGGTAGTAACTGTATTCATTGACAGCCAGTGGTTTTTATTTGTTCATGAAAAGCCGGGCCCCGGCTCTAACTGTGCGTCAAAAACAACAGAAGAGTTTGCTACGGAACTACGGGAAATCATTGCCATGCACCCCAACCAGCTTTTGGTGGTTGTTATGCATCACCCTATTTATACTTATGGCATTCATGGGGGTGATTACGGATGGAAAGAACATTTGTTTCCCCTGACGGCGGCTTATCCAAACCTCTGGATCCCGCTTCCCATAATTGGCTCTATCTATCCGATATCCAGGGGGGTCTTTGGCAGTTTGCAGGATGTGCGCCATCCCTTGTACCGCAATATGGTGGACATTATTGAAAAGGCCATGAAGGGACATCCCAATCCTGTGCATGTGGCGGGACACGAGCATAGCCTGCAAATGGTGGTGAATGATAGCATCCCTTACATCGTAAGCGGCTCAGGTATTAACTTAAGCCGCGTAAAAGAAAAGAACCGAAAGGGCACTCTTTTATTTTCTTCGGTCAGCGAACAGGGCTTTGCCTTGCTGGAGGTTCGGAAAAGCGGGGCCGTACAAACCAAATTTTATACAATCAGCAGTGCAGATCTAAATCACCCGGTATTCACCCACCAGCTGGATACCGTAAAAGTGGTCCCGGAAAAAATCTCAAAAGACAGCATACCGGTACTGCCCGACTCCATTGTAATAGCGGCCAACCCCCAGTTGAAAGGAAATGGTTTGAAGAACCTGTTCATGGGAAAAAATTACCGCAAGGAATGGACAACGCCTGTTAAAGTGCAGGTGCTTGACCTGGGTAAGGAGCAGGGAGGTTTAACGCCGGAAAAACAAGGAGGAGGAAAACAAACAAGATCCTTAAGGGTTGAGGACAAAACAGGCAAAGAATGGGCCCTGCGTTCGATTCAAAAATTTCCCGATGCGGCCATTCCCCCTGATCTTAGAAGCCCCTTTGCCATTGATATTGTTGAAGATGGTATTTCCGCTTCCTTTCCCTATGCTTCTTTATCAACCGGTGTTTTGGCGGATGCGGTAAATGTGCCAAACCTCCGGAGAAAATTAATGTACATACCCGATGATCCGCGTTTGGGCCGCTTCCGGTCCACCTTTAAAAACACCCTGGTGGTGATGGAAGAAAGAAAACCTGCAGGGGTGGATAAAACCTATGACACAGAGGAACTTGTACTGCGGTTAGCAAAAGACAACGACGACCATGTTGATCAGAAAGCGGTATTGAAGGCCCGGTTGCTGGATAATTTTTATATGGACCTGGACCGCCATGAAGGGCAGTGGAACTGGGCTACAAAAGATACAGGTAAAGGCAAGATTTATTATCCCATACCCAAGGATCAGGACCAGGCTTTTTATACCAACCAGGGGATTATTCCATGGTTTGCCCGCCAGCCCAACATGGTGCCTGAGTTACAGGGTTTTAAGCCAAAGGCCAAAAATATAAAAACCTTTAACCGGGCTGCCCGCAATTTCGACCGTTTCTTTTTAAATGAAATGGATGAACAAGTCTGGAGTCAGCATGTGGATAGTTTTCTTTCAAAAATGACCGACCCGGTGATTGAAAGCATTGCCGCCCGCCAGCCAAGGGAAGTCAAGGATTATCATATAGATGATATCATCAACACTTTGAAAAAGAAGCGTAAATTTTTCAAAGAAGACATGATGCGGTATTACCGCTTTATCTCTAAAGAAGTAAATATTGTGGGCACCAACCAGAAGGAACTTTTCACCATTGATAAAATCGAAGGCGGCAAAACACATGTGGTGATCAATAAAATTGATAAGCATGGACAAATAAGTTCAAAAATCTATGACAGGGTGTTTGATCCCGCTGTTACAAAAGAATTACGCATTTATGGATTGGAAGACAACGACAGTTTTGTAGTGAAAGGCGGAGCCTCTCCCATCAAGATCAGGGTGGTGGGCGGACCCGGTAAAGATAATTTTGTAAATGAGGGCACCGGCGGTAATGTCATTGTGTATGATGTCACCTTCGAGGAAAATAATTTTTCAGGCAACGTAAATGGTTTGCGCAAAAGGTTAAGTGCCGATCCAAGAAACAATGAGTACAACCGCATTTTTTATAAATACAACATTTTCAATCCGGGACTTGTGGTTACCTATAATGTGGATGATGGCGTGTTCCTGGGCGGCAAATTCCGCTATACGGTAAATGGTTTTAGAAAGGAACCCTATGCAGCAGAACATTCACTGGCTGTTGGCCATTCGCTGAAAACCTCTTCCTGGTTTTTCCGCTACCAGGCAGATGTGGTACGTGCTTTTGGCAGCAGCGATCTTTTGTTTCGTACCGAAGTAAGGGCGCCGATTAATGTAACCAATTTCTTTGGTTACGGAAACAACACAACCCTAAACACAGATGAAGTACAATACTTTCGATCACGGTACAATATCGTAAATGCTTCTGCATTGATCCGTCGGCAGTTTCAATCCTGGCTGCGCATACTTTACGGACCTACTTTCCAGTACTTTAAGGTTCCGCAAGTTCAAAACGCCGGCAAGTTTATTAATAACACCGACCTGAATGGTTTGGATGCGGCTACGCTATACCTGCCTAAAACATACCTGGGCGCCGAAGCTACGCTGGATATCAATTCAAAAAATAACCAGGTATTGCCCACCCGCGGATTTGTTCTGGACGCAGGTGTTCGCCACTTGTTTGGTATGAATGATCAAAGCCATACTGTGACCCAGCTTCGTTGGGACATGAGCATTTTTGCTTCCTTCGTGCCGCAATCGGTGTATGTGTTTGCTACCCGGTTTGGTTACTACCGCAATTTTGGACAGTTTGAATTTCCACAGGCCAATTATTTAAGCGGCACCGAAAACCTGCGGGGCTACCGGAGGAACCGTTTTGCGGGAAGAACAATGGCCTTCAACAATACAGAGTTGCGGTTTAAGCTGAGCAATTTTAACACCTATCTTTTCCCGGGTTCTTTTGGAATGCTTTTCTTTCACGATATAGGAAGGGTTTGGATGGACGGTCAAAAATCAAATAAATGGCACAATGGCTATGGCGGCGGCTTATGGATAGCACCCATCCGGCGTTATGTGATCACTGCTTCCCTTGCGCATTCCAAAGAAGAAAAACTATTGCCTTATATAACATTTGGGTTTCAGTTTTAAAAGTGGTTGAGGTTGATGCCACACCGGAGAACAAGTGAAACGTGAGACGTGAAATGTGAGACAAGAGTGAACCAGGAAGGAAGCTGCTACAGTTCACGTCTGAGGCTGACGGCTCACGGCTGTCGTGGCTGGCTTAAAATTTTCTATACATGAAGAAAGCTGAGCAATGAAGAAAAGTAAAACCTCCGTGCATTTTTTTATCCCAATGATGCTCTGTGGTCATTTACTTTTTACAGCTACCGGTTTTGCCCAATCCAGCGACAGCATTACCGTGGCCATCGCACCGGGATACGATAGTGTGTCCGGGCTTCACCGCCTTTTGTTTGGTGAAGGGTACCGGAAACTTTGGGCTGCGCCTGTTAAAATGAAAGTGTTTTATTTAAGTAAGGAAAAAGGGGGATTGACCATAACAGAGCAAGGCGGTGGTTTGCAAACAAAGTCGCTGCGGTTGAAAGACGCCAGCGGAAAAGAATGGGTGCTGCGCAGCGTTCAAAAATACCCCGAACGTGCGCTGCCTAAAAAATTAAAAGCCACTATTGCCAAAGACATTTTACAGGACCAGGTAATTACCAGTCACCCTTATGCGGCCTTAACCGTGCCGCCTTTGGCAAAGGCCTTAGGCATTCTGCACACCAATCCCCAAATTGTTTACGTACCCGATGATCCTGCACTGGGAAAATACAGGGCGGATTTTGCCAATTCTGTTTTGTTGTTTGAAGAAAGAGTGCCCGCCGGCGCCCCTGATACGGACAATACGGAAAAGGCACAAAAAAAAGTAGAAAAAGATCATGATGCCCGCTTTGATCAGAAGCTGGTGTTGAGGGCAAGGTTGCTGGACCTGGTGATTGGCGACTGGGACCGGCACGAAGGCCAATGGCGATGGGCCGAAAATGAAAATAAAAACCAGACGGTTTATACACCCTTTCCCCGCGACCGTGATAAAGTGTATTATACCACTTCGGGTGTTTTTCCTGGAGATTCTTTCCAGCCAGTTTGGAAAAGCCAACCTTCAGCCTTTTGGTAAAAAAATAAAAAAAATCGGTAGTTATAATTTTAATAACCGCTATTTCGACCGCTATTTTTTAAACGATCTGAGTGAAGAAGACTGGAAAGAAGAAATAGCGTATGTGCAAAACAAACTCACCGATGATCTTATAAAAAATGCCATCCGGCAATTGCCGGATACGATCTATAGACTTTCAGGAGAGAAGATCATCAGCACTTTAATTGCCCGCAGAAATCATTTGCTGGAAGATGGTATGCGGTATTACCGTTTTTTAGCACGGAATATTGATATCCCTGCTTCTGATAAAAGCGAATGGTTTGAATTGTCTTCCAGTGAAAATGGAAACATAAACGTACAGATGTATAAAATTAATGACGATGGCAGTAAGGGGGCAGCGATCTATGATCGTAATTTTTCTCCGGGCCTTACAGAGGAAATCCGCCTCTTTGGATTGGGTGGTAATGACGTGTATTCGGTTAATGGCAAAGGCAGGTCTTCCATCCGGTTGCATATGATTGGCGGGGATGGCGAGGATAGTTTTTATATCGACCCCGGATTCCATAACAGAAGAAAACTTTACATCTACGACCGTTCAGATGAAAAAAATAGTTTGCCTTCAAAAAAACTGGCGCGGCTTCGCACTTCAACAGATACCACCATCAATTATTTTGACCGCAAGAGTTTTAAATACGACAAGGTAGGTCCTGTGTTGTCGGCCCAGTATGATCTGGATCTTGGGTTTATGATGCGGGCTGGAGTGGTGTACGAGCGGCAGGGCTTCAGACGGGAACCTTACGCAAAAAGGCATGCACTTTTTGTAAATTATGCCCCTGCACGAAAATCTTTTTTAATCAGCTATAATGCGGATCTGACTAAAGCATTCGGTCAAAACGACCTGTCTGTAAACCTCGTTTCCAGAGGCCCCCACAATGTTTCCAGTTTCTTTGGTGTGGGCAACGAGTCAGAGTTTGAAAACAAGGACGGGCAAAGTATTTTATATTACCGCAACCGGTACGACCATTTTACCGGTGATGTAAAACTGCGCCGTGCACTGGGAAAAAATGTACGGGTTAATGCAGGAGTGGCCATGCAGTATTATACCAGTGTTCAAAAGAACAACTTCAATAAGTTTTTAGCGGCCTATAATTCGGTGCAACCAAACGACGATGTTTTTTCCAAACAGTTTTTCACCGGCTTTGTTGCCGGTGCAGAAGTGAATGCACCCAATGCATCCCTGCTGCCCAGCAAAGGGTTTTACTGGAACATGAAGTTGACAGCCATGCAGCAATTAAATGGCAGCCAGCGTTCGTACGGACAGGTGCAGTCAGAAGCCATTTTTTATCTGCCTCTTTTCACCGATGCTGTTGTACTGGCTAACCGCCTGGGTGGCGGAACTTCTATTGGCAGGCCGGCTTTTTATCAACAGTTTCAATTGGGTGGATACAACAACCTGCGTGGTTATTATGTAAACCGGTTCACGGGTAAAAGTGTATTTTATCATAACGTGGAACTGCGGGCCAAGCTGTTTGACTTTATCTCTTATCTTTTTCCCGGGTCCGTAGGCGTAATTGGTTTTAATGATGTGGGCCGGGTGTGGACGCCTGGCGAGTCTTCTAAAAAATGGCACCACGGTTACGGCGGCGGTATTTTTGTGGTTCCTGCCGATCTGATTTTAGTACAGGTCGCCGTTGCCAAATCGGTTGAAGGAACACAGCCTTATGTTTCTATTGGGTTTAGTTTTTAAGATGAAGGTGTTTTTAAAGTGGTTAATGCATGAAGGTGATTTACAAATAAAGCACTATGGCAACGTACTATTAAAGCAGCCATCAGCCATCAGAAGTCAGCCATCAGCCTGTGAACAGTAGCCACGCTTCTTTCGTAGTGACTCTTCCTATTCACTACTCACCTGCTCATCCGTCTCACTTGTTACAATCATTCTAACTCTGTTTTGTGCAGCAAGGCTTATCCTGCTTTTTCGTTTGTCAACCGGGCCGTCTTTGATGCTTTTTAAAATAACAGCTGTGCACACAACAGCCGTCAGGTTAAAGGCGGGTATAATAAAAATTACAGGGATCACATTAAAACCCAAAAGGCCCATGGCCACCACTTTGGCTGTCAATGCGGTCATTAGTATGGAAAGAAAAACAAAATACACCGGCGCCAGTAAATAACCTACTGGTCTTTTCCTGATAAATAAAACGCCGCTGATAAAAGCCGCCGGTAACAAAATGGCTAGATCCAGTCCCTGAACAATAAGCGTTGTATAATGCTCGGTTTGAGGCGGAATAATGGTTCCATTCAAAAGCGGCGGAACAATTATACTAAGCCATAGCAGGGCGATGGAAAGCGAATTAAAGATCAGGAAGCCACCGGTGGTTTTTACCGGGGTGGCAGGGTGAAAGGCGGCTGGAAGCTTGTTGACATCAAATAAGGATAGACTAAGGATAAACGAAAAAAAAGAAGCGCAAAGCAAAACTACATACACAAGGAACAAGGCATTGTACATGCCCATAACAAGATAAAACAGGTAGGTCACCAAAAAATAACCCAGCACTCCGGCCAGCAGAAACCTTCCCTTTAAAGAACCTTTGTTGGCCAGGAAAAGCGATAAAAGCAAAAGAGGAATGCCTAAAAACAAGGTAACATAATCCTGCGCTATGCCCTGTGGCGCCACTTCTGCCGACATGTGCTGGTATAAACCTTTGCCGTAAATGGTGATGGTTTTTCCACGAATGGTTTGATACGCATAAGGCCCGGGGCCTCCTTTTGAAAATATGCCGGCTGTTGTTGCAAAGGCAGATAGCAAGAGCTATGCAAAGAACCAGCAGGCTGATTGTTCTTTTATGTTTCATAGACCTTGTTTTTGGCTGTTTGCCCCTTTTTTTGTTGCTGTTTTGCGTGCCGGTAAATAAGGCCAAGCAACACTATCATCAGGATATTCCAGAGACCGTAGGCAACAAGGCCCGTGCTTGTCATCAGCCATTGGTTATCCACCATCATGAAAACAACGCTTGCCAAACTCGCAATGCCGTTTGCGATAAGCAACATCCGAATACCGTTATTTTTCTCACGGTAATAAGCCGCCATTAACCAGGTGGCTACCCCTAAAACAGCGTAGCCCCACATTTCAATGGCCCAGCAAAGCGACATCGGATTTGCCATGGAGAAAGTGGCAATCGCAGCATCATATTCAGGTTTGTAGTGCACTGCAAGATGATGCACAAAAATTGTTTGGCAGATGTAATTGAAACCAATGAGCACTGAAAAAATGAGGGTGCAGGAAAGTGAAAGCAAAAGTTGTGGCCTGGTCAAATTATTTTGCAGCATCCAGGTAATGAGCCACAGCAAGAACCAGCAGGCCGCCTACCAATGCAAAACCAAAGAAATAAGGCAGGTTTTGAACGGCGCTATAGTTTGCTGCAAAAACAGAAGCGGACGTCCATGCAGGCTGAGGTTTTATTAGCTGTACAAATAAAAAAGCCAGCGGACCGGAAAGTAAAAAGCCCGCTAATGCCACAATGGAGCCCAACATAATCAGTTTATTGCTGGATTTCATTTGACACAAGGTCCTTTAATAAAAGGCGGCACAAAATGATTGTCTGATAAAGAGAAAATGATTTTGGTCAGTTGGTCTTTGCCCCGCGGCTAAAAACTTTTTCAGTTTGTACCCTCGTTTGAAAGCCGCCCTATTTGCAAAAGGGCCATTTGCAGGGCCTCCGGCTTTTGTGTACCGATCAAAAATTTTTTACCGTTATCATAAATCAGTTGAAGACCCTTATTGCCTGAAACATTGAAGGCCTGGCCGCTGCCAAAAATGCCCATGCGAATGCCCCAGCCCCCATACTCTACAAGCGGTTTGTACTGCCTGACAAAGGCTTTGGAAATTCTGTCCCAGGCAATCCGTTTCATTTTAAGCTGAAAGGGGAAAAACCGGTAGTAAACGCCATCTTCTTTTATTTCAGTTTCAAGTCGCATAAATGCGAAACAGCAACGTTACCAGCAGTACAATGGCTGTCCCCACCACCAGTTCTTCCGTACTCTTTGGCCTGGCGCCCAATGATTGTTTCAGAACGGCTTGTTTCACAAGTGCAAAAATCAAATAGCCATTCATAGACAACAGCACGATCCATACCCACACTTGCCGGAAATATTGTTTCTCTGAAAATAGTTGTTTTGCTGTCATACCGCTTGAATTGTTGCACATGAAATGTGCTGCAGGAACGGACCAATATACATCTATTTTATTTTAGCAATTGCTTCCTTAAGCTATCCGGCAAAACCGTGTGGCGGGCAAACCATGCGCCTTATTTTCCTGCCCCTTCCGGTTCTTTTAGTTTTCCGGCTCCTGTTTTTGTGTTGTCCGGATTTTCATCCGTTAAATTTACATCCACTCTTATTGCTTTCAGACCGTTAATGCCTTGTGTGTCTTCCAGCTCCAGGTGCTCTACAGTATCGCCCAGTAAACCCTCTTTTTGTAAAAACTCAATGTATTCCAAATATTCTGTAAGCTCTTTTTGCTGCGAATAAACAATCCCAATTTTGCCCGGCTGTGTCAGCCGTTCTTCGCTGTCTTTCAGGTGCACTTTGTCAATGCGTTTCTTTACAATTTCATAGCGGATATTGTAGGCGCCATCCACATCAAACTTGCGTTCTTTTCTTCTGAAGCTGATGGTTAAAGGAATAGAATGCGCCAGGATCAGCTGCGTTGTTTGCAAAGGAAGACTCAGGCGCTTTTCCAGTGCATGGGTTACTCTTGCTGCTTTTGCCAATAAGCTCAGTTGCCACAATTTTAAATTGTGTACATACATTTCATTGAATGGCTTGTAGGGCGATATGGACTGGCCGATGTAAATATTGAATTCAATACCATCGGTAATGTAACGCTCAAAATAATGCGGGTACGCTTCCTGCGCCGATTGCTGTTCTCCGTCCATAAAACGATCCAGCACATCGTTGATGCGGGTAATGCTTTCTTCATAAGCTTTGCGCTGGTGATAAATTGCTTTTCGCTGCGGATCCAAAGCAGCAAAATACCGGTCAATGGTTTTCTTTAATTCCGGCCGGGTTTTCCGCAGGTTTCTGAACAAGGCATCCAGGTCGTTTTGTAAAAAATCATAGATCATCATTTCATCATCCGACAAAAGTTCGTCTGATGCAGCATCAATGTATTTGTCTATGCGAAACTGGATTTCCCGGAGCAGGGGAAAATCCATTATCTTATCGCCTTTGCCCAATACCTCTTTGGCCAGGTTCAATTGTTCCAGCAGGTCCTGTTGTATGGCGTGGCTTCTTTCCGTAGAGGAATTTCTTATATCAATAGAACCATATAAAGGATAAACATCTTCAAAAGAAATGGCCGGCATTCTGGCCAGCTCACTTATTTGCTGGTATTGCAGATAAGTGAAAGCGGCTTCTGTAAATTTCCATTCTACCGCAGGCTGTATGGCTGTGAAATGTTCCTTGATCGTTTTATCAATTTGCATTTCCAGGCTTTCGCTTGTTTTTTCCAGGGCCAGCGTAAATAATTGTATGGCCGGCTGAATTTTTGAAAGGTTATGAAACTGCAGTTTCCCTTTTGTTTCGCTGGCTATTTCCAGCAAGCCAATCAGTTTGCCATCTTCCCGTTTCAGGGGGCAAAGGATCAGGCTTTTAATTCCCTGTTCATAATAGTATTTCAGCAGCTCATTAAAACGGCTGCTGCTTTCATTCAATATTTCGTAAAGAATGGATTGGTTGGAGAAACGGAATGCCTCCTGGCACTGATCGCTTACCTGGTCTTTGTTATTTATGACCTCTTCGTTCTTAAATAAGATACTGTTTTTATAATGGGCTTCGGTGTATAAATAGTAATCGTTCTTTTTAAAAAGGGGAGTGATGCCGATCCGGATATTTCGCAATCCTATCAGGCTTTGGACATGCTGCTGCAATTCGTTGTACACCTCCACATCGCTGAAAGCGTTGATGTTGAGTAAGGCGTTTTTGATCTCATTGATCACCTGCTCTTGTGTTACATCCGTTACATCTATCACTACCAAGCCCTTCGAACAAAAAATTCTCCAGGGGAAACAATTCCTTCAACTCTTCTATTTCTATCGTTCGGTGCGGAGAGAAACCTACAGGCAATGCATACGATCGTTACTACACTTTACCTCCACAAACTGAGCGTTCAGGTTAAGTTCATAATATTTGGTGAGGCCGCTTTCCGCATCGGTAAACGGGTGCACCGAGCTGGCTGTAGTGGGTGCCGGTAAGGAATAAAACTTGGAAAGAATGAGATTATACGCCAGCGACAAACTTGCCTTGCCAATATTGACATTCGTTTTATGATCAGGAATGCTAATAACACCCAAATCATCTTTTATAAACAGGTCTGTAAAATCAGGAGAAGCATAAACCGTTTCTGCCTGGAAAGGAATGCAAACCGCATAAATGCCCCGGTTGGATGCTGTAGAGGGAGGAAAAATGGTAGATAAAAGAGTTTCAATTAAAAATTCATGTTCTTTTAAAATGGCTGTGTTTTCTATGGGTTGCAACAACGCTGGTATCGTTTCTATTTCGTCCAGCAAACCCTGGTACAAACGCTTTGCTCCCGGCTTTCCCTCTACAATCATTTTTTTTAATACCATTACCAGGGGCTGTAATGATAGTATGCTGTTAAATCCATTGTATAAGCTGGAAACGGTTGCCATATGGTTAAGATTTATGGAGCGGTCTGCACGATCAGGATGCAAAAGTTCAGAGATTTAGGTACTTAATAAAAGCAAGCTCTGCGCCAAACCATAAAAGTTACCTGTAAAATCACAACGATCATCCCCCGATTCTACAAAGTCAGGTGTTTAAACATAAGCTTTGAATATAAAATGAAGCCAAAGTTTAGCCGGAAGAAAAACCTAAGACTTCCCGGAGCCTTCTTTTTTTACCATGGTGAGGTAATATTTACACACAGGTTTTAAGCCGCACTCAAAACATTTAGGATTGCGGGCCACACAAACATAGCGGCCGTGAAGGATGAGCCAGTGGTGAAATTTATGCACCAGTTCTGTGGGAATGTACTTTACCAATTGCTGTTCGGTCTGCAAAGGATTTTTTGCATTTACCGTTAAACCGATCCGTGCCGACACACGAAATACATGGGTATCCACCGCCATATTGGGCTGCTTATCTATAACCGAAGTAATAACGTTGGCGGTCTTCCTTCCCACACCGGGCAGTTGCACCAATTCTTCCACGGTCATAGGTATTTCACCGCCAAATTTTTCCATCACCAGTTTGGCCATCCCCATAAGGTGACGGGTTTTATTGCCGGGAAAGGAAATGCTTTTGATAATGGCAAAAAGATCATCATACTCCGCCTTTGCCAGCTTGGCCACCGTGGGGTACATGGCAAAGAGGGCCGGCGTGGTCATGTTCACCCTTTTGTCGGTGCATTGGGCCGATAAAATAACCGCCACCAATAATTCGTATGGGTTGCCAAAGACCAATTCTGTCTCTGCTTCGGGGCGGGCAATTTGGAAATAATCAATAACTGCTTGAAAGCGTTCAGGCCGTGTCATGTAGGCCGCAAAATTAAAGGTAGAAGGGCGAATAAGACGAAAAGTTGATGCCGGACAAGAACTTATTTGGTTTTGGCGAGATCCTGCTCTTTATAAGCGTATTTCAGCACGTTCAATATAAGTTCGGTACGCGGAGAAACTTTTATCGAATCAAGGCGTTCCATTGATTTTTTAAGCACTTCCAGTTTTTCGCGAAGTGTCCAGTCGTTCTTCAGTGCTTCTTCAATTTCTGCAGTGGTTTGTGGAGAGGTTTCTTTATACAAATAAAGAAGCAGATCCTCAGGAGAGTAATTATACATAGTAACCAATAAATCTTAAAAATTATACAAGGTCCAGTAATGTGATACTATTATAAACGCCGGTATAAAGATGTTATTGTGCCCCGATCCTATTATTCTTTTTCAGGCTTTTGTATGATAAAAAGATCTTCATTGTCTCTTTTCATCAGGTATTTTTCACGGGCATATTTTTCAATGGCGGCAGGGTTGGATTTAAGTTCCTCCAAAGCTTTTCTTTCTGCTGCTATCTCCGCTGTATAATACGCTTTACTTTCCTGTAACTGGCGCAGCTCACTGGTTCTTTCGCGTTGAGTAAGAATATCTTTCGCATCAAAAAAAATCATCCATACTACAAAAGCAATCAGCGTAATGATGTATTTATTTTTAGCCCAGGATGGAATGCGGGAAAGGATTTGCATACAGTATTCAATGATAAATAATGATTGACGGAGGCTAAAATAGGGAAATCTCATCATCTGCCCACAATCCGCTATCATCTTTATTTTAGGGCATCCATCAATTTAACCAGATTAGCTTTTGTACGGGGCCATTCCTCGTCAATAATGCTGAAAACCACCGTGTCGCGAACGGTGCCGTCTGCGTGAAGTCCGTGTTTTCTCAGCACCGCTTCTTTAACGCCGCCGATCTTTTCCACTGCTTTTTGCGAACGGATATTTTGATGCGCCACATCAAACTGCACCCTTTGAAAGCGGAGCACTTCAAAAGCGTAGTTCAATAAAAGCAATTTGCATTCTTTATTCTCTACCCCGCCCCATACCTCCGGAATATACCAGGTGTAGCCAATACAAAGACGTTTGTGCGAGGGTTCAATACCATAATAACGGGTCATGCCAATGATGCTGTCATCGCCTGTGCTGCGGATGACAAAGCTGGATTGCCCGCCTGTATTTCTGGGATCAAAAGCGGTTTGAATGTACTGGTCAAACTGCTCATCATAACTGTCATTGATCAAAAGCGTTTTGGTGTACTCCCAGATCCGTTCGTTTTTGGCCAATACTTTTAAGGTGGGAATGTGGGATTCCTGTAATGGTTCCAGATAAACGAAGGTCCCTTTTAGTTGACTATAATTGATTTGCATAAAAGAAGATGATGGTTTGCAAATAGTGAAGAGCAGATAGTGAAGATCGGTTATTCTTCCGTTTAATGAGAGCCCTGTCAGTTAGAGTATAGGTTGAATAGCGAATAGAACGTTGAAGAGTGCGACGCAAGAGAAGATAAACAGAATTACTAAAGCCGGCTACATAAAACTTACTGCGGAAAATGCCATTAGTGTGTTTAAAATGGCAGACGATAGACTTCTATCATCTATCATCTGCCATCTATCATCTATTTTTTACCAAACTTCAGTTTATTGGAAGGATAATAAGCAGAGGCGCCCAATAATTCTTCAATACGAATTAACTGGTTGTACTTGGCAACCCTGTCGGTACGGCTGGCGGAGCCGGTTTTGATCTGTCCGCAATTCAGGGCCACGGCTAAATCCGCAATGGTGGTATCTTCGGTTTCGCCACTTCTGTGGCTCATGATGGTGTTGTAACCATTGTGCTGTGCCAGTGTAACCGCATTGATGGTTTCGGTAATGGTCCCGATCTGGTTTACTTTCACCAATAAGCCGTTGGCAATGCTTTTATCAATGCCCTGTTGCAAACGCTTTACATTGGTTACAAACAGGTCATCACCTACCAGCTGCACCTTGTCGCCCACCGCTTCTGTCAGCATTTTCCAGCCTTCCCAATCGTCTTCCGCCATGCCATCTTCAATCGAACAAATAGGGTATTGCTTCACCCAATTGGCCCAATACTTCACCAGTTCTTCGCTGCTCATGGTTTTGCCATCGCTTTTATGGAAAACGTATTTGCCATTTTTATAGAGTTCGCTGTTGGCCGCATCCATGGCAATAAACACCTGCGAGCCTGCTTTATAACCCGCTGCATCAATGGCCGTTAATACGGTTTCAATGGCTTCTTCATTGGAGCCAATGTTGGGAGCAAAGCCACCTTCATCACCCACGTTGGTGCTGTAGCCTTTTTTCTTTAATACGGTTTTCAGTGCATGAAAAATTTCAACGCCCCAGCGCAAACCTTCACTGAAGGAAGACGCCCCAACCGGCATCACCATAAATTCCTGGAAGTCTATTTTATTATCGGCATGGGCACCGCCGTTTAAAATATTCATCATCGGCACAGGCAGTGTTTTGGCGTTGGTACCGCCTACATAACGAAACAGCGGTAAGGCGGCTTCTTCGGCAGCGGCCTTGGCTACCGCCATACTTACAGCCAGCATGGCATTAGCACCCAGCTTGCTTTTATTTTCAGTGCCGTCCAGTTCAATCATCAAAGCATCAATACCTGTTTGATCCGCCACGTCGTAGCCCACCAGTTCCGGCGCTATGGTATCGTTCACATTGGCTACTGCTTTTAAAACACCCTTACCCAGGTACAGTTTTTTATCATCATCACGCAGTTCTACCGCTTCATGCACACCGGTGCTGGCACCGCTTGGCACGGCGGCTCTTCCAAATGCGCCATCATCGGTAATTACATCTACTTCTACTGTAGGATTTCCGCGGCTGTCAAGAATTTGTCGGGCAAAAATTTCGGCTATGTAACTCATTTTTGATTGAATATTTAAAATTTAAAATTGAATATTTTGTTACCGGCTTTGGTAATTCTGTTCATCGTTCGTTGCGTCGCACTCTTCAGCGTTCGGCAATTCTGTTCTTCCTGGATCTCAAATTTATAAAGCAAGCAATCAATTATTCAAAACTCTGAAATCGAATATAGAGTTTTAAAAGGGAGTTAGTTTTTACATCCTAAAGCTTAACCATTCGTGGTGGTTAAACTTCTAAACACTTCCTCGAGGCTTTGGCTTTCGCTTTGCAAAGAAACGATATCGAGGTTGTTTTCTGCTTCCAGTTTTTTTAATTCCTGCCGAACCGTATCGGGTTCGGTTCCGTCTCAATGGTCCAGGTGTGAGCATCCATCTTGTTTACTGTTTTTACGCCTTGCAATCTCCTGAGCCACTCTGCTTCCAGGGCTTCTTTAAAACTCACCTTTACAATATTTGTGGTGGAGCGTTGCTGTAAGTTTTGCAGTGTATCATCAGCCACCAGCTTTCCTTTGTTGATGATGATGACCCTGTCGCAAATCGCTTCTACTTCCTGTAAAATATGAGAGGAAAAAAGCACCAGTTTATTTTTTCCCTGTTCTTTGATCACATTCCTGATCTCAACGATCTGGTTGGGGTCCAGTCCGCTGGTAGGTTCATCCAATATCAGCACTTCAGGATCGTGCAGCAATGCAGCGGCTAAACCCACTCTTTGCTTAAAGCCTTTTGAAAGCTGCCCGATTCTTTTTTTGCTTTCCGGGGTTAAGCCGGTTAGCCGGATCACTTCTTCAATTCTTTGTTTTTTATTTTTCACTTCATGCACATCGGCTATAAAATCCAAATATTCCCTTATGTACATTTCATAGTACAGTGCATTGGATTCGGGCAAATAGCCAACTTTCTTTTTTGCAGCTAAGGGATCTTTTTTGACATCAATGCCGCTAACGGTAATATCGCCGGCATCAGGCTCCAGGTAACCGGTGATCATTTTCATGGTAGTTGATTTGCCGGCCCCGTTCGGACCCAAAAAGCCAACGATCTCGCCTTTGTTGACCGTGAAAGAAATTTGATTCACCGCTTTTTGCTCACCATATTGCTTGAGCAAACCTTTTACTTCTATGGACATGGTGTAAATATACCCCCTGTCCCCCTAAAGGGGAGACTTAGGTTGAATGAAACTTTTCTTTTTCCATCATTCATTTAAGTCAATACTCATGTTCTTTTGGATTTACTTAGGTTACCAACAAGGAATTAAAACTCCAACCAGAAGAAGTAATCCAAAAAACACAAAAGACTGCCTTAAAGAACTGCTTGAAATAAGAAAAACTCATTGACCTAAGTCTCCCCGCCAGTTGGCGGAGGACAGGGGGCGTCATAAGCTCCCTTCCAGGCATACCAGCCAAAAATCATAAGGCCAACAGCAATAGGGGTGAAGATGCCGATGATGATGATCCAGGGCAATGGTTTATGAATGTCACCTGTGCCGCCAGCGCCAATGTTTTGTATGGCGCCGGTAACCAAAACAATAATGGTTACAGGGCCTAACAGCATCCAGATGATCCCTAAAAAACGTTTCAGTTTATCCATGTGGTTGGTTGATTAGGTTAATTAAGTTAATTGGGTTGATATGAAGCTTTATGATGTATTATCAGTTTTGCTTTTTCAATCTGTTACATCTTTATCAATTTTATTTGACAGGTACAAGGCCCCAATGATAAAACACAAAGCTGCTACGCCAATAGGATACCATAAACCGGAAAGGTGATTCGTGCCGGGAATAGTGGTTATCAGTGTAGCAATAAAAGGAACCAGTCCACCAAAAACACCGTTGCCAATATGATAGGGCAGCGACATAGACGTGTAGCGGATCTTTGTTGGAAACATCTCCACCAAAAAGGCTGCAATAGGGCCATATACCATGGTGACAAACAACACCATCACGGCAACCAAAAAGATCATTTTCCATTTACCGCTTTCGCTAAGCAGCACTTCTTTTGTAGTTTGTACAGTTGTTCCGGTTGTTCTGGACGCTACTTTTAAAACCGTTCCGTCTGTAAAATTGGTCACTACTGTAGGAACGTTGATGTTATTTCCAACATTGGTTTGGGAGACCGTATTGGCAATGACTTCTTTTTTAGAAGCATCGGCAACAGCATACAGCTGCTGAAAAATGGGCCGGTACAGGAACACACCCAATAACATCCCAAGCAGCATAATATTTTTTCTTCCCCATTTATCCGACAGGGCTCCAAAGAGTACAAAGAAGGGCGTTGCAATGGCCAGTGCAATTAAAATAATGGTATTGGCCTGTTCATATTCAACATTGCATTTGGTAAGAATAAAGCTTTGTGCATAAAACTGCCCGGTGTACCAGATCACGCCTTGCCCCATGGTAGCGCCAAACAGGGCCAGCAACACCATCTTAAAATTTTCTTTGTGGCCAAAACTTTCTTTTAGCGGATTGACAGAGGTTTTGCCTTCCTTTTTCAGTTTGGCAAACAGTGGCGACTCCTGCATTTTTAAACGGATGAAGATTGATACGATCACCAGCACAATAGATAATAAGAAAGGATACCTCCAGCCGTTACCGTTAGTAAATTCTTCCACTCCCACTAACCGGCGAATGGATAAAATGACACCAAGGGAAACAAACAGACCCAAGGTTGCCGTGGTTTGAATCCAGCTGGTATAAAAACCTCTTTTTCCCGGCAGGGGAATGTTCGGCCACATAGGTAGCCGCACCGCCGTATTCACCACCTAAGGCCAGGCCCTGCAACAGCCGTAATAACAAAACAAGCATAGGCGCCCATGCGCCAATGGTGGCGTAAGAAGGTATTAATCCAATTAAAAAAGTAGAGCCGCCCATTAACACCAGCGTCAGCAAAAACGTGTATTTGCGTCCAATAAGATCGCCCAGTCTTCCAAACACTAAAGCGCCAAAGGGCCGCACAATAAAGCCTGCGGCAAATGTGGCCAGCGTGGAAAGCAAAGCTGCTGTTGGATTTTCGGATGGGAAGAACTTAGCGGCAATAATCGTTGATAAACTTCCAAAGATGTAAAAGTCATACCATTCAATCAGGGTTCCTACGGAGGATGCGGTAATCACTTTCCAGATGCCCCTGGTGGAGGGTTGCGCCATTGATTCGGGTTTAGCTTTAAAAATAGGAAAGATGAATGAAACTATTGTAAGTCAGGAAAACAACCTACAGGGAGGCAATAAAAATCCCCGTGTTTTAACGAGGATCATTTCCTGGGTTGTAAATGCAGAAGTCAAAATTAAAAAGTCAAAATTCAAAAGGGAAGTCTTATAGTGGAAGACTTTTTTACTTTTGAATTTTGACTTTTTAATTTCCAAAACGGCAGCTGGCACTTTAGTCCAGCGCCTTATAGTTTATAAATCATCATACTCGTATAAAGGATCAATAGGCGTACCTGCCTTCATTTCAAAAACCGGTTTGATGATGCCATCTTTTAAACCGTACACCCATCCATGCAGGTGCGGGGCTTGCCTTTCCTTCCAGGCCCGTTGTACAATAGAGGTTTTGGCCAAATGCATGACCTGTTCCTGTACATTTAGTTCTACCAAACGATCGCAACGCTGTTCCTCGTCCTTAATGGCATCCAGTTCGGGCCGGTGCAGCCGGTAAACATCTTTGATATTACGCAGCCACATGTTCAGTACATATTTAAAATCATGGTTGGTAATGGCTGCTTTTACACCACCACAACCGTAATGACCGCAAACAATGATATGTTTTACTTTTAAATGCGTTACAGCATAATCCAGCACACTCAGCAAATTCACGTCGGTATGTATTACCAGGTTGGCTACGTTGCGGTGCACAAAGATTTCACCGGGTTGTGTACCTGTAATTTCATTGGCCGGTACGCGGCTGTCGCTGCAGCCGATCCATAAAAACTCAGGCTGTTTGGATATGGGACAGCCGTTCAAAATATTCAGGATCATCGTGTTCTTTTCTCGGCGGCCCAGGCTTTATTCTCTAATAATAATTTTTCGTATGTAGTGCATAGTAGTGTTTTTAAATAATTTACAAATGTATTAGGCCTTTACTTCTTCCAGGTTTTTTTCATGGGTGCGGATGATATCCGCTTTTAAATTATGATCGTTTAAAATCTTTTGATCGAATCCCTGTTTTTTACGCTGGCTGTATTTTACCTCTGTTCTTATATTCTTCAATGGCGCATGGATCATGAAGTCTTCAATTACTTCTACAATATCCTTGTCAATAAAATCGGCGCGGCTGGCATCAATGAGCACAAACGAATTCTCCGGCACTTCTTCCAGCTTGTTTTTAATGATTGGTTTATTTAAAAAAGATACATCCTTTCGCAGCCGGAACAAGTATTTATTTTCATCGTGCACCACAAAAACCGAAGTTTTGAAATTGCTGCGCATGATAAAGAAAAAACCTATGCCAATGCCAATCACCACCCCTATTAACAGGTCGGTAAGTAAAATAGCCACGATTGTAATCACAAAAGGCAGAAACTGATCCCAGCCTTTTTTATAAAACGCCTTAAACAATGAAGGCTTTGCCAACTTATATCCCGTGAAAATTAAAATTGCCGCCAATGCGGCTTTGGGTATCAGGTTTAATATGGCGGGAATGAAAGCAACGCAAACCAAAAGCAAACTGCCGTGCATAATGGTTGACATTTTTGATTTGGCTCCTGCATTCACGTTGGCTGATGACCGTACAATAACCGAGGTTACAGGCAAGCCACCAATCAACCCAGAAATCATGTTGCCCACACCTTGTGCTCTTAGTTCGCGGTCTTTATTAGTAACACGCTGGTAAGGATCAAGGTCGTCAATGGCTTCGATACTTAACAAGGTTTCGATGCTGGCAACAACTGCTAATGTTAGCCCGGTGATCCAAACATCCTTGTTTAAAAAGGCAGTAAAATCAGGATGCGTAAAGAAGGATAAAAATTCCCCTGCCGAAGAAGCCTGCGGAATGATCACTAAATGTTCTCCTTTCAATGCTCCGTTATTTTGAAAAAGAAAATTGATGCCGACACCGATGAACACTATAAGCAGAGGAGCAGGAATGAATTTTATAAAACCTTTTTTCCTGGCCACTATTTTTTCCCACACAAAGTGAAAAGCCAAACAACTGCCACCGATTAGCAAAGCAACGGGTGTAATATGTGCAAAGGCGTTGATGAAGTTAGAGAAAAGGTTTCCTTTCGTTGCCTGTTTCACACCTTCTTTTGTTTCCGCATACAACTCGATCTCATGCCAGTCATACACCAATCAGGAACATGAATGGTCATGAAGAATAACAGTGAAGAATAGAGTGAAAATGATGGAGCGATTACACTTCCGGGGGAGGGGAAATGAGTTCTGGATCATATTCAAAATAAAGGTCGGTAGGATGGCCCTTATAAAATGTGTTAAGTGCTACAGGGAACTTTTCGGCATGATGTGTGTCATGCAGATATTCTGAAAGCGTATTGCTGTTTGGGTTTTTTTCTTCCGTGGTATTGGAAAAAAGATTGGAATTGTCTTCGCACTGGTCTTGAAAATGTTTCTGACTAATTTCTTTTTTGATCTCGTACGCTTTATTCACAAAAGGAGTGCAGACCGTAAGCCACAACAACGCCAGCACCATGATAATGCTGGAAGCTATCTGCAGGGCTGAATAATTTTTTTTACTCCTTTTCACCGGCTGCGAAATTAATGGCAAATGGTTTTTTATCAACGCCATTTTTAAAAATAGCGTAGTGTTAACAGCAGAAGAATACCAGCCTATTATTGTCGAGGTGTTATTTATTTGTGTAAACTAAGTAAGTTTATCCCGCATTTATAACCAATTGATTATGTCATATCCTTATCAAATCACCTCATTAGAACAGTATAAGCAAGCCTATCAAAAAAGCGTTGAGCAGCCGGAAGCGTTTTGGGACGAGGTGGCGAATAGTTTTTACTGGAGAAAAAAAT
Organism: uncultured Bacteroidota bacterium; assembly: GCA_963697545.1. GTDB lineage: Bacteria > Bacteroidota > Bacteroidia > Chitinophagales > Chitinophagaceae > Flavisolibacter. The sequence continues at coordinate 113,738 of CAVOOL010000018.1, read as the reverse complement.
GGGACAAAACCCTTGAGTGGAATTTTAAAGAACCGGATGTAAAATGGTTCCAGGGCGGTAAGCTCAACATCACGGAAAACTGTATTGACCGGCACCTAAAAGAAATGGGCGACAAGCCTGCTATTATCTGGGAACCCAACAACCCGGAAGACAGGGTGAGGGTGGTTACCTATAACCGCCTGCATAAGCGGGTTTGCCAGTTTGCGCAGGTATTGATCAATAACGGCGTTAAAAAAGGCGACCGCGTTTGTATTTATATGGGCATGGTGCCCGAACTGGCGTATGCTGTATTGGGTTGTGCCACGAATCGGGGCCATTCACAGTGTGATCTTTGGCGGCTTTTCTGCACAGAGCATTGCCGACCGGCTGGAAGATGCAAAGGCGGAATACATTGTAACCTGCGATGGCGCCTTCCGCGGCGAAAAAGTAATCCCGCTGAAAGATGTGATTGATGATGCACTGATCGGCAACAAGACCGTAAAACGTGTGATTGTTTATACAAGAACAAGAACACCGGTTTCCATGATCAAAGGGAGAGATGTGTGGTGGGAAGATGAAATGGAACATGCAGAAGGACAGGTGGAAAAAGACAATGTGGTTTCTATGCCCGCCGTTGAAATGGATGCCGAAGATCCCTTGTTTATTTTGTACACATCGGGTTCCACCGGTAAGCCCAAAGGGCGTGGTGCATACCTGCGCCGGCTATATGGTATTTACCGCCTACACTTTTGTCAATACATTTCAGTACCGGCCCGGAGAAGTTTTTTTCTGTACGGCGGATATCGGATGGATCACAGGGCACAGTTATATTGTTTACGGGCCGTTAGCCGCAGGAGCTACCTCGCTGATGTTTGAAGGCATTCCTACCTGGCCCGATGCAGGACGTTTTTGGGAAATTGTAGATAAGCATAAGGTCAATATTTTATACACGGCGCCTACGGCCATCCGTTCTTTGATGGGCTTTGGCTTAAAACCCCTGGAGGGCCGCGATCTTTCCTCGTTGCGGGTATTGGGCACCGTTGGAGAACCTATTAACGAGGAGGCCTGGCACTGGTATGACGAGCATATAGGAAAGAAAAGATGTCCGATTGTGGATACCTGGTGGCAAACCGAAACGGGTGGTATCTTAATTTCAAACCTGGCGGGAGTAACACCGGCCAAACCCAGTTATGCTACCCTGCCCCTGCCGGGTGTGCAACCTGTTTTGGTAGATGAAAACGGCGTGGAGGTAAAGGGCAACCCGGCCTCCGGCAATTTGTGCATGAAAGCGCCATGGCCTTCCATTATCCGCACCACCTATGGCGATCATGAACGATGCCGGCAAACGTATTTTTCAACGTACGAGAATTTATATTTCACCGGTGACGGAGCCCTGCGTGACGAAGAGGGCAATTACCGGATCACCGGAAGGGTAGATGATGTGTTGAACGTAAGCGGCCACCGTATTGGCACCGCCGAAGTGGAGAACGCCATCAACATGCACACCGATGTGGTGGAAAGTGCGGTAGTGGGTTACCCGCACGATATTAAAGGGCAGGGCATTTATGCCTATGTGATTTCGCAGGCAAAACATGGCGATGAAGATCTCCGGCGCAAGGATATTCTGCAGACCGTATCAAGAATCATTGGCCCGATTGCCAAACCCGATAAAATTCAATTTGTAACCGGTTTGCCTAAAACAAGAAGCGGAAAGATCATGCGGCGCATTTTGCGTAAAATAGCCGAAGGTGAAACCCAGAATCTGGGTGATACCACAACGCTGCTGGATCCGGGAGTGGTGGAGCAAATTGCCAGGGGAAAGTTGTAGGCTGAAACATAATTAAACATCTCTTTAAAAAGAGTATAAAAAGTTGTAACTGAGCGGCCCATTGCTGTTTCCTATATGTTGCTGAAAAGAAAGCCAAAACTGCGTACTGTACTAAGATGGACACTTTGGGCCCTGCTCACTCAATTGGTATTGGGTAATATTTCCGCTGCCCTTTATGCCTATAAGTTCACGCATTTTTTTGAGAAGCCGGGTGAGTGGAATGTGGCGCATCCCAAAAATGTATTGGATAAAACATGGAAGTTATTTAAGGGTCCTGCCTTTGGTAAGAATGGTGATGAACCGCTGCCCGATTTCCCTTTTGTGAACCTTAGCTTCAAAACTAAGAGTGGTGCTGAAATAGATGCGTGGTACAGCACTGTTGCAAATGCGAAAGGCACTGTTTGTTTGTTTCATGGCCTTACCTCCAACAAGGCCTACTATTTACCGGAAGCCCGGTTTTTCAGAAATCAGGGATACAATGTTTTGCTGCTTGACTTCAGGGGGCACGGGAAAAGCGGGGGAATGAAAACGACCCTTGGTTACGATGAAGCCGAAGAAGTAAAACTGGCCTGCGATTTTTTAAAGAGCAAAAACGAAGGCCGGATCTTTTTATTCGGCGGCTCTATGGGCGCCGTGACCATTGCCAGGGCGGTTTCTGTTTATCGTTTAAATGTCGCCGGTGTTGTGCTTGAAATGCCTTTTGACGGGCTGCTGGATCATGTGAAAGCAAGGGGACGAAGTTTTGGGTTTCCGCAAACCATTTTTGCGGTTCCGGTGACCTGCTGGATCGGGCTGGAAAATGCATTTCCTGTTTTCAGCCATAAAACCAGCCGGTATGCTGAAACCATACATTGCCCGGTTTTGTTGCAGTGGGGCACAAACGACCACCTGGTAACAGAAGAAGAAACACAGAACATTTTTGATCACCTTACTTCAAAAAATAAAAAGCTGGTGGTGTACGAAGATGCCGTTCACTCTTCCTTGTTAAGCCAGGACCCGATACGGTGGAAAAGAGAGATGGAGCAGTTCTTGCAGAGTAATTGATCATTTTCGAATGGTAACCGGGGTGCCTATGGGCACATACTGGTACAGGTCTTCCACATCACTATTTTTTAAAGAGATACAGCCGTTGGTCCAGTTCTTATAACGGTCCACTACAAAGTCTTCGTGCGGCCACACCCCATGGATGCCAATGCCGGCGCCGGGCCGGGCCGATGATGGAATTTCGCCGCGTCTTTTTCTTTCGTTGAACCTGGCCAGGCTTTCCTGCGTGGGATAATCCAGCCCTAAATAGCGGGTCCATTTGTCGTGCACCCGTTTGTTGGCAATTTTAAAACTTCCTTCGGGAGTATTCCGGTCGCCTTCCATTTTTTTATCGGCCAGGGAATTGTTGCCAAACACTACGGGGTAGGTAGCGTACCAGCCTTTGGCATCGTACACATATAGTTCATAATTGGATTTGTCAATAACAATGGAGATAGGGGCAATGGGCATGGAGGCTGAAACCCGCTTTGAGGTGGTTGCTTTATACGAAGGCAGGCTGAGGGTTGATGGTGACGTGTGACGGTTCATCAAAAAGCCTCCTGCTGCCACCAGGCACGAAAGAAAAATGGCGGTTTTCATATTGAAAGGTTTAGCGGTTGTCGAAAGGGTAACGCCGCCCGATTTATTTTTATTTTATGTTGTGAATATCTTTAACGAGCCTTTGCAAAATAAAGAATCCCCTTGCTTTTGACAAAGGGATTTTGATCAGAAAAAAAGATACGTAAGATTACCAGTTGCCCAAACGGATGCCTACGTTATAGGGTGTTTGATCCAAACCCTTTTCCCACATGCTTTTCATGGCATAAGAACCATAGAGCTTCACAGGGCCCAGGTTTAACTCGCCTATATAGGAAAGCTTCCAGTTGCGCAGGTCGAAGTCATCGTGTAATTTATGTTTGCCGTCGCTGCCTTTAATTTTCTGGCGGGCCGAGTACAGGTAGCCGGCGCTTACGCCTGCACTAAGGCCAAAGGCTCTGCCCCTGTTGGGCGTGAAATTAAAATTCAGCATCATGGGCACCGTGATATAATCGGCCGCGAGTTTGTTCTTTTTTAAATTGGCGTAGGCATCATCCAATATGATGAGCGTGGGATTCTTTTGAAAGTGCACTCTTTTATCATCAAAATGATAGTTGTTCAATTCAAGACCCAGGCCGTATTTCAGGTTGACGGCGTGTTTAATAAGGTTCAGCCGCTGCATAAAGAACCAGATGTTTACGTTCACGGATTTGCCTGTGCGCAGTTCCAGTTTGTCCTTGTCAAACCCCGGTGCAAAGGCCATTGCCTCTGCAGAGCTATAATTGGTTTTGTCGTTGAAATTGGCAAAGCCCAGGTCTACAATAAACCAGTTGGTGCTTACATTGGCGTTGCTTTTTTTCCTGCGGTTGGATAGGATGACCTCTTTATCTTCCTTACCGTCTTTGCCGGGTTTTTTTATGATGATCATTCCCCCGATACGGATGGTATCAGCCCTGTCTGTTTTGGTGGTGTCTGCCTGGGCGAAGGCGGACATAGTAAGGCTGAATGCAATGGCTGCAAGTAGTAATTTTTTCATACTGTGTTGATTTGAAAATGTGATTATTTAAGTTTTACGGCAACCGCGCCGATCAGCAGTTCATCCTCCTCACCACTGGTGGGATCAATCCCTGTTTTTCTTTCGATCAGCCTGGTGGCTTTGCGCAGGAAACTTTTGAAGGATCCTTTGCGTTCGTTGTTGTCGGCTACATCATTACCCGGTACCGGAGGTGTTGTAGCGTTTATAGTAGTGTTACGTTGAGAAAGCGCAGATGTTACAGCCGAAGTGTTAAGGATTTCTTTAGATGGATCAAACGAGGCCGTTGTGGTTTCAATAGTTGAATGATCAACAATGGTTGTAGTTCCTTTTACCAGCGGCTGCACGCTGGCAACATCAGTTGTGTTTTCGGTTGGCGTACTCAGTGCTTGTTGAGCGGCGTAATTAACTTCCGTTTCACCGATAGTTCCTTTTGTTTTTACCGTGGTACTGTTTTGTTTTACACGAGGCTCTGTAACCGCCACTTGCGGCAAGGGCTGTTCGGTAATCTTTATTTGTTGTTGAAGTGGTTGGTTGGGTGATGGCGCCGGTGTTGTTACTGCTACAGGCGGAACAACAGGTGCGGAATTATTACCGGCAAAATAGATAACACCCATTGCCGCTATTAGAATAACAGCCGCTGCCGTTCGCATCCATGGCTTAAAGGCAACCACTCTTTCTGTTCTGCGGTACAATTCTTTTTTATTGGGATAGGAAATAACTTCAGAGACATCGAGCCTTGCTTGTAAAAGCTGTTGGTGTTGTTGTTGGTAAGTGGGGTTGGAGATCAGTTCCTCTTCAACGATCTTTTTCTTTCCCTCAGGCAATTCATTGTCTATATAAAGCAATAGCTCTTCATCCACTGCGTTCCCCTTCATGCTATCGGCTAACAAAGCTTCTTTGTTGAAGGAAAATGTTTCTGCCGGCAATTTGGTGCTCAGCAGCATTTCCAGTTCTGCCTGCAGATGGGGATGGGTGAGCAGAAAGCTCTCTACCATTTTCTTTTGGTCAACAGTGAGTTCATTATCCATATACAGGATAAAATATTCCTCGTAGTTGCCCAGGTTGATGGTATTGTTATCGTTAGCGTTAAATGACATTTTCAACTTTTACGATGTACTCTTTTAATTGTAAGCGGGCACGGTGCAAATACACTTTTACCTGGCTTTCGCTGAGGTTGGTGATCCTTCCAATTTCTTCGTAGCTATAGCCTTCATAATCTTTCAGCATGACCAGCGACCGTTGGGTTTCGCTTAACCGGGCCAGGGCTTCGTTTAAAACAGCCCTTGTGTTATTGATCTCTTTATGGTGCACCCTTGTTTCTTCTTTAAACTCGTCTTTAAATGACACCCTTTTCACTTTGCGCAAATGATCGATCATCTGGTTGTAGGCCACCGTAAAAAGGTATGATTTGGATTTGGCTCCTTCCACTTCGGTGCGGTTGCGCCAGAGCTTTTCAAAAGCCGTTTGCACCACATCGCGGGCATCTTCTTCGTGGCGCAGGTTTTTTACAATGAACCGGTACACGTTATCCGCGTATTGGGTGACACAGTCGTTATATTCTTTTTCGGTCATAAACAGTGAACAGACAGCTTGATTCTGCAGTAGAACGGTGCAGTAAACTAAAAGTTACAGCAAAGGAAAAAAATATTTTTCAGGGAAGGTGTACCGCTGATACAAATTGGCGGGAAAGGATATCCCAAAGCATTTCGCTGCTGCCCTGCGGCTGTTCTTTGATGCAGCATTCTTCCGCCCGGGAACACATGCTGCGGGCTTTTGTATAGGCAACAAAAGAGAAGGCAGAAACGAGTAAGATAAAAAGGACAGCAATCAGCACTATTTTGCCAGTAAATACCTTTTTCATGGCTTTGGTTTGAATGGTTTGACGAAGGTAGAAGCCGGGATGTTACAGGAATGATAAAAGTTTTTTTAAGGACCAGTTTTATCCGGGTTTTTTGTATATGTCCTTAGGGTTATTACGGCAGGCCCTGTAATTTTTCAAAAGGGTATCGTGATTGCCCTATACACCCACCTGCACTATCTATGCTTTATCCATACTTCATCTATACAGCATTCCTTTTTGATGCCTGCAGCGGCCAGGGGCAATGGTGAATGGTAAGTGGGATATCTGCCAAGAGCTTTTTCATCAATCCAGGGAGACTAAGGCCAGCAGGATAGTTGCGAAGAAGGCTGTTATGTGAAGCATCGGGGAACGAGAATCAGGAGCTCTTCTGGCGCAAGAGACCAGGCGGATAGAAGAACCAGGATCAACCGGGTTAGCGATTTACTTTCCCTTATTATACTCTTTGATAGCTTTCAGCAACTTATCTTTTTTCACTAACGCTTTTCCATTATTCAGGAAGGCTACGGACAGCGGCAAACCAATCCTGGGAAACAGGACATTCATTTCTATGGTTCCGTGCTATTCAAAAGAGCTCCTGCATTTAAATCATTTAACCTAAAAGAAGTGCATGAAAGCGCAAGCCGCGAACAGCTCTTTTGAGGGGTGAAAGGCATCTGTTCATCTTGTGGTGAAGCGGAGCATCCATGACCCGATGGGTTATAACGGTTTTGACCATGCGCTTTTATAAAACCTATTTCTTATACCATTTCCAATTAAGTCGCATGGTATTCTTAAACCGTTAAACTCTTAACCTCTTAAACCCAAACTCCATACTACCCAACTGAATTTGGTATTAATCCTTTAAAAACAATAACCAAACAAAAGGTATTTTTAAAATTGAAGGAAGGTTTGATGGACTATTCCAATAAAAAAGAGGCACGGGGCCTCTTTTTTATGGTTGACGATCAACTCTTCTGAATAGCTACCGTCACTGATGATTAATTTCCGCCACCGGGTGCCACTACATTGGCACTACCTGCGGCCACTACATTGGCACCGCCGGGAGCCACCACATTGGCACCGCCTGCAGCAATCACTCCACTGATGGCTTGCGGACTGAGACCTGCTGTAGAAATGCCATTTTCGTTGAGGTTGGCTTTAACGCCGGTAACTTTAGAAGTATTTTCATTTTTTTTCTTCCAGGTAGTATGTGTGGCCACCAGTTGCACAAAAGAGTACGTAGGCTGCGCCTTCCAGTATTTCAGTTCGTCAGCCGTAGCGGTGCGGCCAAATACTTTGTAATAAGATTGTTTAATGACATGTTCTTTTTTATCGGGATATACATTCAGCCAGTTGTTGATGTGATTGCTCATCAGTTCTCCGTAGGTCTTGTTTTGACCCGACCAATAGCGCAGTTCATCGGCGCTGGGCTGCCATCCAAAGGCGTCCATATAAGAACGCTTTACGGTTTGTTCTTTTTCGTACTGGTTTGACTGGAGGTAGGTCTTATGATTGGTTACCATTTGCGGAATGGTACGGTTGCCTACATTCTGGAGCCAGTATTTTAATTCGCTGCTGCTGGCAAAACGGCCAAAAGCCACAAAATAGCTGCCATTAATGATCTCTTCTTTGGTTTGCGCCGCCACGGTAGTTGAAGTGAGTGAAAGGGTAGTAAGTGTAATGAGGCATACGCTCATTTTTTTGAGAAGCCATGTTTTCATGATGTGATTTTTTATTTGCTTAATAGTTGACCCACAAATAAAGATGAAATCACAAGTCTTCCCAATACCCAGAGCTAGGTATTGTAAGCATGCTGAAACCGGTTTACAGCAAGCCCTGCTCCCGGGCATAATTTATAAGACCTACTACTGTTTTAACACCGGTTTTCCGTGCTATGTTTTTGCGGTGGGTGCCAACAGTAGTTTCAGCCAAAAACAATTGCCTGCTTATTTCTGCTGTGGTCAGCTCCTGTGCAATAAGCCTTATGATCTCTATCTCCCTTGGTGAAAGCAGGCTTTGCTTACCGGCTGACCATTGTTGTTGCCTGGCACGGGCATAGCTGCCGGCAATGGATTGCTGGATATACTGGCGTCCGGCCATCACGCTTTTAATAGCGGTAAACAATTCCTCCTGTTTTACATTCTTCAGGAGGTAACCCATGGCACCGGCTTCGAGCAGGGATGTAATATGCTGCACGGTGTCGTGCATAGACAATACGATGATCCTGATCAGAGGGAATTGTTGCGTGATACGCCTGGTTAATTCCAGGCCGGATACTTCACCCATACTAATATCTGTTAGCACCAGCCCGGGCCGAAGCTTTTGGATAAGCGTTTCTGCCATGCCCGCCGAAGAAGCCTTGCCTACCACTTGCAGATCCGGTGCTTCATTGAGGATAGACGCAATGCCATCCATCAGGATATCGTGATCATCTACGAGTATGATTTTTGTCTTTTCCACGCATCAATTGTTTAACAACAGCTTTAACCGGGCTTTTTAATTTTGATGATACTGGTTGTGCCTTTACCGGGTGTACTGTCTACCTGCATTTCGCCATCCAATAAGGCCAGGCGGCTTTCCATGTTTTTCAGGCCCAGTCCGTACATGACCTTACCCGGTTGAAACCCTACACCGTTATCCTCTGCTATTAATTGTATTTCATCGCGGTGCAGGTTCAGCTGCACGGTAACCGCGGTGGCATGGGCATGTTTTAAAATATTCGTACTCAGCTCCTGGAAGCACCGGTAAATGGTAAGAGCAGCCATTTTATCTTCCATGTCTTCTTCGATATGGGTAAAGAGGGTAAAAACAGTTTTGTCATTTGCCTCATTCAGCCTGTCTATGGCCTGCTCCAGTGCTTTAACCAGGCCGTAGTGCAGCAGCAGTTCGGGAGTGACCTGGTGCGACAGGGTGCGAACTTCTGTGCCTGCCTGGCCAATGAGCTCTTCTACTTTATCTAAGGACGACTGGCCCTTCCTTGCTTTATTTAATTGCAACGCTGCTGCTGCCAGCGTTTGTCCCACACCGTCATGCAGGTCTGCCGCTATGCGTTTTCGTTCCTTTTCTTCAGCTTCCATTACGGCGATGGTTCGTTTTTTTTGTTCGTTTACCTGTTCCAGGGCATGACGGGTTTTATAACGGCTTTTTACCAGCTTAGACATGTAAACCCCTGAAGCTGCCAGCAGTACCAGCCCTGCACCCAGTAATACCAGCCACCGTTGCTGGTTGCTGTTCCGGAGCCTGGTTTCCAGGTTCTCTTTTTTTAGCTGAAGATTTTCCGCTGCTTTCTTCTGGGATTCAAACTGCACCTGCATTTGCGCAAAGGCCTGGTTGTAATGTTCGTCGGCCAGGCTATCCTTATGCTGCACTAGTTTTTCCAGGTAAAGGAAGGCGTTTTTATGATCGCCTATGGTTTGGTAGGCCGCGGACAATGACTTGTATGCGGCAGCCATTTTTAAATGATTGCTTTGTTGCGCACTAACGGTTTCTGCTTTTTTTGCCCAGGCAATGGCCTGGGTGGGCTGGCCATTTTTAAAATACAGGTCTGCCAGTTCCAGGTAATCTGATGCCAGCATAGAGGGGTCTGCAATTTTTTCCCTGGCCACAGCTGCTTCTTTTAAAAAGGATATTGCTTTTTCTATTTTGCCCTGCTGGTAGTAGCTGCGGGCCAGTATGTTGAGCCCATTGGCCAGGTCCATGTTACTTTCCCGGCTGCGTGCCGCCGTGATTCCTTTTTGTGCATAGCGTTCCGCCAGTTCAAAATTTCCTATGGTATTGTAGCACGAAGCAATATTGCATAGTAATACCGCCCGGTTTTCATAACTGTCCGAAGGGTTTGCCTGCAGCACTTCCTCAAAAAAACGGATGGCCTCGCTGGGTTTGCCGTCTTCCATAAAGGCCCAGCCTATGCTGATAAGGGTGCTTGTTTTAGTGGCCTGGTCGTTTCTTGCTTCGGCAATATCCAGTGCCTGCTTAAAATTCTCCAGGGCCTTGCCAAACTGTGTCTTCTTTACAAAACATTGGCCTTTCAGGATATAAAATTTTACCAGTGCCGTATCTGCGGCGATGCCTGCTGCATGCTGCAAGGCGCTGTCTATACTGCGAATAACAACATCGGGCGGATTATGCCTGTAACTGAACCAGGCTTTAAAGAACAGGCTTTGGATGATACCATGACGGTGTTGTTGCTGCGCTGAGCGTTGCGCCAGTTCGTCAATCATTTGCCGGGCCATGCTGTCGTTACTGCGCATGACAGCCGGCAGGCGAAGGATGAGGGAGTCAATGGACGGGCTGGCGTTCCTATGCTGGGCCATTACGATGGGGGCATGGAAAATCAACAGCCATACCAGCAGGAGGGGTGGTTTCCTCAAACTATTTTTAAGAGGGCTCAACATATTTTCGATTTTTCCCGGAGTTACAAACCCGGATAACGGTGGTGTTACAAACCCCGGATAACGGGTACTGGCCCCCGGGATCCTGCTATCCGTTTTCAACGTTAAATGACCAGATTGCTAAAATACAAGTTCTGCCTGATAAGTTGCTGCAGGAACAATGGAGCAAGGGTGGTAGCTGGCGGGGTGAGTGGTGAATGGTGAGTGGTGAGTGGTGAGTAGTGAGTGGTTAGTGGGTTAGGACTATCCACCGGTTATTTATTCAAAAAGGCTCCTGCATTTTACGCATTTAGCGTAAAAGAAATGCATAAAAGCGCAAGGGGCGAACGGCTGCTTTGAGTGGCTAAATACAGCTATTAATCTTGTGGTGAAAGTGGAGAATCAATGACCCGATGAGCTCTAACGGTTTTGATCACCCGCTTTTTAGTAAACCCTATTTCTTTACCCTTTAAAAACAATTTTATGGCCAAACAATCAGGCATTTTTAAAATTGAAGGAACGCTGGGTGGCGTTACTTTTTTCAGGACCAGCGATGGTTTCCTGGTGAGGCAGAACAACCCCATCAGCGCCAGCCGCATGGCTACCGACCCGGCCTTTCAACGCACCCGCGAAAACGGGGCGGAGTTTGGAAGGGCCGGTAAGGCCGGCAAGCTGCTGCGCCAGGCCTTCCGCCCGCTGCTTCAGCATGCATCGGACAGTAAGATGGTTAGCCGGCTGACCACCGAGATGATGAAGGTGATACAGGCCGATGCCACTTCCGAACGAGGCTTGCGCAATGTGCTGGACGGGGAAGCTGCCCTGCTGACCGGGTTTGATTTTAATGCAGGAGGCAAACTGGGTACTACCCTTTATGCCCCGTACACGGCCTCTATTAACCGGGCAACCGGCGCCCTTACGGTGGATGTGCCTTCTTTTGTTCCCGTTAACGTCCTTTCTGCACCGGAGGGAGCGACACATTACCAGCTCTTATCCGCCGGTGCCGTGGTGGATTTCGAAAACCAAAGCTTTGTGATGGATGATGCCAGTACGGCCCCATTGCCGATTGACAGCAGCCCCAGTGCCGGCCAGCAGCTGGAAAGCCAGGTGACGCCAGCCAGTACAAAGCCGCTTTTCCTGATCCTTGGCATTGCGTTTTACCAGCAGGTAAACGGCACACTGTACCCGCTTAAAAACGGCGCTTTTAATGCGCTGCAGATTGTAGCCGTAGAAGCTTAAACCGCTCAACTCCCCGCTGCAGAGGGGAGTTGTTCCTGTCCCTGTTTTTAAAATCCCTACTTATGGAACTGTTATTAATCAGAAGCTATTATGCAGCCGGTACCAATGGTAGTCTTTATGTGAACGGCAAATTGCTTTGCCATACCATTGAGCTACCGTGGAAGGACAACCGCCCGCGGATTTCGTGCATACCGGAAGGCCGGTACGCGGTAGAAAGGCGGTGGAGTCCCCGGTTCGGGTATCATTTATGGATCAAAGGCGTGCCGGGCCGCTCACTGATTTTGATGCACCCGGCCAATGATGCCCCGGAGGAACTGAAGGGCAGCATTGCACCTGTAACCATCCTGAATCGGTGAAGGTCGTGGCGGCTGCTCCCAACTGGCCCTCCGTAAAGTGCTTTCGGTACTGCATAGTGCTTTTGAAAAAAAGGAAACCCCATTTTTAAACATTCAACCGATCACTTATGAAGACAATCCTTGAAAGGGCCAAGGCGCCCACTCCCGGCTTTTTTAAGAAGCTGCGCAACCTGGGGCTGGTGCTGGCGGCCGTTAGTGCGGCCATTTTAACGGCACCGGTGACCCTGCCGGCGGCCGTGGTAACTGCAGCGGGTTACCTGGCCGTGGCGGCTTCTGTTGCCAGCGCCGTCAGCCAAACCGTGGTAGAAGGAGAGTAGGTTATGCCGCCTGTTTTTGACTCTACCACGAGGGCCGGCACCGCCACCGGAACACTACTTATCTTTTTTGCCAACATCCACAGTGAAGACCTGGTGCGGACGGCCATACTGGCCAGCATCGGCGCGGTGGTTAGCTTTTGTGTGACGCTGACGCTAAAAGCGCTGGTAAGTGGTGGCGGGGACGCTAGCCAAAGAAGAGGCCGCGAGGCCTCTTTTTGTTTTTCGAATTGATTCAGGGGTATGAACTTTTGATAACCGGGGTATTCAAGAGTCTTTATTGTGGGTACAAGCTTATTTTACTTGTTTTCCAACCTTTTGTCTTGAAACAAAAGGTGGAGCCAAAAGTTCAAGGCAAACCCAAACGCTCCGCGTGTTTTGCCAGGCCAGCGCACAGGCGAAGAGTCATTGGGATTGATTATTTCCTTCTTTTCCGGAAGTGGCCGCACTATTGGTAGCTACTGCAGGTGCTGCATTTTTCGCCTGGATGATTTCGTTCACCTGATGCTTGCGTGGAGGAAAAAATAAGGCACAGGGGCTTTTCCTTAGAGCGAAGAGGGGGCATTCGTTTGAAAAGGATTTATTGGTTGATGTTCTTTTCTTTTTGGTTTTGTGATGGCCAATACAAAACCGGCCCAAACCAGTAGTGACCCTTCCTTGTCATGCTGAGGCACGATTAAGCGTTGCTTCAAGTCCTTTTCAAATGACACGGCTGATGTAATTACCTTGATGAAAGGTAGCCGCTGGCAGTATAGCAGTTCGTAGCATTCGTGGTTATTATCCCGGTTGCTGAGTATTGCTTCAAAAAACTGCTTAGTTCATTTTGGTGATGCTGATTACTACCGCAATCAGTATTCCCGCTTGGCAGCGTGCTGTTAAACCAAAAGTTTTTTGAGCCGGTGGTTACCTTATTGTTACAAACAAAAACTAAAGTTATGCAAAAGGTAATCACGTTTGATCAGGTCAATTACAACGCTGCGGGTATTGATATTGGCAGTGAAAAATTTTTTGTTTCAGTGGATGGCCGGCAGGTGGAAAATTTTCATACTTATACCAGCGACTATCATCGTTGTTTGAGTTATTTAAAACAGCATGGCACCCAAAAAGTGGCTATGGAAGCCACCGGAGTATACTGGATCTGTTTATACGGTTTGCTGGAGCAAAACGGGATCAACGTCTGTTTGGTAAATCCACGGGAAACCCGGTCCAGAAAAGGTCACAAAACAGATGTTCAGGATTGCCGCTGGATACAAAGATTGTTTTCAGCAGGCTTATTGAAAGAAAGTTTTATACCCAAAGGCCTACTCCTTGAAATCAGGTACCTGGTTCGCGAACGGATGGATATTATCGAAATGGGCAGCACCTATGTCAATAAAATGCAGCGCTGCCTGGAATTGATGAATATCAAATTAACATCAGCGATTAGCCAGGTACATGGCAAAAGTGGTTTGCGAATGATCAAGGCCATAGTAGAAGGCCAAAGAGATCCCGGGGTCTTGCTGCTGCTTTGTGATGAACGAATCATCAATAAAAAAGCCGATCGGGTATTGCAGGCATTGGAAGGGAGTTATAATGAGACCTATTTATTCATGCTGCGCCAAAACCTGGTACTGTGGGAGGAGCACCAAAAACAAATTGCTGATATTGATCGCCGCATAGAACAGTTATTAATCCACTTAACAAAAGATAAAAAAGCAGATACTGAAAAAACTGGCCACGCAAAAAGAATCCGGCATCATGAACCGCAAGTAAAAAACTTGCACGAAATGATGGTAAAGCTGTTTGGTGTCAATGTTAGTTCTGTGTCAGGAATCAATGATTATACCTTACTGCGCCTTGTGGGAGAAACGGGCACTGATATGGGCCGCTTCCCTTCAGTAAAACATTTTGTAAGCTGGTGCGGCCTTGCCCCCGGGCATTACCAAAGCGGGAAATTTAAAAAAAACAAAAGAATGCCATGTAGCAAGGCCGGTCAGATATTTAAAGAAATTGCACAAGGGTTAGAAAACAGCAAAACAATTGCTATCGGCAGCTTCATAAGAAAACTGAAAGCAAAGCGCAATGCGCCCATCGCTTATAAAGCGGGCGGAAGAAAACTGGCAGAAGCCTACTACAATGCCCTGACCAGGGGAACAGATTACGTAGAGCAAGGCGTTAAAAAATATGAAGAACAACTACAACAAAGAGAAAAGGCAATTTTAAAACGACTTGCCAAAAAGCATAACATGCAAATCCTTGAAAATGAACAAGTAGCTTAATGTGTCATTGGCAGGCACGATTAAGCGTTGCTTCAAGTCCTTTTCAAATGACACGGCTGATGTAATTACCTTGATGAAAGGTAGCCGCTGGCAGTATAGCAGTTCGTAGCATTCGTGGTTATTATCCCGGTTGCTGAGTATTGCTTCAAAAAAACTGCTTAGTTCATTTTGGTGATGCTGATTACTACCGCAATCAGTATTCCCGCTTGGCAGCGTGCTGTTAAACCAAAAGTTTTTTGAGCCGGTGGTTACCTTATTGTTACAAACAAAAACTAAAGTTATGCAAAAGGTAATCACGTTTGATCAGGTCAATTACAACGCTGCGGGTATTGATATTGGCAGTGAAAAATTTTTTGTTTCAGTGGATGGCCGGCAGGTGGAAAATTTTCATACTTATACCAGCGACTATCATCGTTGTTTGAGTTATTTAAAACAGCATGGCACCGAAAAAGTGGCTATGGAAGCCACCGGAGTATACTGGATCTGTTTATACGGTTTGCTGGAGCAAAACGGGATCAACGTCTGTTTGGTAAATCCACGGGAAACCCGGTCCAGAAAAGGTCACAAAACAGATGTTCAGGATTGCCGCTGGATACAAAGATTGTTTTCAGCAGGCTTATTGAAAGAAAGTTTTATACCTAAAGGCCTACTCCTTGAAATCAGGTACCTGGTTCGCGAACGGATGGATATTATCGAAATGGGCAGCACCTATGTCAATAAAATGCAGCGCTGCCTGGAATTGATGAATATCAAATTAACATCAGTGATTAGCCAGGTACATGGCAAAAGTGGTTTGCGAATGATCAAGGCCATAGTAGAGGGCCAAACAGATCCCGGGGTCTTGCTGCTGCTTTGTGATGAACGAATCATCAATAAAAAAGCCGATCGGGTATTGCAGGCATTGGAAGGGAGTTATAATGAGACCTATTTATTCATGCTGCGCCAAAACCTGGTACTGTGGGAGGAGCACCAAAAACAAATTGCTGATATTGATCGCCGCATAGAACAGTTATTAATCCACTTAACAAAAGATAAAAAAGCAGATACTGAAAAAACTGGCCACGCAAAAAGAATCCGGCATCATGAACCGCAAGTAAAAAACTTGCACGAAACGATGGTAAAGCTGTTTGGTGTCAATGTTAGTTCTGTGTCAGGAATCAATGATTATACCTTACTGCGCCTTGTGGGAGAAACGGGCACTGATATGGGCCGAGCTTCCCTTCAGTAAAACATTTTGTAAGCTGGTGCGGCCTTGCCCCCGGGCATTACCAAAGCGGGAAATTTAAAAAAAACAAAAGAATGCCATGTAGCAAGGCCGGTCAGATATTTAAAGAAATTGCACAAGGGTTAGAAAACAGCAAAACAATTGCTATCGGCAGCTTCATAAGAAAACTGAAAGCAAAGCGCAATGCGCCCATCGCTTATAAAGCGGGCGGAAGAAAACTGGCAGAAGCCTACTACAATGCCCTGACCAGGGGAACAGATTACGTAGAGCAAGGCGTTAAAAAATATGAAGAACAACTACAACAAAGAGAAAAGGCAATTTTAAAACGACTTGCCAAAAAGCATAACATGCAAATCCTTGAAAATGAACAAGTAGCTTAATGTGTCATTGGCAGGCACGAAGCAGCTGTGGATAGTATAGAAAGAGGCTAAGGCAAAGAGTATAACTGGGTGTAGTTTTCTCACTTAATGCAATTCACAGATCCCTCATTCTTCGGGAAGACAAGAGAAGCGGCGTTTTGTCTTTCAGCCAGTTTGATGACTGCCGGCAAGATGAACTGTACCTGCAAACTGGATAGAAAGTTCATTGTAAGTGCTGAGCTTAACAACATTCATTGGTCTGGCATTATATTTTGTTAGTTATTGATGTAACACTTCAGTCAAAATGATTTAATCACCCATAATTTATTTGCTATGAAAGTATCTGCTGGATTAGCCGGAGGATTAGCTGGAACCCTTACGGTGGCTGCCATACATGAGGCCCTGAAAAGAGTAACTCCCGATGCACCCCGCATGGACCTGCTCGATATGGAGTTGATACGAAAAGGCTTAAAAAGCATGAATAAAAAAGTGCCGGCGAAAGGACGACCTTCAGCGGTGGGCGGTAGGTGGTGAGCTTTTTTGCGATACGGCCTATTACAGCCTTGCAGCCATCGGAGGTAAAAAAGGTGTATGGTTCCGCGGGGCTTTATTAGGATTGATAGCTGGCGTAACGGCTGTTGTTTTACCCAAGCCACTCGGCCTTCCGGAAGAACCAAGCAATAAAACATTGGGTACACAACTTATGACCATAGGATTATATCTAATGGGCGGAGTGGTAGCAGCGGCAATAACGCAACTGGTAGATAATGCTCAACGTAATAACGAGGACGTAAAAAGCTTTTCATTGAGCAACCCACTTAAATAATCCGCATAGAAATCTGCTCTCCTGGCTGAGGCTTCTCCCTTAAATCTTTTGTGCAGTAGGGCGGGACGCATTGCTTGAAGAGACGTTCATCTCTTTGCAGTTTGAAGTATTAGGACTGTACTCCCTCAAGTGAATCGTTCAGGCATTTATTTTATCAGTGCCCTATCGGCATTGTTTAGCTGTTATGAAAGAAAAAAGCAAGAGGATCTTCACAGCCGGGCCTTCGGGAGCCGTCGTTTGATTTTCCTACCCTTTGTAATTGTAATAAGACTGATTGCCTTTTTCGTTTAGCTCACGAAGGCCGCATACATATCACCACCATAGGCCGATGGTCTTTTATTCAACAGCTGAAAGCCTGAATAACCCAGGTTTTTAAACAAACCTTTTGCAGCGTCAATAGTAAGCGGGTAAGGAACCCATTGGTTCGCTCTCGTTCTGTCGTATTCCACCAGCAGGAAAACCGAATTTAGTTTTAGCAGGGAAACAAGCCGGTGCAGGAAAATTTCTTTCGCCTTCACATAATGCAGGGAATTGGCCATCAAAATGCCATCCGCTTCTTTTACATCCAGGGCATCCTGAATGAAATCGGCAACCCGGGTTTCGATGGCAACCTCGTTTATACGGGCAGGCAGCTTTTCCAGGGCTTTTTCATCTTTATCTACTGCCATAATTTTTGATCCGGCGGGCAGGTAGTGGGCCAATGCCATTGTGAATAAGCCGGTGCCACAGCCAAGGTCAAGCCATAACTGCGGCACAGACATTCCGTTTTCAAATGCGATGAATTCAATGGCCTGTTTTAAATTCATTGACGGTAAAATAAAAACGTTTCACTTCTCCATCCACTGGGGAGAAAATGGTGAGTGGTGAATGGTGAGTGGTAAGTGAAAAGTGAAAAGTGAAAAGTGAAAAGTGAATCAGGCTGTATACTTAGCTTTAAACCCTAAACTTTTAACCCTTAAACCCACCAACCTCAACCTTAGCCTTAGCATCACCCTCACCCACCTTTGCGTCTTTGCGTGCAACCTCTCTCCTTTACTGCACTGCCTTAAAAAAAGGAGCGATCAGTTCATACGAACGCTTTTTTGCTTCCAGGTCGTAAATATGCGAGGTGACCATGATCTCGTCCACCTTTGTGGTATCTAAAAAAGCCTGCAGGCTCGTTTTTTATTTTAGCCGGGCTGCCAATAAAAGAATAGTGCATCATGTGGCCGATGGCGGCTTGTTCCTGCTCTGTCCATACGCCTTCCATGGTGGGCAGGGGCGGCGGCAGGGGGCGCCTGTGGTTGCGGATCATTCCCAGCGCCATTTGATGAAAAGAAGTGGCCAGGTACTGGGCCTGGTCATCGGTATCCGCCGCAACTACGTTTACACAAGCCAGTGAGTAGGGCTGTTGCAGAAACTGCGAAGGTTTGAACTGGGTGCGGTACAGTTGCAGCGCTTCTTCCAGCCATGTAGGAGCAAAATGGGAAGCAAAGCCAAAGGGAAGACCCAGTATGGCGGACAATTGGGCACTGTAGTTACTGGAGCCCAGGAGCCAGACAGGCACCTTTGTGCCTTCGCCGGGGATGGCCCGCACACGGGCGGCTTCGTCTCTTGGTCCCAGGTAGTTGATCAGTTCCACCACATCATTTGGATAATCGTCCCCGTCGCCTTTTAAACTTCTTCGTAGGGCATAGGAGGTCACCGGGTCGGTACCAGGTGCACGGCCCAGGCCCAGGTCAATCCGGTTGGGGTAGAGCGAGGCCAGCGTACCAAATTGTTCAGCGATGATGAGAGGCGCATGATTGGGCAGCATCACACCACCGGAACCCACCCGTAATCGATGATGTGCCACCGGCAATATAGCCTATTAAAACAGCCGTAGCGGCGGAAGCCACGCTATCCATATTGTGGTGCTCGGCAAACCAGTAACGGGTATAACCTAACTGTTCGGCCTGCCGGGCCAGGGCCAGGCTTCTTTCAAAAGCATCGGCGGGTGTTTCTCCTTCCACTATGGTTGCCAGGTCCAACACTGATACCGGGATATCGGATAATTGTTTTTGCATAATTCTTTATTGTTTTCTTTCGCCATCCGGCCAAAGGTCTTTTGTTTTATTTCTGATTGATGGGTGTTTCAATGATAAGGAAGTGGGCACCCGCTTCGCAATGAATGGGTACCGTACCGGTTTCCCAAACTCCAATAGCGTCTCTTGATTCTAAATCTGTTCCATCCACCCGAATCTTTCCTTCCATTAAAAAAATAAACAGGCATTTATTCACCGGCGGGAAGCTGTATTTTACTTCCTGTGCCGTGTCAAAATAGCCAAGGGAAAGTTTTGCATTCTGGTTGATCCAGCAATGTTCCATGCCCTCTTCACCAGATACAATGGTGGTAAGCTCATTCCTTCTTTTTTCTTTGGGAAAGCTGCGCTGCTGGTAACGGGGACTGATGTTTTGCTGCTTGGGCTGAATCCATATTTGCAGGAAGTTCACTTCCTCTTCGCCGATATTGTATTCTTCATGTCTCAAACCCGTTCCGGCACTCATGATCTGCACACCGCCTTCTTCGATGGTGGTGCTATAACCTAAGGTATCAATGTGATTCATTCTTCCCTTCAGCAATACAGAAATGATTTCCATATTTACATGAGGGTGGATGCCAAAGCCCTTTCCGGGTTCCACAAAATCATCATTAAACGCCACCAGGGTTCCAAAGGCGCTTTTCAACGGATGGTAATAATCACTGAAACTGAAATAAAAATTGCTTTTCAGCCAGCCAATGTTTTTTAGCCCTCTTTCTGCTTTGCGGAAAACCTGTGATTTCATACCTGCCAGATAAGATCAATGGTAACCTTATGATACCATTGACGGTTACACTATTTTATGAAACGATATTTTGTTCTGCTAATAAAAACCGACCGGCTGCTTTGTTTTCTCCTTTATGGTTCAACCGTTTCACCTTTTGTTTCTGAAGCAAAGGTAGGAGATGCTGTTTCTTCCCTACCAGGGAAGGATCACCATCTTACCTCTAGTATGATGTGTTTCGATCTGCCGCATGGCTTCTGCCGCTTCATCAAGACCATAGATCTCGCTTATGGGCAGTTTTATTTTACCCGCATCGGCCAGTTCACGCAACTGTTCCAGGTGTGTTGTATTGGGATCTGTAAATACAAAATGAAAATGGATGCTTTTATCTATATCCGTTCCGCGGTTCAGGATGGATACGACGGTACCATTCTTTTTTACTGCCGGCAAGCTTTGCTTAAGAGTTTCACCGCCGGCGGCATCAAAAATGAGATCCACACCACCGGGATAATCCTGTTTTACGGCTTCGCCAATGTCTGTGTTGTGGTAATCAATCGTGTGTGCGGCGCCCAGTTCTTTCATGTACGCATGATTTTTTTCACTGGCCACCCCTATCACTTCAGCGCCTTTTGCTGTGGCCAGCTGAATGGCCAGGGTACCTACTCCACCCGAAGCCCCAAGGATCAGCACCGTTTGTCCGGGGTGTAAATGACCGGTTGTAAATAAAGACTGATAAGCCGTTAGCCCCACCAGGGGAATACCGGCTGTTTCTTCCCAGGAAAGCGTTTGAGGACGAAGGGCGAGGTAGCTTTCCGGTATCACTATATACTGAGCGTAACTGCCCCATTGCACTACAGGCCGGCGGGCATAGGCATACACTTCATCGCCTGTATTGAACCGCCGGGCGCCAAACCCTCTTTCTTCTATAATGCCCGCCATGTCCCAGCCCGGAATAGCCGGAAAAACAACCGGAAGTCCTTTTAATAAACCTTTTCTAACGGCGGCGTCTACAGGATTTACAGCAGCGGCTTTCACCTTCACCAACACTTCAGCTTCCTTCAGCCCGGGTATATCCAGCTCACCTGTTTGTATCACGCTGGCGTCACCAAATGCTTCATACCAGGCGGCTTTCATTTTTTCAGCCATGATTGTATTGCCTTAAGATCTAAAGAGGCTCAAAAGAGGTGCCATAAGCAATGTTCTGGTCGAATGCTTTTTGCCTTCAGTATTCAGGGCAGGGTGATGAATATGGATCTTCTTTTTATGGGCTGAAGATTTTTCGTTTTATGTCCCTTGCCGGTGGTGTCCTCTACCAGCAAGATCTCTCCTGCTTTAAATGTTCTTTTATCGCCCAGCGAGGTTTCTATTTCAATCTCACCGTCCAGCAAAATGATGTACTGCTTTTGTGGTGCTGTATGAAAGTTCCAGTCGTAGGCGGGTTCTACTTCCCGGAAAATAATTCCTTTGGCGGGCAGCACATCCGACAACTTGCCAATGCTTCCGGCTTGCTGTAAGGGAATGGTAATCTCTTCAAAATGACTGTCGCCGTTGCTGTCGCTGTACACTCTTGTTATTTGAAACATTCCTCAGGGCTTTATGGTTTGTGCATGAAACACCAGCTTATTGGCCGTATCAATTTCATCCTGTGAAATGGTGTGCCCCATGTTGCTGTATATCTTTTCGGTAACCGAAGCGTTCATGTCTTTCAAAATGTTGACGGTGGCATATACCCGTTCTACCGGCACATGCGGATCGGGATTGCTGCTGCCGATGAAGACGGGTGTATTTTGAAAATCGCCGTCATAATTTTCGGGGTAAATTTTATCACCGATCAGGCCACCGGTAAAGGCCGCGACGCCGCCATATTTTGCGGCATTGCGGGTTACAAACTCCAGCGTGAGACAAGCTCCCTGCGAAAAGCCGGTAAAAAAGATGTGCCCTGACGGAATGCCCCTGGTATATAAATCATCCACCACGTCTTTCAGCAAGGCAAGGGCAGAAGAAAGCCAGGGTTCATTTTGAACAGGCGGCGCCATAAAAGAATAGGGATACCAGGTGTTGTTGGTGGCCTGGGGTGCCAACAGCGCAAAGTCTTTTACATCCAGGTAAGAAGCCAGTGAAAGAATATCTTCTGCACTGCCGCCTCTTCCGTGCAACAGGATCAGCACTTTGGATTGTGCATTCAGGTCTTTGCCTGCGGCTAAAATGTTTTTCTTATGCATGGTTATTTGTAATTATGGAGGTTAATGCTTACCGGTGTCAATAGTTTTTCCAGTTGTTTTCTGTCCCGCTCAAATTGCGGCGGCAGTTTTAAAGCCTCTCCCAAATGGTCAGGACGTTCGTCTATGGCAAAGCCGGGGCCCGAGGTAGCCACTTCAAACAAAACACCGCCGGGCTCACGGAAATAAACAGACGTAAAATAATTTCGATCCAGTACGGGGGTTGGGTTCAGCATGCGCTTCACTATCTTCAGCCTTACCTGTTCCTGTGATTCTTTATTGGGTGTAGCAAAGGCAATATGGTGCACGGTGCCGCTGCCGGGGAGGCCTCTCAGGCTGTCCGGCGAACAAAGGATGTCGATATAATTTCCGGGAGCATCGGTGGCCGCAAAGCGAAAACGGTTTCCTTTTTCTGCAATGAGCTTGTGATCCAATTGCTCTGTCAGCAGACCTGCTGTGCGTTCGTAGCCTTCTTCCCAAATTTCCACATTGTACAAGCCTTTGATGGAATGTTGCGGAGGCACGGGACCATGCGCAAAACCGGCCCGGGTGTCCCTGTCATTAAAAACCAGTTCCAGCCCCAGGCCGTCTTCATCTTCAAAATAAACCACCACCTCCTCTCCCAACCTCTCTTGTGGCGCCTTATGTGCAATGCCAAAACGTTTAAAACGTTCCAGCCAATATTCCATGGAAAGCGTAGCCACGGAAAAAGTTGTGGTGTTGAGCATTCCTTTTCCGTGCCGGCCATTGATCAATCCTTCATAAGGGAAAAAACTAAGAATAGTGCCCGGGTTACCGGCTTCATCCCCGTAATAAAAATGATATACTTCCTGTGCATCGAAGTTGACGGTTTTCTTTACCAGATGCAGTCCTAATATGCCTGCGTAAAAATCAATGTTCTTTTGTGCATTGCCGGCAACGGCTGTTACATGATGAATGCCTGTGATTAATTTCTGCATACAGGAAATTTAAGATGATCATTTGCTAAAAATCCAGCTGGCCAAACCTTCCTTCTGCATAATCCTTTTCTGCCTGCGTATTCATTACAATGTTTCCTTTTGCTGCTACACGGGTTCGCCGGATACATACAACAGCTTACTATTTTCTTTTCCTTTATTCAATCACCGTCACCACTTCATTTTGTTTGGTCAATAGCCGGTCAACAGGACAAACTTTTGAGATCTCCAGGATCCTTTTTACCTGTTCGTCATTCAGATCGCCGCTTAGTTTTACCTCGCAAAAAAAGGTGTTCTTTCCTGAAGCCATCTGATCGCCTTTTACAAGCTTCGCCGTTACGTTTATATCATCCAGGCCCCATTGTTTACGCTGTGCATACATCCGGATGGTGATGGCTTTACAGGATGCCAAGGCCATACATAAATAATCGGCAGGCGCAGGGCCCTCTTCATTACCGCCATATTCTTTGGGCTCATCGGCAATCAACTCCCGGCCGTTTGCCTTCAATTTGGTAGTGTACGTATTTCCTGTGTTTTCGGCTGCTGCCGAACCAATGATCTTTGTATTCGCCATAGCTTATGTTCTATCCTATACCTGTTCTTCTTTTTCGCCTTCCCTGTTCCATATATCTGCGTATTCTTCCCCATGCCGTTTGAACTGGGCATGCACGTAAGGACAAAGCGGAATGACCTTCAACCCGTTCTTCCGGGCATACTCCGTCATAGCGTTAAGAAGCTTTTTTGCAAATCCCCGGCCTTCGGCCTCCGGGGCTACTTCGGTGTGATAAACGGTAAGATTTCTTCCTGAAACACTGATCACCATTTCCCCTATTTGTTTTCCACCTTCCCTGATGTAAAATCCACCATGTCCTTTTTCGTTCAGTTGCAGTATAACCTCATCCATAAAATATATTTAGGTTGTATGAACAATTATTGATGGAGTACGGGTAACACGGCTTCAATTTGCTTGCGTCCCTTTTCGTATTGCGGAGGCAACATCAAATGCGTGCCCAGCTCACTTACGGATTCATCGGTAGCAAAACCCGGGTTATCGGTAGCCAATTCAAATAGCACGCCACCGGGTTCCCGAAAGTAAAGCGAATAAAAATAGTTGCGGTCGATCTTCTCCGTAATATTCAATCCGGCGCTTACCACCTTTTCACGAAAGTTCATAAGGATGTTATCATCTTTTACACGAAAGGCGATGTGGTGGTTGGTTCCGCCTGCATTAACGCCCCGCTGCCCGTTGGGCTCTTCTATCAGATCAATGACATTCGCTGTTTCAATGGCATCGGTCACAAAACGGAAACGGTTGTCCTCCTGACTTAAAAACCGGTAGCCCAATATACCTGTCAGCACATCGGCCGTGGCTTTGATATTTCGTAGCAGCAACACCGTACTATGAAAACCTTTTATGGCGACGTCTTCTTTTACGCCGGTGGTGGTCCAGGGCTTCCTGTTATCAACTGACGCTGGAACCACCAGGTTTAACAGCAAACCATCGGGATCTTCCAGTTGAATAAACTGTTCTCCAAACCGCTCGGCTACCGGGTGTTGTTTTACTTTGAATTCTTCCAGGCGTTTGGCCCAGAATTCAAGGCTGCCTACCGGTACGGAATAACCGATTTCGGTGGCCATGCCCGTACCTATCTTTCCTTTTTGTATGCCTTCCCAGGGGAAGAAGGTAAGAATAGAACCCGGTGAACCGGTTTCATCACCATAATAAAAATGATAGGTGCCGGGGTCATCGAAGTTGACGGTCTTTTTTACCAGCCGCAGGCCCAGCACCTGCGTATAAAAATCATAATTACGCTGCGCTTCACCGGCAATAGCGGTTATATGGTGCAGACCTAATATTTTATTTTCCATAACTTTTAATTAAGCATTTACTAATTCTGCCTGTTTTACCAATTGCACTTCCGCATGAATTTTAATTTCATCGCTGACCACCACGCTTCCGGCTTCTGTTACGGCATTCCAGGTTAAACCAAATTCTTTGCGACTGATCCTGCCATTTACCGTAAACCCGGCTTTGTACTGTCCGTATGGATCTACCACCATTCCGCCGAACTCTACGTTGAGGGTGATTGGTTTGGTTACGCCACTGATGGTAAGGTCGCCGTAAAGCTTTGCCTTCATCACCTTTCGCTTCATATTTAGTGCCAACGAAACGCAATTGTCCATGCTCTTCAGCATTAAAGAACTCTGCTGATTTAAGGTGGGCATCACGCTGGGCATTATTGGTATCTATTGAATCTATGTCAGCGGTAAACACGATCTTTTTAGCACTTGTAAAATCTTCTGATTCCGTTTCCACTTCCAGGTCAAATTTTTTAAAATACCCTGTCACTGTAGTGATCATCAGGTGCTTTACCTTAAAAAGAATTTCGGAGTGTGTTGTATCTATTTTCCAATTCATTGCCATAGTTGTTGTTTTTAAAATTTGTTATACAAAGCTACTATGGCTGGCAGGCGAGCTCCATTGAGGCAGGATAATAAATACCGATGATCTGTGTCAAGAATATTGACTCTGCTTTTTGCCGGAAGGCTGCGTATTTTTAAGATGTCTGCTGTTCGTTATTTTGCTTATCTGTACAACCCAGGTATGACCGCTCTTCTCCTGTAAACCCCGTCACTAGTGCTTTTGCCGAGGTTCCATTGTTTCATTACTTCTCTAATTAATACCGGCGATTTTTCTAAAGTAACTTTTCTTTTAGATTACATTTGTGATGAAGCAACCCGCCCTGTTATTATTCGTTTATATAACCGGCTTCCGTAAACAGCCCTGTGTTTACAAATGTTTGAACATCCTCCTATTTATCTTCTGATATCCGAATAACCTGCTTATCCTTTTCATTGTTTTGCCCTGCGCTTATTCCTAACCTGCGAAAGCTGCATCTTGTTTTTTTATTCACCTTAAATATGCTTCGTATGAAAAAATTCACCAAACCAATGAGGCAGTTCCCCTACTCCGGTTTATTGCTTCTGACTTTCCTTCTATTTATGGCGGGTTGTAAAAAAAATGACCAGGTATCACTTAAGGAGTTTAAGCAGGTAAACCTGGTGGCGAACAATGATAAGTATAACAACCCGCACATTGATCCGACCCTGTTAAACGGCTGGGGACTGGCTTTTAATCCTACCGGTGTGGCCTGGGTTAATTCGCAGCAGGGCCATGTCAGCGAGATCTATGATAAGGAAGGCAATATCCTGCGGCCTCCTGTCAACATTCCTTCACCGGGCGGGTCAACAGGTGGTACGCCAACGGGCATTGTTTTTAACAGCACCAATGATTTTATTTTAGAAAACAAAGCAAAAGCCGTCTTTCTTTTTGTAGGAGATGATGGCGTTTTATCAGGCTGGAACCCTGCAGCAGGCAACAACGCCCTGAGGATTAAAGACAATTCGGCCACTTCTTCTTATACAGGATTGGCGGATGGCAGCTCAGGCGGAAAGAATTTCCTTTATGCGGCTAATTTCAAAACCGGGAAGATTGATGTATGGAATGCCGGTTTTGAACCTGTTACCATGTCGTTCAAAGACCCTAATTTACCCGCGGGCTATTCACCGTTCAACATTCAGAACATAGAAGGCTGGTTGTATGTAGCCTATGCTAAAGTAGGCCCTAAAGGTGATGAAGAACATGGTGCAGGGCTGGGATTTGTCAGCGTATTCAACACCGATGGCTCATTTGTAAAACGTTTTGCATCGCAAGGAACCCTGAATGCGCCCTGGGGTTTAACCAAGGCTCCGGCCAGCTTTTTTGAAGACGTCCACGAATGCGGCCTGGGAAATGGTTCCGGTATGGGCAACCATGCAAGTCCCCAGCCAGCCATACTGGTTGGAAATTTAGGCGACGGACACATTAACGCCTATAACCTTGACGGCAACTTTCTTGGACAGTTAAAATCAGGAAACGAAATCATTACCATTCCAGGATTATGGGCACTGTCTTTCCCTCCAAAAACCGCTACATCTGTTGATCCCAACCGGCTTTATTTTGCTGCCGGCCCGAATGATGAAAAGAATGGTTTGTTTGGCTACATTATTAAACAATAACCAAATAGATCTCATAAACAAAAAGTCCTGCCAGGAGCGGGATTTTTTGTTGTGAGGCTTTCTTCAGAGATCAGATCCAGGAGAACAGGTGAGAGGTGAGTGGTGAGAGGTGAGTGGGATGAGTCACTACGCTACCTGAGTTTCACGTCTGACGGCTGATGTCTGACAGCTGATAGCCTTTGGCATGAACCAGGAAGCACCATTACATTCGTTTATACATTACTGTTACCCGGCCCTACTTATTCAACGAACGCAACCAGTCTATACACCGCTCTGTCCAGCTTTCTGTTCCGGCTATACCCAATGCCAGCGCAAAGCCATGTCCGCCCTTTGGATAAATATGCATTTCAGCCGGTATATTCTTGTCTTTTAAGGCCTGGTAAAACAGCAAGCTGTTTTCAACGGGACCGTTTTATCATCGGTGGCGTGAACCAAAAAAGCGGGCGGTGTTTCCCTGGTTACCTGCAACTCCCCTGAATAAAAGTTGGCCAGCTGCGCATCGGGATTTTCTCCAATTAAATTATTTCTTGAACCGGCATGCATAAAAGGTTTCGACATGGTAATGACAGGATACACCAAAACCATAAAGTCGGGGCGGGAGCTGAATTTTTCTATACTATCTGTGGCCTTCTTATTTCCCTCATCGAAGTGTGTACCCGCTGTAGAAGCCAGGTGGCCGCCGGCAGAAAAACCCATAATGCCGACCTGATCTCTTTTCAAATTCCATTTAATGGCATTGGCACGGACCATCCTTATGGCCCGCTGTGCATCCATTAAAGGCGACTGGTGCGGAACGATGTTGCTTTTAGAATTGGGCAAACGGTACTTCAGGACAATGGCGGCAATGCCTTTTGAGTTAAGCCATTTTGCTATGTCGGTTCCTTCCCAATCGTAAGCAAGAATGCCGTATCCACCGCCGGGACAAACCACCACGGCCTGCCCGGTTGCTATTTTTTTTGAAGGAAGGAAAACAGCGATTTCGGGATTCTGCACCTTGCTGATCCTTACAATATCGGTGCTATCGGCTTTTTCTGTTTCATTTGTTTTTTGATAATTGGGAACCTTTCCGGACGGCCAGAGTGGTAAAGTAATTTCCTGCGCGGGGGCTGCAAAAGATAAAACCATAAGCGTTGCCAATAAAGATTGTCTTTTTACCATTACTTTCATTTGAGCCTGAATTTAAAACAAGCCTGGGTGTTATCAATAAATCCACCGGTGTTATTCATATCAAATGCGATCAGCGGTCAGCCATCAGCCATCAGACGTGAAAGGCGTAGCAACGCTTCATTCCTGGTCCACGCTTGTCTCACGTTTGACGTTTCACGTTTCTCTTGCCCCTCTGTAGTTTGACATGAAGATAACCTATCGTTTAGTTTAGGTCTGCTAATACGGCTAAAACGACTTGTCATTCATTGCAACCTCACCCAACTAACACTCTCCGCTCTTCGGAACGCCTGCCATCCCGTTCCACCTTCTCCTTCAGGAAAAGGAAAAAGGAAGCAGCATCTGTTGGAGAGGGGACGGAAGCCTCATCAACCTTGAAGAAGATTGTGCGGGTGAGGCAGAAAACCAGGTAGCAACGCTTCCTTCATAGTTCACTCTTCCCACTCACCTCTCACCTCTCACCTGCCTCCTGTCCACCTGAATTATTTACTGCTGTGAGGGGTCATTGAAGCGGTAACCGGAGAAGTGGATGGTTTCGATAGAAACCGAGGCCTCCGCTTTTAAAATTTTACGCAGCCGGGTGATAAAAACATCCATACTGCGGCCCAAAAAATAATCATTTTTCCCCCATACATGAATGAGAATGTCTTCTCTTTTTACAATCTTGTTGGCGTTGTCGCAAAAAAAACGGAGCAACTGCGCTTCTTTTGTAGTTAACAGCATTTCCTCAGGCCCATTGAGTAAGCGGTTTTCATCCGGGTAAAAAACAAGGTTGCCAATAGTATATTTTTTTGAAGCCGGCGTGAGCAGCATACTGTTCCGCCGCAAAAAAACCTGCATGCGGCTTATCAGTTCTTCCATGTCAAACGGTTTTGTGATGTAATCATCTGCACCCGTTTCAAACCCTCTTAATTTATCTTCCTTCATGGTTTTGGCGGTAAGGAAAAGGATAGGCACCACATCACTCTTTGTTCTTATTTTTTTGGCCAGGCTAAAACCGTCGCGGCTGGGCATGTTAATGTCGAGCAGGCAAATATCGGCGCCCTTTCTTTGAAATTCTTCCCAGGCACACTCTCCATCCGGACAATAAGTAACCTCAAAGCCTTCTTCTTCAAGATTGTCTTTAACGATAAAGCCCAACTGCTGGTCGTCTTCAGCAATTAATACCCGGATTTTCTTATCCATACAGTTATATTAGGTTAGAGGTAAAGTGATCCGGAAATCACTTCCAATGCCGGGCACACTCTCCAGTTTTATAGAGCCGGAATGCGCTTGTATTATACGCTTTACAAATGCAAGGCCCAGGCCAAACCCCCGCGCCGGCATTTCTTCCGTATCGCCAACCCGGTAAAACTTTTTAAAAATCTTATCCTGGTGTTTTTTATCAATGCCCTTTCCATTGTCTTTAACAGAAAAAAGAAGGCTGTTATTCTGGTTGGCTGTACTGATAATCACATGGGGATTTACGGAATATTTTAAGGCATTTTCAATTAGGTTGGTAATCAAAATGAGCAGATGGCCTTTGTCGGCCTGTAAAACCGGCCGTTCAGCTTCCAGCCGGTACTCTACTTTGGCGCCTTTACTCTGGATCAGCGGCTCGAGGTTAGCCAGCGCTTCGGCAATGAGGGCATGGAAGTCCACGCTTTCTTTTTTCAGATAAAGAGCAGTGGATTCTGCATGCGTATAATGCAGCAGCCGTTCTATTTGCTCTTCCAAATAGTTTACCTGGTATTGAACGATGGAAGCATACCTGGCCAGCTTTTCCGGCTTTTGCGCAATATCGGGCCGGGCCAGAACATTGGCCGCCAGGTTGATCACAGAAACCGGCGTGCGGAACTCGTGGGTGAAATTATTAACGAAATCTTTCTGGGTTTCGTTTACAAACTTTTCCCTGTAGAAATAATACAAACTGCCCCCGAATAAAACCAGCGTCAGCACTAAAAAAATGCTGCCGGTGAACCACAGGTCCATCAGTGTTAAAATATATTTTGTGCGGTGCGGAAAATAAAGCGTCAGGTGATCGAATGATTGTCCGGACGGAGGCAAAACCATTATTTCATTTTTTGAGGAGGTAGCACCCGGAAGATAGGTTGTAAATTCATATTGCTGCTTATTGGCGACATACATTCCCAAGATGCAACCGGTAAACACATCTTCGTCCTCCAACTCGCTTCGCATATAAAAAATAATACTGTCTTTATCCAGGTTTGGCCTGTCAAGGCGAACGAAAAAAGTTTGGCTGTTAGGGCTGCTGATCACCTGGTTCAAAAAACTCTGATCCATGGACAGGTCCATGTCTTCGTAAAAACCGCGTACAGCCCTGGCAATACTGTGATTGAATTGCTTTTGCTCAAAATTGTAAACCTTCCTGAGCCAGATGAGTTGAAAAATAATGATGGCTGCAACAATAACCGTACTGATAAAAATACCCAGCCGTATGGTTTTTGAACGAAATTCCATTTTACCTGCCTGTTAAAGATAACGTATGTAAAGGTGAATCGTCTTTGCCCTTCTATTATCTTGTTAACCGCCCGTTAACAGCCTTGCTTTTAAGGGCCGGGGAGGTCACATCATAGGTGAGTGGTGAGTAGTCAGTGGTGAGTTGCGAAACCGCTGGCAACAAAACCATCGTGAAACGTGAAACGTCAAACGTGAGACAGCAGCCCTTTTTCTCTTCTGTCATCTACCATCTATCATCTGTCATCTTGAGCCGTCTGGTATATAGAAAGCTTTCCCGCACTACTCACCATTCACCACTGACCACTCACAATGATAATCAGACCTCCTCTTCCCGCACCTGTTCTTTATGCCGGTTAATGACATGTTAACCATCTTAAATGCGTCTATAGAGTTTGTCACTTTGTACCATAAAATTTTAAATCATGAAAAAAGTATTCTTTAGCAGCCTTATGGTATTAGCCCTTTCAACCATGGCTTTTGCCCAACAAGGTAAACAACCCAGCAAGCCCATGCAGCCCCAGGTTTCAAAGCCTGCAACTCAACAACCGGCGCAACAACAACCCAGTACACAGGCTAACCAATCAACAGAAAAAAAATCAACCACAATGGCCAAACCAAGGCACAGAAAAACACACAAGGCAAAAAAACACCACACCACTAAGTAATAGTGCTGCCTTGCTGTACAATGATAGAACCCTGCCCTATTGCAGGGTTTTTCTCTGTACAAGTGGTCTCATAAATAGGGTAGAGTGAGTGGTTAGTGGTGAGTAATTGAAACCATCGTGAAACGTGAAACGTGAGAGGTGAGACAGCATGCTTTCCTTTCTCTCTATCATCTATCAACTCATCTATCATCTTAAAGAGAGCTTCCCCTCACCATTCACCACTAACCACTCACAAAAGCCATTGGTGAGAGAGCTTCCAGCAACATGGCGCAGCTCGTTGCGCCAACCATAAGGGCTCAGATTCTGTCTATATCTTATGGCAAGGCCCGTTATAAAAGATCCGGCACATGATCATCACTCTTAAAAAAACCAGGGATATTGCCAGCAAATTTTATGGCAAGGAAGTGCTTGCCTGCCTGCTATTGCTGGTGAGTATTTATTTTCTGCGCCAGCAAAGGCACCAGTTTCAGGCTACGCTTTTTTATTTACACCACGCTAAACTGTTATGGCTACTGCTAGCCCTGGCGGTAACAGCGGCTTACATTCTGCTGCAGTCGCATATTTACGTAAAAAGTTTTTCCGCTGTGGGCGCCCCTTTGGGACTACCCAAAAGCATAGAGTTGTTTTTGAAAAGAAATCTTATCAGCCTTTTTTTACCCGGCGGCGGAATAACGGCCCTGGCTTATACCCCCGTTAGCATTAAAAAGGCCATTGCAGAAAAGGCAAAAATTCACCAGGCCTCGGCCCTCTTTGCCTTTGCCGGGCTGACATCTACTTTCCTGGTGGGTTTACCTGTGCTATTTGTTAACGTACAACGAAGTTCCCTGGCAGGTCTCGTTATTGTAGCCGCCTGCATGCTGCTGGCGGTGGCGGTATTCAATTCCGTACAAAAAAAAGGAAGATTGTATGCGCTCCTAAACCAACGGTTTCCGCGGTTGAGCCTTCAGCTTTATAAGTTTACCAATGTATCCATCAACAAAAATGATTTTTATTTTTCTATTGCCAGTTCCGTGGGTGTTGAAATTTGCGGCATTCTACATTTGTACCTGTGCATGCTGGCGGTGGGGGCCACTCCTTCCCTGCAGGCAGCCGGCATCGCCTACATCGTTTCTATTTTATTAATGGTTGTTTCCCCGTTTTTAAAAGGGCTGGGCGCCATTGAACTTTCCATCGTTTATATTTTGGGCCGGTTTGGATATGCGGCCCCGCAAGCCCTGGCTATTGCCTTTATTTACCGCTTTTTTGAATTCTGGCTTCCGCTGTTCTGCAGTGTAATGGCATTCTTAGTAAAGGGAAAAGAAATTTTTCTGCGGGTGTTTCCCGCCGTGCTGATTTTTGCGCTGGGCATCATCAATATTTTATCAGTGGTTACTCCGCCCGTTATGAACCGGCTGCACTTTGTCCGCTCCTTTGTTCCGGTAGCCGCCATTCACGCCACCAATCTTTTTGTACTCTTTATTGGTTTAACCTTACTGATCACGGCCGCCTTCCTGGTAAAGGGCAGGCGCAGTGCGTGGTGGTTAGCGCTGGTTGTTTCCCTGCTTTCTGTTCCCGGACATTTAATAAAAGCCCTGGATTATGAAGAAGCGATAGTGGCATTGATTGTTTTTACCAGCCTGCTGCTCACGAAAAAACAGTACCGGTCCAAAAGCAACCCCGCGCAGCTGCATACAGGCATTGCCGTGGCCATTTTAAGCTTTATAGCGGTTTTAATTTATGGCTTTATTGGTTTTTACTTTTTGGAAAGGAAACATTTTGGTTTGGACTTCAGCTGGCAGCAATCCATTGCCAACGCTGTGCGTGGATTTTTTCTCCTCGACCCTGAGGGCCTTCATCCTTTAACCCGGTTTGGACGGGAGTTTTTGCGGTCGTTTCATGTTTTGGGTGTAATGGCCTGGTTGTTTTTATTGTATTCACTTACCCGGCCTTACCTGCAGACTGGTTCAAAATTTCCTTCCGCAAAAGAAAAGGCCCAAAGCCTGCTGCACAGCTACGGCCATTCAGCGGTTGATTATTTTAAGTTGAGTGACGATAAACTCCTGTTTTTTTCCAGCGAAAAAGATGGCTTTATAGCCTACCGCATTGCCGGCAACTTTGCCATTGCCCTGGAAGAACCCGTATGCGCCCCGCACAACAAAACGGCTTTACTAAAAGAGTTTGATCTTTTTTGCCGGGGCAAAGGATTAAAAACGGCTTTTTACCGGGTAGATGAAGACAGTCTTGGTTATTTCATTCAATTAAAAAAGAAAAAACTGCTTATAGGCCAGGAAGCCATTCTGGATATCAATCGTTTTGATTTAGCCGGCCGCAGCAAAAAATCCCTGCGCAATGCGCTAAACAGCCTGCAAAAAAAAGGGTTCACTACCCGCCTCTGTCCCGCCCCGCAGCCTGCTTCCTTTTTTGGATCAGTTAAAAGCGGTTTCCGACGACTGGCTGCGCAGCTCTCAAAAAAAAGAATTTATATTCTCGCAAGGAAGCTTTGATGCTGAAACCCTGGCACAGCAGGATGTGATTGCCTGTTTTGATGCACAAGCAAACCTGGTAGCTTTTTTAAACATCATCCCCGATTTTGCACCCCGGGAATGCACGTACGATATGATACGCAAAACAAGAGAAGCACCGGGCGGCTGCATGGATGCCCTCATTATTGAACTGATCCACTACGCCAGGCAAAAGCAGGTGCAGTATATCAATTTAGGCCTGGTTCCCCTCTCCGGCATTACCCAGCCCGGCAACACGGCTGAACAGATGATGGTGTTTGCCTACAACAAGATCAAACGGTTTAAACACTACAGGGGCTTGCGGGAATTCAAAGAAAAATATACCCCGGACTGGCTGAATAAATATCTGGTTTACGAAGACGATTTTGACCTGCTGCAATTGCCGGGAGCTTTAAACAAGGTGATGCAAAAAAACACGCCTAAACTGTTGCCACAATGAAAGCCCTGTTGTTTCTTCTGTTATTCTTCTTTGTAAGAGCCGATGCTCAAAGTGCCGGCCTGCCGGTTTCAGCCTATAAAGGCAGCCCTGCCAACAAAACTCTTTTTTTCTATATCAGCGGTGACGGGGGATTGAATAATTTCTTCTCCCGGACGTTTATGCAACAGTTCAGGCAGCAGGGCTTTTCCATAATCGGCATGAATTCCAAAAGCTATTTCTGGTCAAAGAAAACGCCGGAACAGGCAGCGTAATGATATAGGCAATGTGATCGATGCGTACCTAAAAAAATGGAACTGCCAGGATTTTGTGTTAATTGGTTATTCCTTTGGTGCCGATGTGGCGCCCTTTATACAGATGCGCTTTTCTTCCGGCCTGGCCAGTCATGCAAAACATATTATACTGATGTCTCCTTCCCAAAAAACCGATTTTGAAATTCACCTGTTAAGCAGCATAGGGCTCTATCCTACTAAAGGCCTAAACGTGATCAGGGAAATAAATAAACTAACCGTGCCCACCACACTACTCTTTGGCAAAAAGGAAAAGGGGCTCCCGGTTGAAAGCATTACAGCAAAAACGGTGAAGACCATAAAAGTTCCCGGCGGCCATCACTACCAATGGAATGTTACCGAAGTAGTAAAGCAAATTATAAATGCTGCCAAATGAATGCAGAAAGAGGCATCCTTTCTTTTAGTTTATACTAAACCGTTATCAAGTTGAGAGGCGAACCATGTGAAACGTGAAACGTGAGACAAGTGGTACTATGACCGAAGGGTTTCTACCTGGTTTCACGTCTGACATTTCACCGCTCACGCTGCCTTGATAG
This sequence comes from uncultured Bacteroidota bacterium, assembly GCA_963697545.1. Classification (GTDB taxonomy): domain Bacteria; phylum Bacteroidota; class Bacteroidia; order Chitinophagales; family Chitinophagaceae; genus Flavisolibacter. Next base: position 78,481 of record CAVOOL010000018.1, on the reverse strand, counting down.
CAGCTTATACCAAACGGTTATCAAGATGACAGGTGATAGAGGGAAAGAGGCTGTTTCATTATCTATTGACCAATAATTTTGCCATCTTCCATTTCAATGATGCGGTGTGTTTTCGAAGCAAAGCTTTGATCGTGGGTTACAATGAGCAAGGTTTGCTTTAACTCACTGGTTAGCTTATTAAAAATATCAAAAACAATATCGCTGTTCTTTTTATCCAGGTTGCCGGTGGGTTCATCACCCATAATAATATGCGGGTCATTGATAAGGGCACGGGCAATGGCAATGCGCTGCTTTTCGCCGCCCGAAACCAGATTGGCTTTTTTTAACGCCAGGTGATCAATGCCCAGCATGTGCAGTTTTTCCATGGCCCGGTGTTCTACTTCCTGCCGGGGATACTTATTTAATTTTAGTCCCGGCAGCATTACATTTTGCAATACATTGAACTCGTTGATCAGGTAGTGAAACTGGAATACAAACCCGATCTTCTCGTTTCGTATCCTGGCCAGTTGCGCTTCCTTTTTATGGGTCATCAGCTCGTTATCAATCAGCAACTCTCCTTCATAATCCGTATCCATGGTAGATAGTATATACAGCAAGGTAGATTTGCCACAACCCGATTTGCCGGTTACCGAAACAAACTCGCCCTTGCCAATGGAGATACTGATATCGGTTAAGACCTGCGTGGTCACCGGGTCGTGAAAGAATTTATTGATCTTTTTTGCCTCCAGGATTAGCTCACTCATAATTATTTTCCTCTTATAATAACAACCGGGTCCACCTTACTGGCCTTGCGTGCAGGGAACCATCCGGCCAGGTAGGTAGTGACCAGTGCAAATACAATCCCAATTACATAAAATAAAGGGTTGTATAAAATGGGATAGGTTTTTATAGTGGGCAGGCTGGCGGTATTGAATGGTACCTGGTCAATCACGGCCGATAATCCAAAACCAAATACCAAACCCAGCAGGCCGCCAAACAATCCAATGCTTACCGCGATCACCATAAAAACTTTCATGACATCGCGGCCCGAAAAACCGGTTGCTTTTAAAATGGCGATGGAATCCATTTTTTCATAGATCATCATGTTGAGAATGTTATAGATGCCAAAGCCTGCCACGATCAATAAGGTGATGCCTACGGCATAAGAGATCAGCGTACGGATAGAACTACCGGTTTCAAACTGCGAGTTGGCCGTTTGAATATCTTCCGCATCGCACCCGAATAATTTCATGTATTCTTTCGCCACGGCAGGCGCCTGCTTAATATCCTTCAGCCGCACCTGTATGTCGGTAATATAATTGGCCGGCTTACCCAACAGTTTTTGAACAGTGCTGACAGAAGCATAACTCTGCACCTTATCAATGTCCAAAAGACCGGATTGAAAATAGCCCACCACTTTTAAAGAAAAGCGGTTACCCTTTGCCGTTGTTACCTGCACCACATCGCCAATATCGGCCAGTAATTTTTCTGCCAGTGCCTTGCCCAGCACAATGCTGTTTGTCACCTTGCCCAGGTCAGGCCCCGAGCCTTCCGTTATATAATCATTAAAATGAAACAGCCTGGCCTCGGCTTCCACATCAATGCCGTTGATCATACCGGTAAGCTCGGTATTGCCATCGTTAAAAAAAACCTGCGCAATTAATTTAGGCGAATAGCCCTGTACCCGGCTATCCTTATCTAAGGCCCGCATAATGGCACCGCTGTTGTAGATCTCTTCGCGGCTGTTTCCCGACTTTATGGAGCGGATAAAATTATAGTACCCCTGGTACGTCCCCGATAAATTGACCGGCTGGTCTTTACTGGGTTTTATTTCGTTGTACAACCGCACATGCGGTGTGCGGTTTAAGATCAATCCATCCAAAAGATTATTCAGGCCGCCCATAAAACTTAGCAGGGTAATGAACATGGTAATGCTGAACGTAACGCCAATAGCGGCCACCAGGGTTTGTTTCCACCGTGCCAGCAAGAGCGATCTTGCAATGTCAATAATGAGTTTACGGTTCATTGCAGCGGTTTAAGAATAACGTCGTTTACCGAAAGCCCACTTACGATCTCCGCTTTTTGATAATCTTTCATGCCAACGGTTACCTTTCTTTTTTCTTTGCCGGGAAGCAGCACATACGATTCATCTACCAAATAACTGCGTGGAATCGTCAATGCTTTTTCCTTCACCCTGATAATGATATTGGCTTCTGTGGTAAGGTTGGGATACAAAGCGGGTGGCGGCACTACAAAGGCCGCTTCCACCGTAAATGATTTTGTTTGTTCATTCATAATGGGATCAATTTTTGTCACCACGGCCTCAAACACCTGTCCTTTATAACTATCCATGGCAAGCAACACTTTCTGACCAACAGCCACTCTTGTAATATCATATTCATCAACCTGCAGTTCCAGGGTAAAACCGGTTGCATCGCCAATGATGGCCACAGGACTTTGGGTATTCACCATTTCGCCTTTCTCTTTCAACACACGATACACTTTACCGTTGGTTTCGCTTTTAATGATGTAGTCGCCGGTGGTGGAATTAGCTATCTGTAAATTCTTTTCCGCCTGTTTGGACTGAAAACTTATCTGGCGCTGCAGGTCGCTGTAGCGAAGCCTTGCGGCATTATAGGCATTGGCCGAAGTTTGTGCCGCCAGCACCCGCTGATCCAGTTCGTTTTGCGTGCCAATGCCCTGGTCCCACAGTACCTGCTGCCGCTTCATCAGCGAGGCATCATTGTCCATTTTAGTCCTTGGCCACCTCAATATCAAGTCTCAGCTGCTCCAGCTTATCGCTGTTGGCTTTAACGGATGCATAATCGGCTGCAATCCGGGCATTCTCGGTAGTCAACCGGGCCGTTACGTCTTTCAGCCGAAACAAGGGATCGCCTTTTTTCACCAGGTCGCCTTCCGTTACCAGCGCTTGTGTTATCAGCCCGTTTACAGTTGAAAAAACCTGGTACTGGTTATTGCTTTTTACAATACCTGAGGCGTACACCGATTCTGTGATCTTTTCTTCTGCCGGGCGTATTGTTTCTGATCTTTTACAGGAAAGCAACAGGGTTAACAAAATGAGAAAAAGAAAGGATAATCTCTTCATTAGCATGGATGAAAATTGGAATTTAAATCTAACCCAATATTGCTAACAATGGAATGATAAAAATCACTACGGCAGAACTGTTTAAATGTGGCCTGATACCGGCCACCATTTTATAAAACTAAAGTTTACACCAAACGGCTATAAAGATGGCAGAGGACAGTCGATAGTTGATAGTCTATAGAAGGGGGAGAAGCCATTTCTCACGTCTGCCGTCTCACGTTTCACGATGGTTCTCTTGAGCGGTTTACTATTACCTGCATCACCAGCTATAAACACAAAACCCCACTCTTTAGCGGGGTTTTGTGTAAGCCGTGCGAAATGATAATGAATTAATCCTGCGCCTGCTTGTCATCCAATTTCAGATCAAAGCTTGTAACCAGGCAATCATCGGGCGTAACCAGGATGTTGCTGACACTGCATGCCGATGGTGGTGGAGGCAGGATAATTCCATACCGCCTTAAGCGTTACCGTAGTAGTGTCTCCGGGTTGCAACACCACCTGTCCCATAGGATAGTTCTCGATATTATAATCACTGGTCACTCTTACCCTGTAGGGGATCTCTGAGCGGTTGAACAGTTTCACCAGGATCAGCGGTTCTCCGTTCCTTGTCGTTTTCTCCGTACGCACATCCAGCGATGCTTTAAAAAAGGCTTCGGCTTCCGGTTGGCGGGCCACAAGATAATCGTCGAAATAAACCGCTGTTCTTCTTTGCTGCAGGGCCTCTTTGATGGCTTCCTCGGTTTTTGCCTTTGCAAACACAAGGGTCATGGGCCGGTGCGTTTGCTGGTACCGCGGATAGAGGTCGTAGTGTTCATCCGAATTGCCGATCAACGCCAGGTTGTACTTCATGGCCATGCGGTGGGCAATGATGTTGTAGCGGTTGGAGTTCACCACTTCTACCCCGCCCAAAATCTTCTTATCCAAAAGCTCCTTATGAAAGGAGGTAAAGATGTTAGTGTCTTTTTTATCCCACCAGGAGTAGCCGGGATGATTGTAAAACACAAAGGCATCCTGACGCTTTGCTTCCAGGAAAGGCGCCATGAGTTCTTCTTTGGCAATGGATTCCTTCATCACAAACTTTTTCTTCCAGTCTTTCATATAAGCCGAAGGAAGGCTGTTGGCATCTTTTAGGAACAAGGCATTGTTGTGATAGGGCGGCACCCGTGGTGAGATCTCCGCGCCGCGGATGACCAATACCTTGCCTTTTTTAGCCGCCGTTTCCCGGGCAATTTCAAAGCCTTGTTGTAGTTGCGTTTTACTTCATCGGGATAACCTTCAAAGTCAATGTGCTCTGTCAGCGAGATCACATCCAGCCCATCCCGTTCGGCTTCGTTCACCCGGAAGGATGGCCACACATGGCCATCCGAGAAAACGGTATGCATATGAAAATCGCATTTCAGGGTTTGGTAGCCGGGAATGTCCGGCAGGCGAATACTGTCTTTTTTGTCCTGGGCGGCGGCCGTTAGCTGCACCGCCGCAAGAACACATATCATAACAAGGGAACGCATGATTTTTAAGTTCTGTTTAGTTGAATAAATTGGATGGTGTTTTACCAACCCGCATTTTGCTCCAGTGCCGGATTCAGCACGATATCGGTATTGGAGATGGGATGATAGTATTTTTTGTCATCAAAAACCCGCTTCTCATCATCTCTCCAGGTAATGTGTCCTTTGTCGCCTTCGGTGAGGCGGGCCGAGGTTCCGTTCACTACATAGTAGATCACGCCCGGCACCCTGGTATCGGGCACTTTGTCCACAAACGATACATCGGGAGTACCATTGCCGTCCAGATCCATTGGGGTGTTTTTGGCCGGCACATAAATACCCTTCCATTGCATTTCCAGCAGCTTGCCTTTTTTCCAGCGCAGCAGGTCGGCATAGCGTAATCCTTCATACACCAGTTCAATGCCCCGCTCCCTTCTTACTTCCAGTAAATACTTATCGCCGATCTCAGGAAAATATACCGATTGCAGATAAGCATCGGCAACGGCAGGTTCGGCAGGATTTACGCCGGCCCGGGTTCTGAGGGCGCCGATGGTTTGGTTCCAAACCGCCGTATTCATCTGGTTTAATTCCGCCAGGGCCTCGGCATAATTCAGCAGCACTTCGGCATAGCGGATCAGCGGAATGGAGTTGTTTGATTCGGCCACCCCGTCAAGGCGCTTGTCATCCAAACTGAACTTCATGATGTGGTATCCCGTAAACGTATAACCGAAATTGGGCGGAGCCGCGCTGCCATCGCTTCTTTTATAGCCAAGCGAACGGATGGTTTGCGCCAGACGGTGGTCACGGCCCTGCATTTCATTTACAAATACCAGGGTATCGAAACCAGCTTTGTCGGTAAACCTTTGCCCATCGGTCATCAGGTAGGTATTGATGAACTGCTTATTCAATCCCCAGCGGGCGCCGTAGGTAGCGCTGTTGAATTTCCAGGTGATCTCGTGCCATCTTCTCAACGAGTTATTAAATACCAGCGACCACATGACTTCATCAGCCACCGGATTTTCGCTGGTAAACAGCTGTGCGGTAATCCTTTGGCCGGGTTACCGGTGGAGTACAACTTATACTTTTTGGAGTCGATCACTTTTTTGGCGGCATCCGCGGCTTCCGTCAGCCATTTATCCGCCGTGCCGGCAAGATTTAATTCCGTATGGTATTTTCTGAACGTTCCTTCAAACAAACAAACCCTTGACTTGAAAGCCAATGCCACCTGTCTTGTTACGGTAGAAGAAGAGGCATCCTTTGTATCGTAAATATGGGTAGCAGCAAAATTGAGGTCGGCCAAAACCGAATCCATCACCAACGCCCTGGGATCTCTTTTCTTATACAGATCCGGATCCTCTGTTGATAAGGTTTTGCCATACCAGGGAACATCACCATAGGTTTGCACTTTATCGAAATAAAAATAGGCTCTGAAAAAACGGGCAATGCCCTCATAGTGGTCGCGGGCCTCCTGCGGAATGGCCGGGTTGTCAAACTTCTCCAGGAAGTAGTTGATGTTGCGCAGGTTGGTCCAGTTCCATGCCCCTTCATTCACCGGGGAGTAAGAGCCGGCAATAAACGTGGGCGACTGGTTTTTGGAGGTGTACTCCCCCATCTCATCATCCTGCACAATGGCCAGCCCGGTGGGCAGCATGCGCTGGTAAAACGAGGTGGTATATAATTCAAGGTCTTCCTTGGTTTTAAAGAAATTATCCGGCACCAGCTTATCCAGCGGTTTTTTCTCCAGAAAATCTTTTTTGCACGAACCCAGCGATGCCACAGCAAACAGGCCGGCAAAAGCGGGAATCATTATCTTATTCAATCTCATGACAATTCTCTTTTAAAATGGTAATTAGAAGGATACATTAATACCTACGGTAAAGGTTTTCAGCATGGGATAGGCATAACCCTGGCCATGACTGTTGGATATTTCGCCGGTGGGATTTTCCAGAACCTCGGGGTCGAAGTTGTCGGTATGTTTAAACAAACCTGACAAGGTCAGGAGGTTTTGTCCCGTGATGTAAACCGATGCTCTTGGAAAGAGAAATTCTTTCCAGCCAGCGGGTCGGCAAGGCATAATCAAGCGTCAGGCTTTTCAGGCGCAGATAGCTGGCATCCTGCAGGTAACGGGTTTGCGGTGCACCCAGCGAACGGTTGGTACCCAAAGCGGTATAACCACGATAGCGGGGGAAATAAGCGTTCGGGGTTTCTTCGGTCCAATAATCATTCATCATTTTCACCGGTTGAAAACCGTAAGGACGGTTGTAAGGTCCCCAGAACAAGCCAGCTTCCGGTGCAAAGTACCAGTCGCGTTTGCCAACGCCCTGGAAGAAGGCCGACAAACCAAAGCCGTTCCATTGTACCGCAGTAGTGAAACCAAACTGGTAGCGGGGTGAGGTGTTGCCAATCACACTTCTGTCGCCGGGATCACCCAGCGTGTTTTTGCCCTGATTGATCACACCGTCGCCATTGAGGTCGGCAAACTTCAGGTCACCGGCCAGCCATACGTTGTTGTTCGAGTTCAGCAGAAAACGTTGGTCAGCATGTTTGCTTACTTCATCATCTGTCTGAAAGAATCCCAAAGTGGTATAGCCCCAGATCTCTCCTACTTCCTGTCCTACATAATAAGAAGACAGGATATTGGTGGGGTTGTTGAACCGGGTAATTTTAGATCGGCTGTCCCACACCGAACCGGAGAAGCTATAGGAAAAGGGTTTGCTGAACAGGGTTGTATTGTCTTTCCAGGAAAGGGTCAACTCCCAACCTTTGGTAGACAGATCGGCAAAGTTTCCGGAGGGCACAGCGGCGCCAAACACGTTGGGTAAAGGCTGGCCAGCCGTAAACATATCGTAGGTCTTCCTGTCGTACCAGTCGAAGGTTAGATTCAGTCTTCTTTTCATCAGGCTCAGGTCAACACCAAAATCAAGGGTAGTCGATCTTTCCCAGGTAAGACCGGCAGGCACCACGCCGGGCAGTTGCGTATAGTTTCTTTGCACGCCGCCCAGCACCACGCTGGTTTTGCTCACGCCCATTTGCTCCATGAACCGGTAGGGGGAAATGTTTCCGTTGCCCAGGGAACCATAAGAAGCACGGAGTTTTAATTCATCCAGCCAGGAACGGGTTCCTGCCATGAAATTCTCTTTGCTGACCCTCCATCCGGCAGAAACAGAAGGGAAAAAACCATAGCGCTGGTTGGAAGGGAATTTAGACGAGCCATCATACCGGCCGTTGAACTCCACCAGGTAGCGGTCTTTAAAGGCATAGTTCAAGCGGTAGAACAAGCCCAGGTAAGCCCATTCGTTACCACCGCCCGATAAGGTATAGTTCAATCCGTCCATCAGGTTGAAGTCGGGCATGGTGGGTATCAGGATCCCATCGCGGCTGGCATTGAAATTTTTCAGCGTGTACTGCTCAATGTTATACCCCGCTAAGGCCTGAACGTCGTGTGCGCCAAATCTTTTTTTGGCATCGGCCGTAAAGTTGGCGGTGATGTACTGGTTCCTGGAGTTGAACTGGCGCAGCAGGCTTCGTCCAAAGCGGCTGCTTTCGCCTGGTGCGTTGCTGAAATTAATGTAGTTGTTGGTACGGGTTTCTTCCTGGAACTCACGGGCATAGGTAAAATCCGCTTTCAGCGTAAGCAAATCTTTCAGCGGTTTGGCCACCAGGCCCGCTGTGTTGCGCAGGTAAATATTGGAGAGATCCGATTTGTTGTTTCCTTCCAAAAAAGAAGCCATCCCTGTATAAGCGCCCAAATGCGTATAGGAACCGTCAGGATTGTACGGCACGGCCATCGGAAAGCCCTCAACTTCCAGCATCCGCCACACCGATACGTCTCCATCGGCCAGTGTTGGGTAACGGTAGTTATAGGTGGCAAGGTCAAAATTGTTTTGGAAGGTCAGCCAGGGAGCAATCTTTACATCCCCCTTAGCCCGCACATTGTATTTGCGGAATTTATCAGGACTATAATTAAAGATGCCATCCTGAAAATAATACCGCCCGGAAACATAATAGTTCACCCGGTCCGATCCGCCTGAAATGCTGACCGATTGTTCGGTGGCCGGAATATTGTCTTTATGAAGGAGCGAGTACCAGTCCGTATTGCCAAAATACTCATAGCGGCCTTTGGCATCGTTGTACACCACTTCCGGCAGGGAAGGATTTTCGTCATGCTGTTTTAAGGCATCGAGGTATTCCAGCGAGAAAGGAAAAACGTTGTTTACGGAGATGGGATGCGAGTTGTAATCGTACCAGGCATTGAAAGCTTCGTCAAAGTTCTTCGCCCACTGGTAACCGTTGGTTATCAGTTTGGGGGTAACGGTGCGCTGGTTGACGGAATAGCTGCTGCTCACATCCACTTTCACCTTGCCTTTTTTGGCCGACTTGGTGGTGATCAGCACCACGCCAAAAGCCGCCCGGGAACCGTAAATAGCAGCCGAGGAGGCATCTTTTAATATAGATACGCTTTCCACGTCATTCGGATTGATCAGGTTCGGATCGCCTTCCACTCCATCAATCAATACCAGCGCACTGCCGCCGGCACCAATAGAGGTAATTCCGCGGATGTTGTAGGTAGCACCGCGGGTGGGACTTCCATCCACCATCTTCAGGTTCAGGTTGGGAAGGGCACCCTGCAGCATACGGGTAAGATTGGGAGCCGGCCTGCTTTCCAATTGCTCGGAACTGATTTGCGCCACAGCACCGGTAAGGTTTACTTTTTTCTGCGTACCATAACCTACCACAACGATTTCTCCCAGTTCGGATTTTAACGGGACTGAGTGCAAGGGTAAGAGAAAGGGGTTGGCCCTGTTTAACTACAATGTTTTGCGATTTGGTTTGAAAAGAAACATAGCTTACCGTTAACGTATAGGTTCCCGGTGCCATGGACAAACGAAACCGGCCCTCACCATCCGTACTTGTCGCGACGCTTGTGTTTGCGATCATAACACTGGCTCCTACCAGCGGGTTACCATTTTCATCTGTAACGATACCAGAAACAATTTCATCCTGGTTTGCCTGCTCATTCCGGTACTCATATCCTGCATGCGCCTTTGCCTCAGGCACACAACAGCATAATAGCGAAACGGCTGCACATGAGAACTTCAGTCAATGTTCTTGACACTAAAGCCTTCTTCATAATGTTGATTATTCTTTAAATAGTGTGAGTTGTTAACGGGCGGCAAGGTAGAAGCGGTGTGTTAACGAATTGTTAGCGAATAAAAAACTGATTGTTAAGGAGTTGCATTATTAAGTTTGTATGAAGCAATTGTTAGCTCATACAACTTATTAAAAAGAAATGAAGCTTTGCAGCATGACAAACCCAATCAAATTTGTATCCTTTGCATTAGCCTTCTTCCTGCTAATGAATAACGTTTCTGCACAAACGCTTGCAGAACTGGAAAAGAAAAGGATCGGCCTTCCGAATGGCTGGTCATTGACACCCGTTGGAAAAAATATTCCGGTGGGCGACCTGCCCCTGAACCTTGTTATCAGCCATAACAAAAAATATATTGCGGTAACCAACAACGGACAAAGTACACAGACCATTGACCTCATTGATCTGAAATCCGGCAACAGAATTGACAGCATCATCATTGCCAAATCCTGGTACGGCCTGGCCTTCAGCAAGAATGATCAATTTATTTATGCTTCGGGCGGACACGATAACCGGGTGAACAAATATGCGATTGTTCGCAACAAGTTGCGTTTGGTGGATTCACTTGTATTGGGAGATAAATGGCCCAAACGGATCGGCACCGCCGGATTGGATCTTGATGAAACCATCCATAACAAATTATTTGTGGTAACCAAAGAAGACAACAGTTTGTATGTATTCGATCTGAAAACAAAAAAGATCCTGAACAAGATTCCTCTTGGTTTTGAAGCGTATACCTGCAAACTGTCGAATGATAAAAAAAGCCTCTACATCAGTTCGTGGGGCGGAAGAAAAATATTGGTGTATGATATTGCGCAGCAAAAAATAACGAAAGAGATCGCAGTTGGAAGTCATCCCAATGAAATGATCATTAGCAAGAACGGTTTGTATTTATACGTAGCGAATGCCGATGATAATTCTGTTTCCGTGATCAGCACCAAAACCCACCAGGTCATTGAAACGTTGAATGCGGCACTCTATCCCGGTGCCCCCAGCGGTTCTACCAGCAACGGACTGGCGCTGAGCGAAGACCAGAAAACGTTATACATTGCCAATGCCGATAATAACTGCCTGGCTGTTTTTGATGTTTCTGTTCCAACCAAAAGTAAATCCTTAGGCTTCATACCGGTAGGCTGGTATCCTACCAATGTGAAAGTAGTGGGTAAAAAGATTTATGTTACCAACGGTAAAGGTTTATCCTCTTTTGCCAATCCGCAGGGACCCAATCCTGCTGCTACCAAGCAGGTAGTGTTGCGGCATGCAGGCGACAGCACCAAACCTGCCAAGGTGCAGTACATTGCCGGTCTTTTTCTTGGCACCTTAAGCATCATCGACCAGCCTTCCCCGAAGCAGCTTAGCATTTATTCGCAGGCCGTTTATAAAAACACGCCGTACACAAAAGAAAAAGAATTGCATGCGGAAGGTGAAGCCGGTAATCCCATTCCGATGAAAGTAGGAGATAAATCGCCCATCAAACATGTGTTTTACATCATTAAAGAAAACCGGACCTACGACCAGGTACTGAGCGATGTGCCGGGCGGCAACGGTGACACCAGTTTGTTGTTATTTGGTGAGCGGATCACTCCCAACCAGCACAAGCTGGTAAAAGAATTTGTGCTGCTGGACAATTTTTATGTAGATGCGGAAGTAAGCGCCGATGGACACAACTGGAGCATGGGTGCCTATGCCAATGACTACCTGGAAAAAACCTGGCCCTCCAGCTACGGCGGCCGTGGTGGCACCTACGGCGGCGAAGGTGAACGTAAGATCGCCAACAACAGGGATGGATTCATCTGGGACCATAGCGCCAGGCATGGTGTAAGCTTCCGTTCGTATGGCGAATTTGTTTCCAAAGGCAAACCAACCGTAGATGTATTAAAAGGCCATATCGCCAATTACACTGGCTATGATTTGAGCGTAAGAGATACCACCCGTTTTTACCAATGGAAAAGAGATTTCGATTCCCTGGTAGCGGCCAATGCTTTACCGCAGTTAACCACGCTTCGTTTTGGCAACGACCACACGGAAGGAATGAGAGCCGGCAGACCCACACCTTTTGCCCATGTAGCAGATAATGACCTGGCGGTAGGAATGTTCATTGATCATTTAAGCAAAAGCCCTGTATGGAAAGAAAGCGTGGTGTTTATTTTAGAAGATGACGCACAGAACGGCCCCGATCATGTGGATGCCCACCGCAGCACGGCTTATGTGGTAGGTCCGTATGTAAAAAGAAAACACATCGACCATACCATGTACTCTACCTCCGGCATGTTGCGTACCATTGAGCTAATTCTGGGCATGCCGCCCATGACCCAGTACGATGCAGCTGCAACACCGATGTGGAGATGTTTTACCAGCACGCCTGATTATACAGCTTTCGATCATCTGCCGGCCAATGTTGATTTGAATGATAAAAACCCCGAGAATACAGCCTTATCTGTTTTCTCTGAAAAATTTGACTGGTCAAAAGAAGATGCTGTGCCTGATCTCACCTTTAACGAGATCCTGTGGCAAGGAATTAAAGGCAACCCAGCACCGTCACCTGTACGGGCTGCCTTCCTGAAAAGAAATCACAAAGAAGACAGAGGGATAAAAGAAAAAGATGAGGATTGATCTCGACAACTGAATGAATCAAAAGCCCGGAAATGCTGTAAATGCTTCCGGGCTTTTTTATGGGCAGGGCTTGAGGGTGAATGGTCGAATTGTTAATTGTAACCTTTGTAGCCGGTTTTCTAAATAAGGAAGAGTCATACAACCGATAAAATATTGGTAGCTTTTCTTAAATCAAACCGCTATCAAGTTGTATCATGACTCCGACCACGAAGTGGTCAAATGGCTTAGCCGCCGGTGCAACCGGTGGATGGATCAGACAAGAACATCCCAACCACGAAGTGGTTGAAGGTTTGCCCGGGCGGAAGAAGGGCTACAAACCAAAAAAAGCAATAAAGGTGCGATTCCTTCAGGCTTCTGCCTTCTTAAGCCTGACAAGGTTGCCCCTTATAAGGAAGTTCCATCCATCGCGGAGAGAAAGTATTTCTATTAAAAACAAAAGACAACCCTACCCAAATTATCGTGCCTTTGCAATAACTACAGCTTAAATAAATTAGTATATTGAGGAAAATTAAAATATAAGAACCATGCCTATCTATATGGATGTTCACATTGTTCCGGGTGTTAAAGCCAGGGATGTTGCCGGAGCCCATAGACAGGATTTACTCCACCAGGAAGAATACGGGTGCAGTTGCATGACCTACTGGATAGATGAAGGACGAGAAAGTGTATTTTGTTTGATAGAAGCTCCGTCAAAAGAAGCTGTAATAGAAATGCACAACAAGGCACACGGTCTTATTCCGCACAGAATCATTGAAGTCAACAGCACAGTGGTGGAATCTTTCCTAGGCAGGGTTTATGATCCTGCTGAAGCGGAAACTTCAGCCGAAGGACTAAAAATTTTCAACGACCCTTCTTTTCGCATCCTCCTGCTGACCAAAACTATTGATCCGGTTTTGCTACACTATAAACTGGGTACAGAAAAAGCACATGAACTGCTGAATGCACATAACCGTCTTATCCGGAAAAACCTGGCACTACACGGAGGCCGGGAAGCAGAGAACGGAGGAAGCGGGTTTATCATTTCCTTTACTTCTGCGGCCAGGGCAGTATCCTGTGCGCTGGCCATTCAGGAAGAGATGCCGCTTACCGATGCAGACACTATCGGGTTCAGAATGAGCATCAATTCCGGCGAGCCCGTTCAAAACAGTGACAAACTCTTTGGCGATACTTTGCAACTGGCTGAGTACATGTGCGCCATTGGCAAGTACTTCCAGGTGGCTATGGCTTCGTCTGTTAAAGAACTGGTTTCAAAAGACCAGTTTCAATACCGGAGAAACCATTTTTTAACCCTGGCCCCTCACGACGAAGCCTTGCTTCAATTATTATTTAACGTACTGGAAGAGAACTGGCAAGACCCCCATTTTGACATTGAAGATTATTGCCAGACCATGGCCATGAGTAAATCGCAGTTGTACCGAAAAACAATATCGCTTACCGGTCTTTCACCCAATGCCCTTTTAAAAGAATTCAGGCTGGAAAAAGCAAAAGAGCTGATGAAAAAAAAGCACTACAACATTGCACAGGTAACCTTTGACGCCGGATTCACCAGTCCTTCTTATTTCACCAAATGTTTTAAAAAGAAATATGGTCTTCTGCCCATGAATTACATGGAGCTGCTCTGAACCAAGACCCTGAATGATTTTTACTATTCATTGAACGATTTGTTCCAGCTTATTTACCATTTATTGAACGGTTTGTTATAGGCCCCCGGCCTTTGTCAATGCTATCTTTAGTCATCTTCTAATTTTAAAAATTAAGTTATGAAAACGATGACCAACCGATGCATTCTTCTTGCTATTCTTCTCTTTGCGGGTTATGTTTCCATGGGCCAAAAAACAACCGCCCAAAATGCAAAAGCCGCTACGGAACTAAAAACCTATCTTATTGAAAGAGAAATACCGGGCGCCGGCAGCCTTACTGCCGAACAGCTGAAAAGCGTTTCGCAAACTTCCTGCACCGTGCTTAAGGAAATGGGCCCGCAGATACAATGGATACACAGCTATGTAACGGGAAACAAAATTTATTGCATTTACAAGGCCGCGAACGAAGAACTCATCAGGGAACATGCCAGAAAGGGTGGTTTCCCTGCCAACACCATCACTGAAGTTCCCTCTATCATCAGCCCGGCAACTGCAAAATAACGGCTAACTATAACCGTAATTATTTTTCCTGCCCTTGATTTCAATTTTCTAATCTAAAAAATCAAAAGAAAATGAAAAAATCATGCAACAGCACTTTGTGCTATAAGGGAAACATCTTTAGCAGTACGTTCCGGCTTCAATGGTAACACTGCCCTGGCCTTTTGCTTCATGCTGATGATTGGCCTTGTCTTTACCGGGTGTAAAAAAGAAGCCGCCCAAACAACGGACGAAGAAGTACAGGTCTCCAGCAGCCGCACAGCGGCCGGCGGAAATGCGCTGCGAGTGGCTGGTGAGGGCAACGTTCTGAACGAGTACCGGGAGCTTCCTTCGCAAACAGCATGGGAACTACAGCAGGCCCGTGCAGCCACAGCCCGGTACCGCGACATTAAAAATGCAGTCAAGGACGGCTATGCAGACATAGACGTAGATCGGTGCCCAACATGGGATTTCATTACATGAAGTCTACGTTAGTGGACGCCACATTTGATCCCAGAAGTCCTGAGATCCTGGTGTACAACAAAAACGAAGACGGAAGCATACAACTGGTGGCAGTGGAATATGCTATTCCCCTTGAGCTGTCACGCAAGGCGCCGCAGGGTTTTACCGGCACTCTGGACAAATGGGACGAAAATACCGGTTTTGGCTTGTGGCTGCTTCACGCCTGGGTGTGGCATTACAATCCCGATGGCGTATTCAATCCAACCAATCCACTGGTGCATTTGCATTAACGGACAAACAAAATGGCTATCAGGATGGTAGATGATAGTTGATAGATGACAGAAGGAAGGAGGCTGTCTCACGTCTGCCGTCTCACGTTTCACGATTATTTCCTTAAAAGCAGTTTTGTATAAGTTTCACTCATCCCGTTTATCTTTAAAGGCACAACGAAATTTGACTCTATATGAATGCAAGCGATTTAAAAAATGTTCAAGCCCCTCTGAAAGAACAGTACCGCACCAGTCCTGAAACAGCCCTGATCACTTTGAAGGCTCAGGGCCGGATCGGAGAAAATGTGTCCTGCACGGTAGAAACGGGGCGGGCCCTGATTGAAGCCGGGCTTCATCCCGCAACCGGTGGCAGCGGCATCCAGGCCTGCTCGGGTAATTTACTGCTGGAAGCCCTGGTGGCCTGTGCAGGCGTTACGCTTAACGCAGTGGCTACAGCCATTGGCGTAGAATTGACCGAAGGCACCGTACGGGCCGAAGGCGACCTTGACTTCCGCGGCACGCTTGGCGTTTCCAAAGAAGTGCCCGTGGGCTTTAGAGCCATACGGCTTTATTTCGACCTGCAATCATCGGCCCCGGCCGAGCAGATCCAAACACTCATGAAGCTTACCGAACGCTATTGCGTGGTGTACCAAACGCTTCTTAAGGGTGTTCCGGTTGAAACGGTTTATAAGCAAACTACCGTGTGATAAACAAGTTAATGTCATCCCTTCGGGATTTTGGGTTATATCCCATTTTGAATTCTATAATAATAACATCCGCCTTTGGCGGATTGGATGGCGGCCTGACAATGCTAATCACCTTAAGAGCGGATGCCAACGGCATCAAAGGTTTATAGCCGGGTAATGTATTTTGGATGTTCGACTCCTTTGGAGTCGCAGGTATCCTTTATCATCTTTCTATAAAGCTGCGATCCCTTCGGGATCGGATGAACCGCAATACAATTAACTCAGGTTGCTTATAATAAATGATTATTCTACCCGGTTTTCAACCTCACCTATAGTGGATGAGCCGGAATAACGAACAAGCCGTTTTAGCCGCATTCATTATACCAGATTCAGTTAGGTAGTATGGAGTTTGGGTTTAAGAGGTTAAGGGTTTAGAGGTTTAAACATACCCTACGGCCTAATTTGAAATGGTAGTACACTGGCCTGAACCACATAGACACATAAGAAACATAGGCCCTCACATAGATTTATTGATGTTACGCTATGTGGAAACCCTCTCTGTGCCTATGTTTCTTATGTGGTTCAAAAAATACCATACGGCTTAAATGAAAATGGTATTATACCTGAACTAAAAAACAGTTTAATCTCATACAAAAACACTTTCACATTGACAAAGAGACAAGTAAAACGTCAGAAGACAGACGTGAGACAAGAGAGAACTATGAAGGAAGTATTGCTACGCCTTTCCCTCTGACGGCTGACAGCTCACGGCTGACCTGAAAGCAGTTTGCTATAAAAACGTTTTATTTTCCTGCAGCCAATAAAAATGGCAGGCCTTTCAGCCTGCCATGTATTATAAAGTAAACATTTGTTTGTTCTTCTTACAGATCCCACCATACTTTATCCGTAACCTCCTTCAATCCAGGGAAGTTGGAATTCCTCGTGATCTCTGTTCCGGGATAGAGCAGTCGTGCAGGAAGCTCATTGGTGCCAAGCGTAGAAGCTTCAGACTTTACCAAAATATCGGGGTAGCCGGTTCTTCTCCACTCGGTCCAGGCTTCAAAACCCTGGAAACCGTTCATGGCATAATACTTCTGCGTAATGATCGCTTTGATCTGTTTTGCAGCGTCGGCTGGCAGTTGAGCATCATCAGCAGTAGCGATATAGGTAGCATACTGTGTAGCGTCAATACCTAAGAAATCAAAACTAGCCTTGATACCATTTTGGAAAAGTGTAGCCACACTTCCGGTTGCCCAGCCTCTGGCCACTGCTTCTGCCTGCAGAAAATAAGACTCAGCAGCAGAGATCAGCTTCACCGGAGCGGTAGCAGCTATACTACCAGTGCCTTGTGTCAAAATGTCCACCTGTAATAGGTGCAGGAAATGTAGGGGCAACTGCTGGCTGTG
The DNA here is from genome assembly GCA_963697545.1 of uncultured Bacteroidota bacterium. Classification (GTDB taxonomy): domain Bacteria; phylum Bacteroidota; class Bacteroidia; order Chitinophagales; family Chitinophagaceae; genus Flavisolibacter. Next base: position 61,210 of record CAVOOL010000018.1, on the reverse strand, counting down.
TATCATAACTTCCCTGAGGAATACCTACCACAACACTGTCGCTGTTTTTGGTGTACACTACATTCAAGCGGGGATCATTATTGGCTTTAAAAGCATCCAAAGCTGTATTGCTGACTACCAGGTTCTGTGTACGGCTCAGTCCAACACCTTCAGCATACAAGGGATTCTGATTGCCACCTGTGGTCAGGTAGCTGATCCTGGCATCTGTCGTTAAGAACTGGGGATTAGTAGCGTACAGGGCCTGGATGCCAGCCTGTGCTTTGGCTGCATCTTTTTCGCTCAGACGCAGGTAAGCTTTCAACAGCAGGGTGTTGCCAAACTGCTTCCACCTGTCCATGTTGCCGCCAAATACTATATCATCCGTACCTGGTTTGATAGTGCTGGTACCTGCCAGTGCAATGCCTCTTTTCGTCCAGGCAAAAACAGAATCGTAAACCTCCGCTTGTGCATCATAAGCCGGCGAGAGCGCCTGGTTACCTTTCAGGGCATCTTTCAGGGGTACATCACCAAAGGCATCGGTCAGCAGTTGAAAAGCGTAGGCTTTTTCCAACAGCGCAATGGCCACATAATTGGGGTTGCGTGATTGTTCCAGCAAACTAATGTCAGTTAAAGCATCGTTGTACAGAATGCCCCAAACACGGTCGAAGGCGGCCGGGGTGGAAGCATACTGCTCGATGGTTTTATACTGCGAAGAAGTATTGCTTTGTGTCCAGTACTGCGCATACAGGCTTCCAAACACCTGCAGGTTGTTGCCCACGGCCATACCGATGGCCGCCTGGGTAGAAGGCAACAGAAGGTCATCCGTGGCCGTTACCGGAGCATTCGGGTTCTCATTCACATCCAGGAATTTTTTACATCCCGTGGCTGTAAGCAGGGCGGCGCTGGCCACCACTGCAAAAAATTTATTCTTAAGTGCGATCATGATTCAATTTTTTTTATTGTCAGATAGTGATATCGTCAGACGCTAAACGGTTTCTCCATCGCACGTCTGACGTTCCACATTTAGAAGGTTAATTTCAGGTTCACACCATAGTTGCGTACAGAAGGCTGCGCCGTAAAGTCGAAGCCCTGGGTATTGCCGGCACCGGCAGAGTTGATCTCCGGGTCAACATACCTGTTTTCCTTTGCTGTCTTGATCCAAAGGTTGTTACCAAAAAGGCTGATGGCTGCACTGCCAAATGGAGTACTTTCCAGCAAATGCCTTGGTAAAACATAGGTCAGGCTGGCTTCTCTAAGTTTGATATAAGAAGCATCCAACACATGTTGTCCATCTACAACAGTAGGATAGTACGACTGAGGTTTGAACTTGATGGAAGTATTCTCTACATATTTGCCGGTAGCGGCATCCTTGTAAACCGAATTCGGGAATACATAACCGGCACGGTCGCCTTCTGCGGTTTCTGCAGCCGTACCTACAAAGTCCATAATATCCTTGGTACGGGAGAAGAACTTGCCGCCTTGCTTGGTATCAAACAACAGTCCCAGAGAGAAACCTTTATAAGTAAGGTTGGTTCCCAGGGAAGCCTGGTAATCGGGATTATAAGTACCCAGGTAAACCGCGGTTGGTGTCAGCAGTGGTCTGCCGTTGGTAGCACTTACAATTACCCGTCCCAGTTCATCACGCTGAATATCCTGGGCGTAAAAATTACCATAAGGTCTTCCGTTAGCAGCTACGATGCCCATGCCGCTGAAACCACCCAGAACGATCTGGTCAACATCCAGCCCCGATACCTCGTTACGGTTGCGGGTATAGGTACCATAAAGTTCCCAGGTGAAATTGGCATTCTTGATGGGTGTACCACGCAGGGCTACTTCAACACCTTTGTTCTCTACCAGTGCCTGCATTGGTTACACGTGCAGTATAGCCGGAAGAAGCAGCAATAGGAATAGCCAGGATCTGGTCTTTCGACTCGTTCTGGTAGTAAGAAACATCCAGGCTCAGGCGGTTCCTCAAAAAGCCCAGCTCTGCACCCACTTCATAAGCGGTGGTGATCTCAGGTCTTCAGGTTCGGACTTCCGATCTGGTTGCCCATGGTATAACCCGGAACACTGCCCAATGGGAACACGGTAGAACCGAAACCGCCATTGATGGTTGTCCTGTTATAATAAGACTCCAGCAGGTAAGGATCAGCATCGTTACCCACCTGGGCCCAGCTGGAACGCAGTTTACCGTATTGCAGCCAGTTGCTAACAGAAGAATTCTTCAGCAGTTCGGTGAATACGAACGAAGCGTTTACACCAGGGTAGAAGAAAGAGTTGTTGGCCTTCGGCAAGGTACTGGACCAGTCGTTACGGGCCGTAGCACCCAGGAAAAGGAAGTTTTTGTACGAAATATTAAAGTCGGCATAAGCACCTACCAGTCTCCTGTTGGAAACAGAGTTGTTGCTCGCTACCGGACCATTGCTGTTGGCCAGGTTATAGTAACCAGGAATCACCAGTCCGCCGGCTGCATTGGTTTGTGCTTCTACCGTGTTCACAGTGCGCAGGCGTACGTTGTGCCCCAAAAGCAAGCTGGCATTCCAATCGGAGCCAAAGCTTTTTTTAGCGGTCACCATCAGGTCGTTGGTGATATCGCTGATATTGTAGTTGGCCTCATAATAGCGTCCGGCAGATACCCTGGTCACATCCTTGTAATCTTCGGTTTTATCAAAAGGCACCAGGTTGTATTTAGGACTGGTTTCCACACGGCGGTCCGCATAAATATCACCACCCAGACGGTTGGTAACAGTCAGCCATTCTAACAGGCTGATAAGTAAGGGAAAAGTTACCTATTACCCTGTCCACTGTATTCTTGTTATCATAAGCCTGCAGGATGTAATAGGGATTGACGGTGTAGGCGCCATAATAACCAAACAGTTCATTACCCTCAGCATCAAAGATGTCCACCAATGCTGTTATACGGATTGTTCAGGTCTTTGAACTCTGTCAGCGGAATGTTGCGAGGGGTTTGCAATACGTTATTATATACCGATCCACCGCCTTGTCCGCCACCTACCAGGTTGCTGTTGATGCGGGAATAGTTCACGGAAATAGAAGAGCTGATCTTGTTAGCCAGCTGGGTAGAACCATTGAAACGAACGCTGTAACGGTTGTAATCTGTCGCGGTCTGTAGGCATGATACCGTTAGAGTTCAAGAATTCAATGACAGATAGTAAGAAGATTTGTCACTACCGCCCGATAAGGATACGCTGTTGTTAAACGCAGCACCGGTCTCAAAGAAATCCTTTACGTTATTCTCAACAGCGCTGTAAGGACGCTCCTGTCTTACACCGTTAACGGCCTGTCCCCAGGGTCTTACCACGCCATCAAACTTGGGACCCCAGCTCCAGTTTTCAATCAGATCATTAGTTGTGTTATCATATCCTTGTCCGTACTGGTTCTGGAAATCGGGCAGCTTAAGAATACTGGAAAAGGTCACCCCTGTAGAAAAGGTCACACTGTTCTTTTTATTAACATTACCCTTACCGGATTTGGTAGTAATGATCAACGCACCGTTGGAGGCACGGGAACCATAAAGAGCCGTAGCACCGGCACCTTTCAGTACGGTCACGCTTTCAATATCATCAGGATTGATGTCGTTTCCGCGGTTACCAAAGTCCACGCTGGAAAGCGTACTTCCACCACCCAGGATGCTGGAGTTGTCAATGGGAACACCATCCACCACAATCAGGGCCTGGTTGGAACCGGTGATGGAAGAACCACCACGGATCACTACGCGGCTCGACGAACCGGGAGCACCGGCAGTTGAAGTAATGTTCACACCGGAAACCTTACCCTGCAATCCATTGAGGGCACTGGAGCTCCGGCCTTTGGTCAGGTCGGCATTGTTTACTGTAGGAGCAGAATAACCCAGGCCTCTTTTCTCGCGGCGGATACCTACAGCTGTGGTAACCACTACTTCTTCCATTTTGGCTTCTGCAGCCGTCAGCACCACACTGCCTGCTGCGTTGGCAGCAACCGTTTGCGTCTGGAAACCAGTAGCTGTAACTGTAAGGCGGGCATCATTGCCCACACTGATAGTAAAGGCTCCTTTATCATCTGCCTTTACCGCTTTGCCGGTGGCGGTTTCCGTCACCGTAGCAAAAGGTACCGGATCGCCTTGTGCATCCCGCACAACCCCGGTTACTGTTCGGGTTTGGCCAAATGCCAGTGCACACGTGAGCAAAAGCACAGCCAGTAACGAAGTCAATTTTTTCATGTTCTCGTCCAATTTGTTTTTATAGGTAAAAATGCAAGGTTCTCCTGTGGGAGAAGCCAGAACCGCAGTCGGGCGTTTCATTTAGGCCATTAAAGTAACCACGAAATGCCGGGCTGGCTTGTACCCTATTTGCCGGGTTAGCCCAAATGCCTACCGAATCAGGAAAAAAGCTTACCGGAACGAAAAATCAGGCAGATATAAGATGTGATCTTAATAAGAAAAAGAGGCCATGCCCCTGACTAAGGGTATCCCTTTATTTCAAAATAACCCGAATCAAGACTATTGTACATGGAAGTACCCTAATATGTTGAAAGAATGCTAAAAGCGTGATTAACAACCGCTTATCACAAATACTTTGCGGAACTTTGACGCCTTCACCAATTTTGCGTGAAAGGAATTGTAACCATATTAAACTGTGCCTGTATGTTACCAGTGTAATGCACAGGCCGCAAGGGAGTTTAGATTATGCAACTGAAGGAAAGAAGAGAGGAATTAATAATTTCCCCCCACCCCGATTTTTACCCAAAGAAAATGATCCTGAAGCTTGGCGTGAAACATTTCCTGCTGGACACTTCAGACATTGTGTATTGTTATTCCAATAACAAGATCGTTTACGTGATTGATGTCAATAACCAGAAGTATATGTATGATAAAAGCCTGATGCGGTTAGAAACGGAACTGAATCCCACGGCTTTTCTTCAAGATCAACCGTACCCATATCATCAACTTCAACTTTATCCGCTCCTTTGTAACGCATGAAAAGAGCAAGATGAAAGTGGAATTGAAAACCCCGCATAAGGACGAGGTAGTATTGGTGAGCCAAACGAGGGTAAATGCCTTCAGGCAATGGATCCATAACCAGCTTTGAGTGAAGGGCTGTTTAAGAAACAGTTTTTAGTTTTCATTCCACGCTGTCATTCCTTTTGCCGCCAGAAGAGTGGCCTCAATTTCTCATTTCCTATTTTGCCCGGCTTTTGCAGACTTTCAATAAACCGCGGTGAAGAAAACCGTGAAACGTGAGACGGCAGAGGTGAGACAGAAGACTCTTTCTCTTCTATCAGCTATTAACTATCAACTATCATCCTGATAAGCGTTCTGTCATCTGCCAACTATGGCATCTGTTCATCCAGATGAAAAAATCGATTAGGTATAAATTGTTGAACTGTCCCGGCAGGTGAATCCAAAACCCGCGATCAGCTGCAAGCACCTCTCCATCTCTCTTTGCCCTCTTTTAAAAGATGCAGCAATAGCTGAAATAAAAAACAACATGACTACCAGCATGGTGTAACCGCAGTTCATAAATATAAATTTTGTGAGAACCTGAATGACAAGCTCATCTAAAGTCCGGTCCTGTTAAAAAATAGCTAACCGGTATAAGGGCTGGTGCTGACATTTGGAAAGGAGAACGAAGGTTATGGCTTTTTCAAAAAACTGCAGCACCTCCTGACAATAATCAAAAATAACAGGCAGCCTCAGGGCAAAGGAATTTTTCCGTTTCATTTTTAATACGTATATTTTTATTCCTCTTTACCCCTTGCATCACCCCTCCTGCCCTTCACTATTTTTAATTTTTAAAATAAAATTTATGAAGCAATTCAGATCCCTCCGTCTGCCGCTTTTTAGTGCTGTTCTTTTGCTGGTAACCTCCTGCGGAGGAAGGGATGAAAAAACCGGCACCAACACGACGGCCACGGACAGCACTACAACTACCACCTCTGCCCCTGCAACCACCACTTCCGCACCTGCGATTGATACAACGCCGGTAACCATTATGATAGCAAGGCACAAGGTGACCAATTTTGCCAAATGGAAAGCCTCTTATGAAGCACATGATTCCATGCGGGTGGCATCCGGGCTGCACAACTTTGTCATAGGCCGCGGTGTTCCCGATTCCAACATGGTTATGGTAGCCGTTAAAGCAGACGATGTAGCCAAGGCAAAGGCTTTCTCCAAAAATGCCAGTTTGAAAAAAGCCATGCAGCAGGGTGGCGTAGTGGGTACGCCAACTTTTATGTTTCATACCATGGTTTACCAGGATAATGCGCCAAACATGCCGGACCTCAGGTCCATGACCAATTTTACGGTAAAAGACTGGGCCGCCTGGAAAAAATCATTTGACAGCAACCGGCAGGTAAGACTGGATAACGGTTTAACAGACAGGGCCTACGGCCACGATGTGGATGACAACCATAAAGTAGTTTTAGTGGTAGCCATAAACGATTCCGCGAAAGCCAATGCATTTTGGAAATCGGACCTTATCAAACAGAAAAGGGCTGAATCCGGCGTGGTGGGCGAACCCAAAAGGTTTGTGTACCGCGTGGTGCAGAAATATTAGGAAGCCGTGAGGGTGGCTATCAGCTGTCAGACGTCAGCCATCAGCCATCAGACGTGAAAGCCGTAGCAATGCTTCCTTCATAGTTCGCCTCTTGTCTCACATCTCACGTTTCACTGTCTCACTTCAAAGAGGGCTTGATATAAAAGGTTGTCTAAACGGCAGCCTTTTTAATTGGCTGGTTTATCAGACCACCATGGTTGGCAGCTGAGACTTTTTATATCCGCTGTCAGGACAACCACCGTGAAACCTGAAACGTCAGACGTGAGACAGAAGCCTCTGTCCTCTATCAACTATCATCTGTCATCTATCATCTGTCATCTTTATAGCCATTTGCCATTACCGTTTCCACTGCGTCCTTGTATTGTGTTCTTTAATTCATAATATTTGCGAACAACTCTCTACCATGAATGAAGACGTTTCCAAAATAAAACTGCTGGTTGATAAAATAAACGCTATTGGTTTTTTTCAACGTTTATTTGGATGGAAAAAGTTTACGTCTGAACTGATTGACATTTCTTCCAGCCTGGCAAATATTACCAACGAACTTCAATCGCTTCGTGCAAAAAAAGAAGAGCTGAACACAACGGTATTTAACTGCAACAAAGACCTGTCTGTTTTACAAAAAGAAATTGACCGTTTGCAAATTTCAGAATCAAAACTGGACCAGTTTGTTCAGGCAAAGGACCTTGAAATCAACAGGCTGACCAGGGAGTTCACAGCAGAAAAATCCAACCGGATGAGCCTTGAAGAACAACTCAGAAACCTCAACAAGGACCTGGGTGTTTATAAAGAAAGAACCCAAGCCGCGGAAGCGCAATTGAAAACGATTACAGAGGAAAACATCCAGCTTAAAAAAGAGGAACAATTCAGAACCCGGAAATACGAAGACAACGTAGCTGCCTTAAACAGCTTGCGGGAACAAATTCAAAAAGAAAGACAAGATGAAACCGAACAAAAGCACCAGGAAGAAGTAAAAAGAATAGAAGCGCTGAAACAAACCTGGCAAAATCACCAGGCCGAAGTGCAAAACCGCATCAAAGCTCTTTGCAGCAAACACACCATTCAATATGTGGACAAAGTGCCCTTTAAAGGTGAACCTGACAATACACTTCACATCTGCGACGAACATGTGATCTTTGACGCCAAGAGTCCTTCCGGTGAAGATCTTTCCAATTTCCCGGCGTATATAAAGGACCAGGCAGAAAAAGCAAAGAAATACGCAAAGCAGGACAGCGTTAAAACAGATATCTTTTTTGTAGTGCCTTCCAACACGCTGCAGGCCCTTAAGCAGTTTGTCTTCAACATGGCCGACTACAATGTTTATATTCTTTCACTGGATGTTTTAGAGCCTTTGGTGCTGGCCTTATGCAAGATTGAAGAATACGAGTTTGCCGAACAATTAAGTCCGGAAGACCGCGAAAATATTTGCCGCATAGTTGGCAAGTTTGCCCACCTTTCAAAAAGAAGGATACAGATCGACAGCTTTTTTGCCAAACAATTTATTGAGCTTGCCTATAAATGCGAGAATACCCTGCCTGCCGACATCCACGACAAAGTGCTGGAATTTGAAAGGTCTGAAAAACTCAATCCTCCTGTAGAAAAAAGAGCAAAGGCCATCAGCCTGAAAGACCTGGAAACCGATCTGGGTAAATTAAACAAAGAAGCAGAGGCAAAGGGAATTGCGATCTCAAACGATATTTCAGTGGCGTTAGATGATGTTGATTTGTACAAATAAAAGTTTTAATAAGAGAATAACCGGATCTTACAACATATTTTTTCACCGGTATGGCTGCTTCCACCTGATACCAAACAGCAGATGATAGTTGATGGATGATAGATGGCAGAAGGGAAAGATGCTGCTGCCTCTGTCTCACCTCTGCCGTCTCACGTTTCACGATGGGTTTTCTTGACAGCGGTTTAGTATGAAAACCTTGACCTGCCTCAATTTTTTGATTCCGTTACACATTATCCATATTTTTGAAAGGAACCTTTAATCATATTTTTTGATGGCAGCACAAGAAGGCCAGGAACTTGCTTTTTTAAAAGGCGGGGGTGAAATGGGTGAACTTATTCGTTCCAAAGACTGGAGCACTACTACCCTCGGCACGCCGCAAAGCTGGCCGCAGAGCTTACGAACAGCGGTCAGCATACTTCTTCATTCACAATTTCCCATGTTTGTATGGTGGGGACCTCAAATGATCACGATCTATAACGATGCGTACCGGCTTATAATGGGCGAAAAACATCCCCAGGGGCTGGGTGAAGCAGGGCCTCTGGTATGGTCAGAAATATGGGATGTGGTAGGCCCGCTTGCTGACCAGGTGATGAACGAAGGGGTATCGAACTGGAACGAAGATCAATTGCTTTACATTAACCGGCGTGGCTATATAGAGGAAAGTTATTTTACCTTTTCCTATAGCCCGGTGTTGGATGAGTCGGGCAAGGTAGGCGGTGTGTTTTGCGCCTGCACAGAAACAACCGAAAAAGTACTGGCTACCCGGAGGATCCGGGAAAGTGAACGCAGCTTACGCAATACCATTCTTCAGGCGCCTGCGGCCATGTGTATTTTGCGGGGCCTTCTGACTTTATTGTAGAAATCGCCAATGCCCGCATGTTCGAACTTTGGGGAAGAGGTGCAGAAGAACTTTTGAACAAACCCATATTTGAAGGTTTGCCGGAAGCAGCTTCCAAAGGATTGGAGCCCTTGCTTTCCCAGGTTTATACGACCGGAGAAACCGTTTCCCGCAGCGAATTCCCTATAACCCTGCCCAGAAACAAGACACCCGAAACCGTCTATGTCAATTTTGTTTACCAGGCGCTTAAAGAAGGTGATGGAAAGGTTTCAGGGATCATTGCTGTAGCCACAGAGGTAACCGGGCAGGTAGAAGCCCGGAAAAGACTGGAAGAAAATGAGTCGGAGTTACAGCGAAGAGTTGAGGCAAGAACAGCTGACCTGGAAGCACAAAAAATACTGATCGGCAGCATCCTGGAAGCTTCTTTTAATGGCATCTACGCACTAAAGGCGGTACGCAACAATAAAGAAACTATCACTGACTTCCGTTACCTCTTTGCCAATAATAATATTGCAAAGGCGTTGAAGATGGATGCAGAAGAGATTGTTGGCAGCTCTGTACTGGAACTGATTCCTGAGACGAGGACCAACGGTTTCTTTGAGCTTTTCTGCCGTGCATTGCAAACAGGCGAAGCCGTACGCGACATCACGCATTTTGTAACGGGAAAACTCGATAGCTGGTATGACTATATTATTGTGCCCATAGACAAAGAAACGGTAGTGGTCACCTTACAGGATATCACAGAACAAAAACTGGCTTCCCTCCGGATGGAGCAACAGCGCAACCTGCTGGATAATATTCTGAAGTATTCTCCCAGTGGCATTACGGTAATTGAAGTGATTCGAAATGACAACGGAGAAGTAGTGGATGGTATAACGATCATGGCCAACGCTATATCGGAAAAATACCTAAGCATGCCGCTGGAACAGCTACTTAAAAAGAAATTATCGGAGAACGATCCGGGCATTATAACCAGTCCTGATTTTCAACAAGCATTACAAACACTTGCCACGGGCAAGCCGTTTACCCTGCAATATTTTTTTAAGCCCGCAGGCAAATGGCTCGAGCTATCCATTGCCAGGATGGATGAGGATCACCTGATCAATGTTTTTACCGATATCACGGCAACAAAAAAAGCACAACTCGAAATCGAACGGTCGGTGGAGCGGTTAGCCGCGGTGTTCAATGCCGCCCAGGCGGGTATGTTTACCGTATCCCCGGTATATGATGACCGGAATGAAATTGTGGACTTCCGTTTTGTTCTTACCAACTCCAACTTTGCGGCGTATATAGGACAAACACCAGAGGTGCTGAAAGGAGCATTGGCCAGTACCTGGTTTCCCTCGTACATGGAGAATGGCTTATTTGATATGTATAAAAAAACCTTTCTTACAGGAGAAACACAGCGTAAGAATGTACACTACAGTGCAGATAAGCAGGACTTGTACCTGGACCTTATGAGCACTAAGGTGGGCGACGAGGTGTTGGTTGTCTTCACCGATTATACGCAACTAAAAACAACACAGGTTCAGCTGGAAAAATATATAGAGGAACTCAAACGCTCTAACACCAATCTGGAAGAATTCGCCTATGCGGCCTCGCACGATCTGAAAGAGCCTATCCGAAAGATCCATTTATTTTCCGGCCGGCTTAGGGAGCGTCTCAGCGAAAAGCTGCAACCGGAGGATGAAAATTTCTTTGACCGGATGGAAAATGCCTCCAAACGAATGAATGCCTTAATTGATGATCTGCTCTTGTATTCTCATGTGAGCAGGGGGGCTACCATGGAAGAAATGGTGGACCTGAACCAAAAAATAGGACTGGTACTGGAAGACCTGGACCTGGAAATAACGGAGAAAAAAGCAAAAATCGTTGTTGGCGGGCTGCCTGCCGTTAAAGGGCACAGAAGGCAGTTACAGCAGCTCTTTCAAAATCTCATCAGCAATGCCCTGAAGTACAACAAACCGGATTTGGCTTCAGAAATACATATTCATTCACGCCTGGCCACTGCCCATGACAAAGAGCATATATCAGGAGAAAATGCCCTCAAACAATATTACCTCATTGAAGTAAAGGACAATGGGATTGGGTTTGATCCGGCCGATGCCGAACGGATCTTTAATATTTTCACCCGCCTTCATGGCAATGCCGAATATAAAGGAACGGGTGTTGGCCTGTCCATAGCAAGAAAGGTGGTAGAGAATCACGACGGATACATCTGGGGAGAAAGTAAGCCGGGCGAAGGAGCAGTCTTCAAAGTACTGCTGCCGGCGGAATAATGGCAGCCGGGCAGGACTATTTTACAGCATGGTGCGTTTCTGTAAGACGTGAGACGGCTGACGTGAGACAGAAGCAGCAGCCTCCTTCCCTTCTATCATCTACCATCTATCATCTGTCATCTTAAGAACCATTTGGTATTACCAGCCTTCCCCTATCCCCAAAAATTACTCATAAAGAGGTATTTGTCACGGTTCACCGGCCTTCTATCTTGTGTCCTGAAATTAAACCCTTATGAGAATAGTACCCCTCCGTACCAAAACAACAAGGCTGCTTTGTCTTGTTTTGTCCATCAGCCTGATTTTTACCGCCTGCCAGAAAAGCGGCTCTGGCTCTGAACCCGAACCACCCGCCCCTTCCCTGCCGCCCAAACTTACCCTGTCGGTTACAGAAGCGGCGCCCTACCAGTTCATTAAAATACAGTTGTCCGCAGGCGCCAAACCACAAAACACCACGGCCACTACGGTGCCGGTTACTATAGGTACTACTAAAGTAGATGCCTTTGCCGATCAAACGGCCCTTGCCACTAACGTATATGCCTATTACCTGCTGCTGCCCGAGCTGCCCGCAGGCGATCAAAAGATCACCATGGCCGTAGCGGATGGTAAAACGGCCGAAGGCAGTATTAAACTGACCAGCTTTACTAAAATTGCCGATGTGGCTGTGTATATAAAAAACCAGCAGGACAATGCCCTGAAGGAAGTAACCGATGCCAAAACACAGTACGACGGCCAGGTACAGGCAGGCCATATGCGGCCCGCCACAAGAGATAGCCTGAAAACCTTTCTTCAGCAGTCCTACGATAAAAACAAAGCCATCGTTGACGCTTTATCCGACGAGGAAAAAAGAATTTATGCGCAACTGATAGAAGCCAACAAAGGCTGGCTCAATGAGTTCAAGCAGGTATTCATTCAAAATCCTTTAAGCAATTACCGCCTGACAACAGAAGGTGATTGCGAAGAATTGCGGCGCCAGCAAAAATATTACTGGGACAACGGGATCATTGATGTAGCCAATGACTTTAGAATAAAGGCCGACCAGTGCGAGGCAGAAAGAGCTAAAAAAAGGATCGAGGCTACCAGTGTTTTTTCGAATAAAATGAAGGAGGCCTACCAGGCTGCCAATGAAGAACGCAAGGCCACCAATGGAAGGCTGAAAGCCGGATGGGCCTTTGTTTCCACCTTTGTCACCGAAGCTTCCAAAGGTCTTTTTGAAGCAGCCACCGGTATAAAAGATGTGGACGATCCGTTTGCCGTGCTGCAAATTGACGATACCAAACAGCAAAAGATCATGGCCCAGGAGTTTGAAGTGGATAAAGAATACGAGTACAGCGCCGGGCTGCAACTGGTAAACGTGGGCAGCCAGAATGCCGCCTCCTTCCCTTCTTTTGCGGCCATCATCCAGGGCATCAACAATTACAATAGCGCCATGGCCGATCTGGGCCAGTTCCTGCCCTTTGTTCCTGAAATGAAAGTACCTGCCGCAAAGGCCGAGAAACTGTATGTTTCGGGTTATACGGTTGACCAGGTTAGCGACAGCCGCGTGAATGTGGAAATTAAAGACGGCCCCAAGGGCAAGCTTATAAAACTCACCCTGAAAGCACCGCTGGTGGCCGACGTCATCAACCTTACCTTCCGCGTGAATTATACCAGCAATTACGGTAACGGTTCCCTGCAGGTGGCAGCCACCCTGGTGCAACCTCTCGATAAAATGCTGGTGAACGCCGGTCCGTTTAAAATTACCCGCTGGGTAGAAGGCGGTGTGGACCTGTTTACCATGCACGAGATCTGGCGCTGGAAGTGTGAGCAGACACAATACATTAATAAAGAGCAGTTGCTGGACGCCACCCTTAGTTTTGCAGCAGGCGGTACCTGCACCATGACTGAAAAATACCACGAAGTGTATTATGATAACCCCGGCACTACCTGCGCTACGGTAAGATTAGTGGACCAGGAAAAAACCTATAGCAGCACCTCTGTGTGGTCGGTAGTTAATGCTACCAGGGTGGTTACGGTAAGCGTTAAGGATGACACGGGCCAGGATCATACCCTAACGGCGCCGGCCGTGATTCAGAATGGCACGCTGACCTTATCTGCCGGAGGTGTAACGCTGGCGATGCAAAAGAAGTAAGGCCAAACCGCTATCAAGACAGCCGTGAGAGGTCAGACGTCAGACGTGAAATTAAGTACAAACTCTTCCCTTCATAGAGCACTCTTGTCTCACGTCTGACGGCTCACGTTTCACGGGCTTTGGCAATCCTGGTCATTGCAAACAAGTATGTGCCCGTTGTAATTTTTGGGCAGAAATAAATCCGCCTTCGGTTTTATAATAAAAAGAACAGTGCGATGCAAAGAAGCAGCATTTCAATACCAGCTTGTGTCCAAACCTTTGATTTGAACAGGGCCCGAAAGATGATATAGAGTATAAACAGTCCAATTGCAGCGCTTGTTATAACCCTGCCGGCCAGGGTTTTCCAGCCGCCTTCGTCCGGGGTAGCCAGGAACAAAAGATAAAGCCCGTAAAGAAACAGTACAACGGAGGCTATTAAAAATGGAGTTGGTTTGAGTTTCATGTGAGGTTACTGCCAGCGGATTAGGGCTTAGCGATCTGGCGGTATTTGAAAATCGTCAGCTCTAAACCGCTGCTAAATTTATAAATAAAAGTTCATGGTTTGTTCTATCATCAGGCTTTATTCGCCAACTGGGACTGAAGCCTAACAGCAAATAAAAAGTTGAGAACATATTCGTTGCTCCGCCATATTGCCAAACCGATGTTGGCGGGCTTTGATATTGTTCAACTATTTGGCGAATGTTTTTGTTACTCTCAAAATCAATGGCCTGATAAATTTATAAATGAGAAATCCTAATGCCGCTATTATCAATATAAAGATGGTTGGCAATATCGCTCCGAATGTATATGTCATACCAAGAATAAAGCCCAATATAAATTCAGAGTAATAAATTGGGAAAACCAGGCTGAGTACTAAAAAAATGTAAAGAACATTGTCTAAAAATATCTTGTAGCCATTTGTAAAAGACACAGCTATTAAAATTCCCAAAATTAGCCCCAAAAGAAAGAGTCTGATAATTGCGATATTTTGATTTTTAGTCTGTTGAGTTAATGAGTCCTGTTTAGTAAGTCTCTTTTCTATCCTGCCCAATAAAATCCAGGTCAAAGCAGGAAGCAAAAGTCCACCCCACCAGTTAGAAATTTCAGGCAGGTCTTTTTGCTGCAGGATATGATGACCGGGGACTCCGCCATGAAAATATTGCCAGAAAAGCAATCCGAAAATCAAGATTGTGATAATACTCGTGATAATGATTTTTCTCATAACAGGGTCTTGCTTTGCATATTGTCTCGTGTTGATATTCTTTTATTTCCGAAGTTGTACAGCCTGACCGCCAACGGCCACGTATTTATGAAGTTGCGGTTTTGAAAAACGTCGGCCCGGCTACCAAACAAGTTTTGTACTAATTTTTATTTTTACTCGAATCACTAATTGGAACCGTCGACCCGATGACGCTGCCTGGTGTTGCAAATATGCTGATTGTACTTGCGTCAACCCGCAATTTTATAAATACGAATGTTAGCAGCCGTTTTCTATCAACAGTTTTTGATATAGTCTATAAATTTTGTTTGTGGTTTACCTAAGTCATGCCATGTTTTTTCAGCTTCAAATTTTTCTGGATAATTGTTAAGTGCGTCAATGATTCTTGCTCCATAGTTCATTTTATTGCTGAACTTTCCAAAAAAATACAATAGTCCCAAAGGCATTTTCATTATGCTTAGTTTTTTCAATTTATAGTTATCGGCATATAATTTTGCTGCTTCGACTGCCGTGTATCCGTCTTGTCCTTGCACAACATATTCTTGATTGTCCATGTCAAGCCGAAATGCTTTTACAACCTGTTTGCCATAATCGCTTCCCGAAATAAAATACATTTTGTGTCTTGACGTTCCCGCCAGAAGAATTTTGTTACCTTGAACGTATGCACCTTTATCAAAATTTTCCATAAATGTTGAGGGGTAGAAAATAGAATACACAAGTCCGCTGTTTTTTATTTTTTCAATGGCTTTTTGCCTAATCTCAAATGCCCACCAATTAAAACCATTTTGCCCCTGATACAAATGCACTAGCGAAGACAAATAACCAATTCTTTTTATTGTCGAATTTTTAACTGCTTCAAGAATATTGTCGAGTCCGTCTCTTTCTGAGTGAAAATCTTTCTCGCTACTTGTGTGTTCTACCGATAAGTTTAGATAAAGTGCGTCTTGTCCGTCGAGCAACTGCTTAATGCTGCTGATGTCTTTCAGGTCACCATTCACGATTTGGACATTTGATCTGAAAATTTGATTTGTTTTTTCAGCGTTACGAGCCAAAAGACTTACGTCAAAGCCAGCATTGATAAATTCTTTTGTAACAGGTTGTCCTAGCATTCCTGTTGCACCGATAATTGCTATTTTCTTCATACTTGTCGTTTTGTACTGTCGCTCAAAAATGGCTGCTAACACGTAAATCTATACCGTATCCATCAAAGGTCAATCTTGAGTTTCAATTCTTTAGACTTCGCAATTTCTGATATCAACGGCGCTTGCAAGCGGTAGGGTATTTACTGTTTTTTAATTTCAACACGTCTGTTTTTTGCTTTACCGTCTTCTGTTGAATTGTCGGCAATAGGTTTGTCTTGTCCGTAACCTGCACTTTTAATTCTGTCGGCTGAAATACCTTTGTTTACCAATGCAGTTCTTACGCTTGCTGCACGTTGCTCGGAAAGTGTTTTGTTAGAAGCTGCGTTACCTGCGTTGTCTGTGTGTCCTTCAATTGTGATCTTCAACGCTGGATTGTTTTTCAGCATTGTGTAAAGTTCCTCAACGATGTTTTGCGATTCACTTTTAATTGTTGATTTTCCTGTGTCGAAGTTGATGTAAAGAGCAAGAGCGGTACCAGAATTTACTTTTTCAAACATTTCGTTCGCAGTAATTTCTTGCCGATGTTGCATTCCTTCTTTTTGTTCCCAAAAGAATAAATCCGAATGATTGGTCAATAGGGTCATTAAGCGAAATCCGTAAAGTCCTAACCAATACACGTTATTGTCTTTTGCAAAACGAAATGTTGCACCTGTCCAACCTCCGAGGTCGCTTATGCTGCTCTGGAATATAACTTTAGGTCCTCCCATTTGTGAGGATTGCATTTTCATAGTTTTTGATGACTTGCAATTTACTTGGCAAAACCAGGTCCGAAGGGACCGTCGTAAGTGTAAAGGATTTCAGTAATAGTTCCTTCTATTGTCTGAGATTTTTCATTGCCAATGACAAATCGTAATATAGCATTGTAATTCTCTTTACATTCCCTGAATGAAGTATTTCGGAAGTCTGTTAAAAAACCCGTGGTCTTTGCAATTTTCTGCGTCCTCTGTTTGTGCAAAGGAAAAATTTGCTGTCAAAGTCATTGCTGCAATCATTGCAGTCGTAAAAATTGATTTTCTCATTTTGTCTTTATGTTTTGGTTGCTAATTTCTTTTTTGCTTGTGTCGTTACATTACAGCTCACAATTGTATTGCCGTATCCTCCTAAACTAATACTTTTTTCCAATCCATTCATTTCCATCACTGGCCTGTTTCATTTTTTATATTGTCGTATAGGACCAATACCATGCACCTATTCAGGCTTTTACTTTATACAAATCATCAAGCGGGTTAACCAGGTCACTAAACCTTCATTTAGAATAGGTATTGTTTCCATGAACTTGTGTCACCCAATAGGGCATTAGTTATTTGCTTCCCTTCGGCTCTTCCCAAATGTCCTCTTTCTCAACCGATGCCTCACTACCAGCTTTGTGGGTGGCCTGCCCGGGCTTCATTGTTCAATGCTTTGACCGGCTTTTAAACCGGTATTCATCCAGCCTGTTTATGCTATATATTTACCTCACAATCAAAACCTGCTGTATGCACCGCCGTATTCATTTTCTTTTCTTTTTATCTTCCTTGTTCCTCCCCCTTTTCCTCTTTGCACAAACCGATAGCCTTACCGATTATGTCAACAGGCTGAAACAGTCAAAAGCCACCGGCGGAAACGAAACCGCCTTCCTAAGTACCGGCTCTGATTTTTTGTATGCCCAGGAGTATTTTGAAGCCGGCAATTTTAGTGCTGCCGAATATTCATTTATGGCCATCGTACGAAAGGATAAAGACCATCCTTATGCGAATTATCAACTGGCTGTTTCCCTTTTAAAACAAAACGATCCGCATAAGGCAAGGCAGGCGCAGGAATACCTGGAAAAAGCATTCAGTAAGATGCCGTCGCTGAAAGACCGGTACAAACAGGATATACCGGCAGCGCCCAATAATAAAACGAACAGCGATACTCCTGCAAACACTCCGGTTACGAACAACAACGCAACCACCCCTGCTGTTGCGCCGGGTGCCACCGGACTGGATGCGTATATTGACAGGATCAAATATTCAAGGGCAACCGGCGGCAAAGAAACAGAGATGCTTTCAGCCGGGTTGGAAGCTTTTTATGGCATCGAATATTTTGAAGCCGGTGATTTTAGAAACGCTGAAACCGGCTTCAGTCTCTCCCTGGCAAAAGAACCCGGCAATCCGTATGTGAACTACCTGAAAGCCGTGTCCCTGGCTGCCCAGGGCAAAAACAACGAGGCCAGGCCTTTTTTGGACAAAGCTGTTGCCGGTGATAAAAGCCTGGAAGAACGCTTTAAAAAAGATGCCGCTGCTGCAGCAGGTGCCTGGAAGAAATCACAGCAGGCAAAAGAAGTAAAGACATCTCCCGCAGCAACCATAAAATATGGCGGAAAACTGGTGTATGGAAATTATACCTGCCACCAGTCTGTGTGGAACGGCCCGAATGCCAGCCCTGCTTACAGTTATAAATATCATGGCTACTTCCAGCTAAGGAAAGATGGAACCTACCGCTGGCTTGATGATGGCGCCACCGGCCGATACAGTTACGATGAAAAGACCGGAAAGATCACCTGGTTATCGGGGTATTTTAAAAGTGCTCCTCCCAAAAGCAGCCTATACCGGACCGATCCAAAAGTTCCGCAGGTTACAGTCACCTTTTCCGATTCGTATAAGTGGGAGTGCGGTTGCAAGAAGTAATGCTAAAGGGCTGTGGGCTGTCAGCCGTGAAACGTCAGACGTGAAACCATGGCCACCTTTGTTGCTTAGCAGAACCGTGTCTCCAGGTCAGGGCAAACGCAGCTAAATTTTTTAAGCCTGAAGGGTTGGTGTTTTTATAGAAAGAGCGGTAGCCCTGCAATCCGTCAAAGACAGATTTCACCTCTTGGGGTTTCTCAAAAAACCGACCTGCAATTTTTCTATAGTAATGCCATCCCTTCGGGATTCTGGTTGCTGTACTATTTTGAACCGCTAAAGTAATAACATCTCTTATACTAAACTGGTTTCAGGTTTATCAAATGCTACTGTCCATAGTCAATGGTAAATGGTCAATAGAAAATCACAGAGTTGACGACGGGTTGGTATTAGCGATCGAATGGCAACCAGACAATGCTAATCGCCTCAAGAGCGGATGCCAGCGGCATCAAAGGTTTATAGCACCCGCAAACAGGGTTAGCCGTTCGACCCCGAAGGGGTCGCAGGATGTCCGTTGTTCTTTTTTTCTATAAAGCTGTGATCCCTTTGGGATCAAGAGAGTGACTTTCGGCTTAGAACGCTCCGGTTTGCCACAGCTTGCCTGTGAAAGCCCTTGCTTAACCCGGCAGTCCTATCCATCATACACAAAGCTCCTGATCACGCCTTCATAATAGGCTCCGTCGCATTTAATATGGGTTATAAACTTCACCGGGAATAGTTCATCCATATTCTTCCCGGTTACGGTTCTTGTTAGTTCTGCAAGATGGGTGTTTACCAGGCTTTCATAATAAAACCGCAGGTGCCCCTGTTCGGTAACGATGGTGGGTTGGGTGTAATCAATTCCTGAATGATCCTGCGGAAAGCAAAAACCTAAAAACGTGGAGTGGTCTTTTAGAATAAATTCTGTTTTCACGATGTAATGCTCATCATCCTTTCCTGAGATCTCCGGTTTATTAACGGGTGTAACGTATTCCTTATCCTCTATGACAGCATGTTTCCAGCAAGGATGTTCCTCCAAATCGGCTGGGGTTAAGGTATGCAAAGGTTTGCGGTGTGTCATAGAAGGTTGCTAGCGTGAAAGAGCTTTATGCAGTAGTGGTATTTCTTGTTATTTCGATTCACTATTGTATTAAAGCAGATTAAAGATGTTCAGATTAGCCAATGTTAAAAGCCACTATTGTATAAAGCTGATACTGTGCGCATCACCATCTCGCCCCTTCAACTTCTCAAACCAGCTCGGAACCTTTTTCTTTACCCAAAAACCCTTTACTTTTTCTTGATTGAGTTTACCATCTGGCTTTATACTATAAAGTCTATTTCGTTTGAAAACTAATTTTTCAGGATACTGGTGATAGTTTTGGCCATAGGCTGTATAACACATCTGTTCTTAAAGCCGTTCTTTCGGAAATTTGGTCAAGTGATAAAACTAAAGAGTCTTTAAGCATTTCGTTCCTGTTTTGAGACTTGCACTGTATCATATACTGGAACCATCGAAAAGAAAACAGTATCATCCTTTCTGGACCATATTCCTATTACCCAACTACTCTGCATGTCAAAGTTCCACTTATGTTCAAAAGTCGAATCAGTATTGATTTTTATTGTGTTTCCAAAGTAATCTTTATAAAGTCCTGTAAGTCCCTTTTGAGCATTTAGGCTTACCGCTGAAGTCATAATAATTATAGTCAGCAATTCTTTCATGAAGTGGTTAAGATTGTGGTGCACAACGTTGAAGCCTTTGTGAAGGCATGGCATAGTAAGCTGTCTGGTACAACTGCTTATTTGAAAAACTGATCTTGAAGATAATTACAAGTATTGTTGATCCAGACATGCTCTTACAAATGCACATACTGTAAGCCGTGCTTTTCTGTCAATTGGTTAAACCACTGGTCAGGCTGTTTAACTGCAAACCTTGCAATTTTATTGTCTGTTATGGTTACAGCTAAGCCGTTGTTTGTTATTCCAAACGTTTTGCACCTGTACACTTTGCTAATGTTCGATAAACTAACTGATAGTTCGCCATTTTGAGTATTGGATTTATAAGATTGAAATATCAATCGTTTATTAGTCAGGTATAATTTGCCTGCAGTTCCTTTTGAACCTTTAAAATGACTGGCTCTTGTTTCAAATGCAATGGTCTCATTTGCATCTATGTCAATCTTTGCCCTTTGCCTTAAAAGTTTAGAATTAGCGAACACTCCCATTAACCACCCAAATAAAAATCCTGCTAAAGCACCCCAAAACAGTCCGGAAACAACGGTTATCATTATGCCTTTTGTCGTCAGATTATGTGTCAGCAGTTCCTGTAGAATAAAAAACAGGGTCATTACAACTCCAAAATAGAGTCCTGACTTGACTTTGCTTCTCTTGTCCATTTTATAAATTAAAGGGGGGCGTCCGAATGGCTTACAACTCTCTAATTTACTACACTATCACTCAACTTCAAAAGAAACCGGATGGTGTTTTAACAACGTAAACCCTCTGTTTAATTCATGCTATGGAATGATTTGCTTCACCCGTGCAATGCAGGCAGCCTGCTGTCATCTCCAAAATAAAACAGCGAATATCATTCAATGACATTCGCTGTTTTATTACTCGGAAACGATTTCCCTGTCTCCTACCCGGTTATCCGGCGCTTGTAACTCCGGAGAACTCAGGACTTAGGTATGATGTAGTTTGTTTTCGTTTATCTGGTCCTTCAATTTTTCCAGTTTCTTTTTACCCAGTGAAAGCCGGGTAATGACCACGTACAACACCGGCACAAAGAAGATGGCCAGCAAGGTGGCCGCCAGCATACCGCCCAGTACCGTCCAGCCCATGGTCTCACGGGCCACAGCACCGGCGCCGCTGGCAAAGGCCAGGGGCAGCACACCCAGTATAAATGCCAGGGAGGTCATGATGATGGGTCGCAAACGGATCTTCACCGCTTCCAGCGTGGCCGGTATCACCGCCATGCCGTGATCCACCCTTTCCTTGGCAAACTCCACGATCAGGATGGCGTTCTTGGCGGCCAGACCAATCAGGGTGATCAACCCGATCTGCGCATAAATATTATTACTCAGGCTGGGCATCAGCGTTAGTGTAAGGATGGCGCCAAAGGCCCCCAGCGGTACGGCCAGCAGCACCGAGAACGGCACCGACCAGCTTTCGTACAACGATGCCAGGAACAGGAATACGAAAATGATGGACAAGGTGAAGATCAGCGTCGTACTGGAACCGGCATTGATCTCTTCGCGGCTTAAACCGGAAAACTCGTAGCCATAACCTTCGGGCAGTACCTTAGCCGCTACTTCCTGCAAGGCCTTGATAGCCTGCCCGCTGCTGTAGCCGGGAGCAGGATTTCCATTGATCTCGGCGGACCGGAACAGATTGTAATGCGAGATGAGCGGGGCATTTTCAATCACCTTATACGTCATCAGGGTACTTAGCGGGATCATGCTGCCTGCCTGGTTGCGTACATAGTACTGCTGCAGGTTCTGGATATCGGCCCGGTAGGCGGTATCGGCCTGCGCCACCACGCGGAAGTTTCGCCCATACATGGTAAAGTCATTCACGTAGCGGCTGCCCAAATAGGTCTGCATGGTGCTGTACACATCGGCCACCGAAACGCCCAGCATCTTACACTTTTCCCTGTCCACATCTACCTTATAGCCGGGTGTTTTTGCGGTAAAGAAAGAAAAGGCACGGCTGATCTCGGGCCGTTTGTTGGCTTCGGCCAGGAAGGCCTGCACCGTTCTTTCAAAGCCTTTGATATCATCGTTGCTCTCCCGCTGCTGCAACTGAAAGGTGAAACCGGCCGTGGCACCCAGGCCCGGAATGGCCGGCGGCGGAATCACCACTACGTTGGCTTCTTTTATTTTGGCAAACTGCTGTTGCAGCGAACCAATAATGCTGTTCAAGTGCAGCGATTTGTCCTTGCGCTCATCCCAGGGTTCCAGCGTGGTAAAGATGGTACCACTGTTTGATTTGGTGGCAAAGGTCACTACGTTCAAACCACCCAGGGCAGCAAAGTGTTTGATGCCCGGTGTACGCTTCATGATGTTCATCATGGTGTCCAGCACTTCCAGGCTTCGGGTGGTGGACGAAGCTTCGGGTAGCTCGTAGGTTACAAATAGACGGCCTTCATCTTCGGTAGGAATAAAACCGGTTGGCTTGCTTTTGAACAGAAAACCCGTTCCCACGAAAATGCAAACCAGCAATACCAGCATATAACGGGCGCCCTTTGATGGACCGGCGCACACCATGGGTATAGCGCAGCGATACTTTTTCAAACCAGGAGTTGAACCGGAAGAAGAATTTATTGATACCCTTCGACTTCGGGTTAATGTTCATGGGCTTTAAGAAAAGCGAACACAAAGCAGGCGTCAGGGACAACGCCACAAAGGCCGAGATCAACACCGATATGGCAATGGTGATGGCAAACTGCTGGTACAGCCGTCCCACAATACCGGGAATAAAGCCTACCGGGACGAACACCGCCGCCAGAATGAGGGCAATGGCTATCACCGGTCCCGATATATCCTTCATGGCCCTGTAGGTGGCCTCCTTCGCCGACAACTTATAATGATCAATATAATGCTGCACGGCCTCCACCACCACAATGGCATCATCTACCACAATACCAATGGCCAGTACAAAACCAAACAGGGTTAAGGTATTGATGGTAAAGCCCAGCGGAATAAAGAACGCAAAGGTTCCGATGATGGACACCGGGATGGCCAGGATGGGAATCAGGGTAGCTCGCCAGCTTTGCAGGAAAAGAAATACCACCAATACCACCAGCAACAGGGCTTCCACCAGGGTATGCACCACTTCTTTAATGGAAACCTTTACCACCGAAACCGATTCAAAGGGAACCACATAATCAATATCTGCCGGGAAGGATTTTTTCAGCTTCTCCATCGTGTTCAACACCCCATCCGCTGTTTCCATGGCATTGCTGCCGGGGGCCTGGAAGACGAGCAGGTAAGAGGCTCGTTTCCCATCCACAAAAGAGTTACTGGCATAACTGAATTTCCCCAGTTCCACCCGGGCCACATCTTTCAGGTACACCAGCGAACCGTCGGCAGGCTTGGTACGTACTATAATATTGTTAAACTGCTCTTCTGAGCTCAGGCGGCTGTTGGTAAATACCGTGTATTCAAAAGCCTGGGAAGAACTCTGGGGCGAGGCACCCACCGAACCGGCCGCTACCTGCAGGTTTTGTTCCTGCAAGGCACCGATCACATCACCCGGGGTAAGACCCAGTTGCGCCAGCTTATCGGGCTGCAGCCACACACGCATACTGAAATCATCGGCACGGGTAAAGATATCTCCCACCCCTTTTACCCGCAGCAGGGCGTCTTTAATAAAAATGTTGGTATAGTTATCCACGAAGCTAACGCCATGCGTTCCCTTGGGCGAATACATGGCCACCAGCATCAGGATGCTGGGGCTCCGTTTACGGGTAGTTAAGCCTAACCGCTTTACATCATCGGGCAACTGGGGCGTGGCAATACCCACGCGGTTCTGTATGTCCAGGGCGGCAATATCTACGTTGGTGCCCACATCCAGCGTTACGTTAATAGATGTACGGCCGTCGCTGGTACTGTTGCTCTGCATATAGGCCATGCCCGGCGTACCGTTGATCTGCGTTTCTATAGGCGTGGTTACGGTTTGCTCCACCGTTTGCGCATCGGCGCCGGTAAAGCTGCCGCTTACCTGTATCACGGGTGGCGAAATGTTCGGATACTGGCTCACCGGCAAATTGAGCAAGGCCAGCACCCCCACTAACACAATAACAATTGAGATGACAATAGCCGTAATGGGCCGTTTGATAAATGTATTGGCAATCATGAAAATTCCTTGTGTTTTAGTTTTTTCCGGCGGCACCCTTGTTGTCGCCAACCTGGATGGAAGCCCCGTCTCTTAATTTCTGTACACCTTCCGTAACAACCGTTTCACCGGCCTCCAGGCCCTTGCTTACAATGATCTTCTCACCGATTCTTGTACCCAGGGTAATATTGCGCTGGCTAACGGTAGTGCCATTCACTACGTACACGAAATACTCTCCCATTTGTTCCACCACGGCTTTGTTGGGAATCAAAATCTGTGGTTCTTTTCCATTGTTCTGCACCCGTACAAGGGCACTCATGCCGGGCTTCAATAGCTTGCTTTTATTCGAAAACGTGAGACGCACTTTAATGGTACCGGTTTGCCGGTCCACCGCACGGTCAATGGTATGAATGCGGCCGGCTTCTGCATACGAAGAGCCGTCCGGTAATTGAAGGGTAAAGGTGGAATCGCCTTTGGCAACGCCTTTTTGCTGCAGTTGCATAAAACGGGTGATCGTCTTTTCATCCACCGCTACATCCACCGCCATGGGATCATCGGAAGAAATGGTATTCAATATGATTGCTCCCGGCGATACGGCCGCGCCCAGTTTTACCTGGGAGATTCCGATAGTGCCGCTTAACGGAGCATAGATGGTAGCATATTTCAGGCCTGTTTGCACATTACGCACATTGGCTTGTGCGGCAGCCACCTGCATCTTAGCCGATTCCAGGTCGGCCAGTGCATGATCCACCACCTGTTTGGCAATGGCGTCTTTTTTAGCCAGGTCCAGGTAGCGGTCGGCATCCTTTTGCGCCCTGGCCAGGTTGGCCTTTGCCACATTAAGGTTGGCTACCGATTGATCCACTCCGGCTCTGTACTGCTGCTGGTCGATGGAGTACAACTTCATTCCTTTTGACACATATTGCCCGTCCCTGAAATAAACACCCGTGATATAGCCTGACACCTGCGGCAACAGCTGCACTTCGTTCAGGGCAGTAATGGTAGCGGGATACTGATCGTAATAAGTTGCGTTTTCTGTACTGGCTTCATAAACAGTAACAGCAACGGGTGGCGGCGCCTGCGGTGCCGGAGCGGGGTTGTTTTTGCAAGCCGTAAGCAGCACAACGGTTGCCACAACACCTGTTATAAATACACTATTTTTCATGATAAGAAAAAGATTATCGGTCTGGTAATTAATTAAAACGTTATGGTTCCGGTGGCTCTTTGCAGATCCAGCTTGCCGGCCAGTGACTGATAAAGAGCATTGAGGTAATTGAGCTGCGCCGTACGCAGGTCGGTTTCCGCAATGATCACTTCCAGGTAGGTTTTGATACCGGCATTGTATTGCAGCTGCAGTGTATTGTACACATCTTCTGCAAGGGCCAGGTTTTCTTTTAAGGCATTCAGCTCGGCAAGACTTCCCTTATACGAGGCAAGGGCCTGCGCATATTGCGTATTAATGTTGTTGGTCAGGGAGGTCATGTCCCATTCCAGCCGCTGCAGCTGCAGTTCTGCGGTGCGGATATTGTATTTTCTCTTTCCACCCTGGAAAAGAGGCACCGACAACTGCAGGCCTACAAAAGCAGTAGGATAGGCATTGCTGTATAATTCGCTGAATTTTTCATTCTGGAACGTAGGACTATAACTGCCTACCGCCGAAACAGAAGGCAGGAAGCTCCATTTCTGGTAGCGCAGGTTGGCCTGCAAAAGCTGCTGGCTGGTTTGCAGCAACTGGTACTCTATGCGGTTGGCAGGCTGCACCGGCGAAGTGGTATCGGCAAATACTTCCCGTTCCATTTGCAGGCTGTCGTAGCTGACAGACAAGGGCCCTTCCGTGGGGTAGCCCATCAACTCCTTTAAATAAACCGTTTTGGCCGTCACTGCTTCCAGAGCTCTTTTGCGGTCGGCCCGGGTATTGTTCAGGGAGATCTGGGCCCGCTTGTAATCTATCTTGTCCACAATGCCTCCCTCATACTGGTTAAAGGCATCCCTCAGGCTACGTTCCAGCCGCAGGATGTTTTCATCCAGCACCTGTACCTGTTTTTGCGTGAGCAGCAGGTCGTAATAGGCCTTGCTAACGGCTACCACTATATCAATTTTATTGCTGGCCGACAACTGCCCTGACTGCATCCGCACGTCTGCGGCCGTTCTGGTAGCCAGCAGCACATCGCGGTTAAAAATGTTCTGGCTAAGTGTAAACTGGATGTTGGAGGTGTTCTTTACGCCAAGGGTCACAGGCCGTTTTTCACCCGAAGCATCAGGCAGGAACGAAGTAGGCAGCTTGAGGTTGTGCTGCAGGTTGTACGCGGCATTTACCTGGGGGTACCAGTCCGCCAGCCGGCTTTTTATATTGCTTTCCGTTATCTGCTCATCCAGTTTGTACTGCTGTACAGAAGGCTGGTGTTTTAAAGCGTATTGAATGCACTCCTGCAAACCTGCGTCCTTTAATACAGAGTCAGGCGACTGCGCAAAAAGGCAGCCGGGCACTGAAATGAATGCCAATGCAACTACATAAGAAGTTATTTTGTTCATGATCAACAATCAATTTTTTGAAAGCGGTTCACATCCGCACACAATATTTAAGGCAGGCAATCGCCGGTTTTGTTTTGTGAAGAGGCAGATGGGCAAGAGGGCTGGTTTCCGTTTCCCGCAACAACACTTCCATTTTTCAAAACCGGCCGCAAATTAGCCTAAAATGAATTATTATTCAGTTAATTTTGTGATGTGCGGCAAAAAGACGACAGTAAGATTCCTTTAATTTATAATGCCACCCTGCAACTGGTTTTGGAAGAAGGCCTAACAGGAAGCAACATGTGTACCATCTCCAAAACGGCAGGCATCGCTACCGGTACGCTGTATATTTATTTCACCAATAAAGAGGAACTGATCACCGCCCTGTTTACCAAGTGCAGGAATGAGTCGGCGGCTTTTTACCTGAAAGATTACAACCCGGAAGAAAGCTTTGAAAGAAACTTCCGTAAGATCTTCATGAATGTACTGGAATACCGCCGGCAGCATTTCCGGGAATTTGTTTTCCTGGAACAGTGTTATCATTCTCCCTTTATTTCGGCTGACCTGCGCCGTAAGTCGCTAAAGAAATTACAGGCGCTGTACCTGTTAATGGATAAAGGAAAAAAAGAAGGCATCATCAAAGACCTGGACAATGCTCTTCTGCTGGGTTATTTTTTGGGCGCCATTGGAGAAGTGGTTAAAAGAGCCTGGTACAACAAGCAGTCCATTAACAAGGAAACCATAGATAGTTTGTACCATCTGTGTTTGGATGGGTTGAAGAAAAAATAAGTTTATGAAGCCCTTTCACTGGCGGAGGAAGGCATTTGCTAATGAGAAGCAATCCAGTATTCTACTCCGCAATAACAGCATGTATGATACCCGGCAACCTCTTACTTCTTCAACCAAAACTCGTCCTGCCAGTTTGCTCCGGGGGCCTTTTCTTTTGAAAGTTGCTCATAAATAACATCCAGCTTTTCAACGGGAAGTATTCTTTCTGCATAAGGGAAAAACTCCCGTTCTTCAAACCGGATATGATTACTTATATCGTCAGCTAATTTCGCTAACAAAGCTTCGTCGGCAATCTGTTCGTTAATATGCACCAGGGCTTCAATTTCCTGGTGCTCCTCTGTCATGCGCTGCACCAAGGCATCGCCGGCAGGCAAATGCGCTGCCAGTATGTGCTCTTCTTCCCTGAAATGCTCCTGCAAATGATGTTGCCAGAACCACTGCACAAATTGTGCAATGATCTTATTATCCGTTCCGTTTTTCAAACCCTGTTTGATCTTCCAACCAAACAACAATCCTTCGTGGTGCTCCCGGGAGAGAGGCGCCAATTGTTCACTGCGTTTGATAGGCTTTGGATTATTGTCCATAGATCAATATTTAAAATTCATTTCAAATATCCTTATAAAATCGCATTCTCTTTTTATTAAGCCGAAATCCTCAATTGCCCTGAATACGCTTTATCAGGCTGCGAATGGTTTCTGCATTCCATTTGGCAAAGCGTCCTCTTTGCACCACCAGTTTGTTAGCGGCATCAGAGCGTTGTAAAAAATAATGGAAGGCAAACTTTTCTTTGGGATCATGCCAGCCTATGATCTGGCCAAAACGCAGGTCATTAAACACCAGTGTATCGCCCCATTTTTCTACGGTATAAAATCCTTGTGCAAACCGCAGCAGATGCTGCACCTCTTCGTGACCGGCAACAGGATTTAATAAAGAATCGTTTTTAGGAAAATAATGAAGATCCATTTCCTCTTTGCGGTCAAATACGGAGCGGTAACCCACAAAAAAGCCATCCTTATTCCCTGCCGCCACGTACCAAAGCCAGTTATTCAACGGCGTTGGTGTGGTTAAATATTTATCATACACAATTTGCTGCTTTGCCAGGGCATGGGTAACAGCCACGTCTATGCGTATTTTATTAAATACACAATAGGCCAAATAAAGGGACGGCGCCACCAGTGCAAAACGCCACCAAAATTTTCGCTTCCGGTTTTGCCTGTGCAACAAAAGCAAGGCCACACAGCCAATGGCCGGCCACAGTGAAAAGAAAGGATCGGCAACATAAATGGTATTGAAGGAAATACGCTGATGACTGAAAGGCTCAAACAAACCCATTCCGTAATTATTAAAAGCATCCAGGAAAAGGTGAACGCCGATTTGAACTGCAAAAAACAGTACCCAGAGTTTTAATCCTACTTTATGCCGCTTGTGAAAATGTGCTGCCAGTAAGGCAAATAAAGCGGTGGACAGAACCGCAAACAAAAGCGAATGAGTAAACCCGCGGTGGGCTAAAAGATTGGACGCCGGATCATTCCAAAGCGCTGAAACAAAATCAATATCAGGAATGCTTTGCGCCAGCGCTCCCAGGAACATAGCTCTCTTGCCCAGTTTTTTCCCGGCTATTGCTTCGCCAATACAGGCACCCAATACAATATGTGTCAGTGAATCTATAAGGGAAACTTACCAAAAATAACTGATACCAAACCGATTTGAAGTTGACAGTAAAACAAGTGAAACGGCAGACGTGAGACGTGAGACAAGAGTGCACCAGGAAGGAAGCGTTTCTACACCTTTCACGTCTGACAGCTGACGGCTCACAGCTGCCTTGATAGCAGTTTGGCATGAACTATCCCTTGTGTTATCCTTTATGAACAGGCAGTGCTATAAGAACAGTGTATAGCGGTTTATACGGATCGGCCGCGCTGATTCCGCACCGATACTATTCTGGTAATCCAGGCTCAGGTTATCGGTTTGCCTGGTTTCCAGCCAAACTTGGCCCGTTTTTCTTATTACCTGCACCGTTAATCCGTAGGCTGACTGAAACTCCTGTTCCAGTTCCGCCACCGTTTGAAAGGGGTCAATTTCTATGGCTCCCTCCTTAAAGGAAGCACACACATCAGAAAGACGAAGACTGTCAGAAGCCCTGTGCTCTATATAAGAAAGACGGGGATCGGCATCTAAGGATTTATAGAACTGTAGTTTTAAAAAAGGAAATTCTTTAGCGAACGCTTTATTCAAATCCCTGATAATGGTTTGTGGTTTCATCAACAACTTCATAACAAATGGGTTTGGGTGGGTACAAAAGTCTGATGAGGGAGCCGCAAATAGTATGACAAGCGTTAGCTTCTGATATGATTATCCTCAGCTTATAAAATCACTGTGGCCGGGCCTGCTTGCTACTCTTTTTTTAAACCTCTTCTTTACCCATTTTTCCGCCTCTACAGCATGAAAAACAATGAGGGAAGCACCAATGCAGATCAAAAGTTCCTTTATAGATAAAGGCTGGGTTTTAAATATTTCATTGGCAAAGGGAAGATAAATAACAGCCAACTGAAGGAAGAAGGTAAAGACAACGATACCAGCCAGTAAAGGGTTAGAAAAAAGTCCTTTTTTATAAATGAACTCATAATCGCTGCGAATGGCATAGACGTGTGCCAGTTGGGTAAGCGAAAGCACGGTAAACACCATGGTTTGCCAGTGTGCATCGGAAATATGAATAGCCCAGGCTTGTGTGGACAGGGTTACAAAGGCCATTAAAAGCCCCACCCATACTATATGCATCCCAATCCCTTCCGAAAAAAGACTTTCGTTTGTTTTTCGGGGTGGTCTTTTCATGATATCCTTTTCTGCTTTTTCTGCCGATAGGGCAAGGCCCGGTAATCCGTCTGTCACCAGGTTGATCCAAAGTATATGAATGGGTTGTAGAGGAATGGGAAGCCCCAGGACCGGCGCTAAAAAAATGGTCCAGATCTCGGCGCCGTTGCAGGTCATGATATACTTTACAAACTTGCGGATGTTGTCGTAGATGCGACGGCCTTCTTTTACGGCCTTGATGATGGTGGCAAAATTGTCGTCCAGCAGTATCATGTCTGCAGCTTCTTTACTCACATCGGTACCCGTAATGCCCATGGCAATACCGATATTGGCTTTTTTTAAAGATGGCGCATCATTGACGCCATCACCTGTCATGGCAACAAAATGGCCCTTGTCCTGAAGGGCTTTTACAATTTTTAGTTTTTGCTCGGGAGAAACCCTTGCATACACCGCGATCTTCTCTACTTCAGCTTCAAAATCCTCCGGCTTCATTTTACTGACCTCACTGCCGGTGACCACGAATTCCTTACCAGTGACCATCCCGATTTGCCTGGCAATGGCGGCCGCTGTTTCCTTGTGATCCCCTGTGATCATTACAGGATGGATGCCAGCAGTTTTACATTCTGCAATGGCGTCTTTGATTTCTTCCCGTGGCGGATCGATCATGCCAACCAGGCCCGCAAAACAAAGCCGGGATTCGATTTCTGTATAATCCAACTGCCGTAGCCGGGCAAGGTTGCCGGTCGCGGTATTCATACCGATGCCCACAACGAGGTTCTTGCCTCTCCCGTCAATGACCTCCCTGCCCTTATGCACCATGTTGAAGCGATCGCCTAAAGACAGGCCTCTTCTTTAATCAGATTTTAGGAGTTATCAACAGGAACCGATTCTCCTGTAAGGGAAGACTCTTCTATGCGCAGCGCCGCCGTTTCCATAAGACGCAGGTCGGCAGGCACGGTGTTACCGGCTTCCAGCAGCACCACATCGCCGGGCACCAGTTGAAGCGAGGAAATGGTTTCAGGCTTTCCATTACGGAGTACGGTAGAATGCGGCGTCGCCATTTTCTTTAAGGCCTCCATGGCTTTTTCTGCCCGGTACTCCTGCACAAAGCCTACCACGGCATAAGCCTATATGGGTAAAAAATATTCAAATTCTTTGCAATAATTTTCAGGATTTAAGGCACTTCCCAAACCTATTTTGATTAAAGCATTCCTTTACTGATTTGGATTATTGTGTTTTATGATTGATATCACTTCTAAAGGCCTAGCTGTAAGGCTTCGGGCAGATAATAAGGCCTTAAAATTTTACCCTGCGGTGATGAACCTTAACACCCTTTGCCCTGCCAACCCGTCCTCTCTTCCTATCTTTGCCGCCCGCAGCAGCTTTGCCGGCGGAAATTTAATTATGAGCAGGAAAGGAAAAGTTTTAGTTGCCATGAGCGGCGGTATTGACAGTACCGTTACCGCCCTGATGCTTCACCACCAGGGGTATGAAGTAGTGGGCATTACCATGAAAACATGGGATTATGCAGCCAGTGGCGGTTCTAAAAAAGAAACCGGTTGTTGTAACCTGGATAGTTTTAACGATGCCCGCATGGCAGCGGTGCAGCATAACTTCCCTCACTATATCCTCGACATCCGCGATGAGTTTGGCTCTTTTGTAGTAGAGAATTTTGTGGATGAATACCTGGCAGGCCGCACACCCAATCCCTGTGTGCTCTGCAATACCCATATAAAATGGCGGGCCCTTTTAAAAAGAGCCGATGCCCTGGGCTGCGATTATATTGCAACCGGCCACTATGCTTCGGTTTATCAACATCAGAATGGCCGCTTTGTGGTAACAAAGGGGGTGGACGAAACAAAAGACCAGAGCTATGTGCTTTGGGGTTTGCAACAAGATCTTTTAAGCCGCACCTTGTTGCCTTTAGGCGGGTACCGCAAAACGGAGATCCGTCAAATGGCGCATGATTTTGGTTATCCCGAACTGGCCAAAAAAAGCGAGAGCTACGAGATCTGTTTTGTTCCCGATAACGATTACCGCGGTTTTTTAAAACGCAAAGTGGATGGATTGGAAGAAAAAGTTGCCGGTGGTTATTTTGTGAACAAGGAAGGAAAAATCCTTGGCCAGCACAAGGGTTACCCTTTTTATACCATTGGCCAGCGTAAAGGCCTTGACATTGCTTTGGGCAAACCGGCCTTTGTAACAGCGATTGATCCGGATACCAACACGGTGGTTTTGGGTGATGAAGAAGACCTGGAAAAAGAAGATATGCGGGTAGGAAAAGTCAACTGGATCAAATACGACAACCTGTCTGAAGAAATGGAAGCCATTACAAAGATCCGCTATAAGGATAAAGGCGGCTTATCTGCTATTACACCCGCCGGCAGCGATGTAACCGTGCGGTTTTATGAAAAAGCCAAAGGCATTGCACCCGGCCAAAGCGCCGTTTTTTATGAAGGCAATGATGTGATCGGGGGCGGAATTATTCAAAGGCAGATGATAATTGATTGATGATAGATGGCGGAAAGCCTTTACTATCATCTGTCAACTACCATCTATCATCTAAGCTGCAACCCCTTGCCAACTCCATAGTTTTTAATTAGCTTTAAGCCCTATATGTTCCGCCCCGCGGGCCGTAAACTATGAATCCTACAACTTATGAGAGCAAATTTGTTTCGCTGCCTTGGTATAGTACTCTTCAGTGTATTCTTTTTCAGTTGCAAAAAGGAAACGGAAACCATAGATGATTTTGCCCATCAAACAGAGCGCCTTACAGAATTACTGCCCCTGCAGCCGGGCAAGTACATCATTTACCGGTTAGATTCTATCGTCTTCGTCAATTTTGCAGCAAACCAGGAAATTCATTACTACCAGGAAAAGCAGCTAATAGACGCCCAAATAACCGATAACCTGGGACGCCCCTCCTACAGGGTACTCCGTTTTCTCCGGGACACGGCCGGCACAGAAAGCTGGAGATCCGCCGGCAGTTATTTTATAACGCCTACCGCTAAAACAATTGAAATAATCGAAAACAATCTTCGAAAGGTAAAACTGGCCACACCGGTGCAGCAGGATCTTTCCTGGAAAGGAAACCAGTATTTGCCCACAAAGCCCTACCATGGCTTTTATAACTTTAGTAACGATAATGCCATTGCAAACTGGGAGTATAGCTTCAGCAGCGTTGACGAAACTATGGTTCTAAACGGAACCACCATAAACAATGTATTTACGGTTAGCCAGGTGGATGAATCTCAAAATACCCCCTTCGACAGCTCCAACCCGCCTTCTTATGCATCCCGTACTTTTGCAGAAGACAAATATGCAAAAGGCATAGGGCTGGTGTACCAGGAATTAATTATGTGGGAATACCAGGCCAACCTTGGCAATCCAACCCCTTACTTTATTGGTTTTGGCATCAAACGTTCTATGATAGATCACAATTAACGATATGAAAAAAATGGCGCTGTGCTTATTGGTTCTTCTATCAATAGCACAAACCGGCGAGGCACAATCCACCAGATACGTCATAAAATTTAAGAACAAAGCAACGAACCCCTACTCACCGGGTAACCCTTCTGCTTACCTATCATCCCGGGCCATTGAAAGAAGAACAAAATATACCATCGCTTTTGACAGCACCGACCTGCCGGTGACACCGCGTTACATTGACAGCGTACGTTTGGCCGGCACTGTCACCGTTCTGAACGTTTCCAAATGGCTCAATGCCGTTACCATTCAAACTACCGATGCGGCGGCCCTGGCAAAGATCAACAGCTTTTCTTTTGTGCAAAACGCATCACCGGTAGCAGCACGGCTGGCTGGAGGCAACAGGAATAAGTTTCCGGAAGACCAAATTCAACAACCCGCTTTGCACCGGCAAATGGATATAGCATCTGATTTTTTTAACTATGGTTCTTCCTATGCGCAGGTGCATATTCACAACGGAGAATTTTTACACAACATCGGTTTGCGCGGAGAAGGAATACAGATCGGCATGCTGGATGGCGGCTTTCAAAATTATCTTACCCTTCGTGCCTTTGACAGCGTAAGAGCCAACGGGCAAATTTTGGGCACCTGGGATTTTGTAGCAAGAGAAGCCAGCGTAAACGAAGATCATCCGCATGGTATGCAATGCTTTTCTACCATTGCCGCCAATATTCCGGGGCAATTTGTAGGCACGGCTCCCAAAGCCAGCTTTTATTTGTTCAGAAGTGAAGACGTTTCTTCTGAATATCCTATAGAAGAATTTAACTGGGTTTGCGCTGCAGAACGTGTAGACAGCGTGGGCGGCGATATGATCTCTTCTTCTCTGGGTTATAACCTCTTTGACAATGCGGCATTCAATCATAGTTATGCCGATATGAATGGCCATACAACCATGGCGGCCATTGGCGCCGATCTTGCCGCCAAAAAAGGAATACTGGTGGTGAACTCCGCCGGTAACGAAGGCGCAAATAGCTGGGGCAAGATTATCACACCGGCTGATGGCGATAGTGTGATGGCTGTAGGCGCTGTAAATGCTGCAGGAACCCCGGCCAGTTTTACCAGCCGTGGTCCTTCTTCCGACGGGCGGGTAAAACCCGATGTGGCTTCGGTAGGTGTGGCCACGGTGGTGCAATTGCAAAACAACACCCTTGGCGCTAATAACGGCACCTCTTTTTCGGCGCCCAATTTAGCCGGTCTTACCGCCTGCCTCTGGCAAGGCTTCCGCGAAGTGAACAATATGACGATCATTGATGCCCTTCGGCGTTCTGCCAGCCGTGCTTCCAATCCAAATGATACCATTGGTTATGGAATACCCGATGTAAAAAAAGCAGTCATGATCCTGTTGAAAGCGCTTGCCACTGCTGATGTTTCGGTTGCCAACTGCAAGGCCACCCTTCACTGGAGCAGCAAGGACATCAGCGGCATGAAGTACGAAATTGAAAGAGCGGTAGCCGGACAAACAGGTTTTACCAAAGTGGGAGAAGTAGCCGCAGCGGGAAATACGTTTAGCCAGCAGCGTTATGAATACACTAGATGATCTGGCAGATGTTCCCAAAGGAACCGTCAGCTACCGCATACGGCAGATCATTGATACAGCGGCAACCGGATTCAGCGCCGGTTATATTGATACAGTTAGTGCCGCCGTAACCAGCTCCTGCCTTTCAGGAATTACAGGTGTTACCCTTGCACCCAATCCTTCGCATGGTGCGCTCAGCATTAAGGTAAACACACCAACGGCCGTACCCAACTTAAGCATCCGGATTTTCAATTCATCGGGCCAATTGGTTATTGAATTAAAACGATCGAAAGCGGAAGGCATCGGTGTTTTTGATGTTCCCGTTTTTAACCTGGCCAGCGGCAAATATTATGTGAGTGTGTACGATGACAAGAAACTGATCCAAACAAAAGAGCTGATCAAGCTATAGTGTAAACAAGGCTGCAAATAAAGTATCGGCCCGCCTGTCATATCCCATAAAATATTTTGAGCTTACCAACTGTAGTGGAGTATTTGCTTTTATAAATGCCACCACTTCTTCATTTTCCTTTTTAAAGACCGAGCAGGTAATGTAAAGAAAATAGCCTTGGGGTTTTACAGACTTGCTGCATTCAATGCAATGCTTTTTTGCAGTTGGGCGTACTGCTCTATTTTTTCTTTTTTAAAAAACCGCAATTGTTCCGGCGTGCGGCTCCAGGTGCCCGAACCACTACAGGGCGCATCGCAAATCACTAGATCAAAAGGCGGGTGAGGAAGGGTGAGTGGCGAGTGGGCAAGATCGAACGTGAAACTTCTATAATTCCGAATGCCCGCCTGCTCAAATCTTTTTTTAAGATTTCGCAGAATGGTTTCCCGCACATCCGATACGGTAAGAGAAACACCTGGAAAACGATCGTGCAACAAAATAGATTTACCACCACTGGCTGCGCAGCAATCCCAGGCTTCTATTTTTTTATGTTCTCTAAGTGTAGTGGGCAGAAGATCTAAAACGCTTTGCGAGTTAACGTCCTGTACCACGGCTTCCCTGTTCAACTCCAGCACTTCATCTGTTTTAGAACTGTTGGCAAGGGCAATACAATCGGCACTTACTTCGTCAAAATTTATTTGGGCTTGCCGCAACTTGTTTAAAACCTTGTCTTTGTTCCCCGGGCGGATGCGCAGGTAAAGAAGAGGCTGTAATAAAAATGAAATTGCAAACTGCTTTTGATCTATCTCTTCACTTAACTCACTTGCAAAAGGAAACAACTGTTCCACTTCTTTTTCAGCGTTCAGCAAATGGAGCTTTTCAGTCAAGCGGACGATGTATTTCCTGATTCCAGTCAGGCTTTAATTCGCTTAAAATAAAATTGTTTTCTGAAGAGGACAGAAATACGCCCAGCAGCATTCTTTCTTCGGCAGGTTCTGTCTCAAATGCATTACCCAAACGGAAATAACTATAACACAAATGGGTTATTTCCCGCCTGTCTTTTGAGCCGTATTTTTTATGCGCTTTAAAGAACTGTTTTATCCATGCGGCAAAAGGCAGTGAGCCATCATAGTCCTGAAGAATTGTTTTTGCAGAATTAATATAAGAGTGGGAGCGCATGGGGCAAATGTCCGAAAACAAAAAGGGCTGCCCAAATGAGCAGCCTTTCCAAAACGAAAACAATTTTACTGGTAGAAATAGGTATAATTCGTTGTTTGTGTACCGCTTTGCAGACCGGTAGTGGTACTTACAGCAGTGCCACTGGTTGGTTTGCCATTGCTTCCTAAAACATAAGTAGTAGTAATCGTAAGACTCAATTGCGGATCAGTAGATGTCATTACCGATTTATCCAGGTTGCTACTGCCTGTGTTGGGCAATCCATGAAGCAAAAGGTTTTGTGAAGCATTTGGTGATACATACACACCATTCACCATGCTCCCATAGGTGAATTGCCATTCAGTCATAAGATCTTGCGGGCCGCCCGGGTCTGCAACATCTGAATACATCTTCATGTCCGTCACCCTGTTCTGTGCATCATATACAAAATCATATTTACTGTTCATCATGATTGTGCCAGGCATCAACGAAGACGACGTGTAGGTATCGTACGATATCATTTTCCCGCCGGAATAATTGTAAACAGTACTATCAATAGTTTGCATTGACGGGAAGACCCTGCCCAAGACTCATACCCATAATATGAATACTATAGTCATAATCCATGGTTGTTGCATTAGGATAATGCATGGTCTTTATTGCAGTGTCCGATGGTATGCCCATCATATCGACCTTCTGAATCACTTTTACAATTCTTCCGGCATTATCCCTTTCAAACTTTTGGTAGCTGTGTGTTTTCATGCCTCCGGAAACACCATCAATGGTAATGGTAGAAAGCCTCTTTTGATCATCATAGGTATAGAGGGTAGTCATTGTTTCGGTACCAGTTACAGCTACGGTCTTTACCAGCAGATCTCCATTGCCATTACCAGCACTGGAGATTTCAAAGCTTACTTCCTTTTGGCAGGAAAATAAAAATATAGCTACGACAGGTAAAGCAGTTAGTAGTTTTTTCATGGAGTAATTTATTTTTCGAAAGATATTATAATTCCAGCAAGGTTTTTACCGGGTCTTTTCCAAATAACAGCAATTCAGGATTTTCCAGTAATTCCTTCACCCGAACCAGGAAGGAAACCGATTCACGGCCATCAATAATACGGTGGTCATAACTCAATGCCAGGTACATCATCGGACGGATCACGATCTGCTTATCTACCACCACAGCTCTTTCTTCAATCTTGTGCATACCCAGGATGGCCGATTGCGGAATATTGATAATGGGTGTTGACATCAAAGAACCAAACACACCTCCGTTGGTAATGGTAAAGGTGCCGCCCTGCATTTCTTCCATGCTTAATTTATTATCGCGGGCCTTTGTTGCCAGTTCCACTACTTTCTTTTCGATCTCCGCCATGCTCAAACTTTCGGCATTGCGAATCACCGGAACCACCAGGCCTTTTGGCGCTGAAACCGCAATGGAAATATCGCAATAGTTGTGATAGATAATTGAATCACCGTCAATATAGGCATTCACGGCAGGCCATTCCTGCAAGGCATAGCAAACCGCTTTTGTAAAAAAGCTCATAAAACCTAAGCCCACACTATGCGCCTCTTTAAACTTATCCTTGTACTGCGAACGAATCGCCATCATCTTGCTCATATCCACTTCATTAAAAGTGGTAAGCATGGCGGTTGTATTCTTTGCTTCTACCAGCCTGCGGCTAACGGTCTGGCGCAGGTTGCTCATTTTCTCCCTGCCTTCCGTGCGGCTGAAGGCTTCTATACCCGGTTTGCGGCCCGGATGCTCCAAAGCACTCAGCACATCTTCTTTTAAAATTTTTCCATTGTAGCCACTTGGCTGAATGGATTTTGGATCCACTTTTTTATCTGCAATGATGGCCGAAGCAACAGGCGTTGCCTTTACATCTGCAGGAGCCACCACCGCCGGATGGCTGTGTGATTTTGCTTCTTCTTTTTTAGGCGCT
The DNA here is from genome assembly GCA_963697545.1 of uncultured Bacteroidota bacterium. Lineage (GTDB taxonomy): Bacteria > Bacteroidota > Bacteroidia > Chitinophagales > Chitinophagaceae > Flavisolibacter. The sequence continues at coordinate 22,305 of CAVOOL010000018.1, read as the reverse complement.
TCTGCTTTGGGGGCTTCTGCCGGTTTTGCCGCTTCCGCTTTGGGAGCAGCACCCTCGGGCTTCGCCGCCGTTTCATCAATCTGGGCCAGCACATCACCAATATTCAAGTTATCGCCTTCCTTACCAACAGTTTTCAACACACCGGCTTTTTCGGCATTCACTTCGAATGTCGCTTTCTCGCTTTCCAGTTCTGCAATCACTTCATCCCGCTCTACATAATCGCCATCATTCTTCAACCATTTTACTAAGGTCACTTCGTTAATAGATTCTCCTACTGTTGGTACTTTAATATCAATCATCCGATTTCAGATTTTAGATTTTAGATTTTTGTCACCGGCTTTTGTACTTCTTTTCAGCTCCTGTTGCGTCCGAAGCTTCGGACGCACTCTTGTACGTTCTGTCCCGCATCAGCCTTTCCCCGAAAATTGAACATTGCTCATTGAGCATTGAATGTTTTTTCAACCAGGCCATGCGGTTTTCAATCAGGCCACGCCGGTGGCGTGGCCCTACGGTCAGATTGTAAACGCTGTATCAACAATTTCGGCCTGCTCCTGCGCATGCACTTTACTATAACCACTGGCCGTAGCAGCACTTGGCTGGCGGCTGATGATTCCGTAATTAATGCTCTTCAAATTCATTTGCAGAAAAGATGCCGCACCCATATTCAATGGCTCTTCCTGCACCCAGAACCAGGTTGCCTTGTTATATTTTTTATATAATGCTTCCAGTTGCTTAAATGGCAAAGGATAGATCTGTTCCAGTCGAACGATGGCAACGTCGGTTTTGCCTTCCTTTGCCTGGCGTTCTGCCAAATCGAAATAAACTTTACCTGAGCAGAACAATACCTTCTTCACGCCTTCTGCATCCTGTAATGGAAGGATCATCAAGCACTTCTTTAAATCCGCCGGTGGTAAATTCATTAACGGTTGAATAGGTTCCGGCATGACGCAGGTTGGCTTTTGGAGAAAAATTGATCAACGGCTTGCGGAAAGGCCATGCCAACTGCCGGCGCAACGCATGGAAGAAATTGGCTGATGTGGTAATATTGGTTATCACCATATTCAGTTCGGCACAGAATTGTAAAAAACGTTCCAGTCGTGCACTGCTATGTTCCGGTCCCTGGCCTTCATAACCATGCGGCAATAACATTACCACACCATTCATACGTTGCCATTTGGTTTCGGCAGAGGCAATGAACTGGTCAATAATGATTTGCGCACCATTGGCAAAATCACCAAACTGCGCTTCCCATAATACCAAAGAGTTGGGGTTGGCCAAGGCATAGCCATATTCAAAACCAAGAACCGCATACTCACTTAATAAAGAATTATAAATCCTGAATTTTCCTTGTCCGTCCTGAAAACTATTTAAGCGGTTGTATTCTTTATTGGTGTTTTCATCGTAGATCACGGCATGACGGTGCTGAAAAAGTTCCTCTTTTTACATCCTGTCCGCTCATGCGTACATCATGTCCTTCAATCAGCAGGCTGCCGTAGGCCAATAATTCACCCGTTGCCCAATCTACCTTTTTCTCTGCTTCAAATAACTTGATTTTATCCTGCAATATCTTTTCTACTTTTCTCAGTGGTTTAAAATCCTTCCGGCCATTTCATCAATCCTTCAAACAATTTTTTGAAATCCGCTTCGCTTATGGCTGTTACCGGCGATTGTTCAAAATCTTCTTCGGTGGCCTTGCGTAAACTTTTCCAGTCTATTTCAGGCTGTTGGTATTTATAAGGAAGAGGGTTTTGTTTTACTTCATCCAGCCGTTCCTGCAGGTCGCTCCAAAACTTCTTCTCCATTTCCTTTGCCAGTTCCTGCGCATCGGTTTCGCCATTCTTCAAAAGATATTGCACGTAAATTTCACGGGGATTGGCATGCTTGTCAATCAGGGAGTACAACTGCGGTTGGGTAAACTTGGGATCATCGCCTTCGTTATGTCCATGACGGCGATAACAAACCATATCAATAAAAATATCGGAGTTGAATTCCTGCCGGTAGTGGGTAGCAATCTCAACACATTTTACCACGGCTTCCGGATCATCGCCATTTACATGCAGCACGGGTGCCTGAATGGCCGCCGCAAGTGAGGTACAATAATCAGAACTTCTGGCATCATCAAAATCAGTGGTAAAACCAATTTGGTTATTGATGACAAAATGCATGGTACCACCTGTATAATAACCCGTCAGCTTGCTCATCTGCAAAATCTCGTACACAATTCCCTGTCCGGCCACCGAGGCATCGCCATGAATTAAAATAGGAAGTACGGAATCAAATTCCGATTTATATAAAACATCGGCCTTGGACCGTGAATATCCCAAAACCACAGGGTCTACCGCTTCCAGGTGCGAAGGATTGGGCGTGAGCTTTAAATTGATTTTTTTACCGTTAGCGGTTTCCACTTCACTGCTGAAACCGAGGTGATATTTTACATCACCGCTACCCATGGTTTGGTCGGGAATAGCCGTTCCTTCAAATTCGCTAAAGATCTGTTCGTAGGTTTTTCCTAAAATATTGGCCAGCACATTTAAGCGGCCGCGGTGCGCCATACCAATCACGGCTTCCTGTACACCATTATCGGCAGCTACGGTATAGTATGGCATCCAGTGCAGCAATGGTCGTTTCGCCGCCTTCCAGAGAAAATCGCTTTTGACCGACATATTTTGTGTGCAGGAATTTTTCAAATATGACTCCCTGGTTCAGTTTATCTAAAATTCTTTTTTTCTGGTCAAGCGGAACCGGGTTTTGCAGGGTCGTTTCTATTTCCTGCTGTAGCCACTCCAGCCTTTGCTGGTCAACAATGTATTGATATTCCACGCCAACATGGCCGCAATATATTTTTTGCAGCTTGTCAATGATCTGCTGCAGGCTGGCCGTGCCTAAACCAATGAATTGTCCGGCAGAAAACTTTTGCTGCAGATCAGCTTCCGTTAAGCCAAAGTATTTCAGATCGAGGTTGGCGCCCCTGTCCTTTCTTTCGCGTATAGGGTTGGTTTTGGCAACCAGATGCGCTTTTTTACGATAGGCCAGTATAAGGCTATACACGGCAAACTCTTTGGAAAGCTGGACGGTATCCACTGCTTTGCCTTCCGCTGGTACCGCCGCAGCGTGACCATTGGTGGCATTTGTTAACGCAAAGTCAAAGCCTTCAAAAAATTTACGAAACTCCGGGTCTATGCTTTCCGGATTCTGAACAAAATCCTGGTAAAGACTTTCTATGTAAGCCGGATGAGAATGTGTGATGTACGAAAAATCCTTCATGAAAGGAGATTTGATTTTTGGGTACGCAAATATCGCTTAAAATTGGCTATCAATGTCAGTTAGTTTTAGAGACGGGTTTTAATTCATAACACATGGTTTATGGTTCAGATTTTCTCCTTGCAAAAATCTTATGCGGGCAGAGAACCGTATTCAATAAAACAAGCGATGCTTTCTGAGCTGTTAAGGCTGAGGGCCTTGAAGCAAAGAACCTATATTCAATAAACAAGCAAACATTTCAGGACGGGACTTTTGGCTGCCAGTAACCCTGGGCTTTTAAAAAGAGCAGAATATTTTGCAAAATTTTTCTTTTTTAATTTCCCATTTTGCTGTGCTACCCTTACCTTTGCCGTCCAAATTCAGAATACATGGCTAATCATAAGGCAACAAAGAAAGATGTGCGTCAGTCTGCAAAGCGCCGCGACAGGAATAGATATTACGGAAAAACTACCCGTAATGCCATTCGCGACCTGAAAGCTTTAACAGATAAAGCTGCCGCTGGTGAAAAAACGCCTGAAGTTATTTCAATGATTGATAAACTGGCCAAACGTGGTGTAATCCATAAGAACAATGCCAGCAACTTAAAGAGCAAGTTGACCAAAAGAGTGAATGCGTTAGCATAATTCTTCTTTCTTTAAAATATTCCGACGTCCCGTTTACGGGACGTTTTTATTTACGACAACTCCTATCTTAGCAGCATGCGTAAACTATTCCTGCTGCTTTTATCCGTTACTTCCGGTATAGCGTTTTCCCAAAAGATCCCAACCAAATTCGAACAATCGAACGGTACCCAAACCCCCACTTACTATGAGATCATTGACTGGTGGAAAGGCCTGGACGCCGCTTCTCCCCTTGTAAAAATGCAGGAAATGGGACCCATCGGATGCCGGTTTTCCCTTGCATTTGATTTTAGTTTCCACCGATAAGGACTTTGATATCAAATCCATCAAGGCCAAAAAGAAAAATATCATTTTCATCAATAACGGCATTCATCCCGGCGAGCCCGATGGCATTGATGCCAGTATGGTGCTGGTGCGGGATGTAGCCGAGAATAAATATAAACTGCCTTCCAATGTGGTTCTGGCCATTATACCGGTTTATAATATTGGCGGCTGTTTGAACCGAAGCCCGAATTACCGGGTAGATCAAAACGGGCCGGAAGAATTTGGCTTTCGCGGCAACTCTCAAAACTATGACCTGAACCGTGACTTTATTAAATACGATTCGAAGGAAGCCTTCACCTTCGCTAAAATATTCCATTATTTAGATCCCGATGTTTTTGTTGATAATCATGTAAGCAACGGCGCCGATTATCAGCATGTAATGACCCTGCTTACATCGCAACACAACAAATTGGGCGGTGCGATGGGAACGTTTTTGAACAAGCAGTTTGAGCCCGCCCTTTACAGCTTAATGAAGGAAAAAGGATTTGACCTGATTCCCTACGTGAATCATTTTGGCGAAACGCCGGAAAAAGGATGGAGTGAATTTTGGGACAGTCCCCGTTACAGCAATGGTTATACAAGTTTGTGGAATACGTTCAGCTTTACTCCCGAAACGCACATGCTGAAGCCTTATAAACAACGGGTGGAAGCCACCAAAGCGTTAATGGAAAGTTTTATTCAATTCACCTCGCAACACAATAAAGAAATCAGGGAGCTGAGAGCACAAGCTAAAAAACAACTGCAAACACAAACCAGTTTTCCGCTTGCCTGGAAGCTGGACAGAAGCCAATCAACCCAGCGTACGTACAAAGGTTTTGAAGCCATCCGCAAACCCAGTGAAGTTTCGGGCTTGCCCAGATTGTTTTATGACCGTACCAAACCCTTTGAAATCCAGATTCCTTTTTATAATGAATATGTGGATACGTTGTCTGTAGAAAAACCCAAAGCCTATATCATACCTCAAGGCTGGTGGAAAGTGATTGAAAGACTGCAGGCCAACCAGGTGCAAATGCGCCGGTTAACCAGGGACACGACCATTGAAGTGGAAGGCTACAGAATTGAAAGTTACCAGGCCGGCACCCGCCCTTATGAAGGCCACCGTCTGAATAGCAATGTGAAGGTTTCAAAAAACACTAAAGAAATACGTTTCCGAAAAGGCGACTATTATATTCCTCTCAACCAGGTTGCCAATCGATTTTTAATTGAAACATTGGAGCCGCAGGCCGAAGACAGTTATTTTACCTGGAATTTTTTTGATCCCATACTGGGTCAAAAAGAAGGATATTCTGATTACCATTTTGAAGACGTGGCGGCTGAATATTTAAAAAACAATCCCGATGTAAAAACAAAGCTGGAGCAGAGAAGAGCCAGCCGATTCAACATTTGCAAAAAGCGGCGGCGCCCAATTGAACTTTGTATTTCAAAACTCCATTTATTTCGAGCCTGCTTATTTGCAGTATCCTGTTTATAGACTCATGGAATAGTATGAAATCTATCATCACTGTTATTTTACTTCTGCCGCTGGTGTCTTTTTCGCAAAAGAAAGACACGGTATTTAAATATTTAGATGCCAGCCTTCAGTTGACCACGAAAAAAAATGCCGTTTATTTTGGCGTGGCTATAAAGGAAACGGAAGGCTGGCTTTTGTATGCACTTTACCCCGATACCACACCCGTTATAAAAGTCTGGTTCAAGGACAAACAATTAAAAATTAAAAACGGGCCTTACACGCTTTATTATCCAAAACACGTAATAGCGCAGGCGGGGCATTTTGCCGATAATAAAATGAATGGTGTATGGCAAAGCTGGTATCCTAACGGGCAGAAAAAAGATTCGGGCCTGATCGTAAACAACCAGTTGGTTGGAGGCTGGAAGGAGTGGCATCCCAACGGGGTTCTTATGTATGATTGTACATACCAGGAAGGGCCAGCCAATTTACTTTCTGAGTTTTCAACTCTTTATTCCGGTTTAAAAACGGGAAGCTTTTACCAGCTGGTACGACAATGGAAATATGGAATCCAACGGCTTTTATAAGAATGATATGATGGAAGGAGAATGGAAGTGGTTTCATTACAATGGCCAGCAAAGCACCGTTGAAAACTATAAAGAGGGAAAAGTAGTTTCCCTTCAATGCTTTGATACAACGGGCAAAGAAACCGGAGAATTCTGCAGCCTTGCCAAGCCTGCACTGCTAAAAGGTTTTGGAGATTACAAAGAGTATATTTTTCAAAATTTAACCTGGCCGGAAGAAGCCCTGAAAAAGAAAATTGAAGGCTCCGTAAAGGTTCGCTTTAAGGTAAATAAAAATGGAGATGTTGGAAGATCTTGTTGTGGAAAGCGACCAGGAGGTTTTAAAAAAAGCAGTGATAGAATTATTTGGGTACATGAAAGAATGGTATCCTGCTGTTTCGCACAACCGCGTTGTGGACTGGGAAGATAAAATGGAGATTCCTTTTTACAGAAACTGATAATCGGATTTATTCAATACTTAAAATATACCAACCTGTCTTACTTTTTAATTCAGGAAAATGATTTGATCTTGTAAATAGTTTAGTTGCAATTAAGTACAATCAATCCGTTGCTGAAATATAGCAACCACTTATTTTTCCCGCATCTCCACCACACCCATTCCGTTTTCAGAATGGCTTGTATTCATTAACTGTTCTGTTCTTGTGTAGAAGAATTCTGCTGTGCGGTCGTTGGGGTGCAGTTCTATGACTTCGCCAAATGCCTTCTTTGCGTTTTCGAATGACCGGTTGACGTACTGAAACATTCCTTCGTTAAACACTGAAAGTGTAGAAAGCTTTTGTTGTACTTCTTCCTTTCTGTTTCCGCTGAAACATTCGTGGATGCCAATAGGCTCTTGCTTGCCTTTCAATTGCACCAGTCCCAAATTACGCAGATGAAAGTCCTCAGGATTGGTTAGCTGCTGAAAACAGGAATCGCTGATGATGATGCCTGCTTTATAATATTTGGTCAGGCTTTCAATGCGGGAAGCGGTATTGACGGTGTCGGATATCGTCGTTGCATCCAGCCGGTTATGGTCGCCGGTAATGCCCATGATCAAAGGGCCCGTATGCATACCGATTCCTATTTGTATAACAGCCTGGCCTTGTGATTTTCTTACATCGTTTAATTCACTCAAAGCCATCTGCATTTCGATGGCGGCGTTCAGCGCATCCGAAGAACTGCGGGGAAAAATTGCCATGATCGCATCGCCCAGGTATTGATTGATAAAACCTTCATACTTACGAATAATCGGCCCCATTCTTTCATTAAAAGAACAAACAAAACTGAAGTTTTCTTCGGGGGTCATTTTCTCTGATAAAGTAGTATAATCCCGGATGTCGGAAAAAAGAACAGTTACAATTTTCTCCACATGATCACCAAGCTTCACATCGGTTATTACATTGTGTCCAAGCGATCCAATAAATTCATAAGGAACAAATTTGGCTGTGGCTTCATACACACGGCGCATCGCATCTTCCCTTTCCTTCGCTTCCCTTATATTTTTTTCATAGAGTAAAGCGCTTTCAATAGCCCCCGATGATTGCAAGGCCAGCGTGGTTAATAATTTCAGATCGGCAGCCGTATATTGAACGGGTTCATTACTGGCCAGAATGATAGCGCCCATCACACGGTGCTTTACTTTTAATGCCGAGTAAATAATAGATTGCACGGGTGGCAATACAATAGCCGCTTCAATTAATAAAGAGGTATCTGTAATAATTTCCGATTGCCCGCTAATGACAATTTTGCTAAGGAGCTGCAGTTCGCTGTTTATTTTTTCTGCATTGAAAAACTGCTCGCCCAGGGAAGCCACTACATGCAGTTGCTGATCCAGCTGGTCCCATAAAATAATAACGCCGTTATCTGATTTTATTACATGACTGGCTTCATCTAAAGTAATGGCACAAATGGCCGGGGCATCAATTGTTTTGGCGAGCTTTTCGGAGAAATTAAAAATGAGATTGATCTCCTGGTATAAATTCAATACTTCGCTTCCCAGCTTTTTTTTCCCGGCTTCTTTTAGTGATAAATGAGACAGCAGATCTGCCACAAGTTTGGCCTTTTCATTTCCTTTTACCCATCCGATCACTTCTTCTTCCAATATCACCGGAAATGCAGACTCACTGTTGGGTGTTACGTCGCCAAACAGCAATCTTCCGGTCTCGTCTTCAATCCACACCTCTGCACTTTATTTGTTCGAAAAAATCAGAGAAGAAAGAAGAGGCCTCTGCTTTTTTTCCGAGAATATTTTTTAAACTTAGTTTAGCCATGATACATAACAACCGTTGTTGATCAATTTTGCAGTTCCAATACTTCTCTTGCTTTTTCCAGAATCACTTCCGGGTCAAAGGGTTTGGTCATGTATAAGTCTGCCCCCACCTCCTGCCCTTTCAGGCGGTCCAGTTCCTGGCCTTTGGCCGTAAGCAAAACAATAAACACATCAAGGGACAGTTCTTTTTTTACACGGCGGCATACTTCCATGCCATTCATTTTTGGCATCATCACATCCAAAAAAACCAACTGCGGATTTTCGGCCTGTATAATCTCAAGAGCCTGTTCACCATTTTCGGCTGATAGAAAATTGACCCCTTCGTCTTCCAGTTCTTCCAGGGTTTGTTCGATCAGCATGCGTATATGGGCTTCGTCATCAACAATCAAAAGTTTCTTTTCCATTTCTTTTCAATTGAGCTTTGATTTAAAATTTTATTCCAGGATTTTGCAGACATAGAATGTTTTTGTTCAGAGTCATTTTTCTAAACTCCCAGCTAAACATTCCTATCTAATTCTTACTGATACATCAGGAACAACACATTCTCTAATCCTTTTTCAAAACGAAGGGTTTGTATAACTTCATTTTTACCCGACTGAATGGAATTCAAAATGATGATGTCGGGTTGTGTTTCAATTGCTTTTTCCACCAGTTGCGTACCGTCTGACTCTACCACATGATACCCTTTTGCCTGCAGTACATCGGTCAGTGAGCGAACGGCCGCACTGTCTTCATCCACCACCATTACTTTTTTTCTTGATTTCCCCTGCTCCAAAAGCATATTCACTTCTGTAAATAATTGCGTGGTATCAATAGGTTTGGTAAGATAACGATCCACGCCAATGCGGTAGCCCCTGGATTTATCCTGCACAATAGATAACACGATGATGGGAATGTCCATGGTTTGCGGATCATTTTTCAGAATGGCAGCCACATCAAAGCCATTCATCTCCGGCATCATTACATCAAGAATGATAAGATCCGGTCTGTTCCTGCGGATCTTTTCCAATGCTTCTTTTCCATTGACAGCCTGGTCAATTAAATAACCGGCGTCACTCAATTCCTGGTTCAATAATGATCGTATAGAATCATCATCATCCACCACAAGAATGGTGGCTACTTTTCCATCCAGTTGTATTTTGGATTGTGCCATCTGCTCTTTTAACTGCTTTACCAATTCGTTTAAATGAATGGGTTGTGCAGAGGATTCTGTTTTTACTGCCGGAAGGGCAAAAGAAAAAGTGCTGCCCTTACCCACTGCACTTTGCAACCAAATGCGGCCACCGTGATGTTCTACTATTTCTTTACAAATAGGCAGGCCCAAACCTGTACCTTTTGGTTTATCGGTTAGCGTATCTCCACCTACCTGTTTAAATTGCTCAAACACGGCGGCATGATCTTCGGGTGCAATGCCAATACCGGTATCGCTGATCTCAACGATCAGCTCATTTTGTTTTGTATAAACATTGCAGGTAACAGAACCTTTATCCGTAAATTTTACAGCGTTGGAAATAAGGTTGATAACAACCTGTATCAGTTTATCCCTGTCGCCGGAAACATGAGGTAAATCTGTCCTGAATATGTTTTTCAAGCTGCAGGTTTTTCTGATCGAAAAGAGAGGTGGTAGCAGAGACGGCTCTTTCCACTACTTCTGCCATAGATACATTTTCCATATTCCATTCCATCTTTCCGGCTTCAATTTTGGCCAGATCCAATACATCATTAATCAGGTGTGTTAACCGTTCTCCTTCTGCAATCACTACATTCAGGTTTTCAGAAATCTGGTGGATGGTTTTTTCATTTTTGCCATCGGATTTATCTACAGCCGGAAATATTTTTTCATCCAGCCTTTTCCGGATGATCTTTGTAAAACCAAGAACCGAGGTTAATGGTGTTCTTAGTTCGTGACTAACCGTAGAAAGAAAAGCACTCTTTGCTTCATTGGCTTTTTCAGCAATTTTACTGGCGGCTTCTGCTTCCATTTTTGCCAGTTGCACTTCCTCAAAAAGTTTGGCATTACGCAAGGCTACTCCAACGGATGAAGCTATTGTAGATAGCAGACGCAGGTCATTTTCATTGAACCGGTTTTCCTGTTCCGTGCTTTGCACACTTAACACACCAATGATCTCGTCACCCACAGGTATGGGAACACCGAGGTAAGAAGCTGCCGGAATGCCTATCTGTTGCACACCCAATTGAGTCCTTAGTTCCTGCACATCTTTATTGATAAGCAAAGGCTCTCCGTTCAAAATAATTTTGGAAGTAAGCCCTTCGCCCAATTTCATCGGCGCCATGTTATCGCCATACTGGTAAGGAAAATAAATGGTTTTGTTTTTGGGATTCAGCAGGGCCAGGTAAACAATATTGGCATTGAACAAGTCTTTCATCCGGCTGCCAACAAGCCCAATTAATTCATCCGGGTTTAATTGAGAAGCAAGGGCTTTACTGATGCTATTGACCGTGCTTAGTTCTGTAGCTCTTTGTTTTGCTTCTGCAAGCAAATGCGTTGTTTCATCAAACAATCGTGCATTTTCAAGCGCCACACTCATGCTGTTGGTAAGTGTGGTTAGCAAGCGCAGATCTGATTCGGTAAAAGCGTTTTCTTTATCAATGTTCTGAAGGCTTACAGAACCTTTTACCACATCGCCAACGATCATTGGAATAAAAACAGCCGATTTGGGTGGCTGGCCTTTGCTTACCCCGGTGCCTCCGAATTTTTTTGCAGTTTCTATATAATTTTCATTTACAACAAGAGACTCTTTACTTTGAATCAATTCTTTGTTTGCCCATATAAATGGCCTTGGTTCGCTGTATAAACGCTGGCCTTTTTCAATGGCAAATTGCCAGTGCTCCAAACCGGTTACCTGATCAAAGGTTCTGATGATCACAGATTGTGTGTCGAACAGTTGGCTAATACGGTTGCCTACCAAATCGTAAATAGCCTGCAGGTTGATTTCACGAACCAGATCTTCCTGTACTTTATTTATAACACCCAATTCTGCAGTGCGTTGTTCGGTTTCTTTTAGCAAACGAATGGTCTCATCAAAGAGGCGGGCACTCTTCAATGCCACACTCATGCTGTTGACCAAAGTAGTTAGCAGGTTGATATCGGATTCTGAAAAGGCTTCTTCCTGGTCAAGGTTTTGTAAACTAATTACACCCGTTACTTCTCCACCCGCCATCATGGGAACAAATACCAGGGATTTTGCTGCCTGCCCAACCACTACGGTATTGTCGTAAACAGGCCGGAGCTTTTCCACGTCCTTATTAATCAATAGTAACTGCGCTTTGTCAATCACATGTTTTCGAAAACCTTTGGGTACACGTGGGCCTAGTAAGGACCGATCACCTTTTTCATAGGAATACCGGTCCTCTATCAGGCCGGTTCTTTTATCGTAGGTAACAATATCAACAACCTGCGCATTGAAGATCTCCCGCATCTTTTCACCTACGAGGTCGTAAATGCCCTGCATATCCATTTGGGCCACCAGGCTTTCCTGGACGCTTGTAATCACGGCCAGTTCTGCATTTCTTTGTTCGGTCTCTTTCAGTAATCGTTTGGTCTCATCAAATAAGCGTACACTTTCCAGGGCTATACTCATACTGTTGGCCAGTGTGGTTAACAAGCTTACATCTGATTCAGAAAAAGCATTTTCGTGATCTATATTCTGCAAACTGATCACTCCTGTAACTTTCCCACCCGCTATCATGGGCACATAGATTTGCGACTTTGGCGTTTCACCAATGAGGATCTCATTGCCAAATTCCTGTATTGCTTTTTCTACATTATCATTATGCAACAACAGTTCGCCGGTCTCGATCACATGTTTTCGAAATCCTTTCGGGGCTCTTTTTCCAACCATTGTTCTGTCGCCTTTCTCATATGAATACTTGTCTTCGATTACATTGGCCCGGCTATCGTAGGTAACAATATCAATGACCTGTGGATTAAATATTTCACGCATCTTCTCGCCCACCAAATCGTAGATGCCCTGCACGTCCATTTGTGCAACCAAGCTTTCCTGCACACTGTTAATGACGGCCAGTTCTGCATTGCGTTGCTCTGTTTCTTTGAGCAGTCTTGTTGTTTCATCAAAGAGTCTTGCACTCTCCAAAGCCACACTCATGCTATTGGCTAATGTTGTCAGTAAGTTTACATCAGATTCGGAAAAAGCATGTTCATGATCGAGGTTTTGAAGACTGATAACCCCCTTCACTCTCCCACCTGCAATCATTGGAATATAAACCTGGGATTTAGGTTTATCGCCTATCAATATTTCATTTCCAAATTCCTCTATTGCTTTTTCAACGTCTTCATTATGCAGCAGCAATCCACCGGTTTCTATAACATGCTTTCTAAAACCTTTAGGTTCTCTGGGTCCAAGTAAGGTTCTGTCCCCTTTTTCAAAAGCATATTGATCCTCGATCAGGTTTTGTATTGGATCGTAGGTAACAATATCAATGACCTGCGCACTAAATATTTCACGGATCTTTTCTCCAACCAATTCGTAAATAGATCTGATATCCATCTGCGCAACAAGGCTTTCCTGTACGCTATTGATCACGGCTAATTCAGCATTCCGTTGCTCGGTTTCTTTAAGCAACCTGTTGGTTTCATCAAACAATCTTGCATTTTCCAGGGCCACACTCATGCTGTTGGAAAGTGTTTCTAAAAGTCGTACGTCAGATTCGCTAAATGCATTTTCATGATCTACATTTTGGAGGCTTACATAGCTCTTTACTTTTTCACCGGAAATAAGAGGTACAAACAGTAATGATTTCGGATCCTCGGTGCCGGGAAGGATTTCCATACCAAAAGCGGCAAAAGCATCTTGCGAGTTATGGTTAATTAATATCCGCTCTTTTGTATCTATCAGGTGCTGCCTCAGTTTATCATAAGGTCTTGGCGACAAGTAATATCGTTCACCTTTTTCAATTAAATACTTAAAATGCTCCAGCCCCGTACTTTGATCTAATGTAGCAATAATGACGGCCTGGGCATTGAACACATCACGGATGCGATCGCCAACCAATTCATAAATAGCTTGCATATCTAACTCCTTTGCAAGCCCTTCCTGAACACTGTTTATGACAGCCAGTTCAGCTGTGCGTTGTTCTGTTTCTTTCAATAAACGATTGGTTTCATCAAAGCGCCGTGCACTTTCCAGGGCTATGCTCATACTATTGGCGAGAGTGGTAAGCAGGCTTACCGCAGCATCTGAAAAAGCATCTTCCTTGTCAAGGTTTTGCAGGCTGATCATGCCTTTTACTTCTCCACCCGACATCATGGGTACAAAAACAGCCGATTTAGGCTGCTCACCATAAATAACGGGGCTGCCAAATTCCCGGCTGATGGTATCAAGGTCTTTATTAATCAGAAATAACTGGCCTGTTTCAATCACATGCTTTCGAAATCCTTTAGGCTCCCATTTTCCAACCAGTGTCCGGTCGCCTTTTTCAAATGAATAATGATCTTCCATCAGGTTGGTACGGCTATCATACGTTACGATATCAATGACCTGTGCATTGAATATCTGCCGGATCTTTTCGCCAACCATGTTATAAATGCCCTGCATGTCCATTTCGCTAACAAGGCTTTCCTGTACGCTGTTGATCACCGCCAGTTCTTCTACGCGGTGGCTTAATTCCGCCGTACGTTCTGAAACTGTTTTTTCCAGTTGGCGATGTTTTTCATGTAATTGGCGGGTGCGCCAGCGGATCAAAGAATAAATGGCTGCAACAGCCATGAGTGCATATAATAAATAGGCCCACCAGGCTCTCCACCAGGGGGGAAGAACAGAAAATTGATAAATGGCTTCTTCACCCGGCTTCTGGTAAATGTTTAAAGCCCTTACATGAAATGTATATTTTCCGTCGGGCAGATTGGTGTATTCTTTATAATAATTATTATCCCAGCCCGACCAACCTGGTTCAAACCCCTCCAGCCAGGTTTGATATTGGGTTTTATCTTCCTGCTCAAAGAACGGTGCTGCATATTCGAAGCGTAAACTGCTTTTACTAAAAGAAATGGAAGGCGGCGTATAATGGCTGTCCGCAGTATTGGTATTCAGGATCTCGGATCCTGCAGCCACGTGCCGCAGTATGGTTTTAAACGAGGCATCGTAATTCTTTTCTATCTTTTCATCAAAGCGAACCAATCCGTCTGTAGTGCAGATCCAGACAATGCCATTATCTTCAGGATAGATAGCAGCAAACGACCGGTCGGCTATAGGCAGTAAAGAGGTTTTATCGAGCCTGTACTTTCCATTAGGCTGAGGAATGGCCAATATTATTTCTTTTCCAAACCGCACCCATACCCTGCCGCTTTTATCTTCTGCTATATAAAATTCATCCTTGCCTCCGCCGTTTTTAAAATTGCCGAAGGTGGTGTCTTTTACAAACCGGTTTTGTTGTTCATTAAATTTATAAATGCATGAATCAGCAGGAAACCATGACTCGCCTTTAATTTTATAGACGTTGCCAATAGCTGATTGAAAACCTTCTTTTTCACCGAATCTCTCCACCCTGAATTTGCTTACAACGGGCTCCTGCTTTTCGTTGAAGAAAGGCGTTACTCTGTACACAACGCCACTTTGTGTTCCTACCCATATGGATCCGTTAGTATTTTCAGAGAAGGTCCAGATCTGGTCCTCCAAATGTGGAACCTGTCCGGCAAACTTCCAGCCCGATGTGGTTCTTGTAAAAATTTTTAGACCGGAAGTAGCCCCTCCATATAAAATTCCGGGATGTTTCTCTGATAGTAAAAGACCGGCCAATTGCATATCGCCACCGATAGATGGCTGTATCTGCTGCACTTTATTATGCTCAATGGAGAAAAGACCGTCATTGGGAACCAATAAAGTGTTTCCATCTTTAACCAGGGCAAAGGTTTGATTAGGCGGTATGCCGGCCACCGGTTCAAATTTTGTCGTGGCATCATTAAAGCGTAACAAGCCATTAGTAGTACCCAGGTAAAGGTTTCCTTCGAACCGTTTAATAAAAAGGGTAGCTGTGTTAATGCCTGCCTGGTTCGTAAACTGCGTTAACGGAGAATTTGTTTCCACCCGTGAGATTCCATTGTCAAGCGCCAGCCAAAGCATTCCTTTGCTGTCGGCAAATACGGCATAAACCGATTCATCCTGCAAACCAACATCCCTGTTGATCAGGCGCACAATTTTCCCTTCGGCGTCAATAACAATTAATCCCTTTCCTGTAGTGGAAAGCGCATACTGTCCATCTATTGTTTTTACGCCTTTGTATAATGTGCCTGATTTAAGAAGTGGAGTGGCTTCCGATACAAATGGTTGAAAGGTTTTGCCATTAAACAGGTATAGGCCACTATAAAACAGGCCTATCAGGTATTGTTTTTCACTTACCCTTTTTTCCGATCCTGGCGAAGCATAAGGCAACATCACCTGCATCCGCTCCTGGCCAAGAAACTCACTTCCGGGAATAAACTGCAGTGAATCACTCACCATTTTAAAAAGACCAATGCCCTGCTCATGTACATAATAATTATCGTCCAGGTAAAAAGAGTACATGAATTTTGCCTTCGGCTTCCAGACTTTGATTTCCTTGTTTTCATTCAGGCGAAATATCATTTCACGTGACTGAAAATAAATGCCTTCATTGGCCACATGGATGGTCCATACATCATAAAAATTCCGGTATTGGGCAGGCACGTACTGCGTAAGTGATTTGCCAACCGTTTGCCCTAAGCTATCCTGGGTCAGATAACCAAAATCCCCAATGGCGCCATAATAAATCCTGCCTTTTTTATCTTTAGCTAAAGCCCTTACTACAACAGGGATATGTTTGAAGCTTACTTTGCGCCACTTTACACCATCGTATTCAAGAATGCCATTTTGAACGCCGAAGTACATAATGCCCCTGTTGTCTTCCATCACACACCAGGTTTGAGGCAAGGCTTTATAATTTTTAGGAAGATAGTTGGTAATAAAGGGCAATCCTTTTTCCGCTTCTTTCTGAGCTTTTGCACCATAAAAGAATAGAAGTACCAGCAATAAAGAACTTATGAATATTCTCACTTTCCCCAGGGAGGTTCGATATATTATCATAGCCTAGATAATTAGAAAACATGTGGGGGTTTTAGAAGTAATTGGATGGATTGTTTTCTAAATAACCTGCGGGGTAAGAATTCAGACTAAGAATTCAAAGAAGTAGGTAATAGTAAATATACTCTTTTCTAATTAAAAAAATTTAGAGCAAAGGCTCTGCAGAAATAATGAAAGGAAATGAGGTGGGAACTAGTATAGTTGAAGGGAAGGGTGTATAAAAACAAAAACGCCTCTTTTTCAGAGGCGTTTTTTAATAAATATGGCAGCTACCTACTCTCCCGCATTGTGGTGCAGTACCATCGGCCATGGCGGGCTTAACTTCTCTGTTCGGTATGGGAAGAGGTGAACACCGCCGGCAAAACCACCATAAAAAGGTAGATCTTACTTTGTAAGACAATAAGGTGACATATTGGAAAAAGGTTGTTAGCGAAGCTATATAAAAAATTAAAGCGTACGAGCAATTAGTACTACTCGGCTTTGCTGTTGCCAGCTTTACACCTGTAGCCTATCAACGTAGTCGTCTACTACGGCTCTTAAAAGTAAACTCATCTTGTGGAAGGTTTCACGCTTAGATGCTTTCAGCGTTTATCCTGTCCGTACGTAGCTACTCTGCATTGCACCTGGCGGCACAACAGATACACCAGCGGTACGTGCGACCCGGTCCTCTCGTACTAAGGTCACGTCCACTCAATTTACTTGCGCCCACCACAGATAGGGACCGAACTGTCTTGCGACGTTCTGAACCCAGTTCACGTGCCACTTTAATCGGCGAACAGCCGAACCCTTGGGACCTTCTCCAGCCCCAGGATGTGACGAACCGACATCGAGGTGCCAAACCTCCCCGTCGATATGAGCTCTTGGGGGAGATCAGCCTGTTATCCCCGGAGTACCTTTTATCCTTTGAGCGATGGCCCTTCCATGCAGAACCACCGGATCACTTCAGCCGGCTTTCGCCCCTGCTCGACTTGTATGTCTCACAGTCAAGCTCCCTTATACTGATGCGCTCTACGTACGATTACCAACCGTACTGAGGGAACCTTTGCAAGCCTCCGTTACTTTTTAGGAGGCGACCACCCCAGTCAAACTACCCACCATGCACTGTTTCCCTTAAGGGGATTAGACTCTAAACAAACGAAGGTTGGTATTTCAACGTTGACTCCACCGCCCCTGGCGAGGCAGCTTCAAAGTCTCCCAACTATCCTACACATCGGTTGTTCAAAATCAATGCAAAGTTGTAGTGAAGGTTCACGGGGTCTTTCCGTCCCGTGGCGGGTAACCGGCATCTTCACCGATACTACAATTTCACCGGGCTCGTGGAGGAGACAGTGTTCAACTCATTAGACCATTCGTGCAGGTCGGAACTTACCCGACAAGGAATTTCGCTACCTTAGGACCGTTATAGTTACGGCCGCCGTTTACTGGGGCTTCAGTCAGAAGCTTTGGGGTTGCCCCCGAACATCCTTCCTTAACCTTCCAGCACCGGGCAGGTATCAGGCTCTATACGTCATCTTACGATTTTGCAGGGCCCTGTGTTTTTGTTAAACAGTTGGTTGAACCATTTTACTGTGACCGCATTGCTGCGGTACGCTTTATCCCGAAGTTACAGCGTTAATTTGCCTAGTTCCTTCTCCACGGCTCACCCGAGCGCCTTAGAATATTCATCCCGTCTACCTGTGTCGGTTTGCGGTACTGGCAGCATTCACCTAACCTTAGAGGTTTTTCTTGGCGGCTATTAGAACACTCCATCGGGCCGAAGCCCTCAGATACTTTCGTATTTCGTCATCCCGTACGGATTTACCTGTACAGGATCTAACTACGTACTTAAACGTGCTATTCCGTAAGCATCGTGTGTTGTTCACTTCCGCGTCACCCCATCGAAATGAATGCTGGTGCTGGAATATTAACCAGCTTTCCATCAGATACCCCTTTCGGGTTTTCCTAAGGACCAGACTAACCCTGATCCGATTAACGTTGATCAGGAACCCTTAGACTTTCGGCGATAAGGTTTTTCACCTTATTTATCGTTACTTATACCTACATTTTCTTTTGAAACCGCTCCAGCATACCTCGCGGTACACCTTCGATGCAGGTTTCAATGCTCCCCTACCGATATACACTCTAAAGTGCAATCATAAAGCTTCGGTTCACAGTTTGATGCCCGATTATTTTCCGTGCAGGGTCTCTCGACCAGTGAGCTGTTACGCACTCTTTAAATGAATGGCTGCTTCCAAGCCAACATCCTGGCTGTTATAGAAACCCCACCTCGTTTGATCAACTTAACTGTGTATTAGGGACCTTAGCTGTTATTCTGGGTTATTTCCCTCTCGGCCATGGACCTTAGCGCCCACAGCCTCACTGCCGCAGATATTTATGAGCATTCGGAGTTTGTCAGGGTTTGGTAGGCGGTGAAGCCCCCTAGCCCAATCAGTAGCTCTACCTCTCATAAACTTCTAAAATGCGACGCTGTTCCTAAAAACATTTCGGGGAGAACGAGCTATCTCTCAGTTTGATTGGCCTTTCACCCCTATCCACAAGTCATCCCAGAGCTTTTCAACGCTAACGGGTTCGGTCCTCCAGTGTGTGTTACCACACCTTCAACCTGCTCATGGATAGATCACAAAGTTTCGCGTCTGCCCCCACAGACTAAACGCCCTATTTGGACTCGCTTTCGCTACGGCTCCGTTAATTAAGAACTTAACCTCGCCTGTGAGGAGCAACTCGTAGGTTCATTATGCAAAAGGCACGCCGTCACTCAATTGCTTGAGCTCCGACCGCTTGTAGGCGCACGGTTTCAGGTACTATTTCACTCCCTTGTTTAGGGTGCTTTTCACCTTTCCCTTACGGTACTGGTTCACTATCGGTCTCTGAGGAGTATTTAGCCTTACCAGATGGTGCTGGCAGATTCAAGCAGGATTTCTCCGGTCCCGCCCTACTCAGGATACCACTCGTCCCTGTCAATTTACGCTTACGCGGCTATCACGCTCTATGGCTTAATTTTCCAAAAAATTCAGCTTGATGACAGTTTCTAAATGTGGTCCTACAACCCTCAAGCGGCACGCCGCTCAAGTTTAGGCTGTTCCCTGTTCGCTCGCCACTACTTGGGGAATCATTAATTTATTTTCTTTTCCTCCCGGTACTTAGATGTTTCAGTTCTCGGGGTTGGCTTCTCTTTCGAGATACTAGACCTTCAGTCTAGTGGGTTGTCCCATTCGGAAATCTGGGGATGTAACGATTGTGTGCATCTCCCCCCAGCTTATCGCAGCTTACCACGTCCTTCATCGCCTCTCAGAGCCAAGGCATCCACCATGCGCCCTTAGTTGCTTTAAAAAATTTGAAATTGTATTGTTACCCGACCACAATGATTTCAGACCACCAATAACTTGGCGATATTAAATATGTGATCGATAAATAGACTCTCGTCTAACAACTTTTTTGATTTTCCAATATGTCAAAGAACTTAACCACTGATTGCACAGATGTAATATTTGCATATTGCACTGATTGTGTGTGATGTAATTGGCCTTGATACCAATCAACCGCCTTTTTTACGGTTACATCTAAAGTTTGAAAGAACTGTCGAGTAATTATTAAATATTCATTCTAATTTTTAATTACTCAATTGTGGAGGATAACGGATTCGAACCGTTGACCCCCTGCGTGCAAGGCAGGTGCTCTAGCCAGCTGAGCTAATCCCCCAATTGCTTTGGGTTGATTAGTTACTCTGGGTAAAGGGGTTGATAAGTGAAGTACCAATCAACTTTTCCTCTTATCAACTAATCTCACCGCTAGTTTTAGTAGACCCGACCAGATTTGAACTGGTGACCCCTACATTATCAGTGTAGTGCTCTAACCAGGCTGAGCTACGGATCTTTGTAGCCCCTTTTTATCGGGTTTACTATTTAAAAGAACTAAATAAGTTTGAAAGAAGTGGAAACAACAGCGGGGTAGGTCAATATTGTCTTGTGCGGACACAAGGACAATGTGCTCTAAAAAGGAGGTATTCCAGCCGCACCTTCCGATACGGCTACCTTGTTACGACTTAGCCCCAGTTACTAGTTTTACCCTAGGCGGCTCCTTGCGGTTACCGACTTTAGGTACACCCAGCTTCCATGGCTTGACGGGCGGTGTGTGCAAGGTCCGGGAACGTATTCACCGTATCATTGCTGATATACGATTACTAGCGATTCCAGCTTCATGGAGTCGAGTTGCAGACTCCAATCTGAACTGAGAGGCGTTTTTTGGGATTGGCTCCTTATCGCTAAGTGGCAGCCCTTTGTACGCCCCATTGTAGCACGTGTGTAGCCCTGGGCATAAAGGCCATGATGACTTGACATCATCCCCTCCTTCCTCGCGTCTTACGACGGCAGTTTCACTAGAGTTCCCAGCGTTACCTGATGGCAACTAGTGATGGGGGTTGCGCTCGTTGCGGGACTTAACCCAACACCTCACGGCACGAGCTGACGACAGCCATGCAGCACCTTACTAAGTGTGTATTGCTACAAAATGAGCTTTCACCCACGGTCACTTAGCATTCTAGCCCAGGTAAGGTTCCTCGCGTATCATCGAATTAAACCACATGCTCCACCGCTTGTGCGGACCCCCGCCAATTCCTTTGAGTTTCAACCTTGCGGTCGTACTTCCCAGGTGGGATACTTAATGCTTTCGCTCAGACACACACAGTGTATCGCGTATGTCGAGTATCCATCGTTTAGGGCGTGGACTACCAGGGTATCTAATCCTGTTTGATCCCCACGCTTTCGTGCCTCAGAGTCAATATATGTGTAGCGAGCTGCCTTCGCAATTGGTGTTCTATGTCATATCTAAGCATTTCACCGCTACATGACATATTCCGCTCACCTCCACAATATTCAAGACAGAGAGTATCAACGGCAGTTTGTGGGTTAAGCCCACAGATTTCACCACTGACTTCCCTGCCCTCCTACGCACCCTTTAAACCCAGTGAATCCGGATAACGCTTGCACCCTCCGTATTACCGCGGCTGCTGGCACGGAGTTAGCCGGTGCTTATTCCTAGGGTACCGTCAATCGGGAAAGAATTCCCGGGTTTCGTCCCCTATAAAAGAAGTTTACAATCCAGAGGACCTTCATCCTTCACGCGGCATGGCTGGTTCAGACTTGCGTCCATTGACCAATATTCCTTACTGCTGCCTCCCGTAGGAGTCGGGCCCGTGTCTCAGTGCCCGTGTGACTGGTCGTGCTCTCACACCAGTTACTGATCGCAGGCTTGGTGGGCCGTTACCCCGCCAACTACCTAATCAGGCGCACACTCATCCAAAGCCACCGGAGTTTTACTATCAAAGAGATGCCCCTTCGATAGACTATGGGGTATTAGTCCGGGTTTCCCCGGGTTATTCCCCTGCTTTGGGAAGATTGTGTACGTGTTCCTCACCCGTTTGCCGGTCGCCAGCAATGGTATTGCTACCATCCTGCTGCCCCTCGACTTGCATGTATTAAGCCTGCCGCTAGCGTTCATCCTGAGCCAGGATCAAACTCTCCATTGTAAATGAGTTTTGATACTGACTATTAAAATTCTCAAAAAAGAAAATTAACGAGTCAAAATCGAATGTTATTCGCTTGACCTACCTATTGTGTAAACCTATTAAAGATTTACGTGCTGTTGCTTCCAAACTTTCAAAGATCTTGTTCCACTTTCCCTGTGCAGAAAAAAAGAACTTTCGCAGATGATAAGGGTATGAACCTCAAGGCCTTTCGCCGCATCCGTA
>CAVOOL010000017.1:0-153733 GCA_963697545.1 uncultured Bacteroidota bacterium | reverse complement strand
TCGTTTTTTTTGACCGCATTACAGATGAAATTCAAACCCATAAAGTAACCGCCAATAATTACCTGGGGGCTTTTCATGCCACGGAACATTTAATTTACCAGGGATTTAAAAAAATTGCTCACCTCACCGGTTCGCCTATTTTGTCCATCACCAAAGAACGGCTGGAGGGTTATAAGGATGCGTTGCAAAAACATAAAATTCCTTTTGCGGAAAGCCTGGTAAAATATTGCAATCACGGAGGGATGATTACTGAGGAAGTGGAGGAAGCTGTCGGCAGTTTATTTAAATCCAAAACAAAACCCGATGCCGTTTTTGCTGCGGGAGACAGAATTACAACGGTGTGCCTTGGCGTACTCAAAAAAATAAAGCCCAAAAAAGAAGTGGGCTTTACAGGCTTTACCAATACCAATGTGGGTGAGTTATTTTCCCCCGCTTTAACGGTCATTCGGCAGCCGGCTTTTGAAATTGGCCAAACCGCCACCGAACTTTTAATCCAGATGATTGAAAGCAAAAGACCTGTTACACATTTTGAAACCAAAACCCTCGACACCCAATTGATTGTGAGGGAATCCTCTTTAAAAAGTTCATTGCTGTAGAAGGCTATGAAGATGGCAGATGATAGTTGGTAGATGACAGAAGGGAAAAAGCGGCTGCTTCTGTCTCACATCTGCTGTCTCACGTTTAATGATGATTTCTCTGACAGCGGTTTGGTATAAATAACAACTACAGCCATAAAGCGGTTTGATCAAGAGCTTTTTGCAGCAAGAATCCCCCATTCCAGTCCTCTGAGTTCGGCCAGGCCCCGCAATCGCCCAATGGCGGAATATCCGGGGTTGGTTTTCTTGTTCAGGTCATCGAGCATTTGGTGGCCATGATCGGGGCGCATGGGAATCGAGATCTTTCGTTTATCCATCACCGAAACGATTTCTTTTACCACACTGTACATATCCACATCCCCTTCCAGGTGGTTGTCTTCATAAAAATCCCCCCATTCATTTCTTTTAGTGCTTCTTAAATGAATGAAGTTGATGCGGTCGCCAAACTGCTGAACCATGGCCGGCAAATCGTTATCGGCCCGCACGCCAAAGGAGCCCGTGCAAAAACAAAGACCATTACTTAAAGAAGGAACCGCTTGTATCAAAGCCTCTATGTCTTTTGCCGTACTGACTACCCTCGGCAGACCCAAAATCGGATACGGCGGATCATCGGGATGGATGACCATTTTAACGCCGCATTCATCTGCCACAGGAATAATTTGCTGTAAAAAATAAATCAGGTGTTGCCTTAACCTATCCGCATCGATTCCTTCATAGGTATCCAATGCCTGCTGAAACTGCTGCAGCGTAAAGCTTTCTTCACTGCCCGGAAGTCCTGCAATAATATTGCGTTGCAGTTGCCGCTTTTCTTCTTCACTCATGCCGGCAAACCGCTGTTCGGCTCTTTGCAAATCTTCGCTTGCATAGTCTTTTTCAGCGCCCTTCCGTTTCAGCATAAACACATCAAAAGCAATAAAGGCCGCTTTCTCAAAACGCAGGGCTTTGGAGCCATCTTCTACCGTATAGCTTAGATCGGTCCGGGTCCAATCCAGCACGGGCATAAAATTGTAGGTGACAATAGAAATGCCGCATTGGCCTAAGTTGATCAGCGTTTGTTTATAGTTGTCAATATAGCGTTGAAAATTGCCTGCCTGGGTTTTGATGGCTTCGTGCACCGGCACACTTTCCACCACCGACCAAACCATTCCGGCTGCTTCAATTTCCTGCTGCCGTTTTTTTATTTCCTCCACGCTCCAAACCTCTCCATTGGCAATGTGGTGCAGGGCTGTGACCACGCCACTGCAACCCGCCTGCCGTATGTCCTGCAAGCTTACCGGATCGGCAGGGCCAAACCAGCGCATGGTTTGCTGCATGCGCACAAAACTTTTTTGTTCTTTCATTCGTTCTTCCTGTTCAAACTATTAGAAAATTAATTACTGGCTGGATAGCATACCGCCCTCTTTTAGGCTGACGCCAATCAACATTATTTATATTGCAAAATATAGATGCACGTTATTAGAAACCAGCCTTTCAACCTCAAACTTTTATCTGTTCCATTTTCGGGGCTAACAGGTGCATTAAAACCCAGGCCAGCACATAGGCACTACCACAAATAACAAAGATGATGTTATAGCCTATGTTGATGTCGCCCTGCAGTTTAAAATGTTCGAGTATAGTACCTATCAGCAGGGGAAATAAAATACCTCCGACCGAACCGGCCATGCCGCCAATACCTACCACAGAACTCACTGCCGTTTTGGGAAACATATCAGAAGCCGTAGTAAAAATGTTGGCACTCCAGGCCTGGTGTGCTGCTGCAGCAAGACTTATCAGTAAAACGGCGGTCCATACATCACTGGTATACTGAACAAAGATCACCGGCACTACGCATAAGGCATATATAAACATGGCGGTCTTTCTTGCCTTATAAACCGGCCATCCTTTTTTTATTAACCAGCCCGACAAATAACCTCCCAATACGCTTCCAAAGCTGGCGATCACATACACGGTAGATACATACACCCACGAGCTGCTAAGATTCAAATTATAAGTTGTGTTGAAATAAGAAGGAATCCAGAATAAATAAAACCACCAGATAGGATCAGTTAAAAACTTACCTACCACAAAGACCCATGTCTGGCGGACAGTAATTATTTTCCCCCAACTGATCTTCTTCGCGTTGTCCGCGGCAATATCGGGTGCATCGCTGTGGATGTAAGTGAACTCAGCCTCCTTCAGGCGTTTTTGCTTTGCCGGAACATCATACCATATCCACCAGAAAATCAACCAGACAAAACCAATGACACCGGTCCATAAAAATGCTTCGTGCCAGCCATAATTTTCAAAGATCCACATGATCAAAAATGGTCCGACCACCGCAGCAATGTTAGAACCGGCGTTAAAAATACCAGTAGCAAAAGCCCTTTCCTTTTTAGGAAACCATTCCGCCACTGTTTTAATAGCGGCCGGAAAATTACCAGCCTCTCCCAGTCCCAATGCCGTTCGTGCCATGCCAAATCCCAACGTGGTTCTTGCCAGGGCATGACCCATGGCAGCCACACTCCACACAACTATGGAAATCGCATACCCAAGCTTTGTCCCGATTTTATCAATGAACCGGCCAAATAATAACAGTCCCACAGCATAAGCTGCAGAAAAGGCCATCACAATCCGGCTATAATCCGTCTCCGACCAGCCCATATCAGCGGCCAGATAATCTTTTAGCAAACCAATCACCTGGCGATCGAGATAGTTGATAGTCGTAGCAAAAAACAGCAGGGCCACGACTACCCATCTGTAATTTCCAATCGTTTTTTTCTCTTTAGGTTGATTTGTTTCAACCGGCATTTGCTTTGGTTCCTCTACAAGCATAATTTTAGTTTATATAATCAGCAATCAATTTCTATTCAGCTTTTGTTGCGTCCGAAGTTTCGGACGCACTCTTGTACGGCTGTTAATATTAGGCAACAGAAGTGGCAGCAGCCTGCACCAGCTGCAGGGCCTTTGCTGTGGCAGCTTTCAAACCTGCATAATCTTCCTGTGCTATCAGTTCTTTTGAAATCAGTTTACTGCCCATGCCCACGGCAACTACTCCGGCAGTAAACCAGCTTTTCAGGTTTTTTTCTTCGGCTTCCACGCCGCCGGTAGGCATAAATTTCAGGTCGGGAAAAATCTCTTTGATGGCGCCGATATAGGAAGGCCCCAGCAGGTTGCCCGGAAAGATCTTTACCAGGCTGGCTCCCGCTTCTTCTGCATTGGCAATTTCTGTGGTGGTGAAACAACCCGGAACCCACAGCAGGCCTGCATCATGCACTATGTCCGCCACTTCTTCATTAAAGGAAGGGCAAACAATAAAATCAGCGCCGGCTTCCATAAATTTTTTTGCCGCCTTTTTGGTTTTTATCGTTCCAATACCCAGTTGTAGTCCGGGCAGGCTTTTATCTGCTGTTTTTCTTAAGACCTTAAAATTTTCCAGGGCATGCTCGCCCCGGTTGGTGTACTCCAGTGTTCGAACACCTGCCTCATACAAAGCCCGGAGTATGGCCACGCTTACTTCTGCGCTTTGGTGGTAATAAAGCGGAAGCAGTTTTTGCTGCAGCAAGGCCTGCAGGGCCTGATCTTTTTTACGCATAGTTTAAATAAGCTTTTTTGATTTCCTCCACCGATGCGGTGGTGGCATCGCCTTTAATGAACAATTTAGTAAAGGCCGCCGCTGCCGCAAAATCAATAATTTCCTGAGGCGGCAGGTCATGATGATTTCCATAGATCAGGCCAGCCATGAAGGTATCTCCGCTGCCTACCTTATCCACTATAAATTCCGTGTGATGTTCTTTAGACAGGCACAATTGGTTTTGGGCATATAGTGTGGCATAATACCGCACCCCTTCCCCCTCGTCAAAGCGAAAGGTATTGGCCACCTGCTTACAGCTGGTAAATAGTCTGGTGATCTCCTGTGATGTTTTAAGAGCCTGATCCAAATAAGCGTCTTTGTGATGGGCCAACTCTTTTCCAATGCTAATGCCCAGCATTTTTTCGGCTGCCCACAGGTTACCCATGATCACATCACAATACTGCACCAACTCCGGCATCACTTCCAGGGGTTGTTTGCCCCATTGCCACAGTTTGGCCCGGTAGTTCAGATCTACTGAAATAGTAATTCCTTTTTTGCGGGCTGCTTCCACCGCTTCTTTACAAACAGCCGCCACGTTTGCATTTAGCGCCGGACTGATGGCGCTGAAATGAAACCAGTCCACATCCTCAAACACTTCCTCCCAGTTCATCTGGCCCGGCTGCAAATCCCAAAAAGAAGAATGGGCCCGGTCGTAAATCACACCTGCATTCTTCAGGTCAGCGCCCTGCGGCAAATAATAAGTGCCGATCCGGTTTCCATTGAAAATAATTTTACGGGTATCAATATTTTTTTGCTGAACAGCCGCTATAATTTCTTTCGACAAATAATTATCAGGCAAGGCGGTACCATAAGCCACCGGCACATCCCAGCGGGCCAAAGCCGTAGCTGCATTCAGTTCTGCCCCGCCAATAAAAACCGGCATAGAATGCTCTTTGATCCATTTGCCTTCCAATTGAGGAGAAAGCCTAAGTAACAATTCACCAAAACAAAAGATCCGCTTCATTAAAAAATATACTTAGTACTTAAAAAATTCGACTGGTGCCCCTGCACAATTTCATTGAGCAATTGCTTGTTGGTTTCATTCAGTTTGGTAGCTACCAATGACCGGATGGAAAACGAACGCAGTGCATCCACCACCGACAGCGTTCCTTCCGCACTGTCCTTGCGCCCGGTAAAGGGAAATACATCCGGACCACGCTGACACTGACAGTTGATGTTCACCCGGCTTACCTGGTTTACCAGCGGATCAATTGTATTGGCCACCTCCCCTGAATGGTTGCTAAAGATACTAACCTGTTGGCCATGTGTGGACGCAATAATATATTCAATTGGTTCATCTATTTTGTCATACGGCACCACCGGTATCACCGGCCCAAACTGTTCTTCGCGGTACAGTTTCATGTTTTTATTTACCGGGTAAACCACGGCCGGATAAACAAAAGATTCCACCGAAGCACCGCCGTTTTCATTCATCACTTTGCCGCCATGCTGTACAGCATCCTCAATGCATTCTTTTAAATAGGCCGGCTTGTGCGGTTCGGGCAAGGGCGTTAAGGTTACCCCTTCTATCCAGGGCATGCCAAACTTTAATTTACCAACCGCTTCGGTGAGTTGCTGCACAAATTGTTCAGCCACATTTTTATGAACAAAAATGATCTTCAGTGCGGTACAACGCTGACCATTAAACGATAATGAGCCCAGTACGGTTTCCTGTACGGCCAGTTTCAGATCGGCATTTTCGGTAACAATGGCGGCGTTTTTTGCATCCAGTCCCAGGATCGCTCTTAAGCGATTGACTTTAGGATGCAGTTTTTTTAATTCATTGGCCACCTTGCTGGACCCAATCAGGGTCAGCACATTGATTTTTCCCGACTGCATCAGCGCCGGTACAATGGTATGTCCTCTTCCATAAATGGTATTGACCACGCCTTTGGGAAAGGATTCTTTAAAGGCCTGCAACAAAGGATAATGCAACAAGGTGCCATGCTTGGGCGGTTTGAACAGCAAGGTATTGCCCATGATGATGGCGGGGATCAGGGTGGTAAAGGTTTCATTCAACGGGTAGTTAAATGGACCCATACAAAGCACCACCCCCAATGGCGAACGGCGGATCTGCGCCACAATTCCCTGCTCGCTTTCAAAACGCGAGGATTGGCGGTCCAGGTCTTTCAGCGCATCAATGGTGGCATAGATATATTCAGCCGTGCGGTCAAATTCCTTTACAGAATCGGCATAGGACTTTCCAATCTCCCACATAATGAGCTTCACCACCAGGTCTTTTTGCTGCAGCATTTTATGGGTGAAGTTTTCAATGCATTTGATCCGTTCGGCAACCGACATGGTGGGCCACTCGCCGCGTCCATTATCGTAGGCTGCTACAGCGGCATTGAGGGCTTCCAGGGCCTCTGCTTCCGTACACACAGGATAAGAACCAATTAGTTTTCGCTCCAGTCCTTTTTCGGTACGAATACAGACTGGTGAATACACGTCGTGCACGGGGCCGTCCCAGGGAATCATTTCGCCATTGGAGAGAAATTCCCGTTGTTTTATAAGCGATGTAAGGCGGTGTTTTTCGGGTACCTGGTCTTCCGAAACAAAAATATTTTCCAATTCAGATAAAAAGCTCATAGTGTTTTGATAGGTTAAAGAGTTTGTACCTGGGCCGGTGATGTAGCTTCCGCCCAGTTAAAATAATGGTTAGCATTGTGGTAGCAGATATCCTGGATCACCTTTCCGGTCCAGGGCAGGTCGTGGGGCAGTTCGCCGTTTTCTATTTCCTCTCCAAAGAGGTTGCACAGGATGCGGCGGAAATACTCATGGCGCGGATAGGACAGAAAACTTCTGGAATCGGTGAGCATGCCCACAAAGCGGCTCACCAGTCCCATATTGGACAGGGCATTGAGTTGTTTGGTCATGCCGTCTTTTTGATCCAAAAACCACCAGCCCGATCCCCATTGCACCTTGCCGGCCACCGAGCCATCATTGAAGTTACCGATCATGGTAGCCATCAGTTCATTGTCGGCCGGATTGAGGTTATACAAAATGGTTTTAGCCAGTTGGTTGTTTTGGTCCAGCCGGTCCAGGAATTTGGCCAGTGCCCGGCCCTGGGAAAAATCACCAATGGAATCCCAGCCCGTATCGGGGCCCAGTTGCTTAAGCATGCGGGAATTATTGTTGCGCAGGGCGCCCAGGTGGTATTGCTGCACCCAGCCTTTTTCGTGATCCCAAATGGCAAAGATTTCCAGCATGGCGGATTTAAACTTCCCCCGCTCCTCTGCGGACAATTCAATACCAAAGCGGATCTTGCTAAAGATCTTTTCAATCTCGGATTGGGTGTAGTCTTCCGCGTACACCTGTTCCAGCCCGTGGTCGGAGACCGAGCAGCCCATCGAAGCAAAAAAATCATGGCGGCTTTTTAAGGCAGCCAGGTAGTCTTCAAAGGAATGTATGCTGGTATTACTTACCACTTCCAGTTGGGAGAGGTAGGCATTGAAGACTTCGGCGCTGTCCACATTCATGGCTTTATCGGGCCGGAAAGCCGGAAGAATGCGAATGTCAAAACCCTCCTCTTTTATTTTTTGGTGGTGCTCCAAAGAATCCAGGGGATCATCGGTGGTACACACCACTTTTACGTTCATACGACGCAAAAGATTACGTACCGAATACTCCGGTGTTTGGAGTTTGGCGGTACATTCCTCGTATATTTTTTCGGCGCTACCGGCATTTAAAATTTCCTGCACGCCAAAATAGCGCTGCAGTTCCAGGTGCGTCCAGTGATACAAAGGATTGCGCAAGGTGTAGGGCACGGTGCCGGCCCACTTCTGAAATTTTTCAAAATCGGGTTTACTGCCGGTGCAATAACTTTCCTCCACGCCGTTGGTGCGCATGGCCCGCCACTTGTAATGATCGCCATAGAGCCAGGCCTGGGTAAGGTTTTTAAAATTTATATCGTTAGCGATCTGGTCCGGCGGCAGGTGACAGTGGTAATCAATGATGGGCATGTCTTTGGCATACTCATGATACAGCACCTGGGCCGTTTTGTTGTGCAGTAAAAAGTTTTCGTCTAAAAATTTTTTCATTGGTTTTGCTTTATTGCTACTATTGGGCGCCTGTTGTGTCACTCCCTTGTACGGCTGGTAAGGCTATTGGAGCTTTTGCTGCCCACTGCCCTGCAGATGAAAGGATTGCGACGCAACCGGGATGCCATGAAAAACCGCTGCCGGTATCTAAAAAAATAAATTTCTTTACAAGGATACGCCCCGCTTCCAGGGGATAAAATCATCCTGGTTGAGCAACACGGCTTTGGGTATGGCTTCCCCGCTGGCGGCCCGGATACAATACTCCAGTATCTCTTCGCCCATTTGTTCAATGGTTTTTTCGCCTTCAATAATGGGCCCTGTGTCAATGTCAATAATGTCCTGCATTCGTTTGGCCAGCTTTGAATTGGTGGCCACTTTAATGGTAGGACAAACCGGGTTACCGGTGGGTGTTCCCAGGCCCGTTGTAAACAAAATCAGTGTGGCGCCCGATGCGGCTTTTCCGGTAGTGGCTTCTACATCATTGCCGGGGGTACACACTAAATTTAAGCCGGGTTTGATGGCCGGTTCGGTATAATCCAGCACATCCACCACAGGGGACGTGCCGCCTTTTTTGGCAGCGCCGGCACTTTTTATGGCATCGGTGATCAATCCATCCTTTATGTTGCCGGGAGAAGGGTTCATATGAAACCCCGAACCCACCCGGGTTACAATCTCCTCATAACTTTTCATCAGGTGCATGAACTTTTTGGCGGTTGGTTCGTCCACCGCCCGATCCACGATTTGCTGCTCCACGCCACAGAGTTCGGGAAACTCGGCCAGCAAAACCTTAGCTCCCAGGGCCACCAAAAGATCGGAGCAATACCCCACCGCGGTATTGGCCGAGATGCCGCTAAAGCCATCGCTGCCGCCGCATTTGACACCCACGGTCAGTTTATCAAGTGTAGCCGGGGCCCTTTCCAGCTTGTTGGCTTCCACCAGGCCTTCAAAGGTTTTTTTAATGGCTTCGGCAATCATTTGCTCTTCGCTTTGTGAACCTTGCTGTTCAAAAATGTAAAGCGGTTTATCAAAGGCCGGATTGCGTTGTTTCAGATCGGCAAAAAAATCAGCCACCTGCAAATTCTGGCAACCCAGGCTTAACACTGTAATACCGCTTACGTTGGGATGATCGGCATAGGCCGCCAGCAGTTTGCTTAGCACCGCAGCGTCCTGCCTGATACCGCCACAGCCACCCTGGTGGTTCAGGAATTTGATGCCATCAATATTTTTAAACAGCCGGTTTGGCTTTTCACCAGCCGGCGCCAAATTGATCTGCTCAAGCGTCTTCACCTTTTTGGTACGCTTCCACCAGGTGCTGCGTGTACTGCTTGTATTTATCGGCGACCGCATAGCCCAACTCATTATGCAGGGCTTCGCGGATCACATCCATGTTCCGGTTCTCGCAAAAAACGGTTGGAATGAACAGCCAGTAATTGGCCGTGCCCACGCGGCCGTCGCTTCTATGATACCCGTTAAAGGTGCGGCCCCTGAACCTTGACACATCAGGCGGCTGCCACTGGTAATGCGAGCCACGGTAGGTGTAGGGATCGGCGGCATGTTTTACATTGGCAGTCGTCATTAAACCGCCCTTCGGAATAAAGGCCTGCGCCTTACCCACCAACACCCCATACATAATGACTTCATCACCGGGGTTCATGTCCTGGGCAAAAAATTTATGCTTGGCCGGAATGTTATCCACTACTTCGTAAGAAACCCCATTGCAGGAGACGGTTTGGCCCCCGGCCAGGTCCTGTAAGGCCACGATCACGTTATCATTAGGATGTACTTTCAATACATTGTTTTTCATCCGGCAGTCTCTTTTTTAAAAGAACAGGGTTCATCATATCATCTATATCCAACCAGCATTTCTTCCGCCATGTTAAAAGCGGCTGCAGCCAAATTTCACTGATCCTATTCTTTCCTTAACAAGTGTAAAAAGATATTCCAACCCGGCAAGCAGATTTACACTATTTATTTACGCAATCGATGTCGAGAACGTTTGCAACCTGTTTTTTTGAAAGTCGATGGAGACCTCGAAAGTAAATGATAGATTCAAGAGTTTTGTCAATGCTGTTCTATACAGGATTTCCGGTGGACAATTATCATTTTGTTGTGCCTGACTATTTTTTATCACAACAAAATAGTACTTGTAGAGGTACTGCAAGGTTGCTAATAAAAAAAGGTGACCCAATGTCACCTTAGTAATCTTTACATATTTTACAAAACCAGGTCAGGCGTGCTGAGCTACCTTTTTATTAAACTGATCCGTTGCTTTTTTCCAGTTGTTGCTTAGTTTTCCCAGCTTGTCGTTGGCGGTGTCATTGATTTTATCCAGCGCATCTTTTACCTTTTCATTGTCTTTCAATAAATACACAGCCCCGGCCACAACGGCCAAAGCGCCCAGTGTTATCCAAAGTTTTTTCATATCTAAATAATTTAATCGTAACTGATACAAGAGTTATGCCATCTGCTTCAATCAATATTAAAAGATGTTAAAAGCCCACAATCAAAAATTTGCGTTCTTTTTTGACTTTATAACTTTTCCAATTACTCCTTTTGCTGCAAAAACCAGTGGGGAATCCGTGAGTCAGCAACTCACAAAAAAGACTGAAAATGGGTTCAGGAATTGAAACCAGGATATTCAATTCCTGAACTCATTGCCGGTAAGTGACATTTAGTGCAGCTAACTTCAAAATGTCAACAGAGTATGGGATTCTTAAAGGTGCGGCCCTGTTTCGATACCATTCTTTTTTGCTTACGAGGCATCAATTACTTCCATTGAATTACCATAGTTTCTTCGGGGTGTATTTGAATACCTTTTCCGGACACCTTGCCTTGTTTATTTGTAAATATGATTTCAGGTTTCAGCTTTTCATTATTTATAGTAAGCATCAGGTTTTTGTGCACTGTGGATTTGTTGATGATGATGGTTAAATAGGCATTACCCGATTTCAACGTTTTCATCAGCATTCCCGCCTGCCTTGCTTTAAATTTAAACGGCACACTGGTAATACTCTGCTTTGCTTCATTGTTCAGCAGGTCTGTCAGCTTGCTGTAGTCCTTACTGATTCGGCTGCCTAACCCGATTAACGATGGAATCCAGACCACCTGGCCTTTGCCAAAATCATTTCTGGTTGCCACCACTTCATTGCTGATTGTTCCTATTGGTTTAGAGGTTGAGGGCTGGATGGTGCCGAGCCATAAATGCGCTGGCAGAGCAAGCGCCGGATCGGCAAGCTTTATAGTAAAGAGGTTGCCTGCCACTTTAAATTCAGTTATAACACCCCCGAACAACTTTTCAAATGGAAAGCCCGTTTTCATGATGCAGATGGCCTTTTCATCATAATAGCCGGTGAGTCCGTCAACAAGGAGTTTACCGCCTTTGCTCACAAATGCCTCCAGTGCTTTCCAATACACAGATGGAATGGCAACCTGGTGTGCTAAGATCAGTGTGCTTCCAGTGTAGTCATTTTTAGAAAAATCAAATTCGCTTATCTCTTTGAAATTAGCCTGCAGGCCCATCTCGCTCAGTGCTTCAAAATAGCCCAGGGCGGATTTCATTACCCCACCGGTATTTCTGCCCTCGTAGAAAGTGCCGCCCGTTTGCAATTTTTTTTCTACCCATAAGGCTTCCCGAACATATAGAATGGTAATACCCGATTCAACAAGTTTGGCACTGGCAAACAATTGTTCATTTTTATTGATCGTATTTGCCACAGCCGCAGCGGCCTCCATTCTATCCGATGGCTGATCCTGAAAATTTAAGAGTGCCCACTCCCCTGCTTCAATGCCTGATGCTCTTGGATTTAAACTCCAAAAAATAGCGCCTTTGCTTTCTGTACCGATGGTGGTCCACAACCACTGTGTTATTTCTTCTTTTGTGGGGCACATGGCATCATAGCCGCTATAGGTATTATTACCTCCCTGCAACTCGGTCATTAGCCAGGGCAGAGAACCGGCGCCCGACCGCAGGATTTCGCTTGTGGCCGACATCCCCATTGTATATTGCGCTCGCTGAAAATAACCAAAATGCCAGCTTGCATGTGCCGAGCCGCCAAGGCTGGTAAGAAACTTTCGCCACTCAGGAAAATTATACTCCGCCACATTTTGAAATAGAGCATGATTGTTTACGTGTATAATCCTTCCGGGATCGTATTTATGAATTTCGTCGGTCAACCATTTTAAAAACCAAACATTATAATCTAAAAGAAACTGTTCCTCAGCAAAATCAAAATGTTCATACCCCTTGCTATTGTACGCTGAAACAGGTTGCAGCGTTTTCCACTCCCTGAATTTATCTTTTGTAAAAGAATCTTTTGGCAGTCCCCCAGACCCAGGTTCATTTATGGGCACCCAGCCATAACAGGATTTGTATTTTCTGAAATGAGTGGCAAGATTTTTAATGTATTCGGCGATGGACTTTAAATGCGCTTCATCCCGCGGAAACTTAAAACCACCTACATCCGTAAAGGGTGTTGCCGGAAATAAATTCCCGTAAATTTTAATGCCGTACTTTTCTCCTGCTTTATAAGCTTCATCAAACAATTGGTAATTCCACCCGCCGTCTGGCGTACGCATGTATCTTTCAAACATCCTGATACGGGTAATGGTCATCCCTGCCTCTTTCATTCTTTTAAACCAGGTATCGATTTCTGCCGGCGTCTGCCCCGGTTCGATAAATATTTCAGCACCAATCATCGGTACATCTGTAGTAGATGTTTGGGACGATACATACAATGAAGTCATACTTATAAAAACAATAAGCACTGCCTTTACTACAAAGCAGTGCTTATAAAAACAGATTTCCTTAAAAATTAGCTTGAACATTCTTTCTTTTCTTAAATGAGGTATTTGGAATGTTTACTTTGTTACAATCACTTCAAAATTGTCCTGAAGGCAACCAAATTCATCCTGAACACTATAGGTTGATTTTCCTGTGGCCGGAGTTACTTCAACGCTTCTGCCCGTTTCTTTACTGTGCTTCCATTTATACTTACCCACAAAGGATGCTGTAAGAGTTGCTTTCTGGCCTTTTTTAAGTTTAATGGTTGTTGTTTTATTAACGTTCTTCATCATGGTAAACTGGTCCCGCACTTTTCCTTCGGTAGTAATCCATTTCAGGTCTAACCTATTAGCATTTACTTCTATCATTGCTGCACCTGCCACTTTATTATCGGAATACACCATTGCATTATGCGGATAGGTAGATTGAACAAATGTTAACTGCCCTGCAGAACCACTGACCACATAAACTGTTCCTTTGTTCTTGTCATCACTTTTAATATAAGGACAGGAGTTTTGACTGCCGTTGTAGTTACCGGTAGAAGAACTTAATGCATGCTTTGCTTCATCGAAACTTGTCATAGGACCGAAGTGCCCTGCCATTAATTTTGAGCGCTCATAAGAATGGCTGTGGCCGCATAAAATAAGATCAACCCCGTATCTTTCTAATATGCGTATGAAATTCTCTCTTATTTTTATTAACTCGCCTTCTTTATCTGAATTGTGCGAGCCCATTGTGTAGGGCGGATGGTGCCAATAAGCAACGATCCAACCTTTGTTTTTATTGGCATCAAGATCTTTCTTTATCCATTGCACTTGCGGGCCCAGGGTATCGTACATTCTGTACGCTTGTTCTTCTATGCCATAAGAGTCCAAAGACAGGAAGTGAATGTTTCCTATGTCAAAAGAATAAAAGGCCTGGTTATTTGAAGGTACTCCCCCCGCCTCACCATTGACAGGCATAGTGAAGTTTTTATAATAGGCAACCTCTTTATTCTTTTGTGCAAAAGGCGTCGAAAATTCTATGTCATGATAATCATGATTGCCCGGAGCCGGAAACAAAGGATATTTCTTCAGCAGATTATCTTTATAAATATCAAAAAAGTTCGTCTGGTATTGTGCATCTTCGCCATCACGGTAGGCATTGTCTCCTAACAAGATCCAGGAATCCATGTAATCGTTACCAAGGTATTTTAAAAACTGGTCACGGACATTGCGTTGATTGGTAGAATTGTTACCGCAATCACCAAATACACCTATCCGATATAAAGCTTCGGTACCGGGCAGGGGTAATGTTTCAAAATAATTATTTTTATCGCCCTGCAGGGTGTCTTTAATGCCGCCAACCGAATAATAATATTTTGTTTTGGGCTTTAGGTTTGTTAGCCGCACTTCGTGATCCAGTACCAATGAGGAATCATCAGCGGTAAAATTCAGTTGTCCTGGTGCTGTTCCATAACGAACGCGACTTCTTGCCCAGGTATCTGTTCTCCATCTTATGACTATGCTATTACTGGTGGCTACCTGCAGGTAAGGACCCCTGGTTAGGTTTGCCAATGGTTGACCGTCGTACCGTTTATTTTGTTTTGATTTAATTGATCCATTCTCTGCTGCCTGTCCCAAGCTGGCTAACGGAAACAGGATAAATAATGCTCCAACTATAAATAGGTTTTTCTTCATTTCTAATGTTATAAGTTGATAATGATTGTGATTAAAATTGCAAACAAACTATTTTACCTTCCACCGTACTTACAACAATATTCCTTTCACTGGTGGAAACAATACCGGTAATCAGGCTATGAGAAACTTTATATTTCCACGCCAGTTCTTTTTTTGCCTTATCCACTGCAGAAACAACTCCTGCATCGGAAGGAACATAAATAAGGGCCTTACTTTCTATTGCCGGAGCGGACGATACGTCATAAGTGGTTTTTAATTTGGTACTCCAATTAATGCTAATATCCGGTTCATTGGTAGCTACTGCAAGAAGTTTTCCATCCGTACTTTTTACATAGAGTTGTAAACTATCTTTCGATAAAGTCATGGATTCCCGTATACGCAGGGAAGGCTCGCTTTTCTGGTGCAGCATTTTTCCGGTTGCAGCATCAAATACAGTTAAAAATTGATCTGCAGTGATTATAAATATCTTTCCATTTGTACCGATCGGCTGTGAACCTGCTGGTAAGAATATACGGTTGCGTGAACTGTCAACCCATTTCCAATTTAATTTTCCTGTTCCGGCATCCAGTGCATAAAATTCATTGCCCCAACCTCCGAAATAAATATTTCCACCATAAAAAAGTGGTTTTGACATAATAAAATCATTTACGCCGGCATAGTCCCAAATCAGCTTTCCATTCCTGGTGTTTAAAGCCCTGAAATAACCTTCAGAAGATCCGATGAATAGCGTATTCCCAACAATTTCGGGTGAAGCAACAATGGGTTTATTTGTATGATATTTCCAGATTAATTTTCCTGTATTGATTTGAATGCAATATATGTTGCTGTCAGTGGAAGCAACAATAACAGAATTGCCTTTTATAACAGGTGTGCTATAAATCTTTCCCTTTGTTTTATATTCCCAGGTTTTCTTACCGCTAATTTTATTTAAAGCATAGATCCATCCACCATTATTTGTAGCAATAACATAATTTCCAGTAACAGCAAGTCCTGCTCCGATAGCATCCTTATCTACATATTGCCAACGCATTTTTACATAGGGATAACGATCATTCACGGCATAAGAAGGCCTGTTGTACTCTTTACTTTCAAAGTTGAAGTGATGATTGGTGCAGCTCGACTTCGCCCCATGCCTTTTTTATTTTATTGAAAGGTTTTTTTTCGGAAAAAGTAGCTTTGCCGTTTGAAAAATGTACGACATTGTATCCTCCCACCGTATCCCCAGCTCTTAAATTTGATCTCCCCATAATGGCGGGAATACCTTCAAAGGAATATTGATGATTCATGTGCTTGTGACCCACTAAAATCAATTGAATGTTTCGGGTCTTTAACCGGTCAATCGCTTCAAACCAGTTTAATTGTGTTGAATCCTGTGGATAGTGATTCATGTAAACGATTGGAATATCTTTCTTGGAATGAGCGAGTATAGAATCCATCCACAATATATCGGCTCTTGGCACTTGTCCGGGGCTTCTATGAAGTACAAACGGGCCTGAATCGGTTCCTATAAATAAAACGCCTCCATACTCAAAAACAAACCGCCCATCACCCAATGATTTTGTGAAAGCTTCACCACCCGTTGGTGACCAGTTTTTATCATGATTGCCCGTAACAAGAAAAAAAGGAATTTTCAGATCAGAAAGTATGGCTTTCGTAAGTACCACTTCATCATCTGTTCCATTTTCTGTTATATCACCTGAAATAACTACAAACTTTACCGCTGTATCTGTATTGATATCTGCCACGGTTCTTCTTAAATCTTCATCGGCATTTTTAACCCCGATATGTGTATCAGAAAGAAAAGCAAATTTGAAGTTCTGTGCAAGTACGCCTTCAGAGAAAAAAAATAAAAATGAAACGAATAAGGAAAATGTTTTTATCATGAAAAATTCAAATTTTAAAGGCTTTTTTCAATTTTAATTACCACAGAACGTTTGAACGCAGGCAATGATACAACACTATTCTTCTCTGCCTTTTTCCATTGATGCTGCCAGGGATCATAAACACTTACTTTCTTTACAGCATTTGTAGCAACAAGACTGGTAAAATCCACTTTTTGCCGGAGTAGTTCTTCCGGTTTCTTTCCTTCCATTAATTCTGCCTTCCAGTCGTTTTCCCTATCGCGGCACCAGGCCAAAATCGTTTTATGGCCTGCCAATACATAGATCCTTAATTTTTCATGATACAATTTCAGCGGCACAAACCCTTCGTGTAAAGGATTGACACCTCTTACACTTTCATTAAAACGTGCATAATGATACCATAGGTCGTTCTTATCTATATAAACATCCCAGTGCCAATGATTGCCCCCACCGGCAGCGCCTGAAAAAGAAAGGGGCAAACAGCGCATCGTGCATCAGTGTGCCCTCTTTATCCAGCGGGTAAAGCTTGGAAGGGCCTGTATGATTGGGAAGCACCGCTCCTACTTCAGCCAACAGCATGGGTTTGCAAATGTTGTACGACCGCAATTCCTCGATAGAATTGGAGGCCAGAATATCCATCGGAGCGGTGCATACATCCAATGTTGCATGTTCATCAATGTAACGGGGATCTGGGCACGTCATTAGCACGCAGCTCGTTTATGTATTTGTAATCCGCCCGGCGGTTTTCCATATCGAAACTTCCCAGGCTTTGAAGTACCAGGTTCTTGGGAAACATTTTATGTACCCTGGGAAGCATATATCATTCCATCGTTTTAATCCCGGACACATAATTCCGTTCATCTCGTTCCATAGCTCCCAGCCAAAAACAGCAGGATGGTTTCCATACCGTTTACTGAAAAATTCTACTCTGTTTAAAAAAGCCTTTCTTCCGGCTTCTGTATTAATATTTCATCGACATTATGAAACGGCCCTCCGTGATCAACATGGTATTGGGGTTTATTGAACCATGCCGTTTGATCAGGAATAATTTGACGGTACGGGCATAGTTTTACTTTGATCTTATAACGGGTTGCCCATTCAGCAGTTGATCAATTTTTTTAGCCTGGCTTTCATCGTATTCGCCAAATTTTTTTTCTACTTCAAATAACCGGTTACATAACCACACCCTTGCAAAGTTGCCGCCGTTGGCTGCTATTTTTTTAAGGTAGGACTCCATGGTTGCCATATCCGCTGCCCCAGACAGGCAGGGGCCAGTAACAATATAGGGATCACCATTGGATAGTTCAAAATAGAAATTGTTTTTTGGGCTGACGGTTACAAATGCTTCTTCAAAAGATATCTTTTGCTGTACTAGTTTATTGCCAGCATTTTGGGCCTGGCTTTTACTTGCCACAAATGCAGCGGGCGCCGCCAGAAATAAGTTAACAAAATCTCTCCGTTCCATGAATTTCAACGATTCCGGATTTAGTAATGAATTGTATGGTTTAGATGATTGCCCGGGTCAGTAGGACGCAACAACAATTGCAGTATTCCTGCTGGTGAACAACACATATTTCCAAAGGAGTAAATGTGCATCCAGGCCTAAGAAAGTAAAGGAAAGGGGAGTAAGAATTTAATTACCTACTCCCACTTTCCCGGTTTTAATATCCATAGTTCTGATCTTCCGGTGTAATTAACCTGTTGGAGTTAATTTCATCAGAGGGCAAAGGCATCAACAATAACCGCTTTACAGAGGCAGCATCTGTTGGGTACAACCAATCGTTGGTTGCATTAAATAAAGGATGGGAGTTATGGCGCTGCAGGTAGGCCATTAAGTAAGCTTCGCCCCTGCGGCGGGTATCATAAAACTCATGTCCTTCCCCAATAAGCTCAAACCGGCGTTCCAGCATAATTCTTTGGCGGAATTCATCCTGCGACATACCGGACCAGTCGGCAGGCGCTGTTTCTGTAGGTTCAATAGTGCCATTTCCGTTGGCATCCCGGGCACGGAACAACACTTCGTTTACATATTTGTATGCACTGCCGGGTCCATGCAATTCGTTTTCTATTTCCGCCAGCATCAATAACACATCGGCATACCGCAAATAAATAAAATTGCTATTGCTAACAGATGAAATATAATTTGGATCGGCATATTTAAGCACATAAGGATAGCCGTTAGAAGCCGAGGCGGTAGGGCTTGGATACAGTTGTGTTGTGGTGCCGGAATTTGACTTATAACTACCGTAGATGTAAGAAGCGATAATTCTGGGATCGCCCGGGATACCGGTTCCGTGATCGTCAAATGTGGCTTTGTGCAACCGGATCCTTGCCAGCGGACTTGTTTTTTGATTAGGCGTATACGTGCTGTTTGAAGGCATGAAAGATTGCGTAAGGCCATTTGACGATCCGCCCGCCATGCTGTATTGAATTTCAAAGATTGACTCTGTGGAATTTTCCTTATCTACATTCCAAAGGTCTTTAAAGGAACGCACCAGTTTATAAGCACCTGAGTTATATACCTGAATAGCCTCATCATACGCCTTCTGCCAATAAGGGGAGGCCTGGTCGTTTCCGGCCAGGGTCATATAGACTTTTGCCAGAAGAGCATATGCCGCGTATTTATTGGGTCGTCCGGCAACCTGGTTGGCCGGTTCGGGCATCGAACTTTGGCCTGTTGCAGATCGCTGATAATCTGCTCGTATACTTTTTCAGCGGGTGTTCTTGCCATTTCCACTTCCGCTGAACTAGCAATGTGTAACCGTAAAGGAACTCCGCCCCATATTCTTACATTGTTGAAATACAAAACCGACCTGAGGAAATAGCCCTCGCCCAAAATGGGATTTTTAGCAGCTTCCGGTAATGTGCTGTTTGACATGCCGTCAACAAGTCCGTTTACAGCATTAATGGCAGAATAAGCTTCCTTCCAGGTATTATTCGACGCGCATCCGTTGCCTGTGCTGTCATTTTAGCAACCGGAAGGCTTGCCGCATGATTGGTCCAAAACGCCCCTGAAGCAAAACTTAAAAATTGTGCATAACCAATGCCGAAATAATAGTATGTGCTGTACGCTCATAACATCCGTTAAGTGCAGCTTTGGCGCCCCCTTCCGAGTTAAAAAAAGACTTATCATTTAAAAACCCTGTGGGATCTTCTTCAATTGTCTTGGTGCAGGACAAGGTCATGCAAACATATAACAAGGGAATAAATATTATATTCTTTTCATAAATTTCATTGATGAATTAAAAATTAATGTTTGCGCCAACGGTTACAGAACGGGTATTTGGATAAGAGCTCCAGTCAACCCCTTTTCGTAAAGGATCATTTGTAAAACTATTTACCTCCGGATCATAACCAGTATACCTGGTTAGCGTCAAAAGTTTCTGCCAGTTACAAACAAATCCAGACCTCTAATAAATCCTTCATTCTTGACAGTTTTGGTTTATATCCAAGTGTAACCATACCAAGGCGCAGGTAACTTCCGTCTTCAATAATTCGATCTGTGAAATCACCATTTTTATATAAGAGTCTTGGGTAAGAATTATTGGGCTGATCCACCGACCAGGCCTGTGTATAAGCATAATCAGTTATGTTGGTTCCCGCCTGGGTATCTTCTAATTTTAAGCGGTTGCCATTAGCTATTTTATTACCATAAACCCCATTGATGAAAACATTTAAGGACAGTTTTTTATACGTTACGGTAGTAGAAAAACCATAACTAAACTTTGGATTGGGATCACCTAATATTATTTTGTCGGCATCGTTGATATTGCCATCTCCATTTTGATCAACAAAATAAATGTCACCTGCCTTAAGTGGCGTACCGGCCAATTTTAATGGATGATCAACTACATCTGCAGCCTGATAAATGCCTTGTGTTTGATAGCCAAAAAACATTCCTACCGGATACCCTTCTGCATAAATATTTGCAGGCATTTTAAACTCGTTTCCACCCGGACACATTCGTTCCAAGGAAAGCGCTTAATGTCATGTTTCCAAACTTTCCTTCAGGCAACCCAATGTCAACAATTTTATTTTTGTTGAAGGTAATATTTGCGCCTGCTGTCCACCCTATAGTGCCTTGCGCTATAATACTGTTTAAGGAAAGTTCCAACCCTCTGTTCTCAACAGACCCCCTGTTTAACCACATGGACGTAAACCCCGTTGAAGTGGGAAGGCTCATTTGCTGTAAAAGGTTCTTTGTTTTCTTATGGTACATGTCAACAGTGAAAGTTAAACGATCATGAAAAAAACCTGCATCGAGACCAACGTTCACCTGTTTTGTCGATTCCCATGTCAGGCTTTTATTGGCAATTAATGCAGGGTTGGCGCCTACCTGTATGGTACCGTTGTTAGCGGAATAATAAGCTGCTTTATAACGGGTAATTGTTTGGTATGGACTAATTGCCTGGTTGCCTGTAACGCCATAACCGACACGGGGTTTCAGGGTAGAAAAGATGTGCATGTTTTTAATAAACTCTTCATCGGTGGCTCTCCATGCAAATGCTATTGATGGAAAGAACCCCCATTTGTTGCCATCTGCAAAACGGCTGGTTCCATCAGCCCTTCCGGTTGCAGTTACTACATACCTGTCTTTATAAGTGTATACAAACCTGGCTAAGGTTGATAGTATTGAAGTCTGGGAATAGTCTTCCACAAAACGGAAGAACCCTGGCACCATTTCCCAAACCATGGGTGCGCAATTCTTCTGTAAAGAAATCTTCATTAACAGTCCAAGAATTTTTCACATTGCTGTTATCATAGGTAACTCCGGCAGTAGCATTCAACCTGCTTTTGCCTAGGGTTTTATTGTAAAGCAGCATAGCTTCCAGATTATAGGTATAATTCTTTAAATCTGAATAACCCAGCTGACCGTTGGCCGCCTTTCCCTGGCCTAAAACCTTTCCAAACCAGCGATGCCTGTTTTTAGCCCTTACATCTGCACCACCCAGTACATGAAAAGTAAAAGCTTTAGTTAGTTTATAGTCCATAGAAAGGGACTGTATAGCACGAAACTCCTTACTAATATCATCATATTCTTTTAGCCAAGCACGAGGGCCTTCAATATCTTCATTTAAATTAGCCAAGGTGGGACCCAGTGTATCTAATATGGGCTCTTTAGCCAGCATCTGCCGAATAATACTATTGCTGGCACTGCCCATTTGTTCTGTAGACTGGGTCATGGAATTAGTACGATAAATAAGACCCGTCCTCGAACTAAACTTCAGCTTGGGAGTAACATTCTGCATAACGTTAAACCGAAGATCTCCTTGCTTCAAACCAGTTGTGGGGATAACACCATTATTATTTAAAAAACCAAAGGCCAGGAAATAATTTCCTTTACATTTTTACCACTAAATGTTGCACGGTTATTAGTAGTGATGCCTGTACGAAAAACATCATCCTGCCAGTCGATAGGTTGTATTGTCTTTGGATCGTAAACCGGAGTCTGGCCTTGCATAGCTCTTGCTTTATTCCTGAATTCCGCAAAGCTGTAGGCATCCAAAACAGGCATTTTTTTGGTTACTTGCGCAAACTCTGTCGTTGAAGTAAAACTTACTAAACCATTTCCCGATTTCCCTTGTTTAGTCGTAATCAAAACCACGCCATTGGCGCCCCGGGAACCATAGATAGCAGTAGCCGAAGCATCTTTTAAAATTTCAAGGCTTTCAATATCTTGCGGATTGATAACCGTTAACCCATTCTGTGCTTCCTGGTAAGAGTTACCAGGGTTTGTTCCTGCTTTTAAAGAGTTGTCTACATCCTGTGTGGCCGTATTGATAATAACACCGTCAACAACATATAAAGGTTCACTTCCGCCAGTGAATGTACTTGTTCCCCGAATGCGCACATTTACTGCCCCACCGGGTGCCGAACTGCCTGTATTTACCGTTACACCGGCCGCCCTTCCCTGTAATAATTTATCAACCGAATTTATCTGAGCGGCTTCCTTTTCATCGAACTTTACCGAAGAAACGGCTCCTGTAAGATCCGTTTTCCGACCGTTCCATACCCTACCACTATTACATCTCTCCA
Source organism: uncultured Bacteroidota bacterium (assembly GCA_963697545.1). Lineage (GTDB taxonomy): Bacteria > Bacteroidota > Bacteroidia > Chitinophagales > Chitinophagaceae > Flavisolibacter. The sequence goes on along the minus strand of CAVOOL010000017.1, from coordinate 131,130 downwards.
GTGTATCATCCTTCATGGTTAACTGAACATCAAGAGAGGTGCGTCCCTTCAATGAGAACTTCCTGTTTTGCATATCCTACAAAGGAAATTACCAGCGTACCTTTTAAGTCCGGAGCAGAAATTTCATAAATGCCATTGGCATCGGTAGTGGCACCCCCGTTTTACCGGCAATACTTATGTTTGCCCCGCGTAGTGGCTGGGCGTTTTCATCAGTCACTTTTCCGCTTATTTTTTGCTGGGCCAATAAACAAAGCGGTGAAAGAAACAATAATAACAAGCAATTGATTTGTCTCATGTTGTTTTAGTTAAAAAGATTTGAAGTTCAGGTTCAGATTTTTTGTTCTTCTTAATTATAGAATCGTTTCTAATCTTACTTCGTAAATGGTTTGAAAGGAAATTGCTTCAATATCTGAGTAGCAGAACAGGTTTTTTAACTGGCAGGTTTCCCTCTTAAAAATCTTTTTCTTCATATAGCAGTTTTTTTGAAAAATAAATGTAGCAATACTAAATCGTTTTAGCAAAATAAATTTTTATGTGCAGCAAATTCTTTTTCCTGCTGGAAGTGAAGGATGTCAGGGTAAAACAAGCTATTCTGCTATTATATATTTTAAGGGGGGTAAGCTGGAGATTAAAAGCAAGACAGCAGACATTGTTACCGGGCAGTCCCACGAGTGGTGGACTCACGTACAATTAATTTGGTGGGAATAACCAAATGCTTGTTTGTTCTGTCTTCACTATTATCCAAATGCTCCAATAAAATATTTATCAATTTCTCTGACATTTCAGCAATTGGTTGCGCTACCACCGTTATAGAAGGAGAATGCAAACGAAAAAGATCATGATCGTCAAAGGAGACAACTCCAATATCAGAGGCAATCTTTAAATTCAATCGCCTGATCGCTTCCAGTCCGCTTATACCTAAGTAGTTGGTTGCAAAAAAAACACCATCAAGTTGCTTTTTAGAAACCAGGAAGTCAGCAATTTGTTGAATAATTTTTTCGGGATTGTCATTAAACTTTATTTTCTTAACGGAAGGTTTCATTCCATTACGAGATGCGGCATCCTTATATCCTTCCAGCCGATCCTTCATCTGCGTTTGTTCTGATTGCAGGGTAACGATGGCGATGTGTTTAAAACCCTGTTGCACCAAATGATTTGTTGCCTCAAAGGCACCACCATAATTATCGACAATCACATAATTGGTGTCAACATCAGGCAAATACCTGTCAAATAAAATAACTTTAGACTCGTTCTTCAGTAATGACCTTATATCCTCTTCAATGCCTTCAGCAGGTGTAATAATATAGCCATCTACTTGTCTTTCACGAAACAGGTTTATGAGATCTCTGGTCTTAGCTGTATTGCTATCAGAGCTGCAGTAAAATATTCGGTATCCCCTTTTACTGGCATTTTCCTCGATTAACCGGGCAACATTCGCAAAGAAAGGGTTGGAAATATCTTCAACGATCAAACCGATAATGTTTGTCTTGCCCGTACGAAGGCTCTTGGCCAGTGGACTGGGTACATAACCTACTTCTTTGACGAGCTTCAATACTTTTTTCGTTAGATCATTGCTTATTCTTTTTTCCTCAGCTTTTCCGTTTAGAATAAATGAAACCGTAGTAATTGAAATATTTAATTGCCTTGCTATGTCACCAATAGCAACCTTGTTTTTCTTCATAGTGAAATAATCTCCTGGTCAAAAGATCGATGATAATTATTTACAATAAACAGATAAAATGTAGGCAAAAAAAATAATATTAATGGAATATCCTTTTGAAAAAGTATTTCTTTGGATAATAGTTTCCTGGCTACTTTACAATTTCAGCCTCAATGGCATGCCACGAACTTGCAGCTCCTATTAAGGCGGCATCCTCACCCAGCTTGGTTGTATGCACCAATGTTTTGGAAAAAGTTTCCGATAAATGGTCCTTTAATTCATCTTTGAATAAATCAAAAGCTTTAGAAATATTACCTCCAATAACAATAACTTCCGGCCGGTTTCCCTGCATGTACTTATTTAAAAACAAAGCAAGGTTTTGCCCAAATTCCCTAAATATCTGTTGCCGGATACAGCCTGATAACGGCAAATCTATTAGCTCTTTTACATTATTTATACAGGCAGAAGTAAGTTCGGCGTAACGTTTCGTAAACCACCTTGTTGACAAGTATTCTTCGGCTATACTGTCTAAAAACGGAGCACACCATAAGTCCGCGTCTGCAACTGTGCCTTTACTGTATTTTGAAGAACCCAGACCGGTTCCAAGTGTTAATCCAACGGCACTTTTACATCCCTGCGCAGCTCCTCCAAAAACCTCGCCTTTTAGAAAGCATTCCGCATCGTTTACAAAATGTATATGCGATTTATCGATCTGTAAATTTTCAGCCAGGATTTCTTTTATATTGAGTCCATAAAGAGCATCATATTTTTCCTGGTTTTTCATTAACGAAATGCCTTCTTCATAGTCGAAAGGTCCCGGCATCGCAATCCCTAATCTTTTACAGGAAACAGGAAAAGCCTGAAATGCCTGTTGAATCACTTTTGTCCACCCTTCGATAATTTCACTTGCTGAAGCCTTAGAATTTACAGACTCCCGAACTGAAGACTGCTGAACCAGTTCCCTGGTTTCAAGGTTCACAAGAGCTGCTGTAATATGAGATCCGCCAATATCAACCCCTAATACAATTGAATTCTCCATTCCTGTCTTTAAGTTTATATAAGTTAGCCTGAGGCTTATCAGGACCGAAAACTAAAGGAAGGCATATCAGTTAGTTCCTCTATCCAACCAGTCAAACATAATAAACTAAATCGTTTTAGCAAAATATTTTTTGCGTCTGTTATAAAAACTGCCTCATGAAACGTTTAACTATCCTTCCATTATAATTAGGAAGAGGCGAAGGTTTTTTGGTCAATGCCGGCAGTAGTCTATGGTGATTCATGTAATGTATAATAACCCTTAACAGCATCCTAATTACCCCTGCAAGCAAGCTCCTCCACAATTCTGGAGAAATCCTGATGTGTAGAAATTTTCACTTCAGAATTCTGACAGATTTGACAAATAGGTTTGTCTAAAATTATTAATCATGAAAAAAATCTTATTGGTGATGGTTATTACAACCAGTTCTCTTGCTGCCTTTTCGCAAAAGTTACATGCCGACAAAGTACCGGCGGCTGTAAAAGAAGGCTTAAAAAAATCACATCCCCGTGCAGTGGCTACATGGGAATGGGAAGATGCGAATTATGAAGCCAATTTTAAGGAAGATGGCAAAGCCATGTCCTGTATTTTAAACAAACAGGGTACAATTCTTGAAACAGAAACAGCCATCTCCTTATCCGATCTTCCGGCCACAGCAAAAACCTACATCGACCAGCACTACAAAGGAAAAAAGATAAAAGAGGTGGCAAAGATTGTAAAAGCGAATGGAGAAACCGCTTATGAAGCGGAGATAAACGGACAGTGATGTAATGTTTGACGCCAACGGAAATTTTATAGAAAAGAAAAAGGAAGAAAAAAAGAAAGCTTAACCCGGAAAGGGCTGTTAAAAAGACGTTCAGCCTTTGTAAATACACAGAAAGGATGAAATATTTCTTTATTACATGCTGCGTGTTGCTATCGTTTTTCAGTTTTGCCCAACCCCGTAACCTTGATTATTTTCTTCGGATGGCAAAACAAAACAGCCCTTTACTTAAAAACTTTCATAGTCAGATTCTCTTGCTGCAAATCGACAGTCAGGCGTTGAACGCATCCCGGCGTCCACAGGTACATTTTCTTAGCACCAATAGCTATGCACCCATTACCAATGGGTGGGGTTATGATGAAGCCATTACCAATAGGGCAAACATTTCGGGGCTGGTGCAGGCCAGCCGTAATTTTTTATCGCGGGGAAATATAGCAGCCCAATACCGGAACATTGCTTTGCAACAGCAGGCCCTGCTCGATACCATACAGCTCTCGCAACAAGATCTTCTGCGAACCATCACCGAACAATACATTACGGCTTACGGAGACCTGATGGTTTTTGACTTCAACAAGGAAGTTTACGAGTTGATGAAAAAGGAGGAAGAAGTGCTTAAGAAACTGGCGCAGGCCAGCGTTTATAAGCAAACGGATTACCTGACCTTTTATGTAACCATGCAACAACAGGAACTTACCTACCTGCAGGCGCAAATGCAATACAATACAGATTTTCTTACCTTAAATTACCTGGCAGGGCTGGTAGATACAACCCTGGAAAGAATTGAAAGGCCGGTGTTTGCTGATTCTTTGCAACCTGATTTTTACAATTCTGTTTTTTACAACCGGTTTATCACAGACAGTTTGCGGCTTAGCAATGAAAGAGGCCTGATCGATTACGAATACAAGCCCAAAATTGGCTTCTTTACAGACGCCGGCTATACTTCAAGTTTGCAACATACTCCCTACAAAAATTTTGGGTTCAGTGCAGGCGTTAGTCTTACCATTCCTATTTACGATGGCCATCAAAAACAGCTGCGGCAATCCAGGATCGACATTAGGGAAAGGACCAGACAAAACGAGCGGGAGTTTTATGTGAATCAATACCGTATGCAAATAGAAATGCTTAGGAAACAACTCATGGCTATTGATCTGTTCGTAAATAAGATCACCAGGCAAATTGAATATGCCCACACGTTGATTGTTGCCAACGGAAAGCTGTTGCAAACAGGCGATATCACCATGAAGGATTATGTGACAGCCATCAATAATTATTTGAGTGCACAAAACCTGCTGACGCAGAACCATATCAGCCGGTTAAAGATATTGAACCAGGTGGCTTACTGGAATGTAAAACCGTAATTCATTTAACATGCAAACAAAATATTTATTCGTTGGGATGTTGCTGCTGCTGCTGCTTGCCTGTAAAAACAAGGAAGCAGCAACGGATGAAGACGGCGCTGCACAGGAAGAAGTACAAACACCGGTAACGGTAACCACTATTGACACCCTGCCTTTGATGGAAACAGTAGAACTGAATGCCACTTCTTCTTTTTTACAAAGCAATTTTATTAAGGCCTCCGCCAATGGTTATTTGCAATCGGTGAATGTCCGCCCCGGCCAATTGGTAAACGCCGGGCAATTAGCCTTCATAGTAAAAACAAAAGAAGCAAAGGCCCTGGGTAACACCATCAATAAACTGGATACTTCTTTTCATTTCAGTGGTTTGATCCAAATAAAAACGACCGCCGGCGGCTATGTGCAGGAGCTCAATCACCAGGTGGGTGATTATGTGCAGGACGGCGAACAACTGGCTGTTTTATCAGACACCAAAAGCTTTGGCTTTGTGCTGAACCTTCCTTACGAATTGCGCCGATATGTAAGTAGCGGCAAGCTGCTTGAATTGCATTTACCTGACAGCACCCGCCTGAACGGTGTGGTTTCCTCCATTCTGCCCACGGTAGATTCCATATCGCAGACGCAGCGTGTATGGATCAAAGTAATTACAGCGGCGCCCATTCCGCAGAACCTTATTGCAAAAGTGCGCATTGTAAAAGCGCAGCGAGGCAATGCAGCGTCCCTGCCCAAGCATGCTATTTTGACCAATGAAGCACAAACCAGTTTTTGGATCATGAAAATGATCGATTCGGTAACGGCCGTAAAAGTGCCCATCATCAAAGGATTGGAAACGGCAGACCGGGTGGAGGTCCTTCATCCGCAGCTGGCGTCAGGTGATAAAATTCTTTTAACAGGTAATTATGGACTGGCTGATACAGCCAGGGTAAAAATCATGAAGGCAGGCGAATGAGAAGTTTTTTTGTAACATATAAGAACCCGCTGGCAGTGATCATTGTCCTGATCATCATGGGCGGTGCTTTTACCTATAGCAAACTGAAAACATCCCTTTTTCCCGAGATCACTTTTCCAAAGATCAAGATCATTGCCGATGCCGGCTTGCAGCCGGTGAACAAGATGATGGTAACGGTTACACAGCCTTTGGAAAATGCGGTAAAGCAGGTGCCCGACCTGGAAGATGTGCGCAGCATTACCAGCCGGGGCAGTTGCGAGATATCGGCCTTCATGAACTGGAATGCCAATATTGATGTCAGCCAGCAACGTATAGAATCAAGGATCGCCCAAATTCGAAACAGCCTTCCGCCTGATGTACAGATCACGGTGGAAAAAATGAATCCTTCCATCCTGCCGGTAATTGGTTATACCCTGGAAACAAACAACGCCAGCCAAACACCGATTGACATGCGGCAACTGGCGCTATATACCATCAAACCATTTTTATCGCAGGTGCAGGGTGTAGCCGAAGTGCGGATCGTTGGAGGAAAACAAAAAGAATACTGGCTCACACTGAACCCACAAAAAATGAGTACGCTGGGGATCACTCCCGAAACCCTTTCCAATGCGTTGGCTCAAACCAATTTTATTCAATCCAACGGGTATCTTACCGATTACCGGCTGCTGTATTTAACGGTAACCGATGCCACCGTTCATTCTTTACAGGACCTGCAAAATACGATCGTGTTCAATAACGGAAAACGGATCGTGCAGTTAAAAGATATTGCAGATGTGAGGATCAACGAAGGAGTGGAATACACCAAGATCAACGCCAACGGAAGGCCAGGCCTGCTGGTGGCCGTCATCAAACAACCCAATGCCAACCTGGTTGATCTTTCCAGCGAAATGGCCAAAAAAACGGAGGAATTAAAAAAGATACTTCCCGCCGGCGTCTCTATCAGGCCTTATTATGTGCAGGCTGATTTTGTACAGGACTCCATCAAAAGCGTTACCGACAGCCTGTGGATTGGATTGGTATTGGCAATCATTGTTGCCATTATTTTCCTTCGTTCACTGAAAGCCAGCGCCACCATTTTAATTACCATTCCGGTTACCATTTGTCTTTCCCTGATTGTGGTCTATGCTGTGGGTTATACGCTTAATATTATGACACTGGGCGCCGTGGCAGCCGCTATCGGATTGATCATTGATGATGCGATTGTAGTGGTGGAGCAAATTCACCGCTCGCATGAGGAACATCCGCAGGAACCTTCTACCACCGTTATTCAAAAAGCCATTCATTATTTGCTGCCGGCTATGGTGGGTTCGTCGCTCAGCACCATCGTTATTTTCATTCCCTTTGAACTGATGAGTGGTGTGGCAGGAGAATATTTCAAAGTAATGACCAATACCATGATCATTACTTTGGTCTGTTCGTTTTTTGTTACCTGGATTTGTTTACCGGTGATCTATTTGCTTTTGACAAAAGAAAGGCCGGATAAAAAGCGGAAGACGAAAGAAGAAAAACCACACGAAGTTAAAAAGCAAAAATGGGTTGGTTACTTTATTCACAAGCCCTATGTCAGTTTTGCTCTTATTGCTGCCATGGGCATTTCCATCTGGCTCATTCTTCCGCAACTGGAAACCGGTTTTCTTCCCGAAATGGATGAAGGAAGTATTGTGCTGGATTATAAGTCGCCACCCGGCACCTCGCTGGAAGAAACGGACCGCATGCTGCAGCAGGCAGAGAAAATCATCGGTAAAATTCCTGAAGTGGAAGCCTATTCCAGAAGAACCGGAACACAGATGGGTTTTTTTATTACAGAGCCTAACAATGGTGATTACCTGATACAGTTGAAAAAACAAAGAGACCGGTCTTCCGACGAAGTGATCGCCGATATACGCCGGCAAATCGAGTCATCGCAACCGGCACTGCAAATAGATTTCGGGCAGGTGATCGGTGATATGCTGGGCGATCTGATGGAATCGGTGCAGCCCATCGAAATAAAAATTTATGGCGATAATATCCCAAAGCTTCATGAACTATCCAAACAAGTGAGCGGCCTTGTTGAACAAGTGCAAGGTGCAGCCGATGTATTCAACGGCATTGTCATTTCAGGCCCTTCCGTAAGTATTGTACCCAATCATCTTGCTTTGGCCCAATACGGGCTCACGCCGCAATCCCTGCAAACCCAGGTGCAGCTGGGCTTGCAGGGAACACAGGTAGGCACTATACTGGAGAAACAACAACTCTCTCCTGTTCGTATCCTTTATCCGGGCACCTCCCGCCAAAGTGTGGAAGGCATCAAACGGCTACCCATCTTTTTGCCATCGGGAAGACTGATGCCTATAACCGATCTGGCTACCATACAGGTAAATGAAGGTGATGCAGAAATTAAAAGGGAAAACCTGCAGGCAATGGGTGTGATCACCGGACGCTTAGAGAACCGTGACCTTGGAAGCACGATGAAGGCGATACAGAAAAAACTATCATCCGAAGTTGTCTTACCCCAGGGCTATCATATTGAATATGGCGGCGCCTATGCAGAACAGCAACAATCCTTTCAGGAGTTATTAATGATACTCATCACATCCAGTTTGCTGGTCTTTGGAGTGATCTTATTCCTGTTCAAAGATTTTTTTGTGGCCCTGCTCATTCTTTTCATTGCTGTTCTGGGCATATCAGGAAGTTACCTGGCTTTATATATAACGAACACGCCATTGAATGTGGGCAGCTATACCGGCCTGATCATGATTGTGGGCATCATTGGTGAAAATGCCATTTTTACATTTCTGCAATTCAGGGAATCATTGCGTGAAAGCGGTAGCGTGGACGACTCGATTGTTTATTCCATTTCAACAAGGCTGCGCCCCAAATTAATGACGGCCCTGGGCGCCATCATTGCGCTGATGCCACTTGCCTTAGGCATCGGAACAGGCGCGGAGTTGCACCAGCCTTTGGCCATTGCCGTGATCGGCGGTTTTATTACAGCGCTTCCTTTATTGCTGATCGTATTGCCTTCCCTGTTACGAATACTTTTCAGAAGAAGAAGTGTGATGCCTATTTAGCATAGGAGATTACCAGTACCTGGAAACTGCCCGGGATCATTTTCGGCCGGCCGTTTTTTGTGGCAGTTGTTTCAAAATCTGCAGTGGGCAAAAAGAGCTCTTTCCTGCCCGCATCCAAGTGCAATGGTTCGTGCACCCCGTTTGGTAGGAACGTTACCGAGAAGGGAAAATTCGTTAGCCGATGCTTCGCGGATCACACTTACCGTTCCTTCTCCGTTTGAGGCAAAAATCAGCTTCTGCTGATTGTCAAACGCCACCCCATCGCAGCCGCTCCCGATTTTTATTTTGTCAACAACAGCGCCATTATCTGCATTCATCACGATTAACAGGTTTTCACAACCTGCAAATAATCTTTTGGTGGCCTTATCATACGCCAGACCGGTTGGTGCCGTGCCCGGGCTTAGCGGCCAATGGTGCAAAACGGAATGCTTCTTCATATCAACAACCACAATCTCATTTTTATCTTCTATGTTCACGAATAATTGGCCGGCGCCATCTGCCACAGCCGCTTCGGGTTTGCCGTCTACGGCAATCGTGGCAATGATCGTGTTGGATGCGGGATCAATAACGGAAAGATTTTTTCCACGCCCATTGCAGGTGATGATGGTTTTGGAGAAGGGATCAAAAAGAATAGCATCGGGATTTGCGGGGGTAGCAATTTGTGCCAGCGGCTGGTTTGTATGAAGATCAAACACGGTAACGCTATTTGCTCGCCCATTACTTGTATAGCCCCTGCCCCGGGCATTGTCAAAAGCAATTCCATGTACGCCGCTGGTGTGTGGAATAACGCCAACCGAATCGCCGGTCTGTTCATCCAAAATATTCACCTGTGTTTCATGGGCTACATAAATTCTATTATTGTTTACAACCAGATAATCCCATGCACCCGGGCTTTTAATATGATAGGTCTTTAGAATTTTATACCCGGGTTGGTTTTGGGCAATTGTATGCAGACAGACAAAGATGCTGAATAAGAGAAAGATCTTTTTCATAAAAATGATTTTATAAATGACCGTAACCACTAGTAAGCCCACTCACAAAGGCCTTTTGTGAGTGGTGAGTGGTGAATGGTGAGGGAAAGAGCTCTCTTATACCAAACCGCTACCAGGATGACAGATGATAGTTGATAGATGATAGAAGAGAAAGCGGCTTCTGTCTCACGTCTTACGTCTCACGTCTCACGATGTTTTCTTGACAGAGGTTTCGTATTACTCACCACTAACCACTCACTACTCACGCTATAAGCTTTCCATTCCAACAAACAACACTATTGATCCCAGGCGATCGTGAACGTATGCTTGTTGTTTTGATAGGTATACGAAGGCAGAAAGCCGGAAGCATCGGTAATCTGCTTGATAATGGATAACCCCAGGCCGTTGTGCTGGTTACCCGATGACGGCTTATAAAAGCGGTGAAATATTTGTGCCGTATCCAGTGCGGGTTCCCAACTGGTGTTCGTAATACTCAGCTGTTGCTGATTAAGACTGATGGTAATACTACCGCCCGGGCAATTATACCTGGTAGCATTGCTCAATAAATTATTCAGCAAAATATCCGCCAGTTCTTTGTTCATCTTTACAGAAGTTTCTTCCAGTGAGGTCTGAAGATCTATAGACTGCGAATTCCATATTTCCTGGAAATCCAGTAGTTTTTCCCCGATCATTTTTTTTAAATCAACCACCTCTACCTCCTCAAACTGACGGTTCCCAATCTTTGCCAGCAATAACAATGACTGGTTTAACCGGCTCAGTTTTTCAATGGCATTGTAGGTGCTTTGCAAAATCTTTCCCTGGCTTTCCGTTAGCTGCTCATCCTGTATCAGCAGGTCTAACTTGGTACGTATAATGGCTATGGGCGTTTGAATTTCATGGGAGGCATTTTCGCTAAAGGTTTTTAAAGACAGGTATTCCAGTTGCGAAGTTTTTGTAAGGCCTTCCAGCGTTTGGTTCATAAACCGGAATTCATCAATTTTTGTTTCCGGAAGCAAAAGCGCCTGCTCTTTACTGATGCGAAAGTTTTGCACGGCATTGAGCGATTGATAAAACGGTTTCCAGATCTTTTTTAATACAACCCTGTTAATGATGAAGGATACGATAAGAATGGCAAGAATGGTACTGAACGAAATGAGCAAAATAGAACGCAGCAGGTTGTCGGACCCTTCAAGCGATTTAAAAACGGATACCTTGTACCATTGGCCGCCTGCTTTTACACCAAATATCAATTGCCGGTATTTTCCTTCCCTGTGATCCTCCCTATCCACCATCTTCACCCTGGTAAACTGGCGCTTTATATTTTGATCCGCCGGCGAAAAACTGATGACCTGATCGGTTCCCGAAAAGCTTTCCGGCAAGCGGTTGTGTTTTTGAACGTAGGCGGTAATTTCATTTTCTTCAATTTCCAGGTCCTCATCAATTTGCTTAAGAAACACATACCGCAGTGAAAAATAAAACGCAACGCTGGCTACTAAAAAAATGGCAATGGTAGCCAGTACATTAATGCGGCTGTATCGTGTAAATAATTTCATGAAGAAAGAGAAAATTTATAGCCCATGCCATACACCGACTTAATATAATCGGGTGCTCCTGCCTGCAACAGTTTTTTGCGGAGATTTTTGATATGTGTATAAATGAAATCATAGTTGCCGGCCATATCATAACTGTCGCCCCACAGGTAAATGGCAATGGCATTTTTGGCAATCACCTTGTTCTTATTGCTGATAAAATAAAGCAACAACTCGTACTCTTTTTTAGTCAGGTCAATGGGGGTGTCATTTACTTTAACTTCTTTTTGGTTGAGGTCTAATTCCAGGTTGTCAAAGCAAAGAATGTTTTTGCCATCAAACGACCGGCGGCGGATGATGGCGGCAACCCGTGCAGCTAATTCAGGCAAATGAAAGGGCTTGGAAAGATAATCATCGGCTCCGGCCTTTAACCCGAACACTTTATCATCAATGGAATTTTTTGCAGAAATGATCAACACACCATCCAGTTTGCCCTGCTTTTTTAATTCCTGTATAATCTCCAATCCGCTTCCGTCCGGCAGGGTAATGTCCACCATAATACAGGCATATTCATAAAGCGAAATTTTTTCCATGGCGGAGGCAAAATCAAAAGCCTGCTCACAAATGAATTGTTCACCGGACAGGTAAGCACAAATGCTTTGCGATAATTCAACTTCATCTTCAATGACCAGTAATTTCATCTCTTAAAAATTAAAAGCAGGGTTTGAACCATAATTCCTATCACTACGGTGTGAAAAGCCGTTGCCAGGTCTGTAGCTACGCTCCAGGAGTAAAGTTGAGAAAATATTATGGATTCGAAGAAACAGAGCAAACGCCTATAAATTTTTTAAAGTCTGAACGGCTGGTATTTTTTAGACATGATTTCTTTCATCCTTCGGGGTTTCCTAAAAATAATCCCTACAATTTTTTCTATAGTAATATCATCCCAAAGGGTTTAAAAGGTCTGATAATGATAATCGCCTCAAAAGAACCCAGATGCCAAAGGCATCAAAGGTTTATAGCACACCATAGTGTTGGGAATGTTCGACCCCATCGGGGTCGCAGTTGCCGGTTATTCTCTTTTTCTATAAAGCTGTGATCCCTTCAGGATCAATGGGATTCACCGGAGATGTTGATAAAACAGGATGCCTACAGCATCAAAGGTTCGTAGCATCACGGTAGGTTGGAATGTTCGACCCTATAGGGTCGCAGACATTCCTTGCTGCTATCTTACTATAAAGCTGTGATCCCTAACGGGATCAGGATGGCTTTCCTGCTGATTCTAAATGCGTTTACCCTTTTCAAAGTAAGGACTTGCGAAAAAACCATTCATTATGGCCGCCAAATTTGGGTCTTCTTTATCAACTTAAAAACCAAACTTTACAAGCCAATGCCGGAGAACATGGACATCAACAATATAAAACAGCTTTTTCCCAACCTGGAAGAAGAATTATATGATGAAATAATGAAGCATGCCACGATCAAAGAGGTCAGGGCAGGAGATACATTGCTTCGGGTAGGACAAACCATTCGGTCCACCATGCTTAATTTTAAATGGCATTGTTAAACTCTACAGGGAAGACAATGAAGGAAAAGAATTTTTTATCTACCAGTTAAATCCAGGACAAGCCTGCTCCCTGTCATTTGTTTGCGCCACCAGGCAGGAAACCAGCGAAGTACTGGCAAAGGCACTTACCGATGCCACCGTGCTAAGCATACCCCTGGAATACATGGACAAATGGCTGGGTAAATACAAAAGCTGGTACCAGTTTGTTATTAGTTCTTACCGCGATCGTTTTGAAGAACTGCTAAAAACCATTGATGCCATTGCATTTGCCAAGCTGGATGAACGGCTGGAATATTACCTGGAAAAGCAGGTGAAAAACTTAGGCCACGCTTCTTAAAATGACGCACCAGGATATTGCCAATGATCTTAATTCATCAAGAGAAGTAATCAGCCGCTTATTGAAAAAAATGGAAGCCAAAAACTGGCTGATCATTCATAGAAGCTCTATTGAATGGATCAAAAAGGAATGAACCTTGTGTGATGAATATCACAATAGTCTTCTGTTAATCATCTCAAATTTGCAGTTTAAAAGTGGAAACCATGGGTTATATAGCAGCATTATTTATTGGCATTTCTTTAGGATTGATAGGCGGCGGCGGTTCTATTTTAACGGTTCCGGTCCTGGTTTATTTGTTTGGCCTCTCTCCTGTGGTTGCTACTTCCTATTCCCTGTTTGTGGTGGGTTCTACCAGTTTAATTGGTTCGGTTAATAGCTATCGCAAAGGTTGGGTAGACCTGCGGACCGCTTTTTTATTTGGCACTTCTTCTGTTATCACTGTTTTTATTATAAGAAGGTTGGTTATTCCGCAAATTCCTGATATAATAAAAATGGGCAGCCTGAACATTTCCTCTTCCTTGCTCACCATGGTTTTGTTTGCCGCACTGATGTTACTTGCCTCCTTATCTATGATAAGAACCGGAAAACAAAATGAAAATCCTACTGTAAAGCACAAAGGAACTTCTGTCCTGTTTTTTTATGGTATTGGCATTGGCCTGATCACAGGTTTTCTGGGAGCCGGCGGTGGCTTTCTTTTAATTCCGGCCCTGGTGCTGGTGCTTCGCCTGCCCATGAAAAAAGCCATTGGCACTTCGCTATTCATTATTGCATTAAATTCCCTGATTGGTTTTATAGGCGATGCGGGACATTACACTATAAACTGGGCTTTGCTTTTGGCGGTGTCCGGCATTGCCATAGCAGGTGTATTTATTGGCGGCAGGTTGGGTATGAAAATTCAGGGAACCAAATTAAAAACCGGCTTTGGATGGTTTGTGCTGCTAATGGGTATATACATTCTTGTTAAAGAAATCTTGTTATAAAGTTCTAAGTGATTATTGTCACATTCCAACTGCATCATTTATTGAACTTTGCGAAACTGAAACGATAAAGGACACCTATTCAGCCGTGTGGTTGATACTAAGGAAAAGTAAAACAAAGAGAAACGATTTATGAAAAAGTGGATACAGGCAAACAGGTTATATGTTATTGGCGGCTTGCTGGGCGCCATTGCGGGTTTTCTTTATTGGAAGTACATAGGATGCTTAACAGGCACTTGCGCCATTACGTCAAACCCGGTGCGAAGTACCATTTATTTTTCACTTATGGGTTCTTTGCTTTTCGGTCTGTTTAAAAAAACATCAAAAGAACAAATACAGAATGATTGAATTTTTAAAGCAGCCCTGGCCATGGTATGTGGCAGGCGCTATCATTGGTTTAATTGTACCGGCACTATTGATTTTAGGCAATAAGCACTTTGGCATTTCTGCAAATCTGCGGCATGCCTGTGCCGCCTGCTTTCCGGCCAATATCACGTTCTTTCAATACGATTGGAAGAAAGAAGTATGGAACCTGTTTTTTGTTGCGGGCATTTTGATTGGCGGTTTTATGGCTGCACACTATTTATCCAACCCGCAGGCCCTGCAAGTAAATCCTCAACTGGTATCCGAACTAAAAGGCTATGGAATTGAAGACACGAAAAATTTATTACCCTCCGAAATATTTAGCTGGGAAAGCTTGTTTTCACTGAGAGGTTTGATCCTTTTGATTGGTGGCGGTTTCCTGGTAGGTTTTGGAACAAGGTATGCAGGCGGTTGTACCAGCGGCCATTCCATAATGGGATTGAGCGATCTGCAGGTTCCGTCTTTAATAGCCACCATAAGTTTTATGGCAGGCGGCTTTATCATGGCCAATCTGATCCTGCCTTTTCTTCTTCGATTATAAATTCAATAGCACCATGTCAGAAAGAACTATAAACAGAACAGAACCCGCTATCAGCAGTAAAACCATTTCCAACGATTTTGTTACCGATTATGAAGTGCGGTCGCTGGATACGATCTGTACCAACGATACGGAATTGAAACATCCCTGGTGGTATAACCTGAAATACCTTGCCGTAGGTTTGGTATTTGGGATTGTATTTGTAAAAGCAGAAGTGGTCTCCTGGTTCCGCATACAGGAAATGTTTCGCCTGCAAAGCTTTCACATGTATGGCGTGATTGGAACGGCTGTACTAACAGGAATGCTCTCCGTTTGGCTCATCAAGAAATTTAATGTTAAAACTATCCATGGAGAGACGATCCGGTTTCATAAAAAAAAGTTCAACAAAGGACAGATCATTGGTGGCCTCATCTTTGGTTTAGGCTGGGCCATGACAGGCGCTTGTCCCGGTCCATTATTTGCACAAATCGGCACCGGCGTTTTGGTGGTCAGCGTGGTGTTGCTAAGTGCGGTGGCCGGCACATGGGTTTATGGATATTTCCGGGAGAGGCTTCCGCATTAAGCCCAATGAATATTCAGACAGAAAGTAAAATTATTATTAGTGCAATAAAATAGTATCAGCATAAGTTTTGTTTTGTGATATCAGTCACCGGTAAATCATTTTACTTAAATGAAATTTGCAGTATAAAATTTAAGCACCATGCAGATACAACAATGGGAAGATAAAAACCTGGCGCAATTCAGCTATGCCGTTTTAAGTGATTGTGAAAAGAAAATTGTTTTAATTGATCCCTCCCGTAATCCGCAGCCCTACCTTGACTATGCAAAAGAAAACGAGGCAGAAATCATTGGCATCATAGAAACACACCCTCATGCAGATTTTATCAGCAGTCATTTAGAATTGCACCAGTTGACCGGTGCTACGGTTTATACAAACAGTCTTGTGGGTGCATCTTACCCGCATAAGGCATTTGACGAAGGAGATACGATAGCGTTTGGAAAAATAAAATTAACCGCCTTACATACACCCGGTCATTCGCCGGACAGCATAACCATTCTACTGGAACACGACGGAAAACAAAAAGCTGTTTTTACAGGCGATACACTTTTTATTGGTGATTGTGGCCGGCCTGATTTAAGGGAAGGTGCCGGAAATATTAAAGCTACAAGAAATGAACTGGCAAAGCAGATGTACCATAGCCTTAGAAACAAATTGATGAAACTGGATGATGACGTTATTGTATATCCTGCGCATGGGGCAGGTACTTTATGCGGCAAGGGTTTAAGCAAGGCAAACAGCAGTACCATTGGCCAGGAAAAGAAAACAAACTGGTCGTTGCAGCCCATGCCGGAAGACGAGTTTGTACAATCGCTTTTAAGCGATCAGCCTTTCATCCCGGTTTATTTCCCTTACAACGTAGAAGTGAACAGGAAAGGCGCTGCATCCTTCACTGAAAGTACGGCTGCAGTTCCCATTACAGAAGACATAAAGCAGGATAGCGACGTTACAAGATTGGATAAAACAGTATGGATTGTGGATGCGAGATCAGAAAAGGATTTTAAGAAAGGCCATTTGCCCAATTCGATCAACCTGATGGAAGGAGCAAAATTTGAAACCTGGCTGGGCAGCATCATCAAACCCAATGAAGCATTTTACCTGGGGGGCGAAAGCAAGGAACAACTTCACCGTTTAATAGAAAGAGCAGCCGCTATTGGTTACGAACCGCAAATTAAAGAAGCCTTTGTGCTGCAATACGGAACCATACAGGAAGAGCATTTAAATGTGTCAACTTTCCGGGAAAATAAAAATGACTATACGATCGTGGATGTCCGCAACACTGCTGAAGTAAAAGAAAACAAACTTTTTGAACAGAGTCTTTCCATCCCGCTTGCCGATCTAAGGACGAGGATTGAGGAAATACCAACAAACAAGCCTATTGTAGTGCATTGTGCCGGAGGTTACAGAAGCGCAGCCGCAAGCTCTATCCTAAAATCTTCTCTTGGATGGAAAAGTCAAAGTGTTTGATCTGGGCGAAGCCATAAAAGAGTTCAGCCAATAAGGAGTAATGCTAAAACGCTGTTAAGAAACCATGGTGAGACAGCGCAGCGGCCTTTTTCTCTTCTGTCATCTATCATCTATCAATATCATCTTGACAGCCGTTTGGTAATAACATACATTGTATTTCAGCTACGTTCTAATAGAGATGTATTTGAAAAATTTCGCTCCGCTTGCTAATTTTCAAATACAAGTGCCTGGGGCGAGGCTCCCAGCTTTGTCAGAATGCCCTGTAAAGCCTCCACCATTGACGGAGGACCGCATAAATAGAAATGCCTGTTAAAATCTGTCACATGGGTTTTAAGGAATTGTTCATTAATATAACCGTTATGGTGGCCATTGTTTCGTTCATCGGTTAGGATATAAACAGCCCTCTGTCCAATCATAGCGGTTAGTTCTTCCTTTAAAATAATATCCCCGTCCGTTTTATTAGAGAAGAATAGTGTATTGTCTGCCAGCTTGTTTTCTTTGTGCAGTTGCCGGAGGACAGCAATAAAAGGCGTAATGCCGGCGCCACCGGCAATAAAATATCCTGGCCCTTTATATTCAATAGCTCCCCACACATCTCTAACAATCAGTTCATCTCCCACTGCAAGAGTGTTTAATTGATTGGTTACTCCCGGATGATCACTATAGATTTTTATAATAAATTCCAGGTAAGGTGCCTCATTCAAAGAAGTAAAGGTGAAAGGCCTTAGCTTATCCTCCCACCCTTTCTTGTTAATCGAAACCTCGGTAGCCTGGCCAGGAATAAAACTATAGTCTCCGGGCTTTTCACACTGGATCTTTTTTACATTATGCGTTACATTTTCAATAGCCTTTATCTTTACTTTATGCTCCATTCTTGTTCAATTATTTTTGAATAAGTTATTACTCATTTGATAAATGACAGAAACTCTTTCCTGACTTCTTTATTATTAAATTTTCCTGAATAATGACTTGTAATGGTACTGGTGTTTGTATCTTCTACTCCTCTTGATGCAACGCAAAGATGTGTAGCATCCACTACCACCGCAACGTCTTCCGTATTGAGCGCCTCCTTTAAAGCTCCGGCTATTTGCTCCGTCAACCTTTCCTGTACCTGGGGTCTTTTGCAGCAATATTGTACAATGCGGTTTATTTTAGATAATCCTATCACCTTGCCGCTTGAAAAATAAGCTACGTGTGCTTTCCCTATAATAGGTACAAAATGATGTTCGCAGTAGGAATAAACCGTAATGTTCTTTTCCACCAGCATTTCATTGTACTTGTATTTGTTTTCAAAAAGGGTGATCTCCGGTTTGTTCCCCGGATTTAATCCGCTGAATATTTCCTTCACATACATTTTAGCCACACGGTCAGGAGTTGCCTTTAGGCTATCGTCATTTAAGTCTAATCCCAAAGTGAGCATTATTTGCCTGAAATGATTGCTAATGATCTCAATTTTAGCGTCATCACTCAATTCCTGTTCATTTATATCCAACACCCCGTCAATTAATAAGGGCAAATGAGGCCTGTTTAATTGTTTGAATTCAGATCCGTTTATCACATGAAAACCATTTCCATTTTTCTCCATATTGTTTCAATTTAGGATGGGCTATTGTTAATGAAACACCTGCCCGCATATTTTTATTTACTGACAAATAAATTTGTAGTTATGTATTAGAGAATTGAATCGAATAAAGGTTACAAATTGTATAAAGCAGGGGCTTATACCAAATTCAGTTGGGTAGTATGGCGTTTGGGTTTAAGAGATTAAGAGTTTAAAGGTTTAAGAATACCATACGACTTAATTGGAAATGGTATTACCCTTTAAGGGCAGTATTTAATAAAGAACTGGCCCTGGTCAACCTGGCCCTTACTTCCAGGGGAGTAAGATTCAGAATTTCAGCTATCTCCGTATCGTTAAATTCAATTTTCTTATGTAGAATATATACTGCCCGAAAACTAAGCGGCATAGTTTTCAATTCCCGTGCATGCGGCCTTTCATACCCCGAAGTATATGTTACGAAAGAATATCCTGTTGCTGCTGTATTGTAATGATGGGCATTAAATATTTCAGCACTTATTTTAATAATACATTTATGAACCATGATTTTGCATAACCAAATTCGGAAAGAAGAAGCGTTCTCCATCCTGGCCTGATAACCGGCTAAAGAAAAAACCAGCTTAATAAGGTCATTTGTTTGTTCACCATTGAACCCAAAAGCAGCACCAATCTTAAATAGCAGCGGTTCATGCTCATTCAGCAGCGATAAAGAGGATGTTCCTTTTTTATCGGAAGCATATGTATAGGTTGGAATATCTTTTTTCATATTTGTTAGTTATTGCAGGATAATTATGGATTGTGTACTATAACAGAATAGAGTATTTATCAAACAAAAGGTTACGATCCAAATTATAAATTGCAATAGGCGGTTATCCATCTACCGGCCAGGCACCTTTTCGATGTATTCAGGGAGTTGGTGAAAAATAGAGGTTAAAAGGAGGTCCCGGGGTTAAGCTTTCCCCAGGATCTCCTTATTTGAAAAAGACCAAACTTCATTAGTTGTTTTCACCATTAACGGATTTCCACCCTGCCTTTCATTACAGGGTGAATGGAACAGTAATAATCTGAACTTTTATCAATTACTGCACTCCAGGTTTTTCCTACAGGCAAAGGAGAAGAAGACCAGGCCTTGCTTCCTTGTTCCGTTACATCATGCGTTACAATGTCATGGTTAACCCAAATCACCGTATCTCCTTTTTGAACCGAAAGATTATCAGGCAGAAACTTCATACCCTTGATCTCAACGGTATGTGCCACGGGCTTGTGGCTTTCATTGGAAGAACAGCTACTCAATCCAAAAATTACCAGGCATGAAAAAAAACACCTGGTTATCATCGCGGATCCTTTCATGATTTCTCAATTTTTGCCTGTACCATCATCGCATGTTCAAGGTGCGCCTTTAGCGTTGGAACGACATTCTGTAACAATTCCTTTAATTCACTGTTCTCCGTGTCCGGAATCAAAACATTTTCAACAGTTGAAATCACTGCTTTGTGATAATTGACTTCATTATCTATATAGGCCTTATTGAAAGCCGCCCCGGATTTAGATTGCAGCATGCTGGTTGTCTTTTTTGAATCAGCAAGCAATTGCTGGCTTACCTTATTGTCTTTAGGCGTTACACCCAATTTTTTAACCAGGGCAGCAGCCTGGCTTATCACTGCCTTGTGGTCATTGATCATGGTTTCTGCAAACTTCAAAACTTCGGTATCTTTTGATTTTTTGCGGGCAAGCTCACCATAATTAACATCAATCTGGTTAGCCGTTACGGCTACAGACGCCACCTCGGGGTCAGACAGGTCAGTTTTATTTTGTGCAGCGGCCTGCTCTGCAAAAACAAACATGCCTGCAGCTGCAAGCAATACAAACGTTTTTTTCATAATGAAACTCCTTTCTTTATTTAATGAATAATTGTATCACTGTTACTCCATTATCCAGGTTGCCGGTTTACTTACGTGACCAGTAGGCAAGCTGGACCAGGCCGGCGGACCGCCTGGTAGTAATTGGAGAAGGAAAGAAAGGAAAGGTTACAAAAAGACGGCAGTATTTTGCAAAAAAATGCGAAGCGTTGGAATGTCGTCCAGGTATCTCTGTTAAAAATCTTATTGTGCTAATGGCCGCGCTGTCATATGAGAAACGGCACCAAAAAATCTCTACTACAAAAAAATGTTGCTCCAGAAGATCGGGAACAACATTTCAATACTGTAAAGATGCCTTATACCAAATTCAGTTGGATAGTATGGAGTTTGGATTAAGAGATGAAGCGTTTAAAGGTTTAAGAATACCATACAGCTTAATTGGAAATGGTATTATTCGTTACCGGCTTTTTCTTTAATCAGGGAGAGATCTTTCAGATCAATTTGCATGGGAAGCAACCCAATTTTCACCACCGCTTTTTTACCCCGCAGTTCCAGCACTTCTCCTACCTGAAGATTTTTTTTCATCTTCACCTTATCGCCCACTTTTATATCCCCGCTCACTTCTTCGTATTTCGATTCGATTTGCTTTTGCTTTTTGCTCACCACCTTCTGTTCATTCTTTTTAAAAAGAAGGGCTGCCATTTCCTTTACCACTTTGTTTTTATCTTCCGTTTTCTTCCATTCAATTACAATTTGGCGCAGCTTGCGTTCCATGTCTTTTAAGTACGCAATACGGTCCTCGGTAACTTTATTTTGTTGCTTCAGCACTTCCACCTGCTGGCGGTGTCTTTCACGGTCCATCACCGTTTGCATTTCTTTTTTCAGCCGTTCATTCTCCTTTAATAAATGGTGAAGATCTTTTTCTTTTTCCTGCACCTTTTGCAGATCCTGCTCTGTTCTGTTCAATAATTTATCCAGCCTGAAATGCTCCTGATCAACCAGCTCCCTTGCCTTCTCTATCAACCTTTTATCCAGCCCAATGCGTTCGGCAATGGAAAAAGTATAAGAACTTCCCGGCTTGCCAACGATCAATTTATAAAGCGGTAATAAACGCTTTTCATCAAAGGCCATAGCACCGTTAATGATGCCGGCCGTTTTATTGGCCATCACTTTCAAATTCAGGTAATGCGTGGTTACAATGCCAATAGCATGTTTGCGGGCCAGTTCTTCCAGGATCACTTCTGCAAAAGCACCGCCCAGGTTTGGATCACTGCCGCTTCCCAATTCATCTATAAAAAACAAGGTCTTTCCATTGGCATTCTCCATGAAATGTTTCATGCTCAGCAAATGGCTGCTGTACGTACTCAACTCAAACTCGATGCTTTGCGTATCCCCGATATGGATCATCAACTGTTTGAAGATGCCAAACTGCGAGGAAGGATTCACCGGAACCAGCAACCCGCTTTGCACCATCATTTGCAACAGGCCAACCGTTTTCATGGTCACGGTTTTTCCACCGGCATTCGGACCGGATATAACCAGCACCCTGTTCTTATCATCCAATGTAATGTCAACCGGTATGGTAGGTTTGTTTGATTTTTGATTATATAAATACAAAAGCGGATGACAGGCCTTTACCAAATGCACCAGCGCTTTATCTATAACTACCGGGTACTCGCCTTTTATATCCATGGCAAATGCGGCCCTGGCCCGGATGAAATCATATTCGCCAACAGTTGTATGGTAAACAGAAAGCAAAGCGGCATGAGTGGAAAGTTGCTTCGTCAGATCTTTAAGGATGCGGTACACTTCCTTTCTTTCTGCATTCTCCAGTTCATGAAGATCATTGTTCAACTCTATGGTTTCTTCGGGCTCAATGAAAGCCGTTCTGCGGCTGTCACTTTCTCCATGCAAAATGCCCTTCACCATTCGTTTTTGTTCGGCAAACACGGCTACCACTCTTCTTCCGCTCATGAAGCTTTCTTCAATATCGGCCAGGTACCCCTGCTTATTTAGTTTACCAATGATGCGCTCAAATACTTTACGCAATTCGTTTCGCTTGCGGTACAAGCCCATACGAATGGAGAGAAGGTCCTCACTGGCATTGTCTTTCACATTCCCGCTTTCATCAATCACATGATTGATAAGGGAAAGAATGGCTTTCTCGTAATACGTACCGGCGATCACTTCGGCAAGGCCGGGATAGGCCACTCTTCTTTCAGCATCGAACCAGCGAAAAATACTTTCCATGCTAAGCGCCAGTTTGCGAAGCAATACCAACTGCTCTCCGGAGAGAACAGCGCCTTCAATATTCAGCAGGCGTAATTCCTTAGAAAGATTAAGTATAAAATCGTTGGGAAAATAAATAGCGTTTTGCAGCAGTTGTTTAAATTCATGTGACTGTCTTAGATCCCTGTCAATAAATTCTTTGCGGGTATGAATGCGCAGGTCCTCTGCTTTTGATTTGGCATATTC
This sequence comes from uncultured Bacteroidota bacterium, assembly GCA_963697545.1. Classification (GTDB taxonomy): domain Bacteria; phylum Bacteroidota; class Bacteroidia; order Chitinophagales; family Chitinophagaceae; genus Flavisolibacter. The sequence goes on along the minus strand of CAVOOL010000017.1, from coordinate 108,117 downwards.
AAAACGGCATTTCTGCTGCAATAAGTTTTTAATCTTATCAAACTCCAACTGTACCGAAGCCGACTCTGGGTATAATTTCATGCGAATCCTCTGTCAAATAGGTTTCTATCAAAGATAAAGGCTATGTTTATCTAAAATTCGGTTAAAGCCACACTAAACCTTGTGTTAAAACTTTTTTGTTGGGATTTCATTAGCTATTTTCAGATCGAAATTTGACGCCCAAGTATTTGTATGATCTCAAAAGCATTTTTTTCCCTGTTCAGTTTCTGCACGTTATTTGCGTGTAATTCAGAAAAAAGTTATAAAGCGATGAGCTCTTCAATGATTAACGCTGTGGAAACAACGGATACGGCAACCTTTGGAACGGGTTGTTTCTGGTGTACCGAAGCCGTTTTTGAACAATTAAACGGAGTGCTGAGTGTTACTTCGGGTTATTCGGGCGGACAAGTTGCCAATCCAACATATAAAGAAGTTTGTACTGGCGAAACCGGCCATGCCGAATGTGTGCAGGTGGTTTATGAACCGGCTAAAATTTCCTACGATGAATTACTGGAAGTTTTCTTCCAGGTGCACGACCCAACGAGCCTGAATCGCCAGGGTGCAGATGTGGGCACGCAATACAGAAGCGCTATTTTTTACCACGATAAAGCCCAAAAAGAAAAAGCAGAGTTCTATAAAAACGAATTGAATAAAAGCGGCGCCTACAATAAACCTATTGTAACAGAGGTCACTGCTTTTTCCAAATTCTATCCTGCCGAAGATTACCACCAGGAATATTATGAGCTGAATAAGACTACTAATCCTTATTGCTCGGTGGTGATTCGTCCGAAGCTGGAAAAATTTGAAAAAGTATTTGCTAAAAAATTAAAAAGCGCCAATTAACCGGGTATTTTCTTCCTGAGCCTTTTTGCACAATGAATTTTCAAAGATGAATCAGCTACTCTGTAGTTTTCTTCTGACAGCCCTGATTTTAAAATGTCTTTCTACTAATGTATATTGTTGTGTTATTCTCAACATATACTTATGAAAAAACTGCTCTTCCTGTTTTTTTCCTTTTCTTTCGTTTACTGGTGTCCTGCACAAAAAGGACTTCCTTCTGTTTCCCTTCTTACACAGGGCACAAAAACTTCCCTTCGCGGTTTAAGTGTGGTGAACGACAATGTGGTTTGGGTCAGCGGCAGCAATGGCATGGTTGGCCGTTCCAACAATGGCGGTAAAGACTGGAAATGGTTTCAGGTAAAGGGTTTTGAAAAAACCGACTTCCGCGATATTGAGGCCTTCGATGGCAGTACCGCCGTCATTATGGGTGTAAGCGAGCCGGCTTATATTTTAAAAACCACGGATGGCGGCGAAAACTGGAAAGTGGTTTATGAAAACAAAACCAAGGGCATGTTCCTCGATGCTATGGAGTTTTGGAATGCAGACGCCGGAATTGTTATTGGCGACCCGCTCAACGGAAAATTTTTCATTGCCCGCACCTTTGATGGCGGCAACACCTGGCAGGAAATTCCGGAGCACTACAAACCTGCGGCCGCTAAAGGTGAAGCCTGCTTTGCAGCCAGCGGCACCAACATCCGTGCACTGGATAACGACGAAGCGGTTTTTATAACCGGCGGTTTACAATCCCGTGTCTTTATCCGCGATGCCAAAATTGATCTGCCCATCATTCAGGGCAAAGAAACTACCGGCGCCAACTCCATTGCCGTATGGCATCGCTATAAAAAAAATGGCGGCGATCAATTGGTAGTGGTAGGTGGGGATTTTAATGCGGACACGTCTTCCCTCCAAAACTGTATTTATAGTACCGACCGCGGCCGAACCTGGCAAGCATCCAAAGTGCCTCCGAACGGCTATCGCAGTTGCGTGGAATATCTGGCAAAAACACAATTGGTTACCTGCGGCCTCACCGGCGTTGATTATACATTGGATGGCGCTGTTACCTGGCAACCCATTTCCAAAGAAAGTTTTCATGTGGTTCGCATTGCTAAATTTGGCACTACGGTTTATTTAGCGGGAACGAATGGCAAGATTGCCAAGCTGGTATATAATAATAAAAAGAGAAAGTGAGGATTATGTAGCCGGCAGCAGTACTACTATTGAACTTCTGTTGCGTCGCACACTTCAGCAGATGGTAATTCTATGGAGCAGAAAAGAACTGTTCAAAAACAATAACAAAGCTTCATTAAAAAAGACCCCGGAGGTTTTGAAAACCTCCGGGGTCTAAAATGCAATTCCGTAATTCCTAATCATTAAACTTCTTCTTCAACTCCATCAGCTTACTCTGAAAAGGATTTAATGGCTCCGGTTTTTTATCAAACTTTTTCTGGCCCTGCGGCTGCTTATTTCCGCCTGCCGCTCTTTTCTCTCCACCCGCCGAATCCTTCATCGTCAATGCAATCCGCTTTCTGGCTACATCCACTTCGGTAACCGTCACCGTCACTTTCTGATTCAGTTTCACCACCTCATTCGGATCGGAAACAAACCGGTTGGCCAGTTGCGACACATGCACCAGTCCATCCTGCTTTACACCAATATCCACAAAGGCGCCAAAATTGGTAATGTTGGTCACAAGACCCGGCACGGTCATTCCCACTTTTACATCTTCAATGCTTTTAATGGTAGCATCAAATTGAAATTCTTCGATCTGTGCTCTGGGATCACGGCCCGGCTTTTCCAGTTCTTTTAAAATATCTTCAATGGTAAATTCACCTATCGTTTCGGTGATGTATTTTTTCTTGTTGATCTGTTTGCGCAGTTCTGCCTTCTTTATCAGTTCTTCCAGCGATGCCTGTACATCTTTTGCCATTTGTTCCACCACACTGTAGCTTTCCGGGTGCACCGAAGAATTATCCAAAGGATTTTGTGCGTTTGGAATGCGCAAGAACCCGGCGCATTGCTCAAAAGTTTTTGGTCCCATCAACGGAACTTTTTTCAGTTCTTCCCTGCTTTTGAACGGCCCGTTTTGTGCACGGTATTGAACAATATTATTAGCCAGGGTGGAAGTGATACCGGAAACATATTGCAATAAATGTTTGGAAGCCGTGTTCACATCAACTCCCACAAAGTTCACCGCACTCTCCACCACTCTATCCAGTCCCTGTTTCAACTTGATCTGGTTTACATCGTGCTGGTATTGTCCCACGCCAATGGATTTCGGATCGATCTTTACCAGCTCACTTAAAGGATCCAGCAGTCTTCTTCCAATACTCACAGCGCCCCGCACGGTTACGTCATGATCGGGAAATTCCTCTCTTGCCACTTCCGACGCGGAGTAAATAGAAGCACCGCTTTCATTTACCTGGAAGATGCTGACATGCTTTCCAAAATCAATGCTGCGGACCAATTGTTCGGTTTCCCTGCCGGCGGTTCCGTTTCCTACACCGATGGCTTCAATATCATATTTGCTGACCAGGTGTTTTATTTCTGCAACACTTTCCTGCCATTGGTTTTGCGGAGGATGCGGATAGATCGCCGTGTTATAAACCAAATTTCCCTGTGCATCCAAACAAACCAATTTACAGCCTGTTCTAAAACCCGGATCTAATGCCAATACTTTTTTTGAACCCAATGGTGATGCCAGTAATAATTGGCGCAGGTTTTCGGTGAATACAGTAATGGCTTCTTCATCTGCCTTGTTCTTGCTCAGCAAACGAAACTCATTTTCAATAGAAGATTTCAATAAGCGGTTGTAACAATCCTCCACCGCTTTTTTCACTTCTGTAGCTGCGGGATTAGAAGCTTTTACAAACAGCCTTTCCAGTTCTTCAGTGGCCATTGCTTTTTCAATGCCGATGTCCATCATCAAAAATCCTTCTTTCTCGCCACGGCGGATGGCCAGCAGCCGGTGCGAAGGACTCTGTGAAAGCGGTTCGCTGAACTCAAAATAATCGCGGTATTTCTGCGCTTCTTCTTCGTCTTTTTTGGTAGTCAGCACCTTTGATGAAAGCGTTGCGCTTTCCGTAAACAATTGGCGCACTTTTGCCCTTGCCTGTTCATTTTCACTGATCCATTCTGCAATAATATCTCTTGCACCCTGCAGTGCCTCTTTGGTATCTTTTACTTCTTCTTTAAGGAATTTGGCGGCTTCCTCTTCCACACTAAAATCGCCCTGCTCGAAAATTATTTTAGCCAGCGGTTCCAGGCCTTTTTCCATAGCCTGGCTGGCCCTTGTTTTACGCTTGGGTTTATAGGGCAGGTAAATATCTTCCAGCTCTGTAGCGCTAAAGCAATCCTCTATACGCTTTTTTAATTCCGGCGTAAGCTTTCCCTGTTCCTCTATTGTTTTTAAAACGGTTTCTTTTCTTTTGTCCAGTTCTTTAAAATAACTGATCTCTTCCACTATGTTGCCAATTTCCACCTCATCTAAATTGCCGGTAACTTCTTTGCGGTAACGGGCCATAAAGGGGATGGTGGCGCCTTCGCTTTGCAACTGATCTACACTGGATACCTGTTTTACAGAAAGATTTAATTTTCCTGCTATCTGTTGTATATACTTCTGCTCCATATTCAATGCTTATAGGATATTTTTAAAGGGCTGCAAATCTAAAGGAAGGGGAGGAAGAAAAATTTTAGATTATTTGTGAAAGTAGTTTAGTATAATTCTGGTTTATTGCATCGTCCTGATGATAGTCAATGGTCCATGGTCTATAGTTAGTGCATGTCTTTTTTTGCGTCGCCTCTGAAACGCTTTGTCAATTTATTCAGCATTGTTGCAAAAATGGCAGGTAATCTTTATTTTAGGTAATGGCCTTTAAGTTTGAAAGTCTAAACTTCAGCAGCGGTCACTTAAGTTAAGTGACGAAATAAATGAACTTGCTAAAAGCTTTCCCAAATATGAACTTTTTCAACCTTTGTCATCAGATAAGAAAAGCTGCTGATTCTGTAAATCTCAACATTGCAGAAGGATGTACGGGCAAACAATGCAAAGTTCAAAAGATCTTGAATTATAGATCAGGTCCTCTGCGAAGTAATTAGGGTTTATTTTTAGCAAACAAGAAGAAATTATTGGAGATGAAAACTGTTTAAGTACTTCTATGATGGTTACGAAACCCTGGCAAAGATGATTACCGACTTAGAGATTGATCTCAAAACAAGTAAGTCTGCCTACGATTGCCAAAAAAATATAGAAAGAAAAATAGAAGTCAACCAATTTCTTTCCTGCAAGAATAAATTTATTATAGTTCTCTCTATCGACCATCGGCTATGGACTAATTCTTACATAACAATTGTTAATAAAGGTTAAGACTCTAAGTTTTGCGTCTTTGAAAGAAAATCCTGTTGTAAATTTCGCACTTCATTGACTGCATCATTTTCCTAAACAAAAAAAAATAGCACATGAACCGTCGCTTTGCTGTTGCCCTGGCAACCAGCTTTCTTTTTTCCTCTGCCCTATCCTTTGCGCAGGACACTGCCAGAAGAGGAAACGGAACCGTAACTCCCGGCAGCTTTCCCGGCTCCGGAAGAACCACCACCGGTCCCAGACCTTATTCTGAAATCATTACGTCAAAAGCCAAAACCGACAAAGGCTTGTTTACCACGCACCGTGTAGAGGACAAGTATTATTTTGAAATTCCGGACTCCCTGCTCAACCGCGAAATATTGGTGGTAAACCGTATTTCAAAAGCTCCGGCCGGGGCCCGTGCCGGTTTTTTGGGTTATGCCGGCGACCAGATCTCCGACAACGTGATCACATTTGAAAAAGGACCTAACAACAAAATCTTTTTAAGAAGCATTTCGTACCAGGAAGTGGGCAAAGACTCTGCAGGCATGTACCAATCCGTGCGCAATTCCAACCTGCACCCTATTGCGGCTTCTTTCGATATTAAAGCCTTCTCCAGCGACTCTGTAACGAAAGCAAAAGGTTCGGTTATTGACCTGACCGATTACATTATGGGCGATAACGACATACTGTTTTTTTCAGTGCAAGGATCAAAAGAGCCTTGGGTATCAGTTCTTATCAAAAAGAAAATTCCTACGTATCCGATCTGCGTTCTTTCCCTAAAAATATTGAGGTAAGAACCGTAAAAACCTATATGCGTACAACGCCGTCCCCTTTTGGTGCTGCTGCACCGGCTCCCAGTTTCGGTGGCGCATCCGGTACGCCTACTACGTTTGAGTTGAATAGTTCCATGGTGCTGTTACCAAAGGTGGCCATGAAACCCCGTTACTTCGATCCCCGCGTAGGTTATTTTGCTACAGGTTATACCGATTTTGATGCCAATCCGCATGGTGTGGAACAAATAAGAATGGTTACCCGCTGGAAGCTGGAACCTAAGCCCCAGGACGTTGATAAATATTTACGCGGCGAACTGGTGGAACCACAAAAACAAATTGTTTACTATATAGATCCCGCCACACCTAAAAAATGGGTTCCTTATTTGATAGCCGGTGTAAACGACTGGAATGCCGCCTTTGAAAAAGCTGGCTGGAAGAATGCCATTACAGCAAAACTGGCCCCGGTGGAAGATTCATCCTGGAGCCTGGAAGGCGCGGGTTATTCCGCCATTGTGTACAAGCCTTCTGACGTGGCCAATGCCAGCGGCCCTCACGTTCATGATCCGAGAAGTGGTGAGATTTTAGAATCGCATATCAACTGGTATCACAATGTGATGAACCTTGTTCGCGACTGGTATTTTGTACAAACCGCAGCGGTTGATCCCCGTGCAAGAAGCCTGCGTTTTCCTGATTCGTTGATGGGACAATTGATCCGCTTTGTTTCTTCGCATGAAGTGGGACACACCTTAGGCTTGCGCCATAACTACGGTTCTTCATCAACCGTGCCGGTTGAAAACCTGCGTAACAAAGCATGGGTAGAAGCCAACGGCCACACACCATCTATTATGGATTATGCCCGTTTCAATTACGTGGCCCAACCGGAAGACAATATTTCTGAAAAAGGATTATTCCCCCGCATTGGCGATTATGATAAATGGGCGATTGAATGGGGTTACCGCTGGATGCCCCAGGCTAAAACACCAGAAGAAGAAGTTCCTGTTCTTAATAAACTGACCATTGATAAATTAAAAGATAAGCGTTACTGGTTTGGTACGGAAATAGATCCTGATGATCCCCGCGGACAAAATGAAGACCTGGGTGATAATGCAGTTAAAGCAAGTGGCTATGGCATTAAAAACCTGCAGCGCATTGTTGCCAAGCTGCCTGAGTGGACCAAAGAAGCCAATAAGGATTATTCCGGATTGAATCAGATGTATGGACAAGTGGTAACACAGTTCAACCGTTATATGGGCCACGTAGCCAAAAGCATCGGTGGTATTTATACCACACCTAAGATGGTGGAAGAAGCCGGCACCGTAGTGGAATTTGTTCCTGTAGCAAAACAAAAAGAAGCGATGCAGTTTTTGCAGGCGCAATTATTCAAAACGCCAAAATGGATCGTTGACAATACCATCTCCAGCTACACCGGAAGCAACAAGCTTCAACGGTTGGCAATGTTCAAACCAATGTATTGAACCGTTTGATCAGCAACAATACGTTCAATAAAATGTTCCGCTTTGAAGCAGAGAGCAGCAATGCTTACACCGCTACAGAAATGTTAACGGATCTAAGAAAAGGAATCTGGAGCGAACTGGCTTCCCGCCAGGCGATTGATATTTACAGAAGAAACTTACAAAAATCTTTTGTAGAAAGCCTGAACAGGATCATTAACCCGGAACCCACAACCGGCATACAAATTTCCTTTGGCCCGTCAACAGCGACAAACAGCAAAACCTCGGATGCGATCTCGATTGCAAAAGCACAGTTAAGAACACTGTCTTCTGAGATCCGTTCTGCCTTGCCAATGTACAAAGACGCCAGCAGCCGTGCACATTTGCAGGATGTATTGGATAGAATTACAAAGGCCCTGGATCCGAAAGGATAAGGGACGCTGGAATTGCCTTAAAAGAAAAAGCTCTCAACCATGTTGAGAGCTTTTTTTATAGACATTCGAATTTGTTAGCGGAAGCGTTGAGTTTATGCTTTTGAATTTTGAGGAGCCTTCCATGAATCTTTCAAAGTTACCGTGCGGTTAAATACCAGCCTGCTGTACGTATCCTTATTGTCCAGGGTGAAATAACCTTTACGCAAAAACTGGTAACGGTCGTTCATTCTTGCATTTTTCAAAGCCGGTTCTGCATAAGCCGTAGTTACCGTTTGCAAAGAATCGGGATTGATGTATTCTTTAAAATCCCCTTCTTCGCTGGAAGGATCTTCTACTTTAAATAAGCGATCATACAAACGGACTTCCGCGGTTATGGCCTGGGTTACTTCCACCCAATGCAAGGTACCCTTTAACATTAATGCCCGAAGTATCATGACCACTCCTGCTTTCAGGAATATAGGTGCAGTGCAATTCGGTAATAGTACCTTCCTCGTCTTTTATCACTTCATCGCAACGAATGATATAAGCCCCTTTAAGCCTTACCATTCCGCCCGGAAAAAGCCTGAAATACTTCTTTGGCGGATTTTCCATGAAGTCTTCTTTTTCAATGTACAATTCTCTTCCAAACGGAATTTCGCGGCTGCCGCTATTTTCATCTTCCGGATTGTCTTCTAATTCCAAAAGCTCGTGTCCCTTTGTGTAGTTGGTGATGATAACTTTTAGCGGATCGAATACCACCATCCGGCGCAGGGCTATTTTATTTAAATGTTCCCGCACACAAAACTCCAGTAAGCCTACGTCACTTATATTTTCTCTTTTGGCAATACCCACACGGTCGCAAAAATCACGAATAGCTTCCGGCGTATATCCCCTGCGGCGCATACCACTGATGGTAGGCATGCGTGGGTCATCCCAGCCGTCCACATGTTTTTCTGTAACCAGTTGCAACAACTTTCGTTTGCTCATTACCGTGTAGGTAAGGTTGCGCCGGGCAAATTCATATTGATGTGAAGGATAGATCTCTAATTTTTCAATAAGCCAGTCATACAACTCACGGTGCGGTACAAATTCCAGTGTGCAAATGGAATGCGTAATCTGCTCGATGCTATCGCTTTGGCCGTGCGCAAAATCATACATCGGGTAAATGCACCACTTGTCTCCGGTGCGGTGGTGATGTGCATGCTTGATGCGATATATCACCGGGTCACGCATGAGCATGTTGGGATGCGCCATATCAATTTTGGCCCGCAGGGTTCTGCTGCCATCCCCAAACTCACCGGCCTTCATCCGTTCAAAAAGATCCAGGTTTTCTTCAACGCTGCGGTTGCGGTAAGGACTGTCTTTTCCCGGCTCTGTGGGTGTTCCTTTTAAAGCGGCTATTTCTTCCGAAGTTGAATCATCTACATAAGCCAATCCTTTTTTGATCAGCTTTACCGCATATTCATACAGTTGATCAAAATAATCGGAAGCATAATGTTCATTCTTCCATTCAAATCCCAGCCATTTTATATCCTCTTTAATGCTGTCCACATATTCCGTGTCCTCTGTTACAGGATTGGTATCATCAAACCGAAGATTGGTATAGCCCGGGTATTTTTTTGTCAATCCAAAATTGAGGCAAATGCTGGTGGCATGGCCCATGTGCAGGTAACCATTAGGCTCCGGCGGAAAACGGGTAACAATGGATGGGTATTTTCCACTCTTCAGATCTTCTTCAACGATTTCTTCTATAAAATTCAGGCTCTTTTCTTCACTCATATTTTAAAATTGTAGCGGGCACAAAGATAAGGCGGATGAAGCGTACCGGAAATGGCGCTGTTTCATGGTTTTTTGCCCGGCAAGAACGAAAGCACTGCTGTTTCGCATTTCTCCTTTTGCACAACGCATCTGATTCTAATTCTGCCGGGCAACTGCGCTTACTATAATTTAAAGAATGAAATTTATATCCTATGCCAACTGCGCAATTTACCTTTCACGGCAGCCTTAATGATTTTTTACGTCCGGAAAACAAGTATTGCCCGATCCGCTATTCATTCAACAACGCACCGGCTGTGAAAGATGCTATTGAGGCCCTGGGCATACCCCATGTTGAAGTGAACAACATTTTTGTCAACGGCCATGCGGTCCTTTTTAGCCACCCGCTACACGCCGGTGACGTTGTAGAAGTGCATCCTTTCCTGCAAATTTCTTTTTCTCCTCCCTGTTTTGTACTGGACGTTCATTTAGGCAAGCTGGCGAGATTACTGCGTCTCTTAGGTTTCGATACGCTCTATCAAAACAACTTTACAGATAAACAAATCGTCAGGATTGCAAAAGAACAGGAACGGATCGTTCTCACAAGAGATATTGGCCTGCTGAAACATAAATCCATCCAATGGGGTTATTGGCTGCGTTCGCAGCAACCGGTAGCACAGGCAAAGGAAATTGTACAAAGATTTTCTCTGGAAAACAACATCCACCCTTTCAGCAGGTGCCTTTCCTGTAATGGTCTTATTCAGCCGGTACATAAACAAGACATCCTGGATCAATTGCCGCCAAACACGGTTATTTACTTTCATGAATTCTATCAATGCCGTGATTGCAAAAAACTGTATTGGAAAGGATCACATTATGAGAGGACAGCTTATAGCAATATCTGAAGTAAAAATTTGGTAATATACCAGGTGGGACAAACCGGGTAGCAACGGAATTTTAAAACCGCAAAGAGAAAACGAAGTAGCGCTGCGGCTCTTTGCACTGCTTTGCGCACTTTGCGGTTCCATTTTCAAGTGCTTTGAAACTTGTCCCAACTCATAGCATTACCTAAATTTATTCCAGCTTTGCTGCCACATCTTTTTTTATATCGAGCCGGTACCGTATGATCACATCTTTATTGTACACAATGTTCAGCCATTCAACAGAAGGAGAATGCACTACATAGTTGTAAACAAATTTATTGCCTGTTGTATCAGCAGCCGATAAATATACAGAGGAGGGGGAACGATCGATTTCAGTGGAATCAAAAAAAGGATCAGGAGAAATGCTTTCATCCCGTTTTGCATCTTTCACCGTCACTTCGATTTGAACGGTATCACCAATGGCTGTTTCCAGGATACCTTTTGAGGGTGTGTAGGAACTAATGCTGTATTTAATAAATGATTTGCACCGGAAAGGCATGCGCTTAAATTCTCTTATGGTTGGCGGATCATCCATTAACGTCCATTCTAAATTTTCAGGATAATGATCGAGAATGAACTGCCGGGGCGGCGTCAAAAAATACGTATCGTCCAGGCGCGGAACAAACTGGTTGCCATAATTAATATAACCGCTGGCCCAGGTCACATCCACTAATCTCCACACGCTATCAATCAGCACAGCGTTCCAGTTATGATTCGAACGGAATTTATTTTCACCTTCCGTATACCCCCTTGCATAGCCAGTGATCACTTCCGAGGGAATACCGGCATAATCGCACAGCGTTTTAAAAAGCTTGGAATAGCCATCGCAAACAGCTGTTCTTTTCTTTAAAACTTTTAAAGCCGTCATTTCAACGGCCGATTTCCACTCAGAAGCGGTATCATCGGGTTCCACTACATATTTTGACGAGGTGTACCTGCCGGAGTTTATCACAAATGTGTTGTATGAAATGTGCTGAGCAATCCAACTGAAAATAGCCCTCACCTTATGCACGTCTTTTGTATAGGGAGCGGTCAAAAGTTTGGCAAGAGAATCGGGTGTAGGTGCATCAATGGATTGTACCTTCCCATCAATATCACTGTAACTAAAGTTCTGGGCAAAGGAAACCTTCAGCACCATCAGCAGCCATATACTTAACACGGTTTTCATACCCACTCCAAATTGTTGAAGAGCCTGCAAATTCGGGCCTTTCTTAAAGTTAGCAGATTTTAACTACTTGCCCAATTGGCTTACAAAAGGTCGTTTTTTTATGTAACCGGCAGCCTGTTTCAGGTGTTAAAAAAATTAACAGGCCTTATCCGCAATATCCTCAATTCGTACACGAAACCATTTACCCGCAAAGGTTTCTGTCAAAACTTTGTAACCACAAATGAGATACAATAGTCTCAGTTAAAAATAAAACTTAAGTAAACCTAAAACCTAAAATCATGAAACGTATCATCATCACCCTTAGCGTATTATTTACGTTAGCAACCACGACCACTGCCTTTGCCAGTGAAGTAAAAGTATCATCCTCTGTTATGCAGGCTTTTAAAGCCAGGTTTACAGATGCAGAAAACGTAAGCTGGTCAGAAGCAAATGGTTTTACCATTGCAGAATTTACATTGGACGACACAAAGCATTTTGCCTATTTTAATGCTGCAGGAGAAATAACCGTAGTGGCTCAGCCCTTAACGGTCAAAGAATTATCTAAGGCGCAACAAACCAACCTTCGTAAAAATTATGCAGATTACACGGTAGTGGATGTTTACCAGTTGGAAGACAACGAAGGAACAAAGTATTATGCTGTAGTGGAAAACAGTTCCAAAAAAATCATCCTTAGCACCACTTCAGGCAAATGGGATGTGGTGAAGAGCACTAACAAATAATCTATTCTACATATACTATAAACCTTGATCTTTGGGTCAAGGTTTTTTTATTTGTACCAACATGAACGAAACTACAAAATCAGCAAAAGAAATTCCTGTTAAGCTATTGGTTGCAGTTACCCTGTTTCTTTTTGCTGTTTTTTTCTTCGCTTATTTGGCTAAAGTAGTAGTGATCGGTAAACAAGACCTCTTTGACACCAATGTTTTTAATTTTCTTAGCAGCTATACAACGCCATTTGTAGTAGAGATCATGAAGGTCATTACTTTTTTTGGCTCTGCCACATTCCTTCTTCCTGCCTATGTGCTACTTGTACTGTGGTTATGGCTCAAAAAAAAGCAAAAAAGACTGGCACTTGATGTTGCATTGGTAGGCCTGTCAAGTGACTTGCTGAAGCTGGTACTGAAAAACAGTTTCCACCGCCACCGCCCTGATCTTCCCTTACTGGAATCTTTAAAAAGCTACAGCTTTCCCAGCGGGCATGCACTCAGCTCTTTTATTTTCGCCAGCATCTTAATCTACGTGTTATGGAAAAGAGATATAAAACCCGTATGGAAGTGGGTCCTTTCCATTTTTCTTATTCTTTTTTCCATTGCTATTGGCATTAGCCGCGTTGTGCTCCGGTATCATTATGCCAGCGATGTGATTGGCGGATTTTGCATTGGTTTTTCCTGGGTGCTGCTAACGCTTTGGTTGCTTAATAAAATTCATTTTTATTTCCTGCGCCGTAAACAGACAGATTTAATTTTTCCAGTTGTTAAAAAGTTCATGTATTTGAATTTACTGATCTGTTTGGCATAATAAAAGCTGTGTTTTTAAAACAATCTATTCCTTACCTTAAAAACATCGCTATGCGTACGAAAACAATTTTACCCTCCCTCCTGTTTTTGGCTTCTTTATTTACATTAAACAGTTGCAGCAAAGAAAATACGGTCAACAACACTGATGCAATTGTTGGCACATGGGCTGTTGTGGGTATTAGTTCTGATATTCCCAATGACTGGGATTATGATGGTTATACAGAGACAGATATCTTCAACACGTATAATTATTGCCAGAGAGATATCAGTTTATCGTTTGACTATGGCGGTTATGGACAGGCCCGGCAGGGATGTAATGCGCCACTGGAAACCATGAACTGGCAATTAAGCAATAACAGGCTGGATATTTCTATTCCTTCCGGAGATATCAATCTTCAGATCACTCAATTTGATGGCAATACCATCAGGGGCAATGACCAGGTACAGTCAAATGGAAGGACCTATACGATTACCTATACGCTAAACAAAAGATACTAATACCAAGCGGCTATCAGGTTGACAGGTGAACAGGTGAATAGGAGAGTCAGATGGGATGAAGAGGTTGCTATAAAGACGTCTGCAGTCTCACGGTTCACGATTGACGTTGCTCTCTACGGCTGGATTCAGGCTGGCATTAGCAGTAAAAGAAACAGGGCTTGTTTAAATAAAGTTATTTAAAACAAGCCCTGTTATCGCTATCCATCATTAATGAAATATCTGTCCAAAGAAAGTCTTCATGTCATTCCATGAAGCGCTATCGGCAGCCGGGTTATATTTTATCGGCATTTTGAATTTGGCCGCTTTATTATCCGCTTCCGGATTGGTGAACGCATGGGTAGCATTTGGATACGTTTTGAAGGTGTAGTTGGCGCCAATAGAGTCCAGGCTTTTTTTGAAAGCATCTACCTGGGCCTGCGGAACGAAACTATCAGCAGCGCCATGGCATACTAATATTTTTGCCTTCAAGCAGGTCTTTTCTGGCAGGCACGCCTTCCAGTCCGCCGTGAAAACTAACCACACCATCAAAATCAGAGCCCAGTTTAGCTGCATTCAATACCATGGAACCGCCAAAACAATAACCAATGGCTGCGGTTTGCGAAGTATCGGCCTGGGGATAGGTTTTTGCTTTTGCCAGGGCAGCATCCAATCTTGCTTTGGCTTCCTGCGGATCTTTATAAAAAGGCATGGCGGCCTTCAATGCGTCATCGGGATTATCAGCAATTTTTCCATTACCGTACATATCAACAGCCATGGCCAGATAGCCTAACTGAGCCAGTTGTTTGGCCCGCATACGGGGATATTCCGTCAGCCCCCACCATTCGGGTACCACCAATACAATTGGACGTTTTCCTTGTTTGGTGGAATCGTAAGCGATGTAGCCTTTTAAAGGAGTGCCGTGGGCAGAATAAGAAACAGCTTCTTCTTTAATAGCAGCGCTATCTGCCCTGGTTGATGCTGTGCTATCCATTTTCTCTTCTGATTTTTTTTCCGTGTTCCCTGCCTCATTGTTACAGGAAAACATAAGGAATGAGCCGGCCAGTAAAAATGCGAAAGTTGGTTTCAACAATTTCATGTGAGGTTGATTTATGGTTTGTTAAGCAAAGATGCAGGGATAAAGTTCAGAAATTGTTGCCAACAAAAATAGAGCAGATGAAACAGGGAATAGGAATAAAAGTATACTGCTACCTGTGAGATCAACTTGACGAATTCAAATTGAGCATTGAAGCATTTCAACAATAAAGGAAACGTCAATGCTTTCATTCACTATTCCCTGTTCACCTGTTTCGCATTCATGATAACCTAATCCAGCTTTCCTTCGGTTACTTTTTTATTGATCTCCACCTCTTTCATAAACTCCCCGGTATCATCATCGGCATATAAACCATAGGCATCTACCAGGGTACCCTTGTTGCCATCTTCGGTTTCAATGGCATACAAAATAGAGGTATCGTCCGGATCAGAAATTCCTTCGAAACGGAAAAAATTGGCTGCTTTTACATCTTTGGCCTTGTATTTTTTTTGGGTTTTGGTAGATATCAACCTGCCTTTTTCAACACGATATTGATCGGTATAACCTTTCTCTCCCAGCCTGTGTACACAAATCTCAAGGTCTGTCATTTCGGTAGGCCGGTCATTGGCATCTGTATATTTATCGCTCCTGGTTTCCTGTGCGTTTTTTGAATCTAGTTGATCTTTATCAAATGTTTCCATAAAAAACTTTTTTTGATACCTTGACAAATACCAAAATGATGCCTTGACCCGAGTGGGGAAATTTATCCCAAAGCCTGCTTATTTTAGGGCTTCAATTAACAGGGCCTGAAGTGGCACTTCTGAGCCGTATTGCTGCACCTGTGCCGTAATTTCCTGCCGCAGTCTTTGTTTCAATTCCTTCTGTACGGCCAGGGGCTTATTGTGCAAAAATGAGCTTAGTGGAGAACCATCTACAAAACCTTTCATAACATCATCTACCGTATCGTAGCTGGCTGTTTTTTTAACCTCCTCAATTTTCATTTCCCGGAAACCTGCTTTTTGAATAACCCTTTTAATTTCATCTTTATCGAAAAAAGAATACGGCCCTTTTTTCAGAAAATCAGGAGCATCTGCTCCAAACATATCATCTGCTACTTTCTTTATAATGAATGAACGCGGATTGTATAGCATATCATCCCACACACTGAAAATAAATTTGCCGCCAGGCTGCAGAACACGGTACGCTTCATTACAGGCCTGCTGCTTATCCGGAAAAAACATGAGGCCAAACTGGCAAATGACATGGTCAAAACGTTCCTGTTCAAACGGAAGTTCCTGCGCATCTGCCACCTGCCATTTTATTCGGTGGTCGCTCACTTTTGTTTTTGCAAAAGCCAGCATATCTGCATTTATATCTGTTGCCAGCAATTGCCCATCTTCAGTCATTAACGAAACAAGATGTTTGGTTACACGACCGGTGCCACAAGCCAGTTCCAGTACATTTTGAAGTTTAGCATTGGTTAGCCGTCCGGCAAGATCCAACGCGTAAGGCTCAAATAACAAAGGCCCTAAATACTTATCATAATTAGCAGGAACAGAACCTGCAAAAGCATGAGGAGATGTCATAAAATGCTACTTAATAGTTGATAATTCATCGGTGAGTTATGATGAAGCGCTATGACCCGTTCGCAAAAAGCTTTTCGTTATTTCTCCTGCATGGATCCTGGGCATAGCCTACTTTTGAACACTCAAGTTACATCTCAAATGATCATTAAAACAATAGAACATAACAGTACGGAATACCAACAAATGATCCAGTTGCGCATTAAGGCGTTATTAGAACCCATTGGTGTACCGGTCCATTACATTGTACCCGAAAATGAAAAAAATGATTTTCTGATTGCTGCTTTTGAAGAAAAAGAAATCATAGGCTGCTGTGTATTAACACCAAAGGAAAACGGCTTGATACAATTGCGCCAAATGGCTGTACGGCCCGACCTGCAGGGCAAACGGACAGGTACCGCCATTATAGAATTTGCAGAACAATTAGCCGCAGAAAAAGGCTTTACCACCCTAATGATGCATGCCCGAAATCCCGTAATTGATTTTTACAGAAAATGCGGATACCATATCTCCGGTGAAGAGTTTTTTGAAGTAGGAATCGGGCATCACAGAATGCAAAAGCAGTTGCGATGATTGTACGTGGCAAACCGGATGCTTTTGATTATTAATTATTGATGATTCATTATTGACCGCTGTAATCGCAGCTTTCTTTTAATGATCAATAAATTCATTGAAATCACCATCGTAAATCAGTATACCCCAATTAACAATTAACCATTGACAATACCACCTAGGTTTCATTCAAAACCAAAGCATCCAGGTTGGTTATGCCAATGCTTTTCTTGGACAGAAATCCTTCTCCGTACTTTACACCAATCCTTTTTCCCAGTAATCGTGCCCTTGCCACAATAGCATCTAAAAAATCAGGATTGGAAAGATAGCTTTGCGGTTCGGTACTGTTAGGATCGTGGAACTGTGTTTTGTAGGCTTTGATGGATTCCATGCGTTGTTCCCACACATCACTTACATCAATGATAAGATCCGGTTCGTAAAAACGGTCCTGTATATAATGCAGCAACATTTTGGGCCGCCATTTTTCCTGTTCCTTTCCGTTATCATCCGTGGTTTTTACCTGCCGCAGCCCCGATAAAAAACACGCATCGTAAATAAGCCAGCCGCCACGTCCATGATCGGGATGGCGGTCTTCCAGGATATTTCCGATGACCACTTCGGGCCGGTATTTGCGAATGGCTTTCACCAATTGCATCTGATGCGCTTCATCATTTATAAAAAAGCCATCACGCATTTTTAAATTTTCACGAACGCTGACACCCATGATCTTCGCGGCATCGGCAGCTTCCTGGTAGCGGGTTTCTATAGTGCCTCTTGTTCCCAGCTCGCCCTGCGTAAGATCAATAATGCCAACTTTTTTTCCTCTTTTTATTTCGTTGATCAACGTGCCTGAGCATCCCAATTCCACATCATCGGGATGCGATCCAATGGCTAATACATCCAGTTTCATGTGGGCAAAGATAAGGTTCCCCCTGTCTTCCCCCTGTCCCCCTAAAGGGGAGACTTAGGTCGTAGAAACTTTTTTGGTTACAGCTTGTTCTTTAAGTATAGAGTTAATGATGATGTTACCGGCTTTTGTACTGCTATTGAGCTTGCCGTATGCGTCACTCCCTTGTACGGCTGGTAATAGCTATTCAACTAAGGTGTTTCATAAAAAGTTCTTTCTAAAAAGAAATAGTAAAAAAGAAAAGTATGATTGACCTAAGTCTCCCCTTTAGGGGGACAGGGGGCATTATTGCGGCCTGTACCCGGGCTTGTAAACATTATTGTACCAGGAGGCGTTTATCTCCTGCACAATGGCATCGATCTGGCGGTCGGTAGGATTATTTTGGATATCGAATTCCTGCTTCAGGCTGGAACCAAAAAAGAAGGCAACGGTTTGATACAAACGGGCATTTAAACCACCACGGTATTCTTTAATGATCTCGTAACAGTTATTGCCGGTTTCCCGGTAGATCAATTTCATTAACACCTTGCCCTGGTAAACCGACAGATTGGAAAGCGGTTCGGAAAACCGTTCCTTTAATTCTTTTTCTCTTGATTTAATATAGGCTTTTCTTTCCTTCTTTGATTCTACTCCTGCTAATTGTGCATTCACATCATTAATGATAACACCGGCAGATTTGGCATACGGATAGGTTACATAAACAGCATTCCGCAGGCGGTTATACGCTTCTAAAACTTTGGCCAGCTTTTCCGGGGGCAATTTCGAAATATAGACCACTTCCATTTCTCCATAAGGCATCCATTCGCCGTTGTAATAAATGGCCGGAACCATGATGGTATCATTCGCTCCCCATTTGGCCGGATTGGGATGGGTAGAATCTTCCTGTGCCCTGCCCTGCTGTGCTGCGCCAATCAAAATCACCAAAAAAAGTATGGATAAAAAACGGGGCATAATTAAATATACGAAATGGCTTTGCTTCCTCAAAGAGACAAGCAAATTAGCGCAAACGCTGTTTAAAAAAGCCTAAAAAAAGCAGGAAACCCCGGAGAAGTAAGGCAAAGTCAAAATTCAAAAGTAAAAAGGCAAAAGCTGTGGCCGTGGCCGTTTTTTTGACTTTTGAATTTTGACTTCAGCATTAAGTCAGTTCTGTCTCTTCCATTACTTTTCTGTGCTTAGCCGCCGGTTCTTTGGTTATACCCTTTTTGCGGTTGGCCTGAATACGCCAGGCCATGCTGATGAGGAAACCGATTACCATAAGGAGGGTGCCGAGCCAAAGCACATTAATAAAGGGGAACTTATACGCTTTTAAAGTGACATACTGCATTACAGCGTCCGATTCCTTAACACCTATGGAAGCTTTTCCGCCCTGCACTTTCTGCAGTTGTAAAACCAGGCTTTCCTGTACAACGGTATCTGGTTTTGAGAAAACATCGCCCTTCATATTAATGACCGTAGGCTTAACCGTATAAATAGAAGAAGTTTTGGAAAATATTTTGACCGTAGCTGCAGAGGCACTGTCATTTTCTCCAAACTGAATGCCGGGAACAGCCCTGGTGGAGGAAAGATCTTCCAATACAAAAAAGCCTTTGGAGTAAAACAACGTATCACCTACGGCAGAGTTCTTTGGTTTTAAAAGATGTAGTATCCTCTTTCACTTTTGAAGGATCGGGTAAAGACGTGATATAGGTAAATATATCGTGCGTCAGGTAGTGCTTGGCATCCGGATTGGCCATCAGGCCTTCATTGCCTTTATAATTTACAAAGGCATTGGGCGATAAGGAAAAGCTCTCTTTTCCATCCTTCTCAAACTTTAAGTGATAATACCAGAGTTCTTTTTTGGGGTGTGCTGAATCCCGGTCATAGGTTACGGTGTACTCGCCCATCTTGGTTGGAATACCCTTTATCAGGGTCAGGTTCTCTCCGGATTTTTCCTTGCTTTCCTTGCCAAAATCCATGAAAATGCCTGTGGTATTGTAGGACAGTGTTTCTTTTTTGGAAGACGAAATCAGGATACCTACCAGCATCAATGCAAAACCAACGTGGGCTATAGCTCCACCGGCCAGTTTCAGGTTTCCTTTTAACCCGGTGAAAATATACGAAGCATTGGCAATAACAGAATACACGGCGGCCACTAAAGCCAGCCATATCGCTCCCAGGTAACCTATTCCATGTTCACGGTAATTGATGTTTCCAAAAGCCAGGATCAAACCGCCTACTACCAGGCCTGCAACCACAGGTGCTATTAATTTTTTAAGAAACGGCTTGCCGGTTGTTTTGTATTTCAAATACATGCCAAAGCCCGAAAGCAAACCAATAATAATGGCAACAAAAACCTGTATGCGGTTATAGGCAAATCCTACATCTTCCTGCACCGCAAAGGCCTTGAATGTTTTTTCTTTTCCGTTGAACAATTCGGCTATCTTGTTAAAAACAGGAATAGAGGTCATGGCAATGATCAGTACCGCCGAAAGGAATAACACCAGCGAACCAATAAACATCCAGAACTCCCTTGAAGAACCTTCTTCTTCTTTTACAATATGTGGTATCCGTTTGTAACGGCTAAAGAAAAGGGTGAAAGCCGGAAGCAGGAAAATTAAAAGGAAACCACGCAGGTGCCATTTGGTAATACCATCTCCTGTAAAAGCATGCACGGATGTATCCTGCAGGTCGCCGCTGCGTGTTAAATACGTTGAATAAAGAACCAGTATAAAGGATAGAATGAAAAACAGGTTGGTTGTCCGTAAGGCGTTACCCGTGTGCCGGTAAATTAATAAGGTATGCACACCGGCCACCAACACCAGCCAGGGAACCAAAGAGGCATTCTCCACCGGGTCCCATGCCCAGTAACCACCAAAGTTCAATGATTCATAAGCCCATGCAGCACCCATCATAATGCCCAGGCCTAATACAGCCGCGGAAAACAGGGCCCAGGGCAAAGCCGCTTTTGTCCATTCGGTAAAACGCCGGGTCCATAAGCCGCCAATGGCAAAGGCGAAAGGAATAACAGTAGAAGCAAATCCCAAAAACAAAACAGGCGGGTGAATCACCATCCAATAATTCTGTAATAAAGGATTCAGGTCGTTACCATCTTTAATCATGGAAAGATAATCCTGGCGCATACCGCCGGTCATATCATAAAACACAGGTGCATTATCCAGCACTCCCGAATTGCGCAACAACATGAACGGATTGGAACCGGCCTTTAGCCCAAAAATGCTTACCCCAACCACCATGGTAGCCAGGCAAAGTTGTACAAAGCTCACTACGGTCATCACCGGTGCTTCCCATTCTTTTTCGCGCCAAATGATGATCAGCCCCAGCACACAATGCCACACACTCCAAAGCAAAAAGCTGCCTTCCTGTCCTTCCCAAAAACTGCTTAGCAGGTACTTTGCTTCCAGCGAAAGGCTGCTGTGCTGCCAGGCATATTTGTATTCAAATGAATGGCTGCTGATGATGTACACCAGTATGCCAAAAACGGCAAATACCGAAATGGCTTCTGTAATAAAAAAGATCCTGGCCAGTTTGCGCCACTGTGTATTCACCACAAGAGCGCCGCTGCCACTTAATCCGTTTCCACGGTTAACGAAGGAACTTTTTTGAACACTAAAAAAATAACTGACTGTGGCGCCTAAAGAAGCAATTAAAGAAAGTAATAAAAAGAAATGTCCTAATTGACCCGGCAGTAAATGCTCACCAATAAAATTCATTACCTGTTAATATTTATTTGAAATGGCGCTATCGCCGGAAGGAAGATTTTTCTGAGCCGCACCCAAATCATCTTTATATTTTGACGGGCACTTCATCTGGAGCTTGGTGCATTCAAAATGGTCGCCGCGCATATACCCATTCAGATCAATTCCATCGCTGCGTTCTATATCGGTAGGTTTGGCATTTTTATAAATCACCTTGCTGCGTTTACCTTCCTGGTCCACAGCATAAAACACCGTAAGGTTTGGATCTTTCAAACCATCGTATTCAACGGGTGTCTTTTTGTCCAGCTGAACTTTAACGACTACAAATTCGCCGCTTTTTTCACCAGCGGTGGCAAAGGTTTCCTGGGTAGTAAGGTCTTTTATAAAAAAAGACATGCCGACAATACCCCCGATAACAAGCAGCAGCAGGATAATGTGAATTTTTTTCATTTTGAGGACAGTTGTTGTTTAGCCAGACGTTTCGCTTTACCGGGCAATAAAAATCAATAACCACCACTCTTTCTTCACTTCATGTTTCTCTTTGCCGGCAATGACACACAAAGGTAGAGCAAATTGGCTCACGTGACACCCGCCAATGTCTGATTTTCATCAATTGACCTAGTTTTCACAAAATGATAATGAAAGGTTAAGGAGGGCAAGGCTCGACAAGGAAAACACATTACAATAAAAAGAAAGTTTAAACTTTAAAACCAACCGTAAACATCGGGCTTCAAACACCAAACCTTCCTTATCTTGCACCGCTTTTAAAAAACAATCATGACCGATCTCACCGCCTTTGATCCGAATAGTGCCGGCAATCCCAATAACAACATATTTGGATTGCCCTTTTCTGAAGATGATGCCCGCCTTGTTATCCTTCCTGTTCCCTGGGAAGTTACCGTAAGCTTTGGCTCCGGTACGGCCCGTTCGGCCGAACAGATCATGAGGGCCAGCCTTCAGGTAGATCTTTTCGATCCGGATGTTCCGGATGGCTGGAAGCAAGGATTTTTTATGAAAGAAACCGACAGAAAGGTTCTTTTAAAAAGCGATTACCTGCGCAAGGAAGCAGAACTCTATATAGATTATGTATCCAAAGGAGATATTGTAGCCAATAACCAGTTCATGTGCAGAACACTAAAAGAAGTGAATGAAGGCGGCTATTTTCTGAACAACTGGGTGTATCACCAAACCAAAGAGCTGCTGGACAAAGGAAAGCTGGTTGCTTTACTGGGCGGCGATCACAGCACACCGCTGGGTTTTATGAAGGCTATTGGTGAAAAGCACGGGGAATTTGGCATTATTCAAATTGATGCCCACTGCGATCTGCGGGAAGCCTATGAAGGTTTTGTGTATTCTCATGCCAGCATCATGTACAATGCATTAAAAGAGGTGCCGCAATTAAAAAAACTGGTGCAGGTGGGCATCAGGGATTATTCGCAAGGTGAGCATGAGTTTGTGCAACAGAACGCAGACTGCATCAAAACCTATTTTGATGCTGACATGCGGGTTCGGCAATATGAAGGCGAAACATTTAAGCAGATAGTAGAGGAAATGGTAAGCCATTTGCCGCAGAAAGTATATATCAGTTTTGATATTGATGGGCTCGATCCGAAACTTTGTCCCAATACCGGTACGCCGGTGCAGGGCGGTTTTGAAACCGAACAGGTGTTTTACATTTTTAAAAAAATTCAGCAGGCAGGCAAGCAGATCATTGGTTTTGACCTTAGCGAAGTAAGTACCAGCGAAACTTTTTGGGATGCCAACGTAGGTGCCCGTGTTTTGTTTAAATTGTGCAACCTGTTAGTAGCCAGCAACCCGGTTTAAATATGTATAGTGTAACGGTAAAAATTGAAGGTGTTGAAAGCAAAAGACGCAGTGCAGGATTATTGCATGTGGTGGTAGGCTTTTTTTTGATTGCCAAAGGCGCCGATTATTATCGTTTTCTGAATTATGAAAGCTTTTTGCCTACGCTTCCTTTTTTTGCCGTAGCGGCCATATCCTTATTCTATGGATTTTTCAGACGAAGGGTGGACATTTTTGCGAAATATAATTTTTGGCTGAGACTGTTACAGGTGCTCTCTTTTACCGTGCTTGGATTTGCCATAATGAATTTGGGAAGAACCATAGATTATATAGGTGTTTTTATTTTCGCTTTTTTATGCCTGCTGTTGCTGTTTTCAGAAAGAAGGGTATTTAAGGAAACCACTATATTTTTTGATGAAAAGGGTGTTACCATTCCGGGTAGCTATAAAGATTTCCTGGTGAAATGGGAAGACCTTTCCGAAGTGGTGGTACGTGAAGACTTTCTTACCCTGTTTCATGTAAAGAAAAAATACCTGCAATACCAGGTGATGCAGGATCTTTCCACACTGGAGGTAGCCAAACTGAACGCTTTTTGCAGCGAACAAATAGAGAAAGTCGGAAACAAGGTTGACAGGTTAACAAGTTGATAAGCCTTGCTCCTTGAACCTTAATCTTAACCTTAACCTCAACCTCAATTTTATTATGTCTCCATTTATTCTATATTCTGACGGTAAAGGAAATATTTTCGAGGACACTTCTTTATATGTGCTGGGAAGAAGCGGATGGGATGCTTTGCCCATACCGGAAGACGAATGGATCGAATTGCCTCAGGGCGGTCAGTTATATGAATTGCCGGGCCGCCGTGGAATTGGCATTGATGTAAAGACAGGCGAAATGCGTTTGTGCGATAAGGGATGGGCCGTAGCGGCTTTTATTCCTCCGGCCCACACCGGTTTTTACCTGGCGGCTTACGAAACAGCTTCGGATGCCCCCACACTTCCTCTTTTTTGTTATACCGCAGTGGGCTGGCATGATGAGAAGTTTTTTGTTCCGGCCATTCGTATCGAACAGGATATCAGGCAGGAATGCGAAGGCTTTGATGTGCAAAAAGTGGAACAGGGTGTAGAGCATTTGTTGAAGGCGTATCCGCACAACCGCCTGGTAGCGCATTTGGCCAACAACTGTGCCCTCACGTATCATTGTCCCGCCGCCCGTAATTATTTTATAGGAAGATGGGAATGCCCGATTCCCTCCTCTCCTGCCTGCAATGCCAATTGCGTGGGTTGCATTTCTTTTCAGCCCGAAGAGGAAACCATTGTTTCCACCCAGGATCGTTTGACGTTTAAACCCACTGCCGCTGAAATAGTGGAATACACCGTGCCGCATTTGGAAACAGCGTCTTATCCTATTGTAAGTTTTGGACAGGGCTGCGAAGGCGAACCTTTGCTGATGTGGGAAACCATCAGGGAATCGATTCTTGAAATAAGAAAACATACGCCAAAAGGAAGCATTAACATCAACACGAACGGCTCAAAGCCCAATGCTGTAAGAGCCTTGTGCGAAGCCGGTTTGAACAGTATTCGCGTCAGCACCAACTCGGCCAGGCCGGAAATTTATTTACCTTATTACCGCCCCAACAACTACCAGTTTGAAGACATCATTGAAAGCCTGAAAGTGGTAAGGGAATTTGGCGGCTGGACCTCCATCAACTATTTTGTATTTCCGGGCATGACCGATTCGGTGGCCGAATACGAAGCCCTGCGGAAATTAATTATTGATACAGACCTCTGCATGATCCAGTGGCGCAATTTCAATATTGACCCGGATTGGTATTTAGGAAAAATAGGAGTGATTGATTCAGGAGAAATTCTTGGCATGAAACAACTGATGGAATTATTGAAAGAAGAATTCCCGCATTTGAAATATGGCTATTTCAATCCGCCGATGGAAAGGATCACGGGAAGGTATGATGTGGACTTTGCGCATTGAGGCAATATATCCTTCGCTTTGCTACGTTATTTTACAAATGAAAGCCGGATTACACGAATTAATGAAGGCGGTTTCTCATTCGTGCAATCCGACTGAATCCGGTGTTTTTCTTTTTTAGCAAAACTTACTGAACAGCAACCTGTCCCCTGATCTCCCCACCTCCATGTTCAGTTGTATGAATATTATAATACCATTTACCTGCCAGCAGGTCGGCTTCCTGGGCATCCGTCAATGTAGCACTTCCCGAAAACGTTCCGGAGACTGTTGTTGGAAAACCGGTAATACCTAAAGAAGGAGAAGCATTCTCCCCTGCCAAAGCCGGCCCATGAAAATGCATTAATATGGGAGTACTTGAAAGATCGCTCCAGGTAATGGTGTAGGTCAATGCATATCGTGCTGCTATTATAGGTTCCTGCAAGTGTACCGGTTGCTGTGGTAGTTACGGCCGGGACTTCCTGGGCGCCGTTGGCATTACCACTTAATGTGTAATTCACTTTTTGATTGTTAGTATTGTTATTGCTTTTACTGCAACCGGCCGCTGCTGAAAACAATATAAAAAAACCAATACCAATTGCCCAGTTTCTAAAAAGATGTGCTTTACGCATAGGTTTCTGTTTTAAAGGTTAAGAATGAGAATAAGATCGAATGGGGTGCAAACGACACCACTATGTTTGTAAATACGTAAACGCGATGTAAAAGGTTGTTGTCCTGGTTCAAGCAAGCCCTGCAAATGAACAGTGGTTTCAAACTTTTTTCAATTCAATTATTTAGTAGTTCCTTCATCAATAGTTTTGGGCTGCCAACCTTTGCAGAACAGGAAAACAGCTATGCGTTAAATATTTTTAGTAATCCATCAACATGAAAAAGATCATTATTGTTGGGGCTACTTCGGGCATAGGTAAAGAACTGGCCATGCTTTATGCAGAAAAAAATTGCCTGGTGGGTATTACCGGAAGAAGGGAGGAATTACTACATGACATAAAACAAAAGCTTCCGGATAATATCCTCACTGCCTGTTTTGATGTCCGATCTGAAAACCCACAGCAATACATTCAGCAATTGATAAACTCACTTGGCGGATTAGACCTGCTGATCTATAATGCCGGCTATGGAGACACGTCTTTAAACCTGGATCCTGAAATTGAAAAAACCACTACGCAAACCAATGTGAATGGGTTTGTAGAAATTGTGGCCCATGTGTTTAACTATTTTGTACAGCAAGGCCACGGCCACATTGCGGTCACTTCCTCTGTTGCGGCGCTGCGGGGCAATAGCTGGGCGCCTTCTTACAGCGCAAGCAAGGCCTACATGAGCATTTATGCCGAGGGCCTGAACCTGAAAGCAAAAAAATTAAAGAAGAACATTGTGGTTACCGATATACGGCCTGGCTTTGTGGACACCAAGCTGGCAAAAGGCAATGGCCGTTTTTGGGTGGCGCCTCCTTTAAAAGCAGCAAAGCAAATCATAAAGGCGATTGAAAAAAGAAAACGGGTGGCCTATATTACCAAAAGATGGTGGCTGGTGGCTCAAATTATGAAACTGCTGCCCTTCCAGGTTTACCAGAGGCTTGGATAATGTTAAAAGATGGCCCCGGGTTATTATTTGCCGGGCAATTTATCTAACTTTTGCACCGTTTAGTGGTCAGAAAGGACGCAGGATTCAGGAACCGGGCCTAAGATAAAAAGCCTGGCCTTACCAGAGAGCTGTGAAAGATTATAATTAATAACGTGTGGTTGCCTTGTTTCCTGTACATTGTTAACCCAAACAAATCTTGAACTTTATATTTGTATGAATAACCAGTTATCCATGTCCCCTGAATTCGAGAGACAGAAAAATATACAGGCTTCGGTTTTGACAGCTGCCATTACCGGCGCCCTGCTTTTTATATTTATTTGGGTGAAGTTAACCATACCGCAAGAGGAAGTTCCTCCCGTGGAAGAATATATAGAAGTGAACCTGGGTAGCGGCGACCAGGGCTTTGGAACAGACCAGCCTCAATTGCCCGGCGATCCTGCGCCTGCACAACAGGTAAGCTATACACCTCCGCAACCAGTGCAGTCCAGGGAAGAAGCCGTGAAAGATGTGGCCTCGGATAACGAAACAAGCCACGAGGCGCCTCCGGTTATTAAACCGGCGGTAAGCAAGCCCGAGGCTACCAAAGATCAATTCAGAAAGCAAAACGGTTAAATCAACCAATACCACCAATCCCCAGCCCGTTGTACAAGCCCCCCCGCAACCTAAAGCTGTTTTAGGAAGAACCGTTGGCGGCAATGGCAACGGTGGTAATGGTGCCGACAGCTACAAGCCCGGCGGCAATGAAGGTATAGCCGGTGGCACGGCGACCAGGGAAGGCCCGGCGGTGACCCTAATGGAAGAAATTATAGCGGCACACCCAAAAACTTTGGTGTAAAAGTTTTAAGCATCCCGAATCAAAGCTTTGAGGATGATTTCAACCAGAATGCCAAGGTAGCTATGGATATTGTTGTAGATGAAAATGGAAAAGTTACGTCTGCTACATTCCAACCAAAAGGCTCTACCACATCAGACCGGAAGTATATTGAAATAGCCGAACGTTCAGCAAAAAAATTAAAATTAGTGGCTAATGGCGGACAAAGAGGAACCGTGATCTTTAATTTTAAAGTGAGCGGATAAAGGCAACAGCAATATTTTTGCTGCCGTGAATTACACAGAAACAATAGATTATTTATACAACAAGCTGCCCATGTTTAGCCGCATGGGCAGCGCTGCGTTTAAGAAAGACCTTACCAATATCCGCATTCTTTGCGAACGCCTGGGCAATCCTCATACAAAATTCAAAAGCATCCATGTGGGCGGCACCAACGGCAAAGGGTCTGTCAGTCATATGCTGGCGGCGGTGCTGCAAACGGCTGGTTACAAAACCGGCCTGTACACTTCGCCTCATTTATACGATTTCAGGGAGCGGATCAGGATCAATGGTGACATGATTTCAGAAAGCTTTGTTGTTGATTTTGTTGAAAAAATAAAGCCCATCATCGAAGAAATAGAACCAAGCTTTTTTGAGATCACCGTGGCTATGGCCTTTGATTATTTTGCTGCACAAAAGGTAGATGCAGCAATTATTGAAGTAGGCCTGGGCGGCCGGCTGGATAGTACCAACATCATTACCCCCGAACTATCTGTCATCACCAACATTGGCTGGGACCATACAAACATGCTGGGTAATACGCTGAGAGAAATTGCCGGGGAAAAGGCCGGCATTATTAAAGAAAACGGTTCCTGTTGTTATTGGCGAAACAAGGGAAGAAACAAGACCTGTGTTTGAACAAATGGCACAACAAAAAAATGCACCCATCTTTTTTGCAGAAGAGAAATATCAGAGCTGTTTCTTATGAATGGAAAAAAGACCAGCTGGCTTTGGAAATTTTAAAAAGAGATGAAAACAAAAATTATTTCTTTGAGCTGGATCTTCCCGGCCTTTATCAACGTAAAAATCTTTGCACGGTCCTGGCTTCGCTGGATGTACTGAACCAGTATGGATTTACTATTTCTCATCAGCAAATTAGCTGCGCACTAAAGAAGGTAAAGCAAACTACCGGCCTTCATGGAAGATGGGAAGTGATTCATCAAAACCCGCAGGTGGTTTTGGAAGTGGCCCATAACAAGGACGGCATCGAACAAATGTTGCAACACCTGCAAAACATTAGTTACAGGCAATTGCATTTTGTTCTGGGCATGGTGAAAGACAAGGACATTACCACCATATTACAACTCTTACCCAAAGAAGCAACGTATTACTTCACACAGGCACACATTCCAAGAGCCTTGCCCGCCGTTGAACTGCAACAAAAAGCAGAAGCCTTTTCTTTAAAAGGAAGCTTTTTTGATGACGTAAACACGGCTTTGCAGGAAGCGGTGCACAAGGCTGCTGCCGATGATCTGATTATTGTATGCGGCAGTATTTTTTTGGTGGCGGAAGTGGACAAAGCATCAATAGTTCAACTCTCCTAACTTTTCCAATGCATAAAAAATGGATGTGGCATGTAAAGCCTGCACGATCTTGTTCTCCCTGATCAATTGCTTTACTTCATCAATGGTATAGAGCACCACTTCCACATCTTCGGTAGCATCCAGGCTTTGTTCCGCTACCTTCTCTCCTTCTTTGGCAAGGAAGATGTACATGTAATTATTGGTTGTGGCCGGATTGGCAGAGATCTTTCCAATACATTCAAAGGAGGTAAACACATATCCTGTCTCTTCCTTCAACTCTCTTGCAATGGCTGCTTCGGGTGTTTCCCCTTTATCCACTACACCGCCCGGCAGTTCTGTACTGACAACACCCAGCCCGTGACGGTATTGTTTCACCATGACCACCTTTCCCTTCCCTGGTTACTGCAAAGGCGCTGACCCACACCGGGTATTCCAATATATAATACGCTGGCATCAGCCGGCCGTCGGGCAGTTCGCACTTTTCTTTTCGTACCGTAAGCCAGGGTTCATTATATAAATATTCCGATTCTAAAACTTTCCATTCCATAACTACAAACTTTAAACAGTAAACGCTAACCTTAACATCATTCCGACTCTTAAAGCCATGCCATCTGTTGAGTCCGTGGGACGGTGAGTGCATTTCTCTTATCACAACTACTCTATCACTCATCCTAATCCATTTATCAAATCACTTCAAGCTGTCCAACCAACATCAAACCTTCAACTACCATCCCATTCTCTCCCTTAAAGCCGTTATATGTGCTGTATGATGACGGCCATGCCAGGCATACATACCCAGTAAAACCCAAAGGGTTAGTTCTTTTTCATGGACAGGATGATAAATGGTTTTATTCCAGTCATCCTGCGTAAAATGATTTAAAAATTCATACCAGCGTTGATGAAGCGCATACAGTAACGTGATGGAGATATTGATGGGAAGATGTTGCACATCGGCTGTAGTGGCCCATAACTTTTCTTCGTAGGTGCGAATAGCAGGATTGTTTTCTGTATAGCCCAGCTTAAACCGTACATAGGCATTCATATGGCTGTCGGCTACATGATGCACCAGTTGATGCACGGTCCAGCCGCCTTCACGATAAGGTGTTTGCAATTGCTGCTCATCCAAATTATGAACGGCATTTTCAATAGCGTTCGGAAGAAATTTAATATCGGCCAGCCATTGCTCTTTTAATTTTTCAGAATAAGGCTGTGGCTCGTATTGGCCAATGGGATAACGAAGGTCGGTGGTCATATTGTTTTGATTACATGAGAATTAGTTCACGCAAAGACGCAAAGAAGGCAAGAATATTTCTGATCATTCGCATTTCTACTTTGCGTCTTTGCGTGAAACTCAAGGGTCAGACAATTTGTATCAACTCAATATCAAACATCAGCGTAGCGCCACCGGGAATGCCGCCTGTTCCATAATCGCCGTAGGCCAGGTGCGAAGGGATCCACAAACGCCAGGTGCTGCCCTCGGGCATCAAAGGCACTACTTCCTGCCAACCTTTGATCAATGAGGTTAGCGGAGCCGTAAAGGGCTGATTGCGTTTAAAAGAACTGTCAAATTCTTTTCCATCTAAAAGGCAACCCCTGTAATGTGCTTTTATTTTGCTGTTACTGGCAGGACGCGGGCCGCTGCCTTCTTTTAATATGGCATACTGAATACCATTGGGCAATTCTGTTACGCCTTCTTTTTCTTTATTGGCAGTCATGAAAGAAGCACCTGCTTCTTTTTCTGCTTTCAGTTTTTCTTCACGGTGTCCGCGCAATTTATCCTGTAAACTCATAATATTTTTAAATTTTTAATTGGCAATTGTTAATTACCGGATGACCATTTTTCTGCAAATGTATATACCCTCAACCTCTCACTTTACCTCAACTTAGTCCTCCCTCAATACTTTTCCCGTTAAATGAATAAACACATCTTCCAGGTTTGCTTTCTTTACTTCTTTGGGACGTTCGAAGCCGGTGGCTACCAATTCATCAATTAATTTATCGGGTGAATTTAAGGCAACAATCTTTCCACTATCCACAATGGCTACCCTGTCGCATAAATACTCCGCTTCATCCAGGTAGTGCGTGGTAAGAATAACGGTAGTGCCCTTCGCACGGATCTGCCGGATCAGCTCCCATAAATTTCTCCTGGCCTGCGGATCCAACCCGGTA
Source organism: uncultured Bacteroidota bacterium (assembly GCA_963697545.1). GTDB lineage: Bacteria > Bacteroidota > Bacteroidia > Chitinophagales > Chitinophagaceae > Flavisolibacter. Next base: position 76,719 of record CAVOOL010000017.1, on the reverse strand, counting down.
GTGGGTTCATCCAAAAAAATAATTTTCGGATCGTTGATCAAAGTAGTGGCAATAGAAAAGCGTTGCTTTTGGCCGCCGCTTAATTGTTTTACTTTCGATTTGGCCTTGTCTCTTAAATTCACCATATCCAGCAATTCCATGGCATTGGCCTTGCGGTTGTACAAACCGGCAAAAAGATCAATCAACTCTATCAAATTCAAGCCCGGGTAAAAACCGCTGGTTTGTAATTGCACGCCGATGATCTTCTTGATTTCATTGGGCTGCTTGTCAAGATCATAACCATTCACGAAGATGGTTCCGCTTGTTTTTTCACGCAGCGTTTCAATGATCTCCAGCGTAGTGGATTTACCGGCGCCATTCGGTCCTAATAAACCAAAGATCTCTCCTTCTTCCACGTCAAAGCTGATGCCTTTCACCGCTTCGAAATTCCCGTAATTCTTTACCAGGTTTTGTACCGATATGATCGTGTTGTTATTCATGTATCGAAATGTTTGTTTTGCTGTCGGCTATCAGCTATCGGCTGTCAGCCTTCAGCTAATTTTGGCTAACGCTTAGCTTTCATTGCCGGCCATATATCCTTCCAGTTCTTCCATCATGGTTTTGCTTCCCACAAAAAACGGTGCCCGCTGGTGCAATTCCGTTGGTTCAATGTCGAGGATAGACATTTCACCCGTGGTGGCTTTTCCGCCAGCTACTTCTACTATAAAAGCAAAAGGATTGCACTCGTATAATAAACGAAGCTTTCCCTTGGGTTTATCGGTGGTGGCCGGGTACATAAAAATGCCGCCTTTGATCAGGTTACGATGCACATCGGCTACCATGCTGCCGATGTAACGCTGGGTGTAAGGACCGCCATTTGCTGCGGTTTTATTCTGGCACGCCGTGATATATTTTTTCACGCCATCGCAGTACTGGAAAAAATTACCATGGTTCACCGAATATATTTTACCGGTATCGGGGCATTTAATATCGGGGTGGCTTAAACAAAATTCACCGATGGACGGATCCAGCGTAAAGCCATTTACACCCCGGCGGGTAGCATACACCAGCATGGTAGAAGATCCATAAATAACATAACCTGCGGCTACCTGGTTTCTTCCTTTCTGCAAAAAATCTTCCCGCACTACGGGTGTGCCTCTTTCCGATACACGGCGATAGATGGAAAAAATAGTTCCGATAGAAACATTCACATCAATATTACCACTGCCATCCAGCGGATCGAACAGGCAGATGTATTTGGAGTTGCGGCTTACGGCGTCATCAAAAGCTACAAAGTCATCCAGCTCCTCGCTGCCAATACCGGCGCAGCTTACGCCATGCTGCAATACACCCATCAACTGGTTATTAGCGTACACATCCAGTTTTTTCACTTCTTCTCCCTGCACATTCATGGTTCCGTAATCGCCCAAAATATCTACCAGCCCGGCTTTGTTCACTTCCACATTCACTCTTTTGGCGGCAAGGCCAATATCGCGAAGCAGGGAACTAAGTTCCCCGGTGGCATGCGGAAACTGCCGCAGGGACTGGATGGTGAATTCATCAAGGGTCGAAATTTGTCGGTTAATAGGGCTCATTACAATCGTTTTTTTAGAGAGACAAATGTAAGGGTTAAATGGTGAGTGATGAGTGGGCGAATGCGTTATACCCAGGCACACGAATTACACCGGCGGAAACAGCGATGGTGCAGACACAAATCACAGCTTTAAACTGCTTTTTGATCGCCATCAAAGATGCCTCATTCTTTGGCATAACAGAAATCTTCAGGGCTGAATTGAAACATTCTGCCTTTGCAAGGCGGCAACAAAGTTTTCTGCTTGTCACCCGGAGATTTTATTTCCGCACCGACTGTGGAGAGATATTTACACTGTCCCAAAGGCGTTTTTTATTAACTGTAAAAAGAACAGCCGGTGGTTATGCCTGGTGATAGTTTCCATAAAGCTGAAACCCTCTGCTGTAGCAGAAAACACCCATCCCGGCCATACTTGGGGCATTTTATTTGAGGGTACACTTTTATAAACTTTTTTTATGGATAAGATAAATGATCTGCGTGACATGTTGGTTTATGATTTAAGAGACATCTATGCAGCAGAAGGCCAGATTATGGAGGCTATACCTGACATGATAGAAAATGCAGACAGCCCTGCATTAAAAGGTGCGTTGCGGGAACACCTCCGCGTTACAGGAAATCACAGGGCCCGGCTGGAAGAGATACGCGGGATATTAGGAGAAGAAGATATAGATGATAAAAATAAAGGTATGCTTGCCAATCTTTTTGGCGGAACACACAAAAACAGAGGCATGGAGGGCTTGCTGGATGAGGCGCAAAAGAAAATGTCGGAAGACATGAATGCCAATGTAATGGACGCTGCCATTATTGGTTGTGCGCAAAAGGTAGAGCATTACGAAATCTGTAGTTATGGTACGGCACGTACCTATGCACTGCAGCTTGGGCTGAACGCCGTTGCTGACCTGTTACAACAGACCCTGGAAGAAGAGCGCATGGCTGATGATGAATTAACGGCCCTGGCAGTTGCCGGCCTGAACGTGAAAGCAGAAACAGGCACTAACCGCAAGTACTGATACAGACAACTGGCCTGATGCATCTATGGGGTTTTACGCCGTTACTGGTGTTATGTGTAAGCTTATGCTGTAGCTGACCAGTAACGGCGTAAATTTTATCATTGATGTTCTTCATTTAGTTGCTGCAGTCATTTTTATTGGTGGGCAAGATGCTTCATTCTTTGGCATGATAAGCAAGTGTTGTTTGTACATCGTTGGGCCTCCCGTTAAGCGTTATTAATCATTTTTGAAATGGTAGCTTTCTGTCGGCAGCCCTTCAACATCAGTCCTCCGCCAGTTTCAACCGCCAGGTGGTATGCACTTTACCTGTGTTTTGCAAATCCGTTAATTGCTCCAGTGTGGCAGTGCGCATCATTTGCTTTACCGAAGCCAGTTGTGCATAATTAGGCTCGGCTTCTTTATCAACCACAAAACCAGCCCTTTTAAAAAAATCTTCGGCGGCTTGCAGGCTGTCAAACTTATTGTCTTCCACCCGGTGCTGCTCTAAAAACCGCTCCAGTTCGTCGTCAAATTTTAAACTGTTTTTTAGCTCCCTGCTTTTAATATAAATATCGGCGGTTATCCAATACCCGCCCCGTTGTTTTAATACAGCACGAATGATCCTGCACAGCCTTTCTTTTTCTTCCGTGGACAGGTACACCAGCAGGCCCTCGTTCACAATCACCAGTTCCCCTTGCTGAAAATGGTTCACCGTTTCGGTAAATTGCTTTTCATCCAGCGCATTTAAAGGCAGCAGTTCCAGCTTTCCTTTCATCTCCGCCATTTGCTTTTGCAAGGCAGCCACAAACTCTTTTTTCTTTTCAATGATTTCCGGCAGGTCGGTATCAATATAATGAATGTTGTTTTGCCTTACCATTTCCAGGCTTCTGAAAGAAAAGCCCGATGAAAGTTCAAGAATATTTTTAATGGACAGCCCGGAAAGCAATTGGTCAATGCCCCGGTACCGGCTTTCGAAATGTGCCACCCGTGCCCAAAAACTAAAGTCGTTATTCGTAAAATCGGGATTGAAGGCGCCCGGATATGACATTAACTCTGCGGCCTGCCGGGCAAAGGGAATGAGTGGTATGCCCTTTCATCAGCAACAAAACCTTAGCGGAGGGGCTGATGGAATTATATTTCCGGGGATCGGGGTTGGTTGCTTCCATGGTAGCTGCCCTTGTTTTTACAATCCTGAAGGTACCAACTTAGCTTGTTGTACAATGTTGAGCCTGTGCAGGTTTAATGAAAGTTAAGTATGCATCTTTCTCTATTGGCTTGCGGCAATTTTATTCATCTTTGCAGCCTATGAAGATTTTCAAATTTGGGGGTGCTTCGGTTAGCACGGCAGAAAGGATACGGAATGTAGCGCAGATTCTGAAAAAATATGAAAATGAAAAACTATTGGTAGTCGTATCTGCCATGGGCAAAACCACCAATGCACTGGAAAAAGTGGTGGAAGCTTTTTATGCCGGGGAAAAAGAAAAAGCCCTTCAATTGTTCAACGATATAAAGCAACAACACCTCGATATTCTTAACCAACTCCTCAACCCACTCACCACTCCCACTCACTACTCACCACTCACCATTCCCTACTCACCGACTTCTTTACCGAAATAGAATGGCTGCTGCACGATAAACCCGTTCGTGATTTTGATTATTATTACGACCAGATCGTTTGCGTGGGCGAATTGTTATCTACCGCCATTGTAAGTCATTACCTGAATGAAGCGGGAGTAAAAAACAAATGGATAGATGTCCGCGACATCATTCGCACCGATGACAACTTTCGGGATGCCGGTATTGACTGGGCCTATACTTCTGAAAGAGTAGCACAGAACATAAAGCCTTTGTTCAATGAAACCAATATTGTTTTAACACAGGGCTTTATAGGCGCTACCGATGAAAACGAAAGCACTACTTTGGGCAGGGAAGGCAGCGATTATACGGCCTCTGTTTTTGCCAATTTATTAGATGCCGAAAGCCAGACCATCTGGAAAGATGTGCAAGGTGTGATGAATGCCGATCCCAAACAATACAAAGAAGCACAGTGGATCAAAGAACTGAACTACCGCGAAGTGATTGAGATGGCTTATTACGGCGCACAGGTCATTCACCCCAAAACCATCAAGCCTTTACAAAACAAAAGCATTCCGCTGTTTGTCCGCTCTTTTATTCACCCGAATGAAGAAGGCACCTGCATACACAATAAAAATATCAACCACCTGCCGCCCATTATTGTTTATAAACACAACCAGGTATTAATTCAGCTTAACTCAAAAGATTTTTCCTTTGTAGGAGAAGGTTTAACAGCGGAGTTGTACAAAATATTTGAACAGCTGAAAATAAAACCCAACCTTACGCAAAACGGCGCCATCAGTTTGCTTTGCGTGGTAGATGAACACACCGAAAAAGTAGATCAGCTGGCGCATGCCGCTGCATCCTTTTTTGATGTGCAGGTTAACAAGAACCTGACACTGCTTACCATCAGGCATCACCATCAAAAGATCGTAGGTGAATTATGCAAAGACTGTGAGATCATTTTGCAACAACAAACCCCGGAAACGATACAGGTGTTGATGAGAGGATAAAGTTTGTAGTTTATAGTTTGTGGTTTGTAGTTCGCTGGTGACTTTCTATATGTACCTCTTGCTTTCCTTTTAAGCAGGTTAGGATTTTTCCTTGTGTTCTTTGTAGATACGGACCTCAAGAAAATACAAGGAACACCATGTATCCTCTTAATAGCCATAAGGACAGCTTCCCGTTTTTACTTTTTACTTTTTAATTTTTAATTTTAAACAAGCACTTCCGCCAGTATCCGGTTGATCTCCCCCGCCCTGTTCATCACCATCAAATGGCCGCCTTTGGAAATAAGATGCGTGGGCCTGGTAAATCGCCTGGGTAGGATCTCATCATGGGTTCCGTGAATATGGATGATTCTCCCGGGAGGTTCTGCACTCTTCCATTTTAAAATAGCCTCCATACCCCATCGTATAAAATCCACATCGATACGGCGAATCATCACTTTCAGCATTCTTTTATCTTCTGCCGTTTCGAAAGTAAACAGCCTTTTTAAAATGGCGCCGTTCTGCATTAAAGAAATGGGAATGTATTTGTGCAGTTGTAAAGCACCCAGGTAGCGGTAATATTTGGGCAAATGCCGCGAAGAAGAAATACTGGAAATAAGAATGGTGTGCAAAGGCTTAAAATGCCTGGTTATCTCCACCGATATCATGCCACCCATAGACAACCCTACCAGTGAAAAATTTTCGGAAGGATTTATTTTCTCTGCCAGCCGCTGGGCATAACCGGCAAGCGATTCATTTTTAAAAGGAGGAATCCAATCAAGGTAAACAGGCTGGCAATGAGAAGGTAATTGTATATGTTTAAAAATACTTCTGTCCGCCCCCAATCCGCTAATAAAATAAACCTTCACAACTCTATGCAAGTTTAAGTTAACAAGTTCAGGAGTTGGGTTCTTAAACTGTTAAACTTACTCTATCAAAAAACTCTGTTTCATTTTTTTTGCCACCGGCTTTTCATTCAACATAGCAGGTTGCCAGGTAGGCATTTGCTCCAGCACGGTAATGAGTTCATCATCGAACTCTTCATTCACACCATTTAAAACTTTAAAATTGGTAGGTGTACCATCTGCATCAATAATAAATTCCACCATAATGTTGGCCTTCTTTTTTCCCTCGGGCAGCGAATGCACAAGGGCCTTACCCATTTTATCGAGGTAGTTCAGGAAGGTAGCGCCACCGCCGGGAAACTCAGGCCACTGGGTAACTACGTCAGCCACTGCTGTAATATTTCTTGTACGATGTTGAACAGGGGCTCTTTTGGGTTTCTCTACAGGTGCTACCACCACTTTTTTTGACAAGCCATCATATACATAATCGCCATTCCTATTGGTCATGATGACAGGCAGTTGTTGGGTAATTTCAAAGTGGTCGTATACCGCTTCCAGGTTTTCGGCAAAAGATTTCAATTGTCCGTCGCTTTTTACAAGATTGGCTAAATAAGCGGCGCTTCTTTTATTGTTGTAGCGAATGGGATAAATATGAACCGGTATATAATCCTGCCCGTTATTTTTTGCATACGCCGCCATAATGTAGATCTCGTCAATTTGCTTATCGGTTACGGGAATACAGCCTACGGTTACACAACTGCCATGAATATAAATATCACCGCCCGGGCGAAGCGAATCACTCAAAACCTTATCAGAAGCGTTGGGATAATTCAATCCAAGGGAGAGATAATAGCTGCTGTTTGGATTGAATTCATTGATATAATAAAAACCTTCCGGCACCTGGTAATCACCCTGCATACGTTTTGGCCCAAGCGTACCGGCTAAAGCACATACTTTATAGGTTTTAAAAAGTTTAAAGTGCTCTTTCCGTTCATTCTTTACCCATACCTCCAGTTCTCCATCATATTTAAAAGAACGGATATACACGTATTTGGCAGGCCACGCCAATCCTTTTGTTGCAAATTGCTTTTGCAGCGTATCTTCTTTACGCTTCAAGGCATCACCCGGACGGGTAAACCCTTTTTGATAGTCAATAAAACTGGCAAAAGTCCCCTGGGCGCAGACCGAGGCGGTTATCAAAAGAAAAACAATTACGGCAGAAAGGCTTTTCATTGAATGATCGCTTTTTGATGTAAACAAGTTCTGGCTATAAATGTAAAGAAAACTGAAAAAAATGTAAGGGATAGTTGATAAGTTAACAAGTTCACAGGTTGAAAGCGACAAATTCGGGGTTCAACACAGTTAATTTCTCAACCCTAAACGCCTCAACCTCTAAACTCTTATAAATTTCCCCTCGCCGCCTGTTCTCTTTCAATGGCTTCAAACAAAGCCTTGAAATTACCTTTACCAAAGCTCTTGGCGCCTTTGCGCTGAATGATCTCGAAGAAAAGCGTAGGCCTGTCCTGCACGGGTTTGGAGAACAGTTGCAATAAATACCCTTCATTATCCCGGTCCACTAAAATACCCAGCTCTTTTAAAGGCTCCAGGTCTTCGTCAATATGCCCCACCCTGTCCAGCAGGTCATCGTAATAGGAAGAGGGCACTTGTAAAAATTCCACACCACGGCTCATGAGATCCCGTACCGTTTTTACAATATCGGCTGTGGCCAACGCCACGTGTTGCACGCCTTCGCCATTATAAAATTCCAGGTATTCTTCCACCTGCGATTTTTTCTTTCCTTCCGCCGGTTCGTTGATGGGAAATTTTACATACCCATTTCCATTGCTCATCACCTTGCTCATCAGGGCAGAGTACTCAGTAGAAATATCTTCATCATCAAAAGACAAAATATTTTTAAAGCCCATCACCTCTTCATAAAACTTCACCCAGGGATTCATCTGGTTCCAGCCTACATTGCCCACGCAATGATCAACATACAAAAGCCCTGTATCGGCTGGTGCAAAATGCGGATTGCTCCAGGGCCTGAAGCCGGGCATAAACGCACCGGTGTAATTCTTTCGCTCCACAAACAAATGCACCGTATCGCCATAGGTATGAATACCGCTAAGCACCACTTCTCCCTCCTTATCCTGCAGGCGTTGTGGCTCCATATAGCTTTTGCCGCCGCGTTGGGTGGTTTGCTTCCAGGCATCGGTGGCATCATCCACCCGCAGGGCCAAAAACTTTACCCCATCACCGTGCTTATAAATATGATCGGCAATTTCATTTTCTCCACGCAAAGGAGTTGTTAATACAAAGGTTAGCTTGTGCTGCCGCACTACATAACTCACCTTGTCTTTCATGCCGGTTTCAGGACCCGCATAGGCAATGGCCTGGAAACCAAAAGCACTCATATAATAATGTGCGGCCTGTTTGGCATTCCCTACATAAAATTCCACGTAATCGGTTCCCTGTAAGGGTAAAAAATCGGTTTGCGTTTGGGGAGCTTGTTTTTGGGCTGTTGCTGTTGACATAACAATCGTTTATTTTTTATTACCCTGATGTATGAAAGGGTATTTATGTAATGAGCTTTTGTAATCCTGTTCATCGTCCGTTGCGCTGCGTCCGACTACTGGCGGATCGCACTCTTGTACGTTCTGTAAGTCTATTCATCAACTAACGTACAAAATTAAAAACTCTTGCCCTAAATCTGCTTTTGCTGAATTAATTAACACGGCCTAATTTTAAGATACAAACCAAAACCATGGAAGAAGAAAAACTAATTTGTGAGGTCACGCCTTCGCAAATTCTCAATCTCCGGGCTTTTATTTTTAGTTTTTTGGCAGCTGTTATAATTATTACAGCAGCACTGCTTACTGATATGAACGCCCTGCTTTTCCTGTTGATTTTGCCTGTTGGTTATACCTTATGGAAATGGCTGGAAATAAATTCCACCCAATTAAAACTTACAGACCAGCGCCTCATTCTGCGCCGGGGCGTTTTCAATAAAACAACCAACGAAACCGAGTTATACCGTGTCCGGGATTCCAGCATTGAAGAACCCTTCTTTTACAGGATGTTTGGCTGTGGCAATATTATCATTTACACAACCACCGATGAATCGGACGCCACCCTGCAACTGACAGCGTATAAAAAACCTCATTGGCTGAAAGACCAGGTTCGCAACTATTCCGAGATCTGCCGGCAGAAAAAGCGCTGGGGCAATGATAATATTTTATTGCACGATCACCTGGACCAATAAAAAAGACCCGGAGGTTTTATAGCAAGACCCCGGAGGTTTTAAAACCTCCGGTCTTTACATGTATTTTAAAATCCAAAAGGATACGTTTCCGGCACCTTTTCATCATGTGGTTTCAAATGCAGGGGATGCACCGCTTTTGTTTTATCTAAAAATATAAAAGCATCATATCGCTCCGACATGACAGAGGGAGTATAGTTACGGTGCCGTTCGCTTTCAGGGTCGTACACAACCCCAATAGCCCTGTGCCGGATGGCAGTTTCATATTTCCGTTGAATGTCTTCCGCATTAAAAAGAAGATAGCGGTCTGTCTGCTTTTTCCCTGTGCAATTCGTATTCAATGCTTCCTTCCCTTGCTTCAGGCACTTCCATTTCTTCCATCAGGGCGCCCCATTCTTCACCGGCAATCACCCGGCCTTTATACGATCCAAACCCTACCAGGTACACTTTATTGACACCATATTGTTCTCTGGCCAGCTGCCCGATATTGACCATGCCGGCCCGCTTCATATCGGTAGCTCTTGCATCGCCAATATGCGTGTTGTGTTCCCAAACAATTCCTTTACTGTTTGGCCCGTGAAACTTCATTAACCGGTCCAGGGTTTCCATCATGTGCGTATCTCTCACGTTCCAGCTATCGTTGTCAAAACTCATCATAGCCCTGTAATAATTTTCGGCGTTGTAGGCTACCAGGGCATTTTGTTCGGTATTGAACCCGGCTTCCCGGTCGCCATCCAAAAACTGGGCTTTCATCCGCACTTCTTTTAATAAAGCCACCACCTGGTCCCTGCACGAATGTTCCGTTAAGGCATAGCGGGCATACAGGTCCTGGTTCTCTTCAAAGGGTTCAAAACACTGAATGGCTTTTTTCACCGACAGTGCCGTTTGCGGATCTTCCTTTTCCAGGTAATGCATCATTTCCCGCATCGAGTCCCACAGGCTGTACACATCCAGGCCATAGAAGCCCACTTTTTTATCCGCCGGCAACGCCTTGTTGTACTCCCTCATCCATTCTGCCAGGGCCGCCACTTCCCAATTGGCCCACATCCAGGTAGGCCAGCGGTTAAAGTTCATAAGTACCTCACGAATACTATCACCGGCATCCGCATATCCTTTTACATAACGGTTGATCTTGTAACAATCCGGCCAGTCGCCTTCCACTGCAATAAAGTTGAAGCCTTTTTCCTGGATCAGCCGTTTGGAAATGGCCGTGCGCCAGGTGTAAAATTCGTGTGTGCCGTGGGAAGCTTCCCCTAACATAACAACCGGAACATCTCCGATGTCTTCCAGTAAAGCATCTAAATCTTTTGAAGAACGAAGCTCGTGCATGATCATTGCTTTCTAAAAATTGCACAACTCTTGCGCCAAATGTGGGAACCGGGATTTTCGGATTGTGGGATTAGCAGGAATGGGTTTCACGCAAAGACGCGAAGGCGCTAAATTAAGGAAAATCTTTGCCTGCTTGGCGTCTTTGCGTGAAACTGGTCTGAACCATGATTTTTGGATTAAAGGATTAACAGGAAATAAAAAGAGTTCTTATGAATTGAAAGCTCTTTTATAGAGTGAAATTTCTAAATCCACATCCATCCAAAAAATCCTCCTAATCATGGTTCAGACATTTTATCTTCGCCGCATGTTAAAAGTAGGCATCCTTGGTGGCGGACAATTGGGAAGAATGTTATTACAGTCGGCCGCCAATTACCAGGTAGAAACGCATGTTTTGGAAAATGATGATGAATGCCCGGCAGCCCATTTATGCCGTTATTTTATTAAAGGCAACATCCGTGATTTTGATGCCGTATATAATTTTGGAAAGGGCCTGGACGCTATTACCATAGAGATTGAGAATGTGAATATTGATGCCCTGGAGAAACTGGAACAGGAAGGGGTAAAAGTGTATCCCAAACCTTCCGTGTTGCGCATCATTACCAACAAGGTAAAGCAAAAGCAATATTATGTAGAACACCAGATTCCTACAGCGGAGTTTGCCATTGTTCAATCAAAAGAGGAAATGAGAAAGCACCCCCATCTTTTTCCGGCTGTGCAAAAGCTGGCCGAAGGAGGTTACGATGGAAGAGGCGTTCAGATCATAGAATCGCTTTCGGCTACCGCCACAGGCTTTGATGAACACAGTGTGCTGGAGAAAAAAATCCGGATCAAAAAAGAAGTGGCACAAATTGTAGCCATAGATCAAAACGGCAAAACCGCTTTATACCCGCCGGTGGAGATGGTTTTTAATAAAGACTTTAATTTACTGGACTTCCAGCTTTGCCCTGCCGATATTCCGCAAAAGGTTTTGTGGAAGGTGGAAGCCATTGCCCTGACGGTGGTCCGCAATTTTAATTCGCCGGGCTTGTTTGCCGTAGAATTATTTGTTGACGAAAATGATGAAGTATTTGTGAACGAAACGGCGCCAAGGGTTCACAATAGCGGGCATCATACCATTGAAGCCCACTACTCTTCACAGTTTGACATGTTATGGCGGATCATGCTGGGACATCCGCTGGGCAATACAAAATATATTCTTCCTTCTGTAATGGTCAATATTATTGGCAGTGAGGGACTATTCCGGCGAAGCAAAATATATGGGCCTGAACGAAGTATTAGCTATGGATAATGCCTTTGTTCATTTATATGGAAAGGCAGAAACAAGACCCGGCCGCAAAATGGGACATGTTACCATTATCAGCAGCGAAAAACAGGACCTGATTCACAAAGCCAATAAGGTCAAACAAAGCCTTTCGGTCATTTCATAAGGAATATGACCCGCTCATCAGCCAATTGAGGTTAATTAATGTTAATAGAAGCAGAGTTATGAAAGTTTAAAGGATTTTTTCTTTTCAAACTGGCTACTTTTGGCTTCTAACCCCAATCGGATTTCCAAGTGAAAATTTCTTATCTATTTTATTCCTTATCAGTCCTTGCAATTTTCTCCCTAACCGTCATATCCTGCAGCAGTAAGCGCAAAACAGATGCACAGGCTCAACAAAAAGGAGGAAATAAGCCACCTACGCCAAAAGTAGACGGCTTTGTGGTGCAAACACAAACCGTCAGCGAAACGCTTGAAGTGCCCGGAAGTATTGTTTCGGAAGACGCTACCGAAATTCATCCTGAGGTTTCCGGAAGAATTATAAGCCTGAACGTTCGCGAAGGAGCTTATGTGGGCAAAGGCGCTGTGCTTGCTAAATTGTATGATGCCGATCTGCAGGCCCAAAAAAGAAAATTGCAGGTGCAGCTTCAAATTGCACAGCAAACAGCCGGCCGTCATGAAGAGCTGGTAAAGATCGGCGGCATCAGTAAAGAAGATTATGCGGCTACCGGCCTGCAGGTCAGTAACCTTCGGGCCGACCTTGATATTATTAACACTGCCATCGACAAAACAGTGATCCGTGCGCCGTTCAGCGGCAAGCTGGGTTTGAAGGAGATCAGTACCGGCGCTTATGTAACGCCGCAATCGGTCATTGCCACCATTCAAAAAACAGCGGACCTTAAAATAGATTTCAGTGTACCTGAAAAATACACCCCCCAGATCAAAAAAGGCCAGTATGTAAACTTTACGGTGGAAGGCAGTAACCGCAATTACACAGCGGTGATCTTTGCCACCCAACCGGGCATTGAGCAAACCTCCCGGTCGCTGGTCATCCGCGGCCAGGTAAAAGGTGATATCGCAGGTTTAACACCCGGTAATTTTGCTAAAGTAAAACTGAACTTTGAACCCGATGCCAATGCCTTATTAGTACCCTCACAAGCCATCATTCCGCAGGCAAGAGGCAAGAGAGTAGTTGTAGCCCGCAACGGAACAGCCGATTTTGTAGATGTAACGACAGGAGTACGGGATTCTTCCATGGTAGCAGATCACCAGTGGGTTGGCTAAAGGCGATACTGTAGTTGTTACAGGATTACTTACCGTGAAGCCAAACGCAAAAGTTGTAGTGAACAGAATTATCAATACTAAGGGATGATAGATGACTGATGATAGATGACAGTCGTAAACAATCTTTCATCAATCATCCACCATCTGGCATTCTAAAAAAATTTGAGCTTTGAATATTAGTGAACTTTCCCTCAAGCGGCCTGTACTCGCCATTGTAATGAACATCCTGATTGTGGTGTTTGGCGTGATTGGTTTTAAGTTCCTTGGGGTTCGTGATTACCCGGCTATTGATCCGCCCAATATTAATGTACGCACCTCCTATCCCGGCGCTAATCCCGATATTATTGAATCGCAGATCACCGAACCGCTGGAAAAAGCCATCAACGGAATTGCGGGTATTAAAAACATTACGTCTTCCAGTAACGCAGGCTCCAGTAATATTAACGTAGAGTTTGACCTTGGCGTGGACCTGGAAGCCGCCGCCAACGATGTGCGGGACAAAGTATCACAGGCACTGCGCTCCCTGCCATCCGACCTGGATGCCCCGCCTGTAGTTTCGAAGGCTGATGCCAGCTCCGATGCCATTATTTCCATGACGGTACAAAGCTTTACCAAAAACCAGCTGGAATTAACGGAGTGGGCCAATAATGTATTATTGGAACGGCTGCAAACCATTCCCGGCGTGAGTGGCATACAGATCTGGGGTGAAAAAAGATACGCCATGCGCATCTGGTTCGACCCAAGTAAATTAACTGCCTACAACCTAACCCCGCTGGATGTGCAAAACGCCATGTTGCGGGAAAATGTGGAGCTGCCTTCCGGAAAAATTTCAGGTAACGCTACAGAATTATCTGTCCGCACGTTTGGAAAACTGAACACCGAAGAAGAGTTCAACAATATCATTATTAAAAATGTCAACGGCAGCGATATCAAAATAAAAGATATTGGCGAAGCCGTATTGGGCCCGGAGAATGAAGAATCGCAATTGCGTGAAAGCGGTATTCCCATGATTGCGTTGGCCATTGTACCGCAACCCGGCTCCAACTATGTATCCATATCCGATGAATTTTACAAAAGGTATGAGCAGATCAAAAAAGAAATGCCCGAAGACCTTAAGCTGAATATTGCACTGGATCAAACCAAATATATCAAGCGTTCTATTTCAGAAGTGGAAGAAACCCTGATGATCTCACTGGTGCTGGTGATCCTCATCATTTATCTTTTCTTCCGCGACTGGCTGATCGCTATTCGTCCCCTGATTGATATTCCTGTTTCCTTGATCGGCGCCTTCTTTATCATGTACATCTCGGGCTTTACCATCAATGTACTGACCCTGCTGGCCATTGTACTGGCAACGGGTCTTGTGGTGGATGATGGTATTGTGGTAACCGAGAATATTTACAAGAAGATGGAACGGGGCATGAACAAATGGCAGGCTGCTAAAGAAGGTTCCAAGGAAATTTATTTCGCGGTTATTGCCACCTCCATTACGCTGGCTGTTGTGTTCTTACCCATTGTGTTTTTACAGGGATTTGTGGGACGATTGTTCCGTGAATTTGGTATTGTGGTAGCCGGTGCGGTATTGATCTCTGCCTTTGTATCGCTAACCTTAACACCGGTACTGAACGTTAAGCTTACAAGAAAGAACATTCATAAACACTCCTGGTTTTATCTCAAAACAGAACCTTTTTTCCGCGGCATGGAAAATGGTTATAAAAATGCACTCACCCGGTTTATGAAAGTGAGGTGGGTGGCTTTTGTCATTGTTATTATTTGCGGGGGAATTATTGTTTTGATAGGCAAAGGCATACAGTCTGAACTGGCGCCTTTGGAAGACAAAAGCCAGTTCCGTTTACAGTTAACAGCGCCGGAAGGCACTGCCTACGACTACATGGATAATTATGTAGAACGGGTAACCCAATTTATGCTGGATTCTGTTCCGGAGAAACAAATCATTCTTTCTATTACCGCTCCGGGTTTTGTTAGCGGTGCTACCAATTCCGGTATGGTTCGTGTAACCCTGGTTGACCCGCAGGATAGAAACCGTTCTCAAAAAGAAATTGTGGGCATGGTCAATCGCAATCTTTCCCGGTTCAATGAAGGAAGGGCTTTTGCCATTGAGGAACAAACCATACAGGTAAACCGCCGTGGCGGGCAGCCGGTGCAATTTGTCATTCAAAATAACAATTTTGATAAACTGGCTGAAGTGCTTCCCAAATTTTTGGAAGCAGCCAATAACAGTCCGGTGCTGCAGGGTGTGGATGCCGATCTGAAATTTAATAAACCTGAACTGCGCATCAATGTGGACCGTTTAAAGGCAAGCCAATTGGGTGTAAGTGTTGCAGACGTTTCGCAAACCCTTCAACTGGCATTGAGCAACCGCCGCATGGGTTATTTTACCAAAGAAGGAAAACAATACGGTGTGTACGGACAGGTAGCCCGTTCGGACAGGGATGACCCCACCGATTTGAAAAACTTATACGTACGCAATTCCAGTGGTAACATGATAGGGCTTGACAACCTGGTGAGCTTTGAAGAAGCTACCACGCCTTCTACCATTTATCACTTCAACCGTTATAAATCGGCAACCATTTCTGCCGGTCTGGCGCCTGGCAAAACCATTGGCGATGGTATTGCTGCCATGCAACAAATTGCCGACAACTTGCTCGATGAAACGTACAGCACGTCACTTTCCGGCAGCAGCCGTGACTTTGCCGAAAGTTCCAGCAATATTGGCTTTGCTTTCTTCCTTGCCCTGGGATTGATCTTCCTGATTTTGGCAGCGCAGTTTGAAAGCTTTATTGACCCGCTGATCATTATGATTACCGTGCCCCTGGCCATTGCAGGAGCGGTTCTATCGCTTTGGATATTTGATCAGACACTGAATATCTTTTCACAGATCGGTATGATCATGCTGATTGGTCTGGTAACCAAAAATGGTATTTTGATTGTTGAATTTGCCAACCAAAACCGCCTGCACGGCATGAAAAAAGGCGAAGCGGTTATTTATGCCGCCAGCCAGCGTTTGCGTCCCATTTTAATGACCAGCCTTGCGATGGCTTTGGGTGCTTTGCCTATTGCCCTGTCACTGGGTGCGGCTTCTACCAGCCGTATTCCATTGGGAATTGTTATCGTGGGTGGTATTTTGTTTTCACTGATATTGACTTTATTTGTTATCCCGGCTATGTACTCCTACCTCTCTTCCCAAAAGAAAAGAAATGAACTGGAAGTGATGGAAGAGCAGGAAAAAGAAGCCGCACATACACAATTAACACATTGATGAAACTAAAGAACATTGTATTTGTCTCAAGTTGTTTGATTGGACTTATTTCAAAAGCACAACGTCCCCTAACTGTAGAAGAAGCTATTGCCACTTCGCTGGCCAATAACTACGACATCCGTTTATCCAGGAACGATTCGTCCCTGGCTGCACTGGATAATGCTTTTGCCAATTATGCTTTTTATCCCAGGTTAAATGCCAGTGCGGGCATCAACTATAATAACAATAACCAGAAGCAGGTACTGGCCGATGGTACCAAGCGGGAAAGCAACGGCATTAAATCCAACGCCAGTAATGCTTCCCTTAATTTAAACTGGACCTTGTTTGACGGTTTAAAAATGTTCATTACCCGCAGGCGGTTGGGCCAGTTAGTGGAGCTGGGCGAATTGCAGATAAAAAACCAGGTGATTACAACGGTTTCTAATGTCATGCGCATTTATTATGACATCAGCCGCCAGCAACAGCAATTAAAAGCCACTGAGGAACAAATGCAATTGAGCAGCGAAAGATTTAAGCTGGCACAATATAAGTTTGACGTGGGCACAGGAACGAAATCAGATGTATTGCAGGCGCAAATAGACTACAATGCCCAGCGATCGCAACAACTGACGCAGCAAACAGCTATTGTAAAACTAAAAGAGCAGCTCAATAATTTATTGGCGGCTCCCATCACGGCTGAATTTACGGTTCTGGATACCATTCCGCTTAACACAGGTCTGACACTGGAATTCATTCAAAACGAAATCAACACAACCAATCCGCAATTGTTGCTGGCACAGAAACAAATTGATATTGCCAACCTTGTTTTAAAAGAAAGAAGGGCTGAGCGTTTTCCTATTGTCAGTTTTAATTCGGCTTATAACTTTAACCGCACCGACAACAAAAGTGTGATCAATCCGTTTCAGCCGTTGTTCAATCAAAACCACGGATTAAACTATGGTTTTACAGCAACGATCCCCATTTTTAACGGCTACATTACCAGGCGTAACATCCGTGCCGCAGAACTGGATATTGAATACCAGCAACTGCTCTATCAAAAAAGCGCTACCGACATCAATACCAGTGTCATCACAGCGTACAGGGATTATGGTTTGTACAGGGAGACACTGTCATTGGAAGAAGAAAATATAAAACTGGTAAGAGAAAATCTATACATCGCCAGAGAACGGTACCGTTTGGGTGTCACCACTTTTTTGGAAATGCGTACCGCCGAACAAAGCCTGGCCGATGCCACCAACCGTTTGATACAGGCAAGATATAATACCAAAGTGGCGGAGATAGAATTATTGAGACTGCGGGGAGATTTAGTGAGATAGTTTCTGGTTTTTGGTTTATGGTTTCTTGTTGTAGCTTCAGGTGTAATACTACTTGTTTATGGCTACCATTAATAAGTTTGAAGACCTTGAAATTTGGCAGCTAGCCAGAAAACTTTACAATAAAATTTCACCCGTTTGCGAAAAGCTCAAAGTCAGAAAAGAGTTTAGGTTTGCAGAACAAATGAAATCTTCCTCAGGATCAATCATGGATAATATCTCAGAAGGTTTTGAAAGAAGCAGCCGGCTGGAGTTTCTCAATTCTCTTGGCATTTCAAAAGGAGAACTTGGGGAGCTGAAATCTCAGTTGTATCGTTGTCTTGATGATAAATATCTTACGGAGGAGGAATTTTCTGAATTGTATTTAGAAGCAGATATTCTTTCGAAAAAAATTGCAGCTTTTATTATTTATTTAAATTCAACCCAACACAAAGGCCTTAAGTTTAAAGACAGACTGAAATCATGAAGCAACCAGAAACAAAAAACCATAAACAAGAAACACCTCTCGTTGGCATTATCATGGGCAGCGATAGCGATTTAAACGTTATGCAGGCGGCTGCCGATATTTTAAAATACTTTGAAATTCCGTTTGAACTCACCGTTGTTTCGGCGCATCGTACGCCGCACCGAATGTTTGAATATGCCCAGTCGGCAAAAGACCGCGGATTAAAAATAATTATAGCCGGCGCCGGCGGCGCGGCGCATTTACCGGGAATGGTGGCTTCGCTAACGCCGCTTCCGGTTATTGGCGTGCCCATCAAATCCAGTAATTCAATTGACGGGTGGGACTCTGTGCTTTCTATCCTTCAAATGCCGAATGGCGTTCCTGTAGCAACCGTGGCTTTAAATGCCGCAAAAAATGCAGGCATTTTAGCGGCTCAAATGATCGGCGCATTTGATGAAACAACCGGTCAAAAAATAGCTGACTACAAAAAGCAGATGAACGATGAAGTGTTGACCAAAGTTGAGAAACTAAAAGAAGGCGGATGGGTTAACCAATTTGACTCAGGATCATAAACTCCTGCTCCAACGCCAGTGAATTTTTATACAACGCCTCAATAAAGTCCCTTCCCCATTTGGCATAAAACAGGCTGAAATTTTCTTTCCTTTCCTGTAATCCATTGCCCGGGAACAAGGCTGCTTTAATGGCGCCGATTTGTCTTTCCTGGTCAGAAAACTTTCTTTTTTCTGCCCGCAGCATTTTCTTTTCCAGTTCCTGCAGCACTTTAAAAGAACGGGCTTTGATAGCGGCTACATGTTGGGATAAAGTAGGATCAATGCTATCTGCCTGCAGTCTTATTTGCTCAAACAATTCTTCCGCCTTTTCAAACTTTCCATTAAGCGAAACGGGGTTGCTGGAATTTTTGGCAACCACCTCGTTCATTAATTGATCCTGCGGTTGAAAAAGTTCGGTGATGGTGAAACCGATCTTTTCTATTTTCTCCTTCCATTTTTTTTCAACAACCAAAAAAGAATTGCGAAGGATCAGAACCGGGTAAACAATCTTATAATGCTGAAACAGGTCTTTTAATTGCAGCCAGTAGGCCATTTCGCCGCCGCCGCCAACAAATGCCAGGTTGGGCAGAATGGTTTCCTGGAACAATCCTCTTAAGATCACGTTCGGGCTAAACCGCTCAGGATGCTGGTCCAGTTCCTCTTTTATCTCTTGTTCCGTAAAACGCAGGTCGGTATTGTGAACAACAAACGAATCATTTTTGCGGATGATACGTTCGCGAATATTATCCTTTAAATAAAAAAGATTGATCTCTCTTGGATGCGCCTGCACCGAATAATGTGCTTCTAATTTTTTGGATGTTTGCTGAACAATTTCTGCAGACGTATTTTGGAAAAGATCATCTGTAAACACAGACTTCATTTGCGCTTTCAAAGCCGGGTGATCCGGAATAAGCACCACAAGCCCGTAAGCGGCATATAATTCATTGATCAATTCAAACGTGGCCGACTGGATATTTTTTCCATTGCTGTAACATCGCCGTAAAAGCCGGATCACTTCCTGTCCATGCGCTTCACCGCTCAACTGACCTTCCAGTTCATCAATCAACTGAACGAGGGTTTTATCCACCAGCATTCTTCCTACGGCACCTTTCTGTTCCTTCTTCCATTCAATCTTTTTCCCGTCTACATAGGTATGATTGAGCTCGTCAAAATCAGCGTCCTCCGACCCCATATAATAAACCGGAACAAAATTGTAAGCGGGAAGTTGCTCTTTTAACCAGGCGGCCAATTTAATAGCATGCAGAATTTTATAAATGAAATAAAGAGGACCTGTAAACAAATTAGGCTGATGCGCCGTAGTGATGGTAAAGGTTTTTTCGGAAGCTAAAAGCTCAATGTTTTTTCTAACCTGGCCGGATGTTTCAACCCCGCTGTATTGCTGTTGCAATACTTCCATCAATACTTTTCTATCAACCGGTTGAAGCTGTTTCTTTCTTATGGTTTCTTCGATGCCGGCCAAGGTGGGAGGTTGCTCATAAAATGGCTTCAGGTTTTCCGAACCATCTAAATAGTCAAGAACAATCTTTGTAAATACGTTGGTCTGGCTGTATGGAATGTGCTGTGCAGCAAACATGGGTTAAAAGTAAAAACAACTAAGCATTTAAAATTGTTAAGTATTTCCTTATGCCTGCGGAAATGGATGAAATACTAAATAGATTTTTTTGTCAATTCATTATTCACTGTTCTCCATAACCGCAACGGGTTTTCATCCTTCAACTCTGCCGGCAAAAGCTCATTCGTCCAGTTTTGATAGCACACCGGCCTTGCAAAACGCCTGATGCCATCGGCGCCTACGGCAGTGAACCGGCTGTCGGTGGTAGCAGGATAAGGGCCGCCGTGCTGCATGGCCAGCGCCACTTCCACACCGGTGGGTACGCCGTTTAATACAAAGCGTCCGCAAATATCCTGCAAAGCCTCCACTAATTCCGGATGCTGCTGAACTTCCTCTTCTGTGGCCAGCAAACTGGTTGTTAGCTGCCCTTCCATGGCCAGGGCCACCTGCAACATTTCATGGGCACTGCTGCACTTCACCAATAAGGAATAAGGACCAAACACTTCTTTATGCAACAAAGGATTTTTTAAAAAGACGGCTGCAGAAACTTCGGCCAGCGTAGGAATGCTTTCCTCTTCTTCCACATCGAAGGTTGTTACCGCCGCCACGCCAACGCCTTCTTCTGCCAATGCTTTTTCTCTTTTTTGATGAAAGCTTTTGGCAATACCGCTATGCAGCATCCTGACCGGCTCTGTATTTTGAATTTGGCGGCCCAGTGATTTTTTAAATGCCTCTAAAGACTTCACTTTCGATGCCAACCAATATTCCCGGGTTGGTACAAAATTGCCCGGCGCTTTGTGTAATGGAAGCTGCATACATAGCAGCAATAGATTCGGTTTCCTTTTCCACT
Organism: uncultured Bacteroidota bacterium; assembly: GCA_963697545.1. Classification (GTDB taxonomy): domain Bacteria; phylum Bacteroidota; class Bacteroidia; order Chitinophagales; family Chitinophagaceae; genus Flavisolibacter. The sequence continues at coordinate 55,606 of CAVOOL010000017.1, read as the reverse complement.
TTTTGAGGCAATAGAAATACGGGGTTCACACTGCCCATTTCGGCAAAAACCGGGATAGGAACAGCCCGTTGGTTGGCTAAATCGAACAGGGCTTTGCCGCCTTCAAATGATCCTGTAAAGCCCACAGCTTTTGTCAGTGGATGTTGCACAAGAGCCTTACCTACTTCAAAAGAAGCACCATGCAAATGAATAAAAATACCCGGCGGCAAATCATTTTTTTGAGCAGCATGCTGCACGGCCTTAGCCACCAGGTCTGAAGTTTCGGCATGTGCCGGATGTGCTTTGATGATTACAGAGCACCCTGCCGCCAGGGCACAGGCGGTATCGCCGCCGGCAGTGGAATAGGCAAAAGGAAAATTGGAAGCGCCAAATACAACTACCGGGCCTAAGGGCACCAGCATTTTACGCAGATCGGGTTTGGGCGGCGTACGGTTTGCATCTGCCGTGTCAATGCGTATGTCCAGCCATGTTCCTTCTTCACAGGCCTCGGCATAAGAGGTCAACTGGAAGATGGTACGTTTTAATTCTCCTTTTAAACGGGCTTCTTCCAAATGCGTTTCCCGGCCTGCAATAGTGACTAATTCATCCGCTATATGTTCCAATTCCCCGGCAATCGTTCTTAAAAATGCCGCTCTTTGTTTTAAGTCCTTTTGCCGGTACACCCGGAAGGCCTGCCAGGATTGCTGCAGGGCCACATCTATTTCCTGCAGCGTTGCATCTTTAAATATGGACATTATTTCAAATTTAAAAGCAAAGTTCTATGAAATAATGCATCCGGTATAGCTCTGCTACTTGCTGCCTTCCTAGGGACAACCCCGCAAGCAGCTTCAATTCATCAGTCTATTTTACCACTTCATACTTGTACAGATCGGCCTTCCTGTTGAAAAACAGAGATTTGCCACGTATGCCAAATAAAATGGACCGATGAATCATGAATCTATTAATCGTTGAGAGTGAAAAGAAAGAAATAAGAAAACTTACGAGACTGCTGCGGCTTATTGACCCTTCCATAACGGTTGTGAAGGCAATGAACGACCTCGAATCTGTTTTAACGTGGATGCAATCAAACCCTTCCCCCGACCTTGTACTAATTGAACATTCCCGTTTGGCTACTATTGGCCTATCCCAACAGAACATTCATGCAAAACTTATTTTACATACAAGACAATATAATCTTACTTACCTGGCTTTTCGCACACATTCTCTACATCAACTGCAACATGCAAACAACTTAAAGCAGCAACCTGCAAGAATACTTGCCATGCAGAACATGGAAACACATGCTGGCCTTTCTTCAGAGTTAAATCCAGCCTATCCGGGCATACCTGCTTTTTTTAAGAACCGTTTTTTTGTGGGGCAGGGTAAACGGTTTTTATCAGTTAGGATTGAAGACATTGCTTATTTTTTTTCCGATGGCCGTTTTGTGTATTTCTCCACTTTTGAAAAAAACAAATACATCATCCATTACCGCATGGATGAATTGCAGCAACTTTTGAACCCTGAACAATTCTACCGCATCAACCGCTCCTACATAATTTCAATAAAAAGCATCGAGCAGATTAGTCCCTATTTTGGTGGCCGCTTTAAACTAAAATTGATTCCCCCTGTACTGGAAGAAACAATTGTTAGTAAAAACAGGGCTGCCGGCTTCAAAATATGGTTGGGAGAATAATCCAAAATTTCTCACTCTGTTTATTGTTACGTTCATGCATGTTTTATGCATGCTGATGCAGATTTAGTGGCTTTCACTAAAACAGCCTTTTAGTTTTATGAAAAGATAAACCCGTACACATTATTTGTTGACGGCCAATATCTATGATTACCCTAAGGCTCTGTTCCATTCACAAAAGGTAAGATCCGATATGCTATGAACCATTTACCGGAACGGAGCCTGAATGGGTAACCAAAACCAACTCTTATGAAAACAAAACAATTGTTTGCAGGTTTCTGCCTTGTGATGTACTTTGATGCACAATCACAGTGCCTCACACCTCCTTCATTCCCCGATTGCACAGGTTCTGAATCACTTGTTACAAACAACGAAACGTTAACAACCGCACAAACCAAATGGTATTATGGCGCTGCTTCCACTCTTTCCAATATTAAATTGAAAGGAGGAACGCTGATCGTTTGTTCAGATCTTACCATCAATGATCTTGTTTTGGATTCGGGGATCATTGTTGTAAAGCCAGGAGCTAAATTGATCGTTAGCAATGGTGCTGGCCTGGTAATGAAAGGTGGCGCTGCCATCTATAATTGGGGAATTTTTCAAAGCCTTGGCAATATTGTAATGGATTATGGAACAGCTAGTGCCACCCGGCCTAATCTAATCATCAATGCAACGCCTGCTTCTGTATGGCAAATGCCGAACCAGTATTTTGTCATCAATAACCCATATTCAAAATTTGTAAATATGGGAACTGCCAGTTTTCACGGCATCATTACTGACCCGGGAGCCGGCCAGGGAAGCGTTTGTTTGGGTAATGGCAGTATGGTGAATATGATGGTGCTGCATAATAAATCCAAAAACAGCTATATAGTACCTGGTGGATCGGCCTGCGTATCGGTGAGCCAGTTTTCCCAGTTTTATGATACTTTAACAGCCAATTCCAACCTCCAGATTTGCCTGGGTGCAACCCATTATAGCGATGCCAGTTGCGTTCCATGGGGATGCAAACCCAATGCCTGGGGAGCCGCCCAGATAAAGAATAATTGTCTTTCCTGCGCAGGATCCTTTACAGTTCTTCCCTTACAATTTCGCTCGGTCACCACAGTGCCGCATCCTTCTTACAATGAAATAAAGTGGGAGATCAGTACTCAAACGCCATCAATATTTTATTTACAATATTCCTCTGACGGAAGAAATTTCACTCGCATTGATTCCATAAAAGGAAACAATGAGGGTGTTTATTCCCGAAAACACTTTTCATCTACACCAGGCATACACTACTACCGTATTGAATGCTATCAGCCGGCCGGGGAGCAAAGGTTCACCAGCCGTGTTATAACATCTGTACAGAAGTTGCTTGCGCTATCTGTGTTTCCCAACCCTTTTAGAGATCATCTTATGCTTTATGTACCTGCTGATGCAAAAAAACTTTCTCTCACTTTAACTGATGTCTATGGAAGAGTCGTACACACTCAGTATTTAAGTGCGGAGTCCGGCGCCATAAACCTTGGTTTCACAAAGCTTGCAAAGGGATACTATTTGCTACGCATAGAATATGGAGGAAGAGCAAAAGTTTTGAAGATTCAAAAAGAAGAATAATAAAATCGACAGATGAATTATGAACTTATTAATTGTTGAAAGTAAAAGAGTAGAAATAAGAAAGCTGATGAGAATTCTGCGCCTTATTGATCCCACCATTAAAATAATGAAAGTAGTGGATGACATCGATTCAGTTTTGGCATGGCTCCAGTCAAATCCAGCCCCTGATCTCGTGCTGGTTGAGCATTCCCGGCTAACCAGCATCGGTATTCAACTGCAACATATACAAGCAAAACTTGTTCTGCATGCAAAACAATATAATTTCACTTACCTGGCTTTTAGAACACATGCGCTTCATCAACTGCAGCCAATACAGGAATTAAAACAAGTACCGGTCAAGACAGTTTTACCAGATGAAATAACAGAGCCAGTAATTCTCTCCTCTCAACTCACTCCGGCGTATCGGGGCATACCTGTACTTTTCAAAAACCGTTTTTTTGTAGGACAGGGCAAACGGTTTTTATCCGTTCCGGTTGAAACCATTGCCTATTTTTTTTCCGAAGGGCGGTTTGTTTATATCTCCACTTTCGATAAAAACAAGTATGTTGTTCCGTACCGCATGGATGAATTGGAGCAGCTTTTAAACCCGGAACAATTCTACCGCATCAGCCGCTCCTATATGATTTCCATTAAAAGCCTTGAACAGATCAATCCTTATTTTGGTGGCCGTTTTAAACTAAAATTACTTCCACCGGTAGCAGAAGAAATAATAGTTAGCAGACAAAGAGCCGACGGTTTTAAAGTATGGCTCGGAGAATAAACTCAAATCTTTTCATTTTTTTTGTGAGACTGAGGCAGCGAAGGGCAGGGTTAATTTGGTGCAAGCATTATAGCAATGTCTGTTGTAGCCTCATGGGTTAAAGCCCGGAGATAACGGTTTGAACGATCAAAAAAGGAATAACGTACTTTCATAAAAGCTATAATTATTTATCATTTTAACATACCATTAGTTCACCTGAACCGCCTTGTGTTGTCAGTATAAGAAACAACACCATGAGGATCGAATTATTCATATTACTGATAGTTATTGCTTCCCTGATGATCCTTTATAAAAGAAGAAGTTTGAATAAAGATTGGAAGAGGGATCTGTAATCCTGCGGCAACAACCTTCTTTTATTCGCCTTTCTTTTATATTTTTCCGGCGACGGCGCATCCTGAAAAAAATACTATGTATAGTTTAGGCTTCTATTTGGATTTCAGGATTTATATTTGATTTTATCCTTGAAAAAAACAAAGCATTGCCAGGACTACTATACTATTTAACGCTACCCTTTATTTATTTGCTGTCGATTCTGCCTTTTCGGCTGCTTTATCTTTTATCGGATGGCGTATTCATCCTGCTGTTTCATATAATTGGTTACCGGAAAGAAGTGGTCCGAAAGAATTTACGCAATTCCTTTCCACAAAAAACAGCAGCGGAAATTGACCTCATTGCCAAAAACTTTTACCGCTATTTCTGCGATCTGACGCTGGAAACATTTAAGACCCTTACCATCAGCCCCTCAAAAATGCTGAAGCATTGCAGCCTGGAGCCGGAGGCCGAAGCGCTTTTCAAAAAACTGGCAGAGGAAGAAAAAAGCATCATTATTGTAATGGGCCACAAGGGCAACTGGGAATGGGCCGGCAATACGTTTAGCCTGCTCTGCAAACATCAATTGTATGTGATCTACCATCCTCTTTCCAATAAATATTTTGATAAGCTGGTATATAAAATGAGAACGAGGTTTGGCACGAAGCTGATAGCCATGAAGGATACCTTTCGCGATATGATGCGCAACAAGGACGAACTGAATGCTACCGCCTTTATTGCCGACCAGGCGCCTTCGCCCGATAAAGCGTACTGGATGGATTTTATGAACCAGGACACACCGGTTTTTATGGGCACGGAAAAGATTGCCCAGAAAATGAAATACCCGGTGGTTTACGTGTCGGTCAAAAAAATAAAAAGAGGTTATTATACACTTGGAGCCACTATATTGAAAGAACCGCCTTTTGGTGTGAATGAAGGTGACATAACCACCACTCACACTAAAAAACTGGAATCAGACATTATAGCCCAACCGGAAACCTGGTTGTGGACGCACCGCCGGTGGAAACATGCCAGGGTATAATTTATTCAGTTACTAAAATTTAACAGCAACCCATGCTTTGTGGTAAGGAACTCATTTTGGCTACCAGGCCTTTTGCAAAAGAAATAAGAAGTAAAAGCTGGTTTCATACACTAACAACATTTAGTTTATTGGTGCTGGCCCTGGCAGGAACGGTGGTGATGCCTTTTCTGGCTTTAAAAATTGTCAGCAGCCTTTTGGCTGGCCTGCTCATTGTCCGCATGTTCATTATTTATCATGATCACCAGCACCATTCCATTCTTACCAAATCAACGGCTGCCAATGCCTTAATGACTTTGCTTGGTATGTATATGCTGTCGCCTACCAGCATCTGGAAGCGGTCGCACGATCATCATCATAAACACAATTCCAAATTGTTCAGTGCCAGTATTGGCTCCTATCCTATTGCTACCAAAAAGAAGTTTTTAGAAATGTCCGCAAAAGAACGGCGGATCTACCTGGCAACCCGTCATCCTCTTACCATAGTATTGGGATACCTGTCCATGTTTGTTTACGGCATGTGCATCCGTTCTTTTGTCAGCAATCCCAAAAAACACATTGATTCATTCATAGCCCTAACTGTACACATTATTGCGGCCGTGCTTATCTTTTGGCTGCTTGGCTGGCAAACCTGGTTTCTTTTGTTCTTTTTACCTTTTTTTATTGCCTTTGGATTAGGCGCTTATCTTTTTTATGCCCAGCACAATTTTCCCGGTGTAAGTTTTTGCGATAATAAGGACTGGGCCTACGAAAAGGCCGCACTGGAATCTTCGAGCTTTATGGCTAATGAATCCCGTTATGGCATGGTTTACGGGCAACATCGGCTATCATCATATTCACCACCTCAACGCAAGAATTCCGTTTTATCGTTTACCCGAGGTCATGAATCATTTCCCCGAATTACAGGATTGCAAAAAAACCACGCTTAAACTAAAAGATATCAGGGCCTGCTTCCGGTTAAAGGTATGGGACCAGGAAAAAAACAGGATGATTGGACTAGAAGAGATATAGTAATTTGTTGCATTTAAAAGTTCCCGGCTGTATTTATAAACTCTGTTACAAAAATTACTACTTGCAAAATAAAAGCCCTGTGGAGGTATCTACCAACAGGGCTAATAAGTTTAAAACTCTCCCGGCAATTAGAAAGCTTTTTTAGCATCCTTGCTTTCGCTGTCCGATGCTGCCATATCAATCATAGCCGTCATCTCGGCTAGTAAAGCATCAGCGCTTCCGTTATAACCCACACTTTTAAAACGGATATTGCTGTTCTTATCTATCACAAATTTGGTAGGAATGCCCTCTACTTTATAATCCGACACGATTACAAATTCATCAGGGCTGTCCTTTTTGGCTTCATCGTAAAGAACCAGGAAAGGATATTTATTTTTTTCCATGAAGTCCTTTACTTTTTTCTCCCTGTCATCGCCACTTTCCCAGGTATCAATAAACAGGAAAACAACATCGGGATTGTTCTTGTATTTTTCTACCGCCTTTTGCATGCCGGGAAAGGAAGCGATACAGGGACCACACCAGGTAGCCCAGAAATCTACCACCACTACTTTTCCTTTTAATGATGAAAGGGCTACTTCTTTGCCTGTTAAGTCTTTTAGTTTAAAAGTAGGAGCAGGCATACTGATCATTTGTTTGGCCAGTTCGGCTTTCAATTTATTAAAGGCCATTTGCTCTAAACCGCCTGCATATTGAAGCCATTGGTCTTCGCTTTTATTTTGAGCCAGGTAGATAGCTTTTAACTGCTCTTTCATTTTTGGAGAGTACTTGCCCTCTTCAAAAAATTTCTCCAATTCGGCCTGCGCTTCTTTGGGGCCCTTTATTTTTTCTGTGAGCACGGAAAACGCCTCGTTCATGTCCACATTTTTCCTTTGAAAATTTTCCATGGCTTTTTTCTCCAGTGCATAGGCCTCGTCATATTCTTTGTTGTGATACAGAAGTGTAGCATAGGTATCGGCATACATGTAATAGGTGTTTTGCAGATTTTTTACCCATTGCTTATCCGTCATGTAAGAAGGTTTATTGGAAGGCTTGTTGATCTCCTGGTCCATCAGCTTAAGCGACTTTTGTGAAAGCTCTTTGCCCACGGCTACATTGCGTGGTGGATTATTCACCCCTTCACCGGCCATTTTCCAGGCTATGCTATTGTAAACACCGGCCAGAGTGGAATTGGATTTTATCATTCCTGCATACTTGTGCATTTCGGTATAAGCGGCAGAATCGGCAAAACGCTGGGCCAGGGTAGCCGCCATCTGATCTACCATAGGTTGTTCTTCTTTTGTAAAAGGTTGATAGGTGGCAATAAACTGATCAAACAACTTTGCTTTTTCAGCCAGGCTTTTTTCCTTCTGGAAAGCTGCCATTTGCTCTGTTCTTTTCCAGTTGCCATTCGGAAACCGTTGTTTTACGAGTGCATACACGGCCTCTCCTTGTTCCTTATCTTTTAGAAAACTTTCATAGTATCTTTTTGCACTCATAAGATCTTGTTCGCTAAGGGTTGTTTTAGCAACGTGTTTTTTTAGCTCCTGGTTTAACAAATCCTTATCCGAAGCTTCCTTTGACTGTCCAAGAAATAAAAAATATTCATTGGAAAACTTCTCCCTTGCGGCTGGTAAGGCAAATTCTTTTTTGGTTAGTTCCTGCAGCTTTCTCACTGTTTCGTTTCAAACCCCAAATACCTGAAAAATTATTGAGGCCCGAAGCTAAAGCCAGGTTGGCGCCTGCTACCTCCTGTCCCTTTTTATCATACATCAAGGTGTAATAACCTTCATCATTGTTATTTTCTTTTACTTCATCATTTGAAAAACTAAAGAATACGGCTTTGGTAGAATCATTGGTTTTTACGGTACCTACATATACTCCACCTTCCTTGCGTAAATTGAACAGACCTGCACCAACGGAAGTTTGCCTTCCAGTAAATAAGCATATCCTTCAAAATCCTTCACTCCGCTTAAGCTTGTATTTTTTGGATTGTATCGAATAGTGATGGTGGAACCCGGTTGTGGCTTTGATGGTTCGATCACTAAATTTTGCTGGGCCCTGGTTATAATAGCATGACCAAGCAGCAGAATAAACAACAGACTTTTTTTCATAAACAAGGTTTTAGTAGATAGTAATTAAGGATGGAAAATTTATATCCTAATTTAAGCCAACAACACATACCAAAAAAATTTAAAGGGAAATCAACGTCAAAATTTTCGGAAATGGTTATGCGATTGCCTGATAAAACCGGAATGGACAATACCGTGGCAAGTGAATGGAAGTACAAAACAATTCATCAAAACATTTCAACATTTCATGACGCTTTGGATGGAAGTTCCGTTTTGCATCCTTGAATTTTGCGCACGGATTTATGAAAAGCAGGCCATACAAACGGAAAAACAATGAAGTCCTGCTTTATAGCCTGGTTTAAAATTATTGTATATGAGAATGGAATTTTTTGTTATCCTGTTATTGGTTCTGCTGGTACTTATCCTGAATAAAAGAAGAGAATTATACTAACCCAGGATCTAATTTGATAAAATACGGTTAACTCTCACCAAGGCTCAACTGAATTAGTTACCAATCCTGAAAACAATTTAGTGATATATACTTTTTCAGCCGCCCTGAAAGGGCTGTATCATCAACAGAGGGCAAAGCCCTCTGAGATTACCTAAGGTGAGACAGAGCCCTGAAAGGGCGGCAGGCTCTAATCCCATACATATCGTTCATCAAACGCTACCTTGTACTTTTTTAAAAACCGGCGGTATTCATCCTGGAAAGATTGTTTTTGATGATGGGTTTTTTGGTTGGCAATGTATGCTGTTACCGCATCAAGCTGCGAGGGATTCACGGAGAAGGCGCCATATCCGCCCTGCCAATAAAAGTTTTCGAGGCTTTGATCTTTTGTTTTCATCCATTTAGAAGAATGCGCCTTTACCTCTTCTACTAATTTTATTAAAGCAATTTTCTTTGACAGCGAGCAAAGGATGTGCACATGATCGGTATAACCGCCGATTTTGACAGGATAACATTCAAGATTATTGCAAATGCCGCCTATATAACTGTACAATTCATTTTGAAACGGCTCCTGGATCATTGGCTGGCGGTGTTTGGTGCTGAAGACGATGTGCAGGTAGTTTTTGACTAAGGATTGGCCCATAGCGTTTTGTTTATTGCGCCCCTTCGGGGCTGGCAGTATGTGGTGGTTTTGCCGGCATAAGGCTTCACCTTATGTTGATGATTACCGCCCCTTTGGGGCTGCACCTACTAAATTAAAGCAGGTAGTATTAACCTGTGGTCCAATTCGATAAAATACGGTTAGTTCCTGCCAGGACACAACTGATTTATTTACCAAAGCTGAAAACCACTTTGTATTAAAAAAGACTGGAACCGTATTTCCTGAAATGATCCTGGCCTTCTTTTCAACCTAAAAAATTGGTCAAAAAAAAGGCACTAACAGACTTTGCTGTTAATGCCCTTTCCATATAAAGATTGTCTTTTTATTTCTTCTGCAGTGCTGCGGGTAAAGGCAGGTCTTTTTCTTCATCCTGCCAGGTAAGATTCGTGATCCACCAGCGGTCATTTGATTTAACCAGCGTAAAATAATTCACTCCTCGTTGCTCTATTTTTCCATCGGGTGTAAAACGGAACTGGTAAGAAGATTGCACAGTGGCCACATTGCCAAACTGCTGTACATTTCTATTTAATTCTTCTTCGTAAAATCCATTTTTCAAAAAGAAAGGTGCATTTGACCTCTGATAACTCTGTGGTGTAATAGCACGAAACACAGACTGGCCTTGCGGTGTCATTGCCATCGCTCCCATTTGCGCATCGGGTAAAAACAAGCTGTGAAAACGGTTCCAGTTGCGCGGGCCGGCAGGGCCCGATATTACGTCGTACGTTGCTTTAATAAGAGCATCAATACTGGCTACATCAGAAGGGTTGGCAGGCGGTGTTTCTTTTACTTCATTGTTTTTAGCGGCTGTAAGCCAGGCCTTTTGCACCAGCTTTTGTTTAGCAGTAGCATCCGGCATCGGTTCCAGCTTATTGATATCTTCAACGGTTACTTTAAAAATCGCAGTGCTCAAAGTCATGGTATCAACCGTGTTGTTGTTATTCCGGCGGCCGATCTTTACCGTGAAAGGATCGCCTTCTTTCATACTGCTTCTCACCTGGCTGATGACATCATTTAAATTTTGCGGGGTTACGGCTAATCCGTTAAAAGCATAAATTTCATCTCCTTCTTTATATCCCAGCTTTTTTCCAAACTTATTTGGGTTAAAAGGAGGCATAATAACCACTGTCCTTTTTCATTAACGTCCATACGAATACTGCCAAAGGAAAAAACCTGTTGTTCTGCTTTTGGTATGAACTGAATGCCCGCCAAACCAAAATAATATTCGTAAGGAATGGGTGTTGGTCCGGCCACATATTTTTGAAGAAAGTCTTTTACTTCCGGGTATGTCAATTCCGCAATGTTATCAAACAATTCATCGTCATTAAAATAGCGGTATTTACCAAACCGCACGCCGAGGTCGTAGGTAAGGTTGCGCAAATTGTACGTTCCATTGGAAAGATGCAAGCAGGTAAATATCCAGGCAGGCAGCAATCAGGGCTCCTTTCTCATAAACATTTCCGTATTGATCCGCCCATTTACCGGTACTGTACTTACTTAATTCTGTAAATGGCAGGGAATCGTTGTAATGCGTACGTGAAATGGTGATCTTATCGGACAACTTATTTAGAAACTTCCTTCACGGTGTTCAGCCCGTATTTCACCTGCACATGATGCGCCGTATATTCTGTCACGCCTTCGTACAACCAAAGGTGCTTTGACATAACGGCTTCATCGAAATTAAACTCCTTTACTTCTTTGGAGGCAATGGTCAATGGCGTAACAATATGAAAAAATTCATGCGATGACATATCAATAATGCCATCTTTTAATTGTTCTGCCGGCGCTTCCATCAGGTAATAAAAAGAAGAGGTAGTATGCTCCAAAGCGCCACCCAGGCCGGCAGGGAAAGAATGCTTGATCTTCGGGTCCCGGAAATAATAGATAAAAGAATATTTATCGGCAGGCAGTTTGCCACCCAGGTATTGCCGGGCCGCATCCAGCAAATTGCTCATCCACTCCGCAATTTGCTTTGCATGAATTTGTTTGTTGGGAGAATACACAGACACCAGCACAGCACAATTCCCTACCTGCACCGAAGCCGTATCCGGCACCGTGTACATAATAGGATAATCGTACAAGGCATCAACGCTGGGAGCTTCAAATACATCTTTTGCCGGAGTAGAGGATACGGGTTTTAAAGAAGTAGATGCATAAAAGCCGGCAGGCTTCTCCAGGCTGATATGAAAAGGAAGATCCCTCAGGCCCTCTATAAATCCAAAAACACCAGGCATATTCAACACTATATTCTTTCCTTCTTCAAAATTGGTAGCGGCCATTGGATAGATATTGTGCTTTATTTCTGCATCGTAAATATCATCCACCCGGTACGTGATCTTATCCAACCTGGTAGCATTACTGATCTTCCATTGGTTGTCGTTCAACTTTGTCACGTTAAGCGTTTTGCCTTTGTTGTCAAAAGCTTTCACCTGGCTGATGAATTTGCCATAATCCGCAATGGCATAGGTTCCCGGGATAATTTTAGGAATAGAGAACACTGCCGTAGCCTGTTTTATTTCCGGCGTTTGCAGCTCCACATGCAAACCATCGTTTTCCAGCTTATTCAGGTTCACAAAATATTGATAGCCTTTTTGGCCGTAGCCTGCAAAGGAGGCCAGTAAGAAAACAAAAACACAAAGGCGTTGAAAAACTTTCTTCATAATGAGTTTTTAGTTAGAACTACAATTTGCCGTGTACAAAGAAATAAGCCTGCGGGCAATGGCGAACAATTATTTTACCGGAGGCAAAAATAAAGTATGAACCATGCTTTATTACAATTAGGGATTTGACGAAATCCTCTTTCTTCCAGTTCCTTCACTGCTTTTATCAATTCATGTATGGTCTCATGAAAAAGATCATTCTTACTGTAATATTTTTTTCTATGAATTATGAAAAGAGTAAAAAATCAACCAACCGCAATACTGGAATAACTACCCGATTTCAAGATCCACATCACCACCTACCGGGTATCCCACACAGGTAAGTATCAAACCATTGTTCAATTCTTTATCCGTCAATACTTCATTGTACGAATGCCAGACACTGCCCTTTGTACAACGGGCCACACAGTTGCCACACCGGCCCGCTTCGCAACTGTAAGGCAGAACAATTCCCTGCTTTTTAGCGGCAGCTAAGATAGAATCAGGGTATTGCACTTTTATCGTGTATGCCTTCTTACCCATACGGATATGCGCTGTATGCACTTCCTTATCTGGCGGCGCCACCATTGTATGCTTAATGGCTTCAATGATAAAGTTTTCTTTCCTGATCTGATCGCCGTGTACGCCTGTCTCCTGCAAGGTATAGGTGCACATGCGCATATAGGTTTGAGGACCGCAGATGTAATAAAGAATTTGGGAAGCAGCAGGAACAGACAAGGTTTCCATTAATTGCAACAATAAATCGCGGTGAAGACGGGCCTTTGTTAGATCGGCAGCATTGCTGAATAAGAATTCTACATGAAACCGTTCTGGAAAATCTTCCTTTAGTTTCATCAACTCCTGGAAGAAGATGGTTTTGGAAGGCGATGCATTACTGTAAATTAAAACAACCGATAAATGAGGATGCGCATGCAGGGCCGTTTTAATCAGCGAATACACAGGCGTAATGCCGCTGCCGGCAGCAAAAAAGAAAACCTGTTTATAGGCTTCCGCATTTTCGGGCAAGGTAAAAAAGCCCCCGGCGCCGGTGGTGGTCAGTTCATCACCCGGCTTAGCATTATCAATCAGCAACCGGGAAAACAAGCCATTCTCCACCCGCTTTACGCCAATGGCCAGGGGCTCCTGTAAACAGGGCGAAGAAACAATGGAATAAGACCGTCTGACCTCTTCCTGATGCAGCGAAGCAACTAAAGTAAGATACTGCCCGGATCTGTACCGGATGTTATGTCCCTCTTCAAACACAAAGGTTTTAAAGCCTTTTACTTCTTCTTTTATTTCCCTGATCCGGATGGTTTTATATAATTCGTTTGCAGTTCTCACGGTCTAAATTTCGGTCAATCATCTTTATTTTAACGGGAGTGTTATAAAGTTCCTATGGACAGAAGAGGAGAACAGGGCACAAACGGCAAGCTAACATTATCAATAACACCCCCGTTCCATTTAATAAACAAAAAGAGGTGATCTCATTTCCTTTAAAAATTCTTATCTTATATAAAAATTATTTTTTATGACTAAAACTCTTAACCTGCTTGCAGCTGGTGTTCTTCTTTTCGCCTCCTGCAATAACGATTCAGCCAAAGTAGCTTCTTCTTCAGAAAACCACACCGACAGCACCATGCAACGTTTTGATATGGGTGCTGCCCGGAAAACCGTTGACGATGCCAATCAAAAATTTGAAGAAGCTGTAAGAAAAGCCGATTCGGCTACGCTGGCTTCACTTTATACAAGCGATGCGATGGCCATGCCTGCCAACAGCGAACCCATTAAAGGCAACGACATCCGGGGCATGTGGGGAAGTGTGTTTCACATGGGCATTAAAGATGCCAAACTCACTACCACCGACCTGCAGGGAAATGCCAACCTGTTAGCAGAAACAGGTACCTATGAAATGTATGGCGATAATAATAAAACACTTGATAAAGGCAAATATGTGGTGATATGGAAACAGGAAAACGGGCAGTGGAAAATATACAGGGATATATGGAATACCAATATGCCGGCCACAGCATCGAAATAAAGAAAATGCCCTTTCGTTTGAAAGGGCATTTTTTTAAACTACATCACCTTCTAAATCGTAATCGTAAGCTTTTGTAATTTTTACGTTTACAAACTCCCCGATGGGGATTTTTTTATCAGCCGCAATAACCACCTCATTATCTACTTCCACACTGTCAAATTCGGTTCGTCCCAAATAACGGCCGGCTTCTTTTTTATCCATCAATACTTTAAAGGTTTGTCCTATTTTTTCCTGGTTTTTTTCATAGCTGATCTCCTGCTGCACCTCCATGATGTCCTCGGCCCTTCTTTGCTTTTCCTCTGCCGGAACATCATCCGCTAAATCATGAGCGGAGGTGTTTTCTTCATGCGAATAGGTAAAGATGCCCACCCGGTCAAAACGCTGCCTTTCCAGAAATCCTTTTAATTCTTCCACATCATCCAGTGTTTCGCCCGGAAAACCTGTAATTAACGTGGTACGCAAACAAATACCCGGCACTGTTTCCCGAACCTGCTGAACGAGGTCTTCCATTTCTGTTCTTGTAATTTGACGGCGCATGGCTTTCAGCATATTGTCAGCGGCATGCTGCAAGGGCATATCCAGGTAATTGCAAATGTTTTCCCGCTCCCGCATCACATCTAAAATATCCATAGGAAATTTATGAGGATACGCATAATGCAAGCGGATCCATTCAATGCCCGGAACATCGCTCAGTCGTTTCAGCAGATCAGACAACATTCTTTTCTTATAAAGGTCCAGTCCATAATAGGTTAGTTCCTGCGCAATGAGCATGATCTCTTTTACACCCCGCCTTGCCAGGCTTTCCGCTTCTTTTACCAAATCATCAATGGAACGGCTCACATGCTGGCCCCGCATCAAGGGAATAGCGCAAAAAGCACAGGTGCGGTTGCAGCCTTCCGATATTTTAAGATAGGCATAGTGCTGCGGGGTAGCCAACAGGCGTTCACCCAACAATTCACTCTTATAATCGGCTTCAAATTTTTTTAAGATGAGCGGCAATTCCATGGTGCCAAACCAGGCATCCACTTCGGGAATGTTTTGCTCCAGGTCTTCGCGGTAACGCTGGCTTAAACAACCCGTAACATACACTTTATCCAGCTTGCCTTTTTGCTTCAGGTTTACCTGGTCAAGAATGGTATTAATACTTTCTTCCTTGGCCTTGTCTATAAAACCACAGGTATTGACAATAACAATATTGTGATCTTTTTTGCCACTTTCGTGCACCACATCAATTTCGTTGGCTTTCAGCTGGCCGCTTAGAACCTCGCTGTCTACCATATTCTTACTGCAACCCAGCGTAATGATGTTTACCTTGTCTTTTTTAAGAGTCTTTGCTTTCATGCGAGGCGCAAAGGTACTGAATCAGGTTCGGGCAAAATCTGAGTGGTTTAATTTTTACATAACAATAAAAAGCCCCGCCAAAAGGCAGGGCTTGTATGCAATAAGATCGATCCATTAGAAAACATAACGGGCCGCCAATCCAAAACGACCGCCTTCAAACGTGTTACCCCATTCAGTATGCGTCAGTCTGAGCATAGGACGCCAGTCAAAAGAAAAGTTAATGGGAGCGGTGCTTAATGTGTAATCAAGACCGGCTATAGGCCTCAGGAAAACATCAGAACCACCGGTATAAAAAGCAAACATGGGACCTACGCCTGCGTACCACTGCAGTCCCTGGGCATTTTTAATAGGCGCATGATACTGATACTCTAAACCCAGATAGGTAACGCCGCTGCCAAAAAGCAATTGCGCTTCCCCTGCATGATTTTGTGTAAAAAAGTGTTTTCCGGAAAATCCGAACTCGCTGCCGCCGCTGCCAAAATCAAGACGAATACCAACGGCGTTGTTGTAATACGTTCCGGTAGAAGTTTTCTGGGCCTGTGCCTCCTGGTTAAATCCAAATTGTAATAAAGCCAGGCACAATGAGACTGATACTAATTTCTTCAACATAAGCTGTGACAATTTAAAAATTTGAAAGCGCAAAACTAAGGGGCAGACAATCATAAAGCGAAAAACAAGGGCTGTATCTCTCATTAATATGACTGGATTGTTAGATTTACCTGGTAAATTGTTTTATTCAAAGTTTGAAATGACAATAATAGCCCAGGTAAAAACACTTTACCCGCCATCGTATTATTGCAGACGAAATAGCCAATAACTTTACCCGCACGGCTATATCAAAAAGGCATTATGATCATTACAAAATTGTTCCGGGATTTTTTTAATAGTGAAAAGGTTGGAGGTCTCCTATTATTAGCCTGCACCGTCATTTCTTTACTCATTGCCAATGGCAGCTATGGTGAAGCGTACAGCCATTTCTGGCATTCAAAACTGGATCTTTCCTTTGCTTCCGTCAACCTGAATTATTCGGTGGAGCATTGGATCAATGATGGATTGATGACTATTTTTTTTCTGCTGGTGGGGTTGGAAATTGAAAGGGAATTATATAAAGGCGAATTAACGAGTTTTAAAAACGCCATTCTGCCCATTGGCGCTGCCGTGGGCGGCATGTTGGTTCCCGCCGGTATTTATCTTTTAATCAACTGGAATTCGGGAAACACCTCGGGGTTTGGGATCCCGATGGCAACCGATATTGCTTTTGCCCTGGGCATGATGGCATTGGCCGGCAACAGGGTGCCTTTTTCCCTGAAAATATTTTTAACGGCCCTGGCTATCATTGATGACCTGGGGGCGATTTTGGTGATTGCGCTTTTCTATAATACGGGTCTTTCCTGGGCCTTTCTTGGAGCGGCTTTGGGCATATTTGCCTTGTTAATGGTTTTAAATAAGCTAGGCGTAAAAAGCCTGGTTTTTTATTTGGTTCCGGGAGTTATCATGTGGTATTGCATGCTGCAATCCGGTGTGCATGCCACCATTACCGGTGTATTATTGGCTATCGCCATTCCCTTCAGTAAAAATGATGCTACCAATCCTTCTTATCTTTTGCAGCATGCCCTGCATAAACCGGTAGCCTTTCTCATACTTCCCATCTTTGCCCTGGCCAATACCGGCATTCTGCTTTCGGAAGGCTGGCTTTCGGAAATGGGATCCGGCAACAGCCTTGGAATTATTTTAGGATTGGTATTGGGTAAACCCATTGGAATACTGCTGGCCTGCTGGCTCCTGGTGAAGGCAAAGATTGCTTCTCTTCCTCACCAGGTGAAATGGAAGGATCTGACGGGAGCCGGAGTGCTGGCAGGTATTGGCTTTACCATGTCCATCTTTATTTCCAACCTTGCTTTTACCGATATGGCAACAGCACAGTTTTCAAAAGTTGCTGTTTTAATAGCTTCCTTAATCGCCACGATCCTTGGATTAAGTATCCTTTTTATCTCGTCTAAAAAAGAAAGTTAGGCTCCTATTTATTGAGACTAAATAAGCTATCTACAAATTCATGTTTGTCAAAAATCAAAAGGTCTTCCATTTTTTCGCCAACCCCAATGAATTTAACCGGGATTTTAAACTGGTTGGCAATGGCTAAAACGATCCCTCCTTTAGCGGTTCCATCCAGTTTGGTGATGGCCAAAGCGGTTACATCTGTAGTGGCGGTAAAATGTTTGGCCTGTTCCAAAGCATTTTGTCCGGTAGAGCCGTCTAAAACCAAAAGCACTTCATGCGGGGCACCGGGAATTACTTTTTGAACACTTCTTTTGATTTTGCTTAGCTCATCCATCAGGTGCGCTTTATTGTGAAGACGTCCGGCCGTGTCAATCAAAACCACATCTGTTCCCCTGGCCACGGCGCTTTGCACAGAATCAAAGGCCACGGCTGCCGGATCAGAACCCATAGCCTGTTTTACAATAGGCACCCCGGTTCTTTCCGACCATATGGTTAGCTGGTCCACAGCGGCGGCCCTAAACGTATCAGCAGCGCCAAGAAGCACACTCTTACCCGCTTTTTTAAAATTATAGGCCAGTTTGCCAATAGTGGTTGTTTTTCCTACACCATTAACGCCAACTACCAGTATTACATAGGGTTTATGAGGAAGGTCTGAAGTAAAATCATAAGAAGACCCTCCTACCAGCATGTCTTCAATTTCTTCCTGAAGTATCTTATTTAACTCACTGGTGTTGAGGTATTTATCTTTTGCCACCCGGGCCTCGATACGGTCAATAATGGCTACCGTGGTATCAATGCCTACATCGGCCGTCACCAGGGCCTCTTCCAGGTCATCCAGCACTTCTTCATCCACCGTACTTTTTCCGGCTATGGCTTTTGATACTTTTGAAAAGAAATTTTCCTTTGTTTTCTGAAGGCCTTCGTCCAGGCTTTCCTTTTCTTTCTTGCCAAAGAGTTTATTAAAAAATCCCATTCTAAATTCAGATTAAGGCTCAAAAATAAGTTGATACTCCGACACGCTCAGCAGAATTACAGGACGATGAAAGGATTGCGACGCAACAAAAGCCCAATCAGGGCCTCAAATGCTGGTACTATAAATAACAAAAGCCGTCACCCAAGATGACAGCTTCCGGAAAATTTACTAACCCACAATTTATTTCTGTGCTAAGAAATCCTTCACTTTATCCTTGTGTACAATAGCCTCTTTAAAGGTGTAAGCACCTGTTTTTGGGCTACGCACAGCTTTTACAACTTTTGACCAGTTTTTAGCCTCGGCTGCTGCTCTGGCATCTTTGGATTTAATCGCGGTTTTTGCTGCTTTTGCCATGGTAATTAATTTGAAAATTTGAAAATAGCAATGATTTGAAAATGAAGGCTGCTCAATTTGCACATTTTCACATCTGCATATTTGCTAATTATTTAATTTCTTTATGAACAGTCACTTTCTTCAGGTTTGGATTGTACTTTTTCAGCTCCAAACGCTCAGGATTGTTCTTTTTGTTCTTTTCTGAGATATAACGGCTGGTACCAGGCACATTCGTGGTTTTTTGCTCGGTGCACTCCAGAATTACCTGTACACGGTTTCCTTTCTTTGCCATTGTTAATAATTTTTAGATATGTTGACCTTGAGCTCTTAACTCCTTTACAACGTTAAACAATCCTTTTTTGTTGATCGTGCGGATACCATCAGCCGTCAGCTTTAAAGTGATCCACTTGTTTTCTTCTGCTAAGAAAAACTTCTTAGTTTGCAAATTGGGCAGAAAACGGCGCTTGGTCTTAATGTTTGAGTGAGAAACAGTGTGACCTCCGATCGGCGTTTTACCCGTAACCTGACATACTCGTGCCATGACTTGGAAAAATTTTGGAGTGCGAAGGTAAGGGAAAATGGCCAATGAAGGAAAGGAAGGGCGAGAAATTTTAGCTGTTATAAAAATATTAGCAATAATTTTCCGGTTGCCGGTCATTTACCTGGACAATCTGGTCGAGTCCGATATGAATGCCGGCATCGGTTTCAATCATATCGCGGTGCGCCACGGTGCTCATATCAATAATATGCGCTTTAATGATAGACACCCCGCCATCCACCGACCGGAATTTGATGGTGCAGGGCCTTTTCAGGTCCATTTGCTCTTCCAGGTATTCTTTAAACCGATCCATAGTATTGTCAATTTTTAATGGTCAACTTTCAATTGCTTAAAAGGTTTATCACAAAAACATTACCATTCCTTTCTCTTTTTGAAGGTAAATCAAAATTAAAGTAGCTTCGTGCCGCTTTTTTATCGTCAATTGTAAATGGTCAATTTTCAATTGATTTAAAGAAACATTTCCAATTGACAATTGAAAATTAAAAATTTAAAATCAACATGGCATACGATGTAGTCGTTATTGGTTCGGGTCCCGGTGGTTATGTAGCCGCTATCCGTGCCGCACAGTTAGGCTTTAAAACCGCAATTATTGAAAGAGAAAGCCTGGGAGGTATTTGTTTGAACTGGGGTTGTATCCCTACCAAGGCGCTTTTAAAAAGTGCCCAGGTTTTTGAATATATAAAACATGCAAAGGACTTTGGCATAGAAGCCACCGGCCAGCAGAATTTTGAAGCCGTCATTAAAAGAAGCCGTGGTGTTGCCGATAAAATGAGCAAAGGCGTGGATTTTTTAATGAGCAAGAATAAAATTGATGTGGTAAACGGTTTTGGGAAAGTGGTGGCCAAAGGAAAGGTTGAAGTAACCGCAGCCGATAACAGTAAGCAAACCGTAGAAGCCAAGCATATCATCATTGCCACCGGTGCCCGCAGCCGCCAGCTGCCTTCCATGCCGATTGATGGCAAAAAAATCATTGGCTACCGCGAAGCCATGGTGCTTCCCCAGCAGCCAAAATCCATGATCGTCGTGGGAAGCGGTGCTATCGGGGTTGAATTTGGCTATTTCTACAACAGCATGGG
The DNA here is from genome assembly GCA_963697545.1 of uncultured Bacteroidota bacterium. GTDB lineage: Bacteria > Bacteroidota > Bacteroidia > Chitinophagales > Chitinophagaceae > Flavisolibacter. The sequence continues at coordinate 35,108 of CAVOOL010000017.1, read as the reverse complement.
CACCAAGGTAACCATCGTTGAATTTATGCCAAGAGTGGTGCCTGTTGAAGATGAAGAGATTTCAAAAGAACTGGAAAAGAACTTGAAAAAACAGGGTATCACTACCATGACCTCATCGGAAGTAACCAAAGTGGATACCTCCGGCAATGGCGTTAAAGCCACGGTAAAAACAGCTACCGGCGAAGTAACACTGGAAGCAGATGTTCTATTAAGTGCGGTTGGTGTTTCCGCCAATATTGAAAACATTGGGCTGGAAAGCATGGGCATTAAAACAGAAAGAGGTTTGATTGCGGTAGATAAATATTACCAAACCAGTGTTCCGGGCATCTATGCCATTGGCGATTGTGTTCCCGGCCAGGCCCTGGCACACGTAGCTTCCAAGGAAGGAATTATCTGTGTGGAAAATATTGGCTTCAACGAAAAGAAATACCATCACGTTCCCGAGCCGCTGGATTACGGCAATGTGCCGGGATGTACCTATTGCACACCGGAAATTGCGTCTGTTGGTCTGACCGAAGCAAAAGCAAAAGAAGCCGGTTACGAAATCAAAGTAGGCAAGTTCCCCTTAAGTGCATCAGGAAAAGCTTCTGCCGCCGGACATACCGAAGGTTTTGTAAAAGTGATCTTCGATGCCAAATACGGCGAATGGTTAGGCACCCACATGATCGGCTACAATGTAACCGAGATCATTGCTGAAACAGTGGTGGCCAGGAAACTGGAAACAACCTATCACGAAGTATTAAACAGCATTCATCCGCACCCCACCATCAGCGAAAGCATTAAAGATGCCATTGAGGTGGCTTATGGTGAAGCGATCCATTTATAAGTAAAAACCCGCAGCTGATTATACAAAAAGCCTTTCGTTCAAAAGCGAAAGGCTTTTTTGGTGCAGCGTTGGCCAGGTTTTTATACTCTTATCTCCAATTTATCATCAACACTAACTATGAAGAACATCCTTATTTTAATGCCTTTGGTTTGCCTACTGCAATTAACAAAAGCACAGGAAGCCTCATTGCAACCGGCTATTGCCGTAAAATGGGCGCCTACAGGATTGCTCCTTGGCAGTGTAAGCCTGCAGGGGGAATATAATTTTGGGAAAAACTCGCTGACGGCCAAGATCGGGGTACCGGCCAATACACAGCGCAATTTTACCTACGAGGATAAAGATGCCAACTTCTCCATGAAGGCCACTTCCTTTATGGCAGGCTACAGGATTTATTTGTCAAAACAACAACTGAAAGGCTTATACCTGGAACCTTATTTTAAATATGTGCACCACACCGCCGAAGGCGTTGGCACCGGAACTTTAACAGGGGAATCCATCTTACTGAACTTCACAAATAACTACAATGGTTTTGGTGTAGGAGCCCAATTGGGTGCACAGTTTTTAATAGGCAAAAAGTTTGTAATCGATCTTTTCCTGCTGGGGCCCGAGATCAATTCATCTACCAACAACTTTAAGGCTGTTGAAACCTCCAAATCCCTTGCCTGGAACTCTGTGCAGGCAAGTGAAGCCGAGAACGATATACGGGACTTTGTTGACCAATTCCCTTTTGTCAGAAACAGGACAAGCGTAATGGTAGATAAAGACAACCGCACGGTAATGGCAAATTTTAAAGGAGCCCTGCCCGGGTTTAGAACGGGAGTTTCTTTTGGCTTTTTGTTTTAGTACAGACAAAAAAAGGAGTTAAAGAGCGGTTTGATATCACCTTCTCTTTAACTCCTTCTAATATTTCTTAAAAGTTATCAGTTCGCAAATACTTTCTTCAATACATCCGTTACCCTTGCAGCCGGGTCTTTGCGGATCTTTTGCTCTTCCAATCCCACCTGGTAAAAAAGACCTGACAATGCTTTTTCGGTTACATAAGCAACAAGGTCTGTATTCACTTTTTCCGTACTGAATTTATTGTAGGTAGTAAACACCGTATTCCAGTATTTGGTGGCATCTACTTTCTGAAGCGAGGTTTCAATAATGGGCCTGAACTTCTCTGTTAAGGAAGCCGTGGTTTTATCTTTTAAATAACTGGTAGCGGCAAAATCACCACCCTTTAAAATACCCACCCCATCGCCTATGGTTATTCCTTTAATGGCATTCATAAAAATAGGCGCCACTTCTTTGGAAGCATCTTCCGCTGCACGGTTCATAGACAGGACGGCATTATCCACCTGCTTGCCCATGCCCAAACCCCGAAGTTTGGTTTCTACTTTCTTCGCCTCTTCAGGCATCAGTATTTTAATAGCGGCGTCTTTAAAAAAACCATCCGGATTTGAAAGTTGTTTAGCGGCATTATTGGTTCCCACACTCAGGGCTTCTTTTAAACCGCTGATGATTTCATCATTACTCAAACCCGGTTTGGAATCCGTGTTCAATATTTTTCCGATACCTGTTTTACCCGAAGAATCTTTTTTCAAAAGGCCCTTTAAACCCTGTGCCTGTGATGATAACAGCACCATTAAAGAAAATGAAAGCAGGATAGTTTTTTTCATAGAATTTATTTGTGTACCGAAAATAATAGTATAGAACTTAAAACAGGGTTAAATAGCGTTTATTTTTAAAAGAAGGGATAAATACCTGGGGATTTTACTTTCGGGCGGGTTATGATAAGAAGTCTCTGACAGAAGTCAAAAGTAAAAAGTCAAAATTCAAAAGGGAGCCTTATAGAATGAGACCTATTTTTTACTTTTTACTTTTGAATTTTGACTTTTCAAGTTCAGGAACACTTTGTAAGAAATCTTCATTCACCATTCACCATTCCCGATATTTGTAGTATGCAAATCTCCATTTGGGAAAAAGAAACCTTTTTTGCCCCCCAGGATATCATTATTATCGGAAGCGGCTTTGTCGGACTTTGGTCGGCTTTTTATTTAAAAAAGAAACATCCCCAATTAAAAATTACCATTGTTGAAAGAGGTTTGATACCAACGGGTGCCAGCACCCGCAATGCCGGCTTTGCCTGTTTTGGAAGTTTAAGTGAAGTGGTGCATGATGCACAGGCAATGGGCACCGATAAAATGCTGGAACTGGTGGAAATGCGCTACAAAGGATTGAAACGCATTCAAAAATACTTTGAAAAAGAGGCCATTGATTTTGACCTGTGCGGAGGATATGAACTTTATGATTCCGGTGGCACCATTTCATCTGCGCAACTGGAGCATAACATAGAGTACATCAACTCCTTATTAAAGCCTGTGACCGGCGCAAAAAAAACCTATAAGCTAACCGATGATACAATTGCCGGTTTTGGCTTTGGCCATACAAAACACCTGGTTAAAAACAACCTGGAAGGCTGTCTGCACTCCGGAAAACTATTGCAGGCTTTGCTGCTTCGTGTGCAGTCCATGGGGGTGCAGGTATTCAATGCTGTGGACATCAAAAACATTCAGCGCATCAATGATCGTTATGAACTAACCACCAATCAACTGTTCAACCTATCAACCACTCAACTTCTCCTCTGCACCAATGCTTTTACCAAAAACCTGTTTCCTCAAATAGACATTGTACCGGCCCGCGGACAAGTGCTCCTCACCTCTCCTATTGAAGGTCTTTCCTGGAAAGGCACCTTTCATTCCGATGAAGGATTTTATTATTTCCGCAATCTGGGCAACAGGGTTTTATTGGGCGGTGCCAGGAACAAAGCATTTGCAGAAGAAGAAACCACCGATATGAACACGTCGGATTTTATTCAGCAGGAATTAGAAAAATACCTGGCAGAAGTCGTGCTGCCAAATCACGCCGGGGACTATAAAATTGAAAGCCGGTGGGCGGGCATCATGGCTATGGGCAGTGAAAAACTGCCTATCGTAAAAGAATTGAGCCCCAATATGTTTTGTGCCGTGCGCATGAGCGGTATGGGCGTAGCATTAGCGCCGGTGGTGGGGCAGCAAATTGCAAATATGATGGTGGAATAATGTGATACTAAACTGGTTTCAGGTTTATAAAATGCTACTGTCCATAGTCAATGGTGAATGGTCAATAGAAAACCACAAGTTTGATGACGGGTTGGTATGAAATATCAACCCTGAAACAAGTGGAAGATTCCTGACCTCATTAAATTGCCTGCAGTAATTATAGCTTTATAAACCTTGTATTGAGTTTTTCCACTCCGTTCTCCCCATGCATAAAATACATACCGGCTTTCAATGCGTTTACACTGATCTTCTGTTCAACCGAAGTAATTTGAATAGTTGACAGGGCAGCGCCATTGGCATTGGTAATTCTTACTTGCTTACCAATCCATTTAGCATCCAGCCTTAATATGATTTCTGAAGCAGCCGGATTAGGGTATAGTTTGGCTAAAGAAGGCAATGGCATTTCTTCAACCAGCGGTCCTTCCATTGAGGAGCCTTCTGTCCAGGGCTGGTTCAGGCCCTTGCTATATAAAAAGGTATTTCTTGGCCCACCGGCATTGAACAGGGAACGCATCCGGTCCTTTTGTCCCTGTGTAAATAAATTCATGCAGGCATCACCGGTATAATCCATGTAATTCATATACATATCACCGGTAGAACCGTTGCTGCACGAACTTCTGAAACCGTCAGGACAGCCCGGTGTAAAATTGCCCTGTTTTGGAGTGTCATCTACCAGGTCATCTCCGCAGTAATAATCTCCCCAAATATGTTTTAGTCCCAGCCAATGCCCCACTTCGTGTACGGTTGTTCTTCCCAAATTATAGGCGCCGCCTTTATTGATGGTGCCAAAAACCGATGTGGCAATAACCACCCCGTCTTTTTCCGCAGGCCCGCCCGGCGGCGTGGAATAACCCATAACATATTGCAGGTTGCCCACCCAGATATTTAAATAATACCGGCTGTCCCAGGCGGCAGAACCTCCTTCTGATGCCAGCTTTATTTTATCATCCACCTTCCAGGAACCAACGTTGGTTTGTTTACGAACAATGCCGGTAGTGACCCTTCCCTGTGGATCGGCTGTAGCCAGTTGAAATTCAATTTGCACATCGGCGGCCAGCGACTTAAATCGTTCCGGGGTTTTAACCGAATCCGGGTTATCTCTTCTAAAGTCACGGTTCAGCGCCTCAATTTGACTCCTTACCTGTGCATCGGAAATATTTTGAGTTCCGTTGTTGTATAAAACATGTACTACTACAGGGATTTTTATCACATTAGCGGCGGCGCCTTCCCCGTGTAAACGTGCATTTGTTTTTTGACGCTGAATGAATGATTCAACAGCCTTTAACTTGTCTGATAAAGAGGGATGGGAAGATCGCTGTTCTTCTATATAAGAGGTGGTGGCACAATCACGCTGTGCAAAAGCCACGAAAGAAATAATCATGCAAATACCTAAGACAAACGTCCTCATAGTTCCAGGGTTTAAGGCATGCACAGGCTTATGGAAAGTGAATCTTTTACCGGATGTTGGAACTGAGATGAAATAGAGGTGCTATTCCCAGGAATTGGAACTGTTTAGGGGACGGTACATTAAAGTTTAGGGGATCTTTTTTAGGATACGGGGAAGGAATGACCAAATATAGATTTCAATCAGCACAAAAACAAAAAAACAGAATGCTTTGTTTAACAAATGTCTTTTTATTCATCCCTTATTTTTGTTCCATGAAAAAATTGTGCCTGCTGCTTACTGCTGCAATAGTGTTATTTTTTATAAGTTGTAATAATAGTGCAGATGACGGAAATGGGGCGCCGGTAAAAACCACTCCTGTTTTAAGCTACAGCGTGGTTGCGGTTCATCCGCACGATACCAGTTATTTTACCGAAGGACTGGAATTTTACAACGGCTATCTGCTGGAAAGCACGGGTAATTATGGCCCCTCCAAATTGGTGAAGATGGACCTGGCAACCGGGAAAGTTATTCAACAGGTTGACATAGGAGAAAAATATTTTGGGGAAGGCATAACCGTTTTGAACGATACCGTTTACCAGCTTACCTGGAGAGAGCACATAGTAAATGTGTACACTGCAAAGGATTTCAAAAAAATTAAAGAACTGCGGTTAAATCCTGAAGGATGGGGCATGACCAACGACGGCAAAAATTTAATTGCCAGCGACGGAAGCAACAACCTATATTTTTACGAACCGCAAACCTTCCGCTTATTAAGGGTGCAGGCGGTTACTGAAAATGAGGCGCCGGCCGTAAACATCAATGAACTGGAATACATCAATGGTTTTGTTTACGCCAACCAGTGGCAATACAATTATATTTTAAAGATTGACCCGGCCAACGGACAGGTGGTGGCTAAAATGGACCTTACTGAGTTGGCAAATAAAGTAAAGGCCAAAGATCCGCATGCCGCAGAACTCAATGGCATTGCCTACAATCCTCAAACCAAAAAAGTATATGTTACCGGTAAGTACTGGCCCGAATTGTACGAGATACAATTCAACTTTTAATCTTTTGAAATAATATAAATGACCGAGCTGGAAGCGCTATGGGTAAAAAGCGTTTTCAGGTTCGAACGTAAACCGCTAATGCCCGCCGCCACCCAGTTGGTCTTTCCCTTGCGGTATTTGCTGCTCAATAAACTGATATAAAAAGCATCAAACCACATGGGTTTTATAGCCATGATCTTCAATCCATGCTTTTGCATCAGCATGTTCATTGCTTTGGGCGTGAAATGATACAAATGCCGCGGCACATCGTAAGCGGCCCAGTAATTGCCGTAAATATGGGCATCGGTAGAAGTATAATTTGGTACGGCAATAAAGATCTTCCCTCCGGGTTTTAAAAGAGTTTTTAGTTTTTCTACATATTCATGCAATGACTCTACATGTTCCAGCACATGCCAAAGTGTAATGGCATCATAACTATTGTGCGGTAATTGCTGCAACGCAGAAGTATTCAGCAAATCAATACCGAACAGGTTTTTTGCCTGGGCCCTTGCGCCTTCATCCGGTTCTATTCCCGTTATCTGCCACTGGCTTTTTTTCATTTGATGGAGGAACGCTCCAATACCGGCGCCAATATCCAGTATGCTTCCCTGTGCAGAAGTGTTGCGGATGATCAGGGAGGCCTTTTGCCGCAGGGTGAACTTCCGCACCCTTTGATACAGTTTATTCAGCAAACCTTTATCGGTGTTGCTGTGCGAAATATAGTCGGGCGATTGATAGTAGGGACCAATCGAAGTTTCATCCGGCACATCCTGGGTAAAGCGCAGGCTGCAATGGCTGCATTGCCAGATCACAAATTCTTCACCGCTTACAGAATGATCTTTTACCGTCAATAAAGGATGAATAGCGGAACTTTCACAAACCGGACAATGGGTATAATGCACTTTGCTCATAAATGGGCTGCAAAATAGGCAAAGGAAAAAGATTATCAGTAAAGGGCGTTGACAGCGGCTTTCATTTTTAATCCCGAAGACAAAGGGTTAAAACCATTTTTATACAAAAGAAAAACAATAGCCAGCAGCGCCAGAGCGAACAGTATCCATCCGATGATCACTATATAAGATCTTTTTTTATCACTCTGACTCAAACTATCAGTTACCTCCTGCGAGGTCATTTGCTGATCGCCAACCAGCATGCTATGTTCCACATTTTCCCTCAGGATTCTATGCGCTGGCACGGCGTCTAATCCATCTGCCTGCAGCCATTCTTTCTCAATAACAACCGTATCATTGTCTTTTTTAAGGGTTCCGATGCCCTTCCATGAAAGAGTTTCCCTTTCTACTTTTGTTTTGAATTTTTTTCCAAATTGCTCAAGCTCATCTCTCACAGCTTCCCTGTCTGCTTTTACCGACGCGGCTAAATAAGACAACTGGTGTTCCGGTAACGAATCATTATGGTTCCAGTTCAGCAAAAATTTAGGGGGCAGCACAAGTTTGTCCACCACGTTAAACTCCGCCGGTTGCTGCACCAGCTCAAATGTGCCTACGTTGGGAATGGAAAGCCTGTGGTATTGCAACAAATATTTTGTAAGTAAAGACAGCACCTTATTTAATTTGAGCGAACGAAAATACAACTCCGCCCAGGAAGTTGAATCCATAAGTTGGATATTGGTTCCAACGCTGGTATTCCTTGTTTAAAATATTATTGAACTGGGCCCATAATTTAATATTGTCCACAATCTTAAATTCAAGCCCGGCGCTCAGGTCCATAGCTCCCTGCAAATTCGTTCTGCCGTTTTTAGTTAAAGACCAGGGACCGTCAAAGGCAAAAAGGTTGGCGTTTACATACAGGTCTTTCAGCACCTGCACCTTCATGGTGGTAGTAAATTCCAGCGGCAGCAAGCCCCATGCCTTTGCGTTCAGGTCGGTATTGTATTTATTGAAGGTTAGATTTGAAATGATGGAAAACTTCTCTCCTACCGTGTAGCCCAATGCGCCGGTAAAGTTCATCACCTTCATTTCCGGCTCAGTCAAAACTTCAAATGATTTTCCGCTTACCGTATCGTTTACAAACAGGGGCTGGTTCGTTATTATATTATGCGCCACTTTCACGCTGTAATTAAAATGATCGCCTGCCGAGCCTTTAAAACCCAAATAGCGTTCTTCTATCCTGGAGTTTTGCGTAGTGGCCGTTGCCCACATCCACGGATTGATGCTGGCCATATACTGAAAACCCGAATAACGCAGATAACCCAGCCATCCGGCCTGGAAGGAAATGCGGTCGTCGTTGGAACTGAATTCCGCCATCACGTTCGGAAACAATTTAAAATCGCCGTTATCCCACGAAGGCTTGATGCCCGCCTGGATGTTGAGGTTCGCCGTTTTGTACAAAATGGAGGGAGAAAGCGTTACAAAATTATTGGTCAAATCCTTCTTGTCTTGCGGCCGGTATCTGGACAGATTGGTCTCAATGGCAACATCCGCTTCGAACTCTGTTCCAATCGTTTTTTTCAAAGGCAGGTTCACGTAAATATTGCTCTCCGAATTGTTTAACTGGTCATTGAAAACATCCAGTTTGATCTCCGGCGCATAAGAAAGGCCTAACGCCGTGCGGTTGATATTATGAAAAGCCAGCCGTCCTCTCCAGGTTTGGTACTTTACGTTCATGGAATCCTTGGGAAATTCCAAATCCTTTGGTTCAAATCCGTATTTATTATATTTTTCCTGCACGCCGCCAAAACGGGCATTCCATTCCAGGTTTTTAGAGGTTTGCATAAATGCATTCAGGTCAATGTTGGTATGCAGCATGTCCTGGAACTCCATTTTGCCCTTCGATGAAAAATGCTTGGCATATACGTTCAGGCCTGCGGTTTTTCCATCACCCACCGAAAGTCCGGCCTGTACAAAGGGGGTACGAAAGCTTCCATAACCTGCCTTTATATAACTCTCATTGTTCCATCGTCCGCCCGAATCAATGGATAAGGCCAGAGGTTTTAAGGTGCCGGGTTGAAAACCAAATGAAAGATTCTGGTTAGGAATATTGTATTGCAATCTTGGCCTGGAAGTATCAGGTGTGGGCGGTGTTGCATTGATGTTGATCTTGGCAGCATCCTTTAAAGAAGGTTTGAAAGTAGACGTAACGTTTACTTCTTTTTTCCTCATGGTATCCTGCGCAAAACCGGCCATGCCTGTCATTAAGATCCCTGCTAATAAGATGGAAGATTTCATATTAAACAATGTGAAAATTCGAAAATTTGAAAATGATTGATGCTCTCTCACGTTTGACGTCTCACGTCTCCCTATTTACTTACCTTACTATTCTTTCCTTCCTCTTCAATTACCTGATTCAGCTTGGTTTGTGCTTCTGATTTTAATTCGGCGTTTAGCGTATTATCTACAACGCTTTGGAAAGTAGCCTTGGCGTTGAAATAATCTTTTTGTTTGAAATAAACATCACCCAAAAGAATATAGGCTTTTGTTACCCACCAGTCGTAAGAGCCGGATTTGTTGATGACTTCAAACGCGGCCTTTTCTGCATCATTCAATTTGCCGGTCATGAACCAGCTGTTGGCTATTTCGTACCGGGCCTCTGCGGCCAGTGCCGCTTTATTGACCGCAACCACCTGTTTGAACGAATTGATCGCTACATCATACTCACCACCCATCTGCGCCGATTTTCCAATGGCCATATTGGCCAGCGCCTTGTCATCGGAGCTGGTGCTTTTTTGGGAGATCAGGTCTTTGGCGTTGGCCACCGCATCGCTCCATTTTTGCTGCTGGTACTGGCTGCGCAACAATCCACGCATCGCTTCCAGGCGGTTCTCCTGGCTGGCCGTGATTTGTTTCAACTGCGCATAATATTTTTCTGCTTCTGCATAATTCTTCAGTTCAAAAAAATTGATGCGGGCTGCCTGCAATACCGCTCTTTCAGCAAAGGTATTCGGTGCTCTCTCCGCCACCACGGCATAACTGCTCAACGCATTGTTCCAGTCCTTGCGGCTGTTGTAAATCTCTGCACGGTAATAATGCGCATTGGTGGAATAGGTTCCATTAGAAAAACGCTGCAAATAGGTATTGAACGCATTTAACGCTTCCGGCAGCTTTCCATTGTCGTATTGAATTTGGGCTGCTTCGTAGGTCAGTGAATCTTCTGCACTTACCGATATGGGTTTGCCGGCCTGCCTTGCTACATCAGCATAATCCCCGGGGCGTCCCTGTTCCACATAAATGGCTTTCAGATTATCCAACGCATCATCGGCTTCCGGCGAGTTAGGATAATTATTCACTAATAATTTATATTGATCAATGGCGCCGGTATTATTATTCAAATTGTAATAGGCAATACCCATTTTTAAATGAGCCTGTGGTTTTAAGCTATTGTTGCCCGTAGCATTGATAATATTATTCAAATATGGAATCGCTTCCTTGAAGCGTTCATCGGCTAAATAGGTGTTGGCAATTTCGTTATTGGCATCTCCTACCAGGCTTGATTGCGGAAACTTACGCACCAGCGTATTCAGCAGGTTGATCTTTTCCGTTGAATTATTGATACCAGCGATCATGGCTTTTTGAAACGTAGCATAATCTTCAGCCGCCCAGGAAAATTTGATCACATTATCATACATGGTCTTTGCCTGTGCATAGCTGCGGTTCATATAATACGTATCTGCCGTACGCAGGTAAGCGTCCTGCGTGATGGGGTCAGAGCTTAAAGAAACAGGAGTGGCCAGCGGTTCAAAAAAACTTTTGGCAACAGGATAATTTTCCTTTCTGTAATAGGTATAACCAAGATTGTACTTTACCGTTCTTTCGTTGGCTTCACCGGAGGCCGGAGCTCCTGCATTCAGGTAAGCATAATAATAACGAATGGCATCATCCACATTATTGCTGCGGTAGGCCAGCTCTCCTTTCCAAAAATTAATAAAGGGCAGCACCGAGGCATTGTTTGGATCTTTCAGGGCCCTGTCCAGCAAACTGTTGGCTTCTGCCAGCCGTCCGTCATTGATCAATTCCGTTGCCCGTCCGTATAAAATACGTGGGTACAGCCTTCTTACAACGGCAGTAGGGTTTTGAATGCCTTCCAGCAGCGTTAACGCATCTTTATAATTATTGGTATTGGCCAGTGCACCTACTAACAACTCGGTGGCCTCATCCCTGTAACGTGAATTGGGATAATCATTCAAAAAGGTACGCAGGCTTTTCAATCCTTCATCCTGGTAGCCCAGTTCATAGGAAAGCTTGGCATAGTTGAACCGTGCAATTTCTCTTTGCTCCGGGTTGCTGCTGTTGGAAGAACCAAATAAAAAAGCATTACGGGCATTGGCCTTTTGTCCTGTTTTTAAATACGAATCGCCCAGCAAATACATGGCGTGCTGGCTTAACGAATCTTCGCTTCCGCTCAGTTGTTTAAATCCTTCAATGGCTTTTGTATAATTGGCCGCCTGGTAATGGGCATACGAAAGTTCATACAGGTCTTCACGGCGCACTTTTTTAGAGCGGTTCACATAATCTTCAAGGTAAGGAGCCGCCTTGGCATATTGCTTTTTTTCAAAATAGGCATGACCTAATAATTGCTTTAACTCCAGGTCATAATACTGTGTTTTTCCCTGCTTAATTTTATTTTCTGCATACGTTACCGCTTCGTCCTTTTTGCCCTGTACGTAATAGATCTGCGCTATATAATAAGGAACAATGGCTTCGTAGGCCGGCTCGTTCTCCACCACACGAAAACTGGCCAGCGCTTCGCTATAATTACGGTCGCGAAAGGCAATAAAGCCATAATAATAATTGGCATCAATATAATTAGGATCGGTCTTTACCTGCCTGATGGCATTCAGCAAAGGCTTTGCCTGTGCAAACTGCTGCATGGTGAAATAGGAATACCCCTGGTGAAATTTCAGGTCCGCAATTTCACGGTTACTCAGGTTGGCGATGTTGGCCTTTTCATACAAACCAACGGCGTCGGAGAACTGGTGCCTACGGAAATAAAATTCAGCCAGATGAAAATTCATCATCTGCACCCGTGCATTGTTCTTTGTTACGGCAATATATTCCAGGGCGTCCTGCTCCGCACGGCCCTCGTTTTGCTTTAAGGCGCTAACGGTTGTATAATAACTAATCTCCTGTGCCTCGATAGGTGTGTTCACCTTATCCGTCTCTTTCAGGGATTGCTGCAACTCTTTAAAGATGGGATAGGCCAGGTTGTACTGCTCTTTTTGAAAATATTCCTTAGCCTCATTAAATTTTTCATGGGGATCTTTAAAGAACGTTGTTTGCTGCGAAAAAGAGAAAACCGAGAATAAACAGAAGGTAACTGATGTACAAATTTTCTTCATAGATCGTTCTTTAACCGTTGCGAAGATAACGTTCAATAGTTTTGAATTATTTTGGCATTAGCCAAACATCATTCCAAAGAACACCATAAAATTGGAATTCCCGTAACTATTTAACAATTTACCTGCAAAGGATTTTTTTGAAATTGTTTACGTAAACTTGCGCCACAATTCAATGTATCCGAATGAAAAGATTATTTAGCACAAGCACATCCGACAACTCTTTTTCCTTTGCAGTACTGGTTTTGCGCTTAGGCGCCGGCTCCCTTATGATGATCAACCATGGCCTTGATAAGCTAATGCATTTTGCCCAAAAGGCGCCGCGGTTTGCCGATCCGTTTCATATTGGATCCACCACGTCATTATCCATGGTGGTCTTTGCCGAATTTTTCTGTGCTGCTTTTATCATCCTGGGGCTGTTTACAAGACTGGCTGCCGTACCCCTGATCATTGCCATGTCGGTAGCACTTTTCTTTGCACATAAAGGTGAGTTTTTTGGGAAAGGTGAAACCGCAGGCTTGTTCCTTACCTGTTTTATTGTTCTTTTATTTACAGGCCCGGGCAAAGTAAGCCTGGATAGATTTATTGGAAGATAGTTGTCTGAACCGGGATTTTTAGGATTAGAGGATTAATGGGAATTTGAAAACATTTCTATAAATAAAGAGCCTTCAATAGTTGAAGGCTCTTTTTATTTCCTGTTAATCCTCTCATTCAGATAATTTCACGCAAAGACGCGAAGTAAGCAAAGCGTTTTCCTTTTCTTAGCGCCTTTGCGTCTTTGCGAGAAACCCATTTCCTGTTAATCCCATAATCTCACAAATCCAGGTCCGGATTATTTCAACACATCCAGCACCGTGTACATCTTTTTCACCAGGGCCGCTGCTGACCCGTTGTAATTGTTCACCAGGAAAGAAAAGATATACTCAGTACCATCCTTCGCCGTGTGGTAGCCGCAAAAGCCTTTTACGCCCCTGATGGTGCCGCTTTTTGCCTTCATGCCATTGTACTCGGGAAATGAATAATAAAAACCATTGAACCAGGCTTGCTTTTTTGCATGTTGAAGTATCGCCACCTGTGCATGCGTGGTAACACGGTTCAGCGGCGAAAGCCCCGAACCATCTACTATGTTTAGTTCTGTTGCAGGAATGCCTTTTTCTTTCCAATAGTTCTTTACAATGTCTACTCCCTTGTCTGTAATGCCTGCTCCTTCTTTTTGATAAGCGAACGTTTTCACCAGGGCCTCACCATATAAATTGATGCTCTTTTTCAGGAACCAGTAAACTATGCTGTCCACCGGTGGAGAATAATGGGTATAAAGAAGGGTGCTGTCAGATGATGACAGGGGAAACTTTTCGTTCCCAACACCTGTTTTGGTACGCAGTTGATCGGTAAACCAGTTGGTAAAAACCGCAGAAGGATCAGGACTGGCAGCCGAAATTACAAATGCATTTTCATTAACCGGAATGGTACCTCTTACAACTCCTGCTGGTTTTGATAAAGGATAATAGACATACGCATTGTCGCCACTGCCTTTTGCGGCTGAAGCAGCGAAAGAAGACAGTGTTGTTGTTTGATAGGCTGGTTTTATTTGAACGATAGTAACCGGATCGCCAATGTTCTTTCCCGATTTCAGTACCACATCAAACTGGTTCTCCCTCCAGTTGAAACCTGCGGCCCCCGCGCCGTAATAATTTCCGATGTCCTGCCACATCCATCCGTCAGGCACGGCTTCATCATTCCACCGGCTTTGATCAATTGCCAATCCATTATAACCCGTAATATTTATTTTTTTTACAGCGTTTAGAAGATTATTCATAACTGAAGTGTCGGATGTTGCTTTCCATCGCCAGCTTCCTAAAGTTGGATCGCCGGAGGGCTGGATATAAAAGTTGCCTTTTAAGCTCTTTCCGGCAACCTTTCCCACATAGCCAAACCTGGTGGAATACCTGAAATCCTTGCCCAACAGCTCATATGCCGTTGCCGCTGTTACAATTTTAAGCGTGGAAGCCGTAGCCAATCCAATCGTGGAATTTTTATCAAACACCACCTTCCCCGTTTTGGCGTCAATTACATAAAGCGATGAGATGGCGTTTTTCAATTGCGTGTCGCTTTCAAAATCCTGGAAAGCCTGTGCAAGTTTTGATGTAATGGTTTGTGCAAAACCAGTAAAAGAAATAACCGAGAACAATAACAAGAGTAGTTTTTTCATGGCGTCGTACATTGCGTTAAAATTAAGTGTTTCACAGATGAAAGAAGTTAATGCTTGTATAATTACTATAGGCGATGAACTGCTGATCGGGCAAACCATAGACACCAACAGTGCCTACATTGGTCAGGAGCTAAACAAAATTGGCATCTGGGTAAAAAGGCGCATAGCCATTGGCGATGTAAAAGAAGAAATCCTTACAACATTAAAAGAACAAAGCAAAGATTGCGCTGTACTTATTATTACCGGCGGCTTAGGACCTACCGCAGACGACATTACGAAGCCCTCCTTATGCGAATATTTTAATGCAAAACTTGTTGTGGACGCCGGAGCCCTGCAAAATGTAAAAGACATTTTCGCCAAATTGAACCGTCCGCTCATTGAACGCAACCTGAAGCAGGCCGAAGTGCCTGACAATTGCACGGTGCTGCCCAATACGAGGGGCACGGCGCCGGGCATGTGGTGGAAAAAAGAAGAAGTGATCTATGTTTCGCTTCCCGGCGTGCCCAATGAAATGAAGGGCCTGATGCAACACAGTGTGCTGCCGAAACTAAAAGAGAACCTGGAATTACCCGGTGTTGCCCACCGCACCCTGCTTACTTCCGGAATTGGCGAATCGACCCTTGCAGATACCATTGAAGATTTTGAAAATAATTTGCCGTCGCATATTAAACTGGCCTACCTGCCCGCCTATGGCCAGGTGAGATTGCGGCTTACCGGAAGGGGAAGCAACAAAGAACAACTGAATACAGAACTGGACGAACAGTTTGAAAAGCTGAAGCCTCTTGTAAAGGATTGGATGGTGGCTGATAAAGACATTTCCCTGGAAGAAGCGGTAAGCCAGTTGTTAAAAAGCAAAAACAAAACGGTAGCAACGGCCGAGAGCTGCACCGGTGGCTATATTGCACACCTCATTACTTCCAAAGCGGGTTCTTCTTCTATTTACAACGGCAGCATTGTCTCTTATGCCAATGAAGTAAAAGAAAATCTTTTAGGCGTAAAACCCGAAACGCTTCAGCAATACGGGGCCGTCAGCGAGCAAACCGTAAGGGAAATGGTGCAGGGTGTGCTGAAAGCCATCCCCACCGATTATGCGATTGCCACCTCGGGCATTATGGGACCTGATGGCGGCTCCCCCGAAAAACCGGTAGGCACGGTTTGGATTGCCGTAGGCAACAAAGAAAAGGTAAAAGCCAGCCAGCATTTTTTTCGCTACGACCGCACACGAAATATTGAAATGACAGCGCAAATGGCACTAACCCTGCTCCGCCGGTTTATATTGGAAACAGCAGATTGAAGCGATTAATGCCGCTTTGCTTATTTTTGGCGCGAATTCCAATTTTGGAATGCTGATGATTGCTGCACAGAGTTAACTTGCCCTCGTTCGTTTGGTGGTGCACCTTGCTCAAGAGCATTGTTGCAGTACAAGAGTGCGACGCAACAGCAGCATCATAGCAGCACAAAAGCCGGAATCAAAAACAAAAACTCCAAAATTAGAAACTATATATGGCTACTGTTGACCTGGTAATGCCTAAGATGGGCGAAAGCATAATGGAAGCAACCATTTTAAAATGGCATAAGAACCCCGGTGATGCTGTGAAAATGGATGAAACACTTTTGGAAATTGCCACCGACAAAGTGGACAGTGAAGTGCCTTCTACAGCCGAAGGCGTGGTGTCTGAAATATTATTTAATGTAAACGATGTTGTGCCTATTGGCACCGTGATCGCCCGCATCAAAACCGGCGCGGCGGAAGAAAAGCCACAAGCTCCGGTGGTTCATCCGCAGCCCGAACAACAAGCCGCTGCGTCAAAACCCCAGCCTTCTGCCCCGCAAAGCAATGCCACCGTAAACAACCAGCCGCAAACATCGAACGCTGACAGCAACCGCTTTTATTCGCCGCTGGTGCTGAACATTGCAGCACAGGAAGGTGTAAGCATGGCGGAGCTGGAAAATATTCCGGGTACCGGTAATGAAGGCAGGGTCACCAAAAGAGACATCCTTCAATATGTAAGCGATAAAAGAGCCGGCAAGGTGCAAGGTGCAAAGCCTGCGGCGCAACAACAGCCACAACCTTCACAGCCGCAGCAGGGCATGATGATCCCGGTGAATAAAGTAGAGCAAAGCACTGCGCCAACAACCTATAGCGGCAATGTGGAGATCATTGAAATGGATCGCATGCGCAGGCTCATTGCCGACCACATGGTGCGCAGCAAACATACCAGCCCGCATGTAACTTCTTTTACCGAAGCCGACGTAACCAACCTGGTGATGTGGCGTGACAGAGTGAAGAAGGACTTTGAAAAACGGGAAGGTACCAAGATCACTTTTACACCGCTGTTTATTGAAGCCATTGTGCGGTGCATTAAAAAATTCCCTTTGATCAACAGTTCTCTCGACGGTACCAATATCATTGTTAAAAAAGACATCAATATTGGAATGGCCACGGCCTTGCCAAGTGGTAATTTAATTGTGCCTGTGATAAGGAATGCAGACCAGTTGAATTTAGTGGGCCTTGCCAAACAGGTAAACAGCCTGGCCGATAGTGCCCGTAACAACAAATTAAAACCCGAGGATATTGCTGACGGCACTTTTACATTGACCAATGTGGGCACCTTTGGCAGCTTAATGGGAACGCCTATCATTAACCAGCCGCAGGTAGCTATACTGGCCGTAGGTGCTATTAAAAAACGTCCGGTAGTGGTGGAAACACCGCACGGCGATAGCATTGCCATCCGTCACATGATGTATTTGTCCATGAGCTACGACCACAGAATTGTGGACGGAAGCCTGGGAGCTACGTTCTTAACGGCGGTGGCCAATGAGCTGCAAAATTTTAACAGCAACAGGGAGTTTTAATAAATTTTCAAATAAATGGAAAGCCTTGCTAAGCAGGGCTTTTTTATTGGAAGCAAGCGTAGAGGCATTAGGCTTTACAGGATAATATGTACTTTGTAAAAGCTGTAGTATGATGAAAAAACAACCACCCGATAAAACATTTTTAAATCATCTCACTTTTGAACCAGTAACCAAAAGCAACTGGTCAAAGTTTGTGCAATTGTTTGGAGAGAAAGGCGCCTGCGGCAATTGCTGGTGTATGTATTTCCGCTTAAAAAAAGCGGACTTTGATGAAGGCAAGTACGAAGAAGGCAACAAAAATGCCATGAAAGAACTGGTATGGTCCGGTCAACCTACCGGTCTTCTTGCCATATATGAAGGACAGGCGATTGCCTGGTGTGC
Organism: uncultured Bacteroidota bacterium; assembly: GCA_963697545.1. GTDB lineage: Bacteria > Bacteroidota > Bacteroidia > Chitinophagales > Chitinophagaceae > Flavisolibacter. Next base: position 17,031 of record CAVOOL010000017.1, on the reverse strand, counting down.
CTTTGCACCGAGAGAAGATTTTCTAAAGCTTGAGAATTCAAGAGTGCACAAGCGCATTGACAACAATCCTGTTTGGTCTATACCCTGCACTTTTATTCATAAAGATTTCCGGCGGCAAGGGGTTTCGGTGATGCTTTTAAAAGGAGTCATCAACTATGCAAGGCAACAAGGTATAAAGATCATCGAAGCCTATCCAACCATTCCAACGCAGGAAAAGCTTCCTGATTCATTTGCCTGGATCGGTTTATACAAATCGTTTGAAAAGGCCGGCTTTGAAATCGTGGACAGAACCTCTAAAAACAGGCCCATGGTTCGCTATTACACAGATCGGGCAGAACAGGATAAATAACCTTCACAACTGAACCTTGTTATTTGCCAAAGTGACCTTTCTCAAAACGGTATTTCTTTCCTTTCTTTTTCACCACAAATAAATCGCCGTACTGCGTCTCAGGAAGATCGCCGGCAATAACTTTTGCATCCATGAACCGGTTCACGATATCGTCAACCGTATTGGAATGTCCCACGATCAAAACATTGCCCTTAGTGGTGTTTTTTATCCGTGACACAAAGCTGGTATCGGCGGGATCATATATCTGTATCGGGATGTTTTTTGCCTCCGCCAGCGGTTGAGCCGTTGTTTTTGTACGGATGTAATTGGTAGAATAAATGGATTGAATATTCTTATGCAGAAGCACTTCTTTTAAAGCCTCTGCCCTTTGTTTTCCTTCAGCGGATAAGGGCACATCGCTGGACATAGTGGCGGTTTCCTTTTCCGCATGCCGCACCACAAAATAAGAGGTGCTCTTGCACGACAGGAAAAGAAATGTTGCAAAAAAGCAGCAAAGTTTAAGCATGATGGATACAATTAACAGTTTAAAGATAAACGGGTATATGATTTGAAGGGTCTATTTTGTAAATTAGGAAATCAATTCTTTAGACTATGAAAAGATTATCCGAAACCTGGTTTGCCGAAGGTTATATCGACTTTGAATTAAAAAAGTACACACTGCTGGCATACCTGCAGCAGATCAACCAATATTTCAACGAGAACAAGCTCTATCCCCAGTTAGCCGATCTTATCTTTCATTACAATAATATTGTGGCCTTCAGGGAAAATAAAAAATACCTGCAGGAACATTTCCCCAAAAAACTTACCGGCATTCAAATAGAAAAACTGCAATTGCTTTACGAGCAGATGATAGAAGATGATGAACTGATGCAGCAGCTGGAAGAGATCATCAACTACTCGGCCGGTGAAATGAAATCCACCATCAGCAGCGGCACGCAGATCTACGAATTTGTGGAAGAAAAGCTGATGATCATGCCGGTGGGCCTTGTGCCTTTGGACATACAGGAAGGCTATTTCTTTTTAAGTGCCGGCAATACCAAAACAACACGGGTATATCATTACCGCCTTTCCATTTTTGAAAAGCACGATGAAAGATTCAGAAGCATTAAAACCGCTTACCTGGATGCCCTGCAGCGCAGCATGGTCAATACCTACGAGAACATAAAATATGAGCTCATAAAAAACCGCAGTGCTCTTCCGAACCCTGCGGTGTACAGTATTGAAACCGAATTAAGTTTTCCGGTTGAAGAAACCCTGCTTCCCATTGCCAAACGCAGCCTGGTAAAATACATTAGCCAGCCTGCAGCCTGACAATATTTATTTCTCCTTAAAGGAATTAAAGAATTTATTTCTCAACTGGGCCTGTGGGCTTTTATCTTTTTCAAAAAAGGATAAGGTGTACATTTTTTCTCCAATAAAAATGTTGCGGTTATACATCCTGTTTAACTCACTGGTATCTTTCTTTCCCATGTCAATTATATACTCAAAAACTTTCCGCCCGTTGATGGTTGTATTCTTGTCTGAAATAACGGAAGCCCCTTCCAACTGGCCTACTACCCCTTGTTTAAATTGCTCAAAAGATTCAGGCTTTCCCATTTCAGCCGCTAAAGAAGCGGAGTCTAATCCCAGCTTCCCGAAATCGAATACCATCGCCATACACCTGGCATCCTTGTTAATTTCCTGGATCCATAAAGGATTACCACCCATGTCCTTTGATTCGATTTGAAAAGGAAAATCAATACTGGCCCTGTCATCAAGCTTTGTAGTTACCCAATCAGTGGTAACAAAAGCCAGCAAAGGCAGGAAAAAGAAAGCAATTAGTGTTTTTCTCATAGTACGGTTTTTATTAACGAAGATTGGTTGCTTCCGAAAGATACATATTGAGAAATAACATTCAAATGAATAGTTCTTAATTTTTCTGAGCTTCATCAACCATCTCCAGCCCCCAGTCTTTTCCCTTTTTTACGGCCGGAACGCCATTGATCAGCCATTCCGCCGGCTTTTCTCCTTTCAGCAGCCAGTCGAAATACTGCTGCTCGCGGATCTGTATGTCCTTTCGGTTTTTACGTTCCACCAGGTTGTGGGCTTCTCCGTTGTAATTCAGCAGCCACACTTTTTTATCCAGGCGGCGCAGGGCCGTAAAATATTCAATCCCCTGGTACCAGGGCACCGCGCCATCGGCATCATTCGCCATGATCACCACCGGTGTTTTTACTTTATTCAAATGAAAGAAAGGTGAATTCTCAATATAGAGATCAGGCCTTTGCCAGGGCGTGGCGCCAATACGGCTTTGCCCTTTTTCGTATTGGAACTGGCGGTTGTTACCACTCTCCCACCGGATGCCGCCATAGGCACTGAACATGTTCACCACCGGCGCACCCGCCCATGCCGCTTTAAACATGTTGGTGGCCGTAATTAAATACGCCACCTGGTATCCGCCCCAGCTTTGCCCCTGGATGCCGATGTTTTTAGCATCCACCCATTTTTTTCCGCTCAATGCCTGCGCACCGCTAACAATATAATTGTAAGCATCTTTACCAGGATGACCTTTAGTGTAACTGATATCCGGTGCAAACACCAGGTAACCACGGCTCACAAAAAAAGGAATATTCAGACGGCTGGGCGTAGGCGCCGGCGCTATGTAATTGTATAATCCATCACTTAACTTTTCGTAGAAGTAAATGATCATCGGATATTTCTTAGTCGAATCAAAATCTTCCGGCTTGTATAAGATGCCGGTTGCCGGCACTGCCATTAAACGCCTTCCATTTATACAGTTCTGCGGTGCCCCAATTATACAGGGATTGTTGAGGATTAGTGGAAGACAATTGCGTCTCCTGTCCCACCGAAGCAAGCGATTTGTGGTCGCCTTGTACAAGAGGATCCTGATTTACATAAAGATCAGGTGATTGAATGTAAGTCTCTTTTGTATAAATAAACTTTGAACCTGATTTTGCCCTGACCAGCTGGCCAAAACTGTATTCGCCAAAAACAAAACTGTGTAAGGCCAGGTTATCGGCAAGCTGACCGTACACGTAGCCGTTCTTTTTTGTAAGCTGGTTTTGAACACGGAAATAAACGGGCTGGCCGGCCTTTATAAATCTTTCTTCTTCATTGAGTTTTACATAGCGAAAGGCGTCTTTTGATTTTCTTCCCTTAACGGTAATATTCACCGGAAGTTTTACTCCGGCCGGATCTACCTTCCACACATCGTACCTGTCGTAAACATACACGGCCGAATCACCTTCATGCCAGCCCATGACACCATACGGATTCGGATCATCCGGCATATCATACTCCTCATTATATAAAGGCACCTTGATCTTTGAACTGATATTTTTTACTGCCTTTCCGTCCCAGGCAAAATAATTCCTGGTCTTGTTATCATATAGTAAAATGTATTTACCCGTGGAAGAAGGATAGATGCCCCCGTCATGATTTTTCCTGACCAATGTTTTGTTACCGGTTCGTACATCTACTGCATACACATCTTTTTTAGTAGCACCCGACCATTGTGCTTCCACTCTTCTGCCTGTGTCCGTAACAGCAATAAATACATCGCCATCACCTTCGGCTGTTTGAATAATGGTTGGCAAATGTGCCGAACCCAACTGCTCCATTTTGTTTTGCGCAAAATCATACACCGCCAGGTAACTTCTCTTCAATTCATTATTCAACTGGGATAACTGCTGCGTTTGCAGGTAATCGTCTTTGTAATTCCATATATCCACCTTCACCAAATCAATATCAACCAGCGTTGTGTCTTTTGGTACAGGAACAGGTATGGTCCCAAAAAATAACCGCTTGCCGCTCTTGCTGAAACGCACCGTTCCGTTTTCACTCACGGTCATTCCCAACTGCATGCCCATGGTGTTTTTATCAATCAGTAAATTGGCGCTGTCATCTCCTGTTTGATACAGATAGAGTTCGTAAAATTTTTGCAGGGCTTTTTTGGCGGTATCTCTTTCAGCTACAAAAGCTATTTTATTGCCATCTTCCGTTAAAGCAAAATTTCTGAAATCGTTGCCGCCTTTCAAAATCGTATCCGGCTTTTCTGTCTTCAGATCATACAACACCACCGCATTGGCACTTAACGAATCTTTGGCCGTCCTGGAAATTTTCATCAGCAGTTTTTGGCCGTGATCGTTGAAAAAATAATCACCCACGTTTTTAAATGTTCTTTCACTTCCCCTGATCAAATTCCGCAGCACCAGGTCACTTCCTTCGTTAACAGCCGCTGAACCAGCCGGATCATCATCAGCATCCAGCCCATCGCGGTTACCGCCTTTTACATTTTTAATTTCCTGCACCAGCAATACCAACGAATCAATCGTCTTTTTTAAACTGTCAACCGTTTTTTGTGTAGCGGTCGCTTGCCTGGCGGGTACGGTTTCTTTTTCTTTATGGTAAGCGATCCAACCAGCGGCCTTCTCCGGTGCTTTATACGATTTTACCTTCGGCATTTTTACAACCGCATCCTTGCCCAACTCCACAATACCAATAGAATCTTTGGGAAAATCTTCCGGTTTTTTCTTTTTGATCCTTGCTTCTCTTATGTCTTTATAAAATGGTTTTATTTTAAACACAACAAAGCGGCTGTCTTCGGTGATCAAAGCACTATAGCCCCGGGGCACCTGTTTTTTATACTGGCTTCCATCGGCTGACTGTATAAAAAGGTCGGCATCGCCTTCCTGTGGCGTAACCGTATAAACCACCCACTTACCGTCGTTGCTGATCAGGCGTTCGGCAATGCTTTGCCAGCCATCGTAAACGCTATGATCTAAAGGTTTTTTTTGAGCTAATACATAAAACGGAGAAAGGAGAAAAAAGAGGACGTAAAACTTCTTCATAATAATTGGTGACTTGCGAATAAAATTAAGCAAACTGTGCATTTAATCAATTTAAAGTGTGGCATTCAGGATTTCACCATCATCTCCATCGGCTTTAAGCCTTGAACCTGGCACTGCTCCTGATCAGCCGCCACATGTGAAAAGCCACAGCCAGAGCGATCAGGCCAAAGCCCACATAAAACCACTTACTGAGGTTTTCATTTTCGTGATATAGTAAGAACGCCAGCAGGATTCCGTAGATAGGTTCCAGTGTCAGCGTAAGGTTCATGGTAAAGGCTGATATTTTTTTTAATGAACGGATGTACAGAAAAAAAGTCAGGATGGTACAGATCCAGCTTAAGATCACTAGCCACAGCCAATCTATGGGTTGCGGCACATAATGCTTTTCAGGAAAATAATATTGATACAACGGCAGCAGCAAACTCAATCCAACAAAGCCCCCGGTGAGTTGATACAAGGTAATTTGCTCGGGTTGATACTTGTCCACTATTTTTTTATTCAAAACAGAAACAATGACCGTGAGCAACGCCGACAGCAACCCAATGATGATACCAACAGAAAACGCTATATGCGTGTTGTAAATAATGATGATGCCGGCAATGGCAAACAGCCCGAGAAATACTTCTACGGAATCAAATCTTTTTTTCAAAAGCAGGGGCTCAATAATGGAAGCCAGCAGGGCCGACGTAGATAATGTAGTTAAGGCAATGGTGATGTTGGCGTATTTGATGCTTCCGTAAAAACAAACCCAGTGCAGGGCCTGCGTCAGCCCGATGCAACCGATAAGGACGACAGACCGTAAAGGCAACTTTCGGATCTTTCCTAAAAAAAAGTAGAGCACCCAAAGCGAAACCGCTGTTATCAAAAGCCGGTACCATACCAGCCAGGTTTGATCCAGTGTGATCACTCGTCCCAATACCCCGGTAAAACCCCATAAAAAAACGGCTGTGTGCAACTGCAGCAAGGCCTTCCTCATGGCCTCAAAGAAACGGAAAAGTTCAGAAGATTAAAGTGGTGATTTTGTTGGAAAGGGAGCTTTTTGTGATGCGTAATTTTTATGTTGCCGGCTTTTACCATTCTTATCAACTTTTGTTGCGTCGCACTCTTGTACGCCTTGTTTGCTATGCGGCTTTTTATTTCACGCAGCGATCGCCACGATACAGCGGCGCAGCGTCGTTGCTCCTTTGCGTCCCGAAACTTCGGAGCTGCGAGAAATTATGACGAATAGAATTGTTGCCGTACAAGAGTGCGACGCAAGGAAAGTTAAACAGTAGCAATGCTGCTTAGTGCAAAAAATTAAAATTGAATTTCTTAGAATTCCGCTAGTTTTTATTTCATTCCACCGCCGGCGATTCCACTTTGCTCTTTACCCTTCGCCTGTAATTGGTGAACAGGCTATACCAGCGGAGTTTGAGCACTCCCAGGATCCCTTCCTTCACAATACCCTTGCTCATTTTCGATTCGCCATATTTGCGGTCTTCAAACTGGATGGGAACTTCTTTTAATTTAAAACCCAGTTTCCATGCGGCAAATTTCATTTCAATCTGGAAGGCATACCCCACAAAATGAATTTCATCCAGGTTGATGGTTTCCAGCACTTCTCTGCGGTAACACATAAACCCTGCTGTCTGGTCCTGCACAGGCATCCAAAGAATGAGCTTTGTATAAAGAGAGCCGCCCCTGGATAAAAAAATCCGATCTGCCGGCCAGTTCTTTATTCCACCGCCTTTTACATAGCGGGAACCAATGGCCACATCGGCCCCGCCGCTTTTACAGGCATCATATAACCGCGGAAGGTCTGCAGGATTGTGAGAGAAATCGGCATCCATTTCAAAAATATAGTTGTAGCCTCTTTTGATGCCCCATTTAAAGCCATGGATATAGGCCGTGCCCAGTCCCAGTTTGCCGCTTCTTTCTTCTAAAAAAACCGTGTTCTGAAATTGGGGCTGTAAGGATCGAACCAGGTCAGCGGTTCCGTCCGGAGAACCATCGTCAATGACCAGCACATGAAAGTCCTGTTGCAAATTATAAATGGCTTGCAATATAGGGCCTATATTTTCCCTTTCATTATAGGTTGGTATTATAACAAGTTTCTCCAACAGTGTTTTAGAATTTTTTAAGCATGATGCGGGTGTACATCTCGGTCAGCTTTTGCTTGGTATTCATGGGAAACTCGCCTTTCATCATCCAGTCGTAATACTGCGGTTCAGCTTTCAGCACATCAGCCACCGGCCTTCCCTTATGCTTTCCGAAATTAAAGATTTCCACGCCTTTATCATCATAGGTAAAACGACGGGCAAAATCAATTATTGGGTCTTCGCCAACAGCTTTAACAATACTGTCAACGCTGGTTCCCAATTGCGGGTAACGTTCAACCTGAGCACTTAGGATTTCAGCGGTAGCCGCGGCATCCACTTCTGCACCATGAGCTCCTTCCAGGGTCTTTTGACAATAGAACTTGTAGGCGGCCGATAAGGTACGCTGCTCCATTTGATGGAAGATCTTCTGCACATCCACCACCTTGCGGCTCTTCATATCAAACTCTACACCGGCACGGATAAACTCCTCCATCAGCAAGGGAATATCCAGGCGGTAAGCATTGTAACAAGCCAGGTCACAGCCGTCAAGGAATTGCCTGATCTCGTGAGCCGATTGTTTAAATGTGGGAGCATCCTTTACCATTTCGTTGGTAATGCCATGCAGGTCAATACAAACTTGGGGGATGGGCATTTGCGGATTAAATATTTTTCGCTTCGTGGTGCGATTGCCATCCGGCAATATTTTCACAATGGCGATCTCCACTATCCGGTCAGTAGTAACGTTGGTGCCCGTAGCTTCGATATCAATAACGGCTAGCGGTTTTTTTAACTGTAACATTTATAGCAATTCTTAAAATGGGTAAAGGTAAAGTTTTGTGTGTTTGTATTTCAAATTAATCAGCCGTTTGTGTAATTCGTTTGGCAAAGGCTTCGGTGTCCAGCCCATCGTAATTGCCGGAGCTCATAAAAACCACAATGGCGTTTTTATAATTATTGCTATACAGCCAGTCCTCCAGTTCTTTTTTTTCATTGAGCACGGCTAAACCCTTTTTGCCAAAGCCTTGTACCACAGCATCTTTGGGAAGTTCGGGCATGCGTTTCAATTCAAGTGCATGTTTGCTGAAAAATACAGCCGCCCAGTCGGCATCGTCCATCACTCCCGTATATTCTTTCATAAAAGCTTCATTGAGGCTGCTGTAGGTATGCAGCTCCAAAACAGCAATAAGGGTTTTGTCGGGAAATTGATTTTTGAGAGCTTCAATGGTGGCCTTCACTTTGGAAGGAGCATGCGCAAAATCCCTGTAAAAAATAGTGTCCCTATTCTTGGCCAGGAGTTCCAGCCGCTTGGCGGCACCGGTAAAGGAACGGATAGCCTTTGCAAAATCAGCGGCAGAAATACCCAACTGTTTGCACACCAGCCAGGCGGCATTCATATTTAAAAGATTGTGGTTGCCAAAAACTTTCAGGTCTGCTTCAGCACCTTCAATAATCACTTTGGTGATACCCGATTCAATGGAATGCTCCGGCACCCGGTACGGATGGTAGTGTATATCTGTCCGGGCATGCGTTTCCACCAGTTCTTTTAAAATAGCATCTGTATCATTATAAATAAGATGGCCGTCTTTTTCAATTTTATCAATGAATATGTTGAATTGTTCCAGGTAGTTTTCAAAAGTGGGAAACACATTGATATGATCCCAGGCAATACCGGTGATAACCGCAATGTGCGGAAACAGGAAATGAAACTTCGGACGTTTTTCTATCACACTGGCCGGGTACTCATCTCCTTCGCAAACAATAACAGGTGCACCGGTGATCTTTACCGATTGGTCAAAACCCTGCAGCCTGGCGCCAACCAGGTAATCAAACTCTTTACCGGTTTCCCGCAGTACATGCATGATCATGGAGGTAGTGGTTGTTTTTCCATGACTGCCACCCACCACGATCCTGGTTTTATCCCTGCTTTCTTTAAAAATATACTCAGGGAAGGAGTAAATAGGCAGATGGAGCTCTTTAGCCTTTAAAAGCTCCGGATTATCCGCTTTGGCGTGCATGCCTAAGATAACGGCGTCCAGCGAGGCATCAATTTTTTGGGGCGCCCAGCCAATGGATTCGGGCAAAATACCTTCCCTGGCCAAATTGCCCTTCGCCGGCTCAAAGATCTCGTCATCGCTACCGGTAACCTGGTATCCCTTTCGCTTTAAAGCGATAGCCAGTTGGTGCATTACACTGCCGCCTATAGAGGTAAAATGGATCTTCATATTCAGGTTCTAATCTTTGTTAAAATAAACGGGAAATAACCAATCGGCCTGCCTTTTGGAGCCATTGACCGATTTAGGGGTTTTTGGGTGGCCGCGGGGCTTTTAAATAAGGGTTTCATGGTTATATTTGCATAATATACGGCAAATTAAGCCGTTTTAATCCAAACATATTTAATATGAAAAACAAAACTTTTTACCTCACCTTGCTGCTTATGACCACCCTGCTCTTTGCCTCCTGTGCCCGTAAAGGGTATGGCTGCCCGGCTACGGTTTCCATTCAAAAACAAGCTATTGAGAAGCATAAAGTTTAACTATTAAAAATTTGTCGTGTATGCATTGGATTCATCTTACCGATGAGGAGCAATTGAAACAAGTTATTAGTAAATCGCAAAACAGGCCGCAGGTTATATTTAAGCACAGCACCCGCTGTTCTATCAGTTCTGTGGCTTTACAGCGTCTGCAAAAAGTGGATCAGCCTTCAGACATTGATTTTTATTTCCTCGATCTGCTTGCCTATAGAAGTTTGTCTTCTAAAATTTCAGAAGTATTTAATGTGCACCACGAATCGCCGCAGGTGCTGGTGATAAAAGATGGCGGATGCATTTACGATGAAAGCCATCTCAGCATCTCTATGAATGAAATAGTAGAGAGTGCCCATGCTGCCTAAAGTTGAGGCCACGGGTTGATTGGCTGACAGACGAATGAGTCAAGATCACATTTCTGAATTCCTCTTTCCTGCCGGCCAGTTAACCCGTCACTTCTTATCCAACATCAAGCTTCAAACAAAATATCCGTTAGCTTTGTTGCATTCAAACACTCTTAACAACTATCACTATGGTACGTAATGCAACTGCCGTTTGGAACGGCGCAGGAAAAACAGGAAATGGTCATTTAACAACAGCAAGTAACACATTGAATCAAACGCCTTACTCTTTCTCTTCGCGTTTTGAGAATGGGCAGGGAACAAACCCGGAAGAATTGGTAGCGGCAGCGCATGCAGGTTGTTTTACAATGAAGTTGAGCTTTGTGTTGGGCGAAGCAGGTTTTACGCCGGAGAGCCTTGAAACCAAATGCGAGATCACTTTAGATAACGGTGCTATCACAAAATCGCACCTTACGGTAAAAGGAAAGGTACCCGGCATCAGCAAAGAAAAATTTGATGAGTGTGTAAAGAATGCCGAACAAAACTGTCCCATCTCCAAATTATTCAATACAGCTATTTCTTCGGAAGCCAGTTTGGGCTGATAAACCGGTGATAATGCTTGAAAAAATGCATGGCCGGTAAGCGGGTGAGACAAGAAAGAGTACATTGTATTTTTATTGCCTTACCTTCTTTCCGGCTTTTTCATGTACCACTCTATTTTCTTTTGTAGAAATATAAGCTTCACACTGGTGCCAAAACCCTTTTCGCTCAAGGTATAAAAACCGCTGTTATCATTGGCAAAGGTTACCGCCTCGCCCAATGGCTCCATTTTGTAAGGAAGGGTGATGTAGGACTTTTGCAAAGCCTGTTCTATGGTTTCACCGGCAGCTCTTTTATAGTAGAAAAGGGCAGGATACGTTTTTACTAATAATTTCTTTCCCATCTGCGGAAATGGAAGCACTGACTACGCCGCTGTAAGGCAGGGTGGCTACTTCAGTGGCCGTATTCATTGAAGTTAAAGAATACGGATAGGTTAGTTTGAATACTTTGGAAGGATTGTCTCTTTTGGTAATGATGTAAATATCTTTCGAAACCGGGTCTATCAAAAATGCTTCTGCATCATGCGAGCCATCAGCATATTTAAAACGGATATGCTCGGCATTTTTTACAGTATCGGTGGTTGCCAGCGGCTCCGGAAATTTATAAAAACTATAGTCCGCATATACCTGGCCGTTATCGCCTGTTTCAGCAATATAAATATCACCACCTGACAGAGCCATGTCTTCCCAATCACGGTTGGTCACTCCTTTGATATAGATTTTTTTGGAAACCGTACCATCATGACTGATAAGATAAAGCTGAGGAGGATTGCCGCTATCTTCCTGCCCCCATAAATAGCCCGGGTTCACTTTGCTGTCGGCTATGCCCGATATTTCATTAACAATAGGATGAAGCGTTTTGCCTGCCGGAACGGAATCAAAAATCAAAACAGAGCCGGAGGAACCGGCATTTTTTTGACAAGAGGAAAAAGAAACCAGTTGAAAATAGGAAAATAAAAGAAGCAGGGCTCTTGCAGGAAAATGCTTTTTTACACCACGGATAAAATACATAAAATCCATAATGGGAAAATACATGCTTAAAAAACGATTACCAAGTTTATAATGAGTTGCGCTTTTCTTATGTAGCCCTTATACACCGGGAAAATCCTAAGCAATTTTACTTAACACACAGAAAAACATTTTTTGTACTTTTTAGTGTCATTTATATTGCAAACCCAAACCTGAGCTTATGGAATTTGAGGCAATTGTACAAAACACCAGCTATACTTTCAATTTTATCAATGACACATCAGTTCTGATATCCGCCAATAACGCAGAATACATTTTATATAAAAATAAACAATGGCATTGTGCCGATATCATCAGTGAAAAATTGCTGAAATGCCTGGGCAACGCCATTGAAGCACATCTGAAAATGCTATCCTGCTGATAGTGTTATAAATATTTATAGACCCGTTTTCTATAGTCTGACAACTCGTCCAGCGTTGTCAGTTCATCATATTTTTCCTGCTTGCCGTTAAGCTGCTTTCGAACAAGGATCACACTCTCTCCATTTACGATCGTTTGTTTGGCTCTTTCAAAAACCTTATCCAGTTCATCCCGGTTGCTGATGGTTTGCAATTCCTCAATGTGGCTGGCCTCAATAATATATTCCTGCATCCGTTGAATTCTTTAGGGACTGCAAATCTATTGCCCAAACAATAACCGGCAGCAAACTGAACAAAAAGAAATGACTGGTACGATAATAGCAATGTTCTTTGTAAATATTAAACTATGGATGTTATCATACAATCACTGGGATTTAAAGCAGGCGAAGAACTGGAGTCGTACATTCAGCAAAAACTGGAAAAATTAACGCCTAACGAACATATTGTTCGTGCCAACGTGGTATTGTTTCTTGGCCCCGACAAAGGCACACCCAACACCTATTGTGAAATAAGACTGGAAGTGCCGGGTAATGATCTTTTTGTAAAAGAACAAAGTGTGGAGTTTGAACAGGCGGTGGACGCGACAGTAAATAAACTGCAGGGCATGTTGCGCAAGGCAAAAGAAAAACAGGAAGATCAATGGCATGGCAGAACAAATAGTTGACAACAAAAGCCTCTTTGCAGAGGCTTTTGTTTTATAAAAAATAATATGCCCTGAGTTTAGAATTTTAATTTCAAAATAAAAACCCCATGAGCTATGAACAAATAGCTTATAAAGAACTAAAAGCCTGGCAAAAGGAAATGGTGCGCAACCCTTCCCTTTTCAATAATCTATCCAAAAAATTACAAACAAAACTAAACAGCTATATCCCTGAAAAAGTACACAAGATCATTACAGCAGCCATAAAGCAAATGATCAGGGGCGTTTTGTTTGGTGCGAAATACACCACTAAAAAACCTGTTGCCATCAACACACTTTTGGAAACGGAAGAAGCGGTTCAGAAATTGATCAATACCTATAAACACACAGCTTCTGTGGAAGGTGGCATTACGGGTGCCGGTGGCATACTGTTAGGACTTGCCGATTTTCCCATTCTTCTCAGCATTAAAATAAAAATGCTTTTTGATGTAGCAGCGCTATATGGTTTTGACACAAAAGATTATAAAGAAAGGTTGTACATCCTGCACATTTTTGGGCTGGCCTTCAGCAGTCAGGAACGCAGGCGGCAGGTGTATGAACAAATGCAGGATTGGGATCGGCAAAAAGAAAAACTTCCCGATGATATCCATCAATTTGACTGGCGAAGTTTTCAGCAGGAGTACCGTGATTATATTGACCTGGCCAAAATGGCCCAGCTGATACCGGGCATTGGCGCCGTGGTAGGTGTAGTCGTGAATTATAAACTGATCAAAAAATTGGGGCAAACAGCCATCAACGCCTACCGCATGCGCTTATTTTCAAATGACCATAAATTAAGCGGATTCTTAATAAACAAAACATTCCGATAAAATATACACGCTGCAACATGGAAAATTTTCGGAGACTTTCCTCTCTCACCACCGCCAGGTAACAATGAACGTGCAAATACATCAAAACCAAACGGCACAGTTCTTAACCCCAATTCATGCTAAATAATAAACCAGCCAATGCAGCAACCACTGTATTCAAAAAGTTGACAAGATCATTATGCAAAAGCCCCTTCCTCTCAAACAAGGCCCCCAATAAAGAATCCGCCAAGATTACCTATGGTCCCTGCTATTACGATCCATAGCAAACCAATGTCCCATCCAAAGCCAATGGAATAAACGGTGGCAATGATAAAACTCCCCGCTACACCCAAAACGGTCCCTTCCAGACTCACCACTCCATCCAGGCCTCTTTGATCTTTTTTAAAAGAAAGAATATTATAAAACTGCCTGCCATAAATACTTCCTAATTCGGAAGACAAGGTATCGGCCGCCGCTGAAGAAAAGGCTGCCGCCATCATTAGTTGAAATACGTTCTTTATGTTGCGGATACCATCCAGGCCAGCAATCCAAGCAGGGCCCCTGCCCCACCGTTAGCAAATACCTGGCTGGCCGTTCTTTTACCTTTCTGTTCTTCGGCTATCCCTAGGCGTTCTTTTGTGCTGCGTTTCCATGAAGTAGCGGCCGTTCCCAAAACAAAAAAACTGCCCATGAGGGCAACACCTGTCCATCCCGCACCTACATAAAGAAACAATCCCAGCACACCGCCTGTTATTCCGCCGGCAACAGTGAGCTTGCCCGTTACAATACTGCTGATAACACCAACAAGAAGTACCGCTATGAAAAGGAAGATTTGTAAAAACACAAGAGCAACTAAATTAGGGCAAGTTGAGAAAAAGAAGCCGTAAAAAGAAAAAGAACATCCAATCACTAAACCCTAAACAACTCAACATCTCAAACCGCTCAACATCTGGCCTCCACCTACTTCCACGGACAGGGAATGATCCCCGACGGGCCTTTTGTGCCCCTTATAATAATAGACACTTCAAACGTATTGGGCTTTCTTGTAGCCTGGTTAAGTTTCGAAACAGTAAGGTCATAACTTACGCCAAACTGCATATCCTTATACGTCAGTCCTACATAAGGCACTATGGCGTTTTTAGACCAATACCATACGCCTGCATTCAGCATGCTTAGATCAGGATCATCCAAAAAATAACCAAAAGCGCCTCCTACCGAAAAGTATTTTGCTTCGTCCTGAAATTGATAAATGCCGTTAATATTCAACACCATTCTTTCATTCAAAAAAGTTTCAAAGTTGGAATGGGCAACTTTTCGCACGGCAAGAATCTGGTTATCATTGACAAGAAATGTTTGCCTGGGCTTATTAAAATGAAAAGCAGCCACCCCAATATCAATATTACTTTTCTCTGTAGTATAACTGTAGGTAAGTCCGGCGCTGGCCGAAATATAGGGCTTCATGTTCGACAGGGCGGCTTCCCCCGTGGGCAAATTCACGTTAAACCCATAACCCGTAAACTGTTCTTCAAAATCAAGCCGGCTAAAATCAACAGTGCGACGTCCGTAAATAGCACCGAAACCAATACCTAATTTATGCTTGTTGTCCACTTCATTTACCAGTTTGACACTATACGATAAATCCAGCGAGGCCCACATGCTTTTGGCCACGCCACCCATGGCATTATCGAACATTAACATCCCGCCAATCCCCATCACATTACCTTCTTCAACCCCGGGCAGTTTTTCGTGTAGTATTTTCCGGTCAAATGATATGGAGCCTGTGATGTAAGGGCTGGCAGGGCCAATCCATTGATCTCTTATATTGGATATAAGCCGCCAGTCTGAATTGATATTAGCTGTTAGCGCAGGATTGATATTTAATGGAGAAGAAAAAAATTGCGAAAAACTGGGATCTTGTCCATAACACTTGCTGCTGAGCATCATCAAAATTATAATAGCAGCTTTTTGAAACTTTTTCATAAATCAAAGTTTTACCTCAACAAGATTGAATTACCACTTCGTTTATAATGCTTGCCGTCTTCGCCTATGGCTTCCAGCGTCCAGGTATATACATCCTGCACCTGTTCCTTACCGTTAAATATACCGTCCCATCCCTTACCGATTTCATTTGTTTCAAACATCAGTTGTCCCCACCTATCAAAGACTCTGAAATAATAGATCTCTCTGATATGTACCGTGAGAGGACGCAACCTATCATTATGTCCGTCCTTGTTCGGACTCCAGGCCTTCGGCACAAAAATGTCTGATGTCAAATTTGGCGAAGCCATGGGCACCAATATAAGCAGGGTGTCCACAATTCTACAACCATTATTTGTTCCAATGGTAATGGTAAATTCTGTGGTCTCATCGTGCTTGAAGACCGGATTGATAACGGTCGTCACATTCAGTCCGGTTGGCGGAGCCCACTGGTACGTAGCGCCACTGCCAAAGTCTCTGGCCTGCAAACGCCTTGGCACATTAGGGAATACGGTAATGGTTGGATAACGTGTGCCTGATTGTGCTGGCAACACTTCTACAGTAACGGAACTATTGACGGAGGCATTACTGCATTTTGCATCTGCCACACTTAAAACGGTATAGGTGGTGGTAACAGCTGGTGAAACAGTAAGAACATAAGGCGTTGACTGGATATTATTGATTGTATAATTGGTAGTGCCATCCGAATAAACAATTGTCCATGGCGCCGTACCTGTCAGGCTGATAGAAATAGCGGTACTGGTTCCTGCACAAATAGGATTACCACCTGTAATTCTGGCCGAAGCCAAAGGCTGGGTAGAAAGATTAAGTGTAGCAATAGAATCACAACCTGCCTGGTTTTGCACAGTAGCAGTATAGGTTCCCGCCTGTGTAAGTGTCATGCCGTTCCAGGTATAAGGTAAGGTGTTGGCGCAGACAGTAAGATTCAGGGTAGTGCCAGTGATTACCTGGGTTACGATCAGTACCAGGGATGCAGTAGAATCACAACCTGCAGAATTGGTGGTAACAAAGTAATAAGTACCCGGCTGATTATAGGTTTTTCCATTCCAGGTATAAGGTAGCTGGTTCGGACAAACGGTTACAGTAGTAACAGACGTAGAAGTAGCTTTAACCGTAACCATTGCTGTAGCGCTAGCGGTACAATTGCCTTGTGAGTATGTATAAACAACCGGATATACTCCCGGTGCAAGTCCTGCTGCATTGAACACGCTACCCGAAACACCTGCTCCACTCCAGCTACCGCCGGTTGGTGTACCGGTCAATTGTACACTTCCTCCCTGACAAACATTTTTATTATCTGCGGTAACGGTTGGGAGGGCCGATATCACCACATGCAGGGTCACCGTGGAGTCACAACCCGCCCCGCTCTTGGTGGTGAACACATAATCATTGGCCTTGTCCACCTTAATGCCGTTC